>PBEX01000001.1 GCA_002718515.1 Phycisphaerae bacterium
CCCGTGCCCAATTTGGACGAACGCGCCTTCACCGCCAAGTTCTCTTCTACTAGACTCGCCAAGGCCTCTCCAACGCCACCTAGTTGGGCATGACCAAAAGCGTCCTTACCTGATCCCGAATTAGCTACGTAATTTCCGTCTTTATCCCTGAGCCCTTCGCCTACGACAACGAGACAGTAACGGTTTTTCTTCAAAACCTCTTGGACGTCCTCGATGAACTTCTGTCGAGAAAACGGAAGTTCGGGCAAATAAATCAAGTGGGGAGCATCATTCGGATTTTCACGACGTTTGGCCAAAGTAGCTCCAGCGGCTATCCAACCGGCATTACGCCCCATAACCTCTACGATTGAAACGAGATCGTGCTGTCCCATCGACTCGTGATCAAGGGCCATCTCTCGAACCACGGTGGAGATATATTTTACCACGCTGCCATATCCGGGGCAATGATCGGTTGTCACCAAGTCGTTGTCGATGGTTTTGGGAATGCCGATCACACGCAAGGCGTAATCCCTTTCCTGAGCAAGCTTCGATATCTTGTCGGCGGTGTCCTGCGAATCATTTCCACCGGCGTAAAAGAAGTATCGAATGTTGTGAGCTTCGAACACATCTACTATCCTTTGATAGTCTTCGTTGCGTTTGAGCTTGAACCGACAGGTGCCTAGAGCGGAAGCTGGCGTATGCCTAAGTCCACGAATATTCTGCTGAGACTCTTCTGCAAGATCGACAAGGTCTTCTTTCAAAATACCGAGGACGCCGTTGAGCCCGCCATAAATCTCCTCGATGCACGGGTTATTGAGGGCTTCCGTAACCACACCGGCCACGCTCGCGTTAATAACGGAAGTAGGACCACCCGATTGGGCGACCAAACAATTACCTTCAAGTTCCTCTGACATGTGTCTTACTTATAAAAATGAAAAGCTGAAAATTGCATAAGGTTCTCGCCCTCATGGCAATCGAAAAAACTCACAAGTCTGGATTTAATTACCCCAGAGAAAAAGAGAATACAGCGGAGCTCTTAGCTACAATATGCTTGCGGGCTTGTATTCCAATGCATCGGGGTATCGATCTCCCCAGGATTTAGCTCGCTCAAGGAAGACTTCAACTTGATGAACGGCAGCGCCCACACGGGTGTCGCCCTCCGAGAGCAAGAGATCAAGGGCTTCTGCCGACAGCCCAACTCGCTCGTCTTCCGCCAAGCGAGCGGGCAGATCGTTGGTTGCAATACGACCTTCTCGCAGATCTCGAACGGTGGCTACGGCATGCTCCTTGATCGCGGCGTGAGCATCCTCTCGACCTGCTCCCGCCTTCACGGACTCCATCATTATGGTCGTTGACAGAAGGAAGGGAAGGTAGCGACGGCGCTCCGCTCCAATCATTTCCGGAAAAACTTCCATTTGCAGAAGTACCGTAAGAAAAGTTTCGAGCAAGCCGTCTATCGCAAAAAATGCATCGGGAAGAGCTACTCGACGAACGACTGAACAGGAAACATCGCCTTCATTCCATTGATCACCGGCAAGAGAAGAGACCATGGCCAAATGGCCCGAAAGAATAGCATGAAAGCCATTAATTCTTTCGCAGCTTCTGCTATTCATCTTGTGAGGCATGGCGGAAGAACCGGTCTGCCCCTTGGCAAAGCCTTCTCCCATCAGCTCGTGCCCGGCTGCAATGCGAAGGGTCTTTGCAAAACTAGCAGGACCGGAAGAAAGCCTAAAGAGAAGTGACAGGGCTTCAAAATCAAGACTTCGGGGATAGACTTGGCCTACGGTCTGCAAGGAACCCGGTGAACCAAGATGCTCAAGCAAAAGATCATCGAGTCGCTCCGCCTTTTCCACATCGCCAAGAAGAGTGATTTGATCGAGACGAGTGCCCACAGCCCCTTTGAGTCCCCTAAAAGGGTACGTGGCGCAGAGGCGAACCAAACCATCTAGCGATCGCTCCATTTCCTCACCGTGCATGGCTAATCGTTTCCCGAGGGTAGTCAATTGGGCGGGAACATTGTGGGAGCGAGCAGTAAGAGGGAGAGACTTGTGCTCGTCCGCCTGCTTGGCCAAGGCAAGAAGGGAAGAAACCCCTTTTTCGAGAACAATGCCAAGAGATCGGTGAACCTGCAGTTGTTCGACGTTTTCAGTGAGGTCACGGCTTGTCATTCCCTTGTGGGCATGCTGGTGACCTGCTTTTGAGGCAAATTCCTCCAACCGAGCCTTAACATCGTGCTTGGTCACCTTCTCCCGTTCATGGATGGCCTCGAGGTCGACTAACGGCTTTACTCTTTCGGAAGCCTCAATCGCCTCGGCGGGGACATCCACCCCAAGGTCGCGCTGGGCCTTCATTACGGCTATCCAGAATTCGCGTTCAAGAATCACCTTGCCCTCTGGCGACCACAAAGCGCACATAGCGGAAGATGCATATCTATCGGCTAAAACATTAGGAATGGAAGTAGTCATATCGGATAACAGATGAAATTTCTATTTGAGGCTGAAGAAAATCAAGCTTTAGAACGTGGCTCCATAGACTCCAAGCAACGACAAACGGCATCGATAATAAATTCAGGAGTAGATGCGCCCGCAGTTACGCCAACACTCTGAAAGTCAGACATAACGTCGGCGTCCAGTTCTTCCGCCGTCTCGACATGAAAGGTGGGTCTGTTCTGGGATTCGGCTAACTTGGCCAGCTTGCAGGTATTGGCCGAATGATGTCCGCCAATAACCACAATGGCCTCGGCCCCCTCAGCCACTAGTTGGTGTAAATCAGACTGACGCTCCTTTGTCGCTCCACATATGGTATCGAATACGATAAGCTCGGGATACTTTTGGGCAAGAAGGGCAGAAAGATGCTCGAATTCATGTGTAAACATTGTCGACTGGGAGACCATGACCACACCATTCTCAAAATCCGGCAACTCATCCAAATCCTCTTCAGTCTGCACTGCGTGACCTCTCTCGGCGGCATATCCCATAAGGCCGATAACCTCGGGATGGCGAGGATCCCCGAAAACAACTACGTCGTAACCCTTAGCTGCATGCATGCGCACCTTGCCCGCGATAATACCAACATCCGGGCAGGTCGCATCCTTGAAGGGCAAATCGAGACCCTTGAGGTACTTTCTGCGCTCAGGTGAAATGCCGTGAGCACGAACGACCACGACGGAATCATCACGTTCATCCTCACTCAACTCTATGGACGAGCTACTTCGATAGTCCCCGACCTCACGAACTCCCTCGGTGCTCAGTGCCGTCATCATCTGGTTGTTGTGGATCAGTGGCCCGTCCGTGTAAACTGTCCGTCTCCCACCATCGGCCTGCTCGCGAGCGACTTGGATTGCTCGTTCCACTCCCCAGCAAAAGCCGGCGCTTTTCGCTCGAATGACTTTCATACTACCTCTCCCACCTTAGCTTGCGATCTCTAGTCGTTCAACAATATAGATTTGCCTAAAGGATATAAAAGCAGGCAATCTTTTCGACATGATCAATTCATCAATGGCCAATATATCGAGATTCATGGCAATAGTTGCCTTGCTTCCCTTTGCTGGCGGAGCGCACGCCGAAAAAAACCAATCCAAAGTAACTATTGGAGCCTCTAAACCTATATATATCCAGAAAAAGCCCACTAGAGACGGAATCGGAAAAGTGTACATGGATCGAGAAATATCTCAGGTCATGGGGCACCTCGGAGCCGGTTGGTTGGAAAGATCCGAACGAGAGCGAGAGGAAAGGACGGACCTCCTAGTAAAAAACCTCGAATTGAAACCTAACGAAATCGTTGCCGACATAGGCGCCGGTTCAGGCTACTTCACCTTTCGCATGGCAAAGCTGGTGCCCGAAGGTAAAGCGTATGCCGTTGATATCTCCAAGGAGATGCTCGCTATCGTCAAAGGTCGCATAGGTCGGTACAAAACCAAAAACGTGGTTCCAATCCACAGTACAATCACCGACGTCAAACTTCCTGAAAACTCCGTCGATTGCGTACTCATCGTGGACGCTTATCACGAGTTTTCACACCCTCGGGAAATGGGCCTTTCGATTCTGAAGGCTTTGAAACCCGGAGGTCGTCTAGTACTCATCGAATACCGTTTGGAAGACCCCAAGGTTCCGATTAAATTGCTCCATAAAATGACGCAGGCTCAGGCCAAAAAGGAAATGAAAGCCATTGGATTCGAATGGAAGGAAACTCGAGACATGCTTCCTCAACAACATTTCATGGTGTACATCAAACCTGACCTAGAAGCAAAAAACACTCCGAAATGAAATCCATTGCCTTAAGCTTTTTCTTTTTCCCAATACTCTTCCTCTTTGCCAAAGAAAGTGACCGAGAATGGACTCGCTTTCGCGGTCCGGATGGAACGGGACTCGGCCAAGCCGAAGGATTGCCCGTAAAATGGAAGGACTCCGACTACGCTTGGAAAGTGAAACTGCCGGGAGTCGGTCACGCATCCCCTGTGTTGTGGGGAACTCGCCTTTTTACCACTTGCTCTGACGAAAGAGACGGATCCCAGTATGTTCTCTGCTACAATGCGATCAACGGTGAAAACATTTGGGAAAAGAAACTAAAGTCCGTCAAATATCCCCACCACAAGTTCAACAGTTTCGCCTCTTCCACCCCCTGCGTGGATGCCGAATTCCTTTATGTTAACTGGACTACCAAGGAATCTAACGATCTCCTCTGCTTCGACCATGACGGCAACATGATGTGGAGACGCGACTTCGGCGATTACGAAACCCAACACGGCAACGGGTTCTCCCCAATCGTACACGAAAACCTAGTGATACTGCCCCACGACCACTACGGAAACAGCAGTCTGATAGCCGTAGATCGGAAGACGGGATCTACCGTTTGGCGAACCAAACGTACTCCCGCCAAACCATCATCCTCCACCCCATGCGTCTACCAACCCAAAGACGGCCCGCTCCAATTCGTAACTAGCTCGATGGCTCACGGTTGCTATGCAGTAGACGCCAGATCAGGAAAAATCGTTTGGGAAACGGGCTCCGAGACCCTAGATCTTCGGAGCGTATCCTCTCCTTATCCTGCAAGCGGACGTTTCTTCGCCAGTTGCGGCTCAGGGGGACGAGCTAGTCGATTCGCTTCAGTCATCCCACCGAAAAACGGTCAAGGGAAACCCATAACCGCCTATTCATTGAAGAAAAACATACCATACGTCCCAACCTCCATAGCTAGAGGAAACCTTCTTTTCCTCGTCACCGATGGCGGCATTGCCTCCTGCCTCGACTTGGAATCGGGGGAGATGAAGTGGCGCGAACGTCTCGACGGAAACTATTTCGCTTCACCCATTATGGTTTCCAATGTCATCTACGTCGTTTCTCGTGAAGGCAAAGTCGCCGCTTTCTCAGCGTCGGAAAAATATGAAGCTCTAGGAGTTTCATCACTTGGAGAACTCACCCACAACACCCCTGCCGTAGCGAACAACAGCCTCTACTTCCGGACCTACTCGCACCTCTTCCGATTATCCGGAAAGGGCGCAAGGTAGCTGAACTTAACTCCTTCTTGGCAAAGCATTGCCGTTGACTCATTTGCTTGGACAGGAAAAATGACGGGCATGCAAAATATGTCTTGTCTTATTTTAACGAGCGCTTTGTTCGCGTGGATTTCAACTATTTCGGCAAATGCCGAAACATTCTCAGTTGCGGGTTATGCCTTCAACTCGCCTTCAGGGTGGAAGGCTTCACCGCCCTCCTCATCCATGCGTAAAGCACAATTCGCTGCACCGGGCAAAAGCGGACAGGCAGCAGAAGTAGTCTTCTTTTACTTCGGTACCGGAGGAGCTGGAGGAGTGAAGGCAAACATCGACCGATGGATGGGCCAATTTAAAAATGCCGAGAACAAAAAAGTGGAAGGAAAAACGGTAGGGGGAACGAAGCTCACATATGCTAGAGCCACGGGAACTTTCATGAGTGGTCGCCCCTTCGGACCAAAGACTCCTAAAGAAGGATATGCTTTATTAGGGGCTATCATCGAGGGGAAACAAGGAGCAATCTTTGTTAAAATGACTGGCCCGGAAGCAGCCGTTAAGGCAAACTCTGACAAAATGAGAGCTATGGTGGAAAGCGCTTTAAGGTAAAAAGCGTACAGTTTCCCAGAAGATCGATCTCTTGTGACTTTATTTATCGTGTAAATCATATGAAGTTGCTTCTGCAACTATCTGCCTTGGTCAGCTTGCTTTTCTCCTGCGCCGCAAGAGCACAAACGTTTAAGCCCCAGCAAATTTCATTCTTCGAAAAGAAAATTCGCCCCATTCTGGCCAAGCATTGCTTCGAGTGCCACTCGGACAAGGCAAAGAAGCTGGAAGGAGGACTTCGCCTCGATCACCGCAAAGGGTTCATCGAGGGAGGAACCTCCGGCAAACCAGTGGCTCTACCAGGCGCCAAGTTAGCCCAAACGAGACTCTTTCAGGTGGTGCGGCTGAAGCATATCGAAAAGAAGCGCATACACCCACCGCTCGCCAAACTCCTGACGATCCCCGAGATCAAGTCCTTGGCAGCTTGGGTGCAAATAAAACTTCCCTACCCCGAGGCCACAGAAACCAATGCGCTTGTGGAAAAAAAGTCCGCCAACGACTGGAAGGAAAAATTCGATTGGGACAAAGCACGCTCCTTCTGGGCCTTTCAACAACCGGAAACACACAAGGTGCCGCATCCCAAGAAGACCGACTGGAGCCAATCGGACATCGACCGCTTCATACTCGCACAATTGGAAGCCACCGGTCTGCGTCCCGTCAAGGATGCCTCTAAGCCCACTCTCCTGCGGCGACTTTATTTCGACTTGATCGGCCTGCCTCCAACACCGGCCCAAATGAAAGCTTTCCTCGACGACGATTCAAGCAAGGCCTTCCAGAAAGTGGTCGACGAATTGCTTGCCTCCCGCCAGTTCGGCGAACGCTGGGGCAGACACTGGATGGACGTCGCCCGCTATGCCGAATCCACCGGAATGGAGCGCAACTTCACCTACCCGCACGCTTGGCGATATCGCGATTACGTCATAAAGTCCTTCAACCAGGACAAGCCTTACGATCAATTCATCAAGGAACAAGTNGCNGGNGACTTGNTNGCTCCNCNAGANGCCAAGCAGGAAGAAGAACTTATCGTGGCAACCGGTTTCCTNGCCATGGGCCCGAAATCCCTCAACCAGCGCAACAAGGCCATTTTCCTGATGGACGTGGTGGACGAGCAAATCGACGTCGCGACACGGGCCACCCTCGGGCTTAGTGTTTCCTGCGCCCGTTGCCATGACCACAAGTTCGATCCCATAACGACCGAGGATTACTACGCCATGGCTGGTATGTTCAGAAGCACGAAAACCATGTACGGCACCAAGGGTGGAAACGGCAACCGCCAAGTCGGCACCTTGATCCCGATGGGCGAAAACGCCAAGGAAATGAAGGCGAAACTGGACAAGCACCGCCAAAAAATAGCGGCCCTCGACAAGCAATTGAAAAGGGCCCAGAAGCAGCTCAGTTTACTGAAGGGCAAAAAAGACGAGGAGGGCATGCAGGCCAAGATGGAGGAATGCGCCGAAGAGGTGCGCGAAACCAACGCTCAAATCAAGGAGATGAGGAAAAATGCTCCCCCTGCCCCAGAGTACGCCATGGGCGTGCAGGACGGTGGAGAACCCGTTGACGTCCGGGTACACCTGCGCGGAGACGTCGATACACTGGGGGCTACCATAAAACGTGATTACCTTACCGTTTTGCCTGTACCCAAGGCCCCTCGACCCAACTTGGAGCAAAGCGGTCGTCTGCAACTCGCAGAATGGCTCACGCACAAGGACAACCCACTGGCAGCCCGCGTCATGGTGAACCGCATATGGCATCACCTCTTTGGACAAGGCATCGTGCGCACAGTGGATAATTTCGGCGCTTCCGGCGAAACCCCCTCCCATCCCGAACTGCTCGATCATCTCGCCCTTCGCTTCCAGGCGAACGGTTGGTCGGTCAAGAAAATGATTCGGGAAATCGTCCTAGCCCGCGCCTATCGACTGGCCTCCAACGAAAGCCCGGAGAACTTCAGGAAGGACCCCGAAAATCGTCTCTTGTGGCGGGCCAACGTAAAACGACTAGAAGCTGAGGCCCTGCGCGACGCAATCCTCGCGGCATCAGGTCAACTGGAACTCGACCCAGTCGAAAAATCGGTGGTGGCCAAGGTGGGAAACGGCAATATCGGGCGCGGCATAACAATCCCACGAAACGCACTTGAAAACGTCACGCATCGAAGTGTTTACCTTCCCATAGTCCGCAATCACCTGCCCGAATTCCTGCGAGCCTTTGATTTCGCCGAACCGAGCATGATCGTAGGTCGACGACAAGAAACCACGGTGCCGGCACAAGCCCTCTTCCTCTTGAATTCGCCCTTTGTCATCGAACAAGCCAAGGCCATGGCCGAAAGCCTGCTCACCGAGGAAAACACCGCCACCGAAAAACTCGTGGCCAAAGCCTATCAACGCGCCTTGGCTCGCTCACCGAGCGACAACGAACTCGCACAAGCCATGAAATTTCATCAGGAAGCGCTCGCGGCCAAAGGAGACAACGCGGCACAAGACTCACTTGCCCACCTTTGCCACGCCATCTTCGCCAGCGCCGAATTCCGCTACCTCGATTAATTCGATACGAAGTATCATGAAAAGCCGCTTCGTAGCTTGCGTACTATCCTTGCCCCTTCTCGGAAACATCAATCTCTGGGCCGAGGACAAAAATAGCTGGCCTCGCTTTCGCGGACCCAACGGAGCCGGCACAGCCGAATTCCAAATCCCCGCGAAATGGACAAAGGAAGCCTTTCGCTGGGAAGCCGAGCTCCCCGGGGATGGCCACGGATCACCCGCGGTCTGGGGTGACAAGATATTCCTGAACGCAGCCAGAGACAAGGGAGCCGAGCGTCTCGTGGTCTGCGTTGATGCTTTGTCAGGCAAGATGCTTTGGACCAAGGCGTTCCCTTTCAAGACGCACAAGGCGAACAAGAGAAATAGTTTCGCCAGCAGCACGCCGGCGGTCGACGCTGACGCGGTCTACGTGGCATGGGGCAACCAAACCGAACTGAAAGTGACTGCTCTATCACACAAGGGAAAGCAACTCTGGCAGGGAAACTATGGCAAAGTCATCGGCAACCATGGTTTCGGCGTATCGCCCATCGTGCACGAGGACTTGGTGGTACTCCCAAACGACATAGAGAAAGGCGGTGGCTTTCTTTTGGGGATAGACAAGAAGACAGGTGAGACCCGTTGGAAAATCCCCCGAGACAGCAAACGCCTGACCTTCTCCACACCCTGCGTTTACTCGGCGCCCAATGGCAAAAAGGAACTCATCTTCACTAACTGGTGGTTGGGCGTGACCAGCGTGGATCCACAAAAAGGAAAACCCCTTTGGGAACTCTCCGTCTTCGGTCGCCCCCATGCCGAACGAGCCATATCCTCTCCCATTGTGGCAGGTGATCTCGTGCTCAGCGTGTGCGGGTTCACCACATTGGACAAGCACCTTGTCGCCATACGCCCCGCCTCTGCCAGCAAGGACGGCAAAGCAAAGGAAATATGGCGACTCGAGGATACCGTACCCCACATCCCAACACCGCTCCTCACCAAGGATCGACTCTACCTATGGGCCGACAACGGAGTCGTGACCTGCCTGCGACCCAACACCGGCAAGCTGGTTTGGAAAGCGCGGGTGGAAGGCGTCAAGGATACCTTTTACGGCTCACCGGTGTGCGCCGGTGACACCATTTTCTGCGTATCCGCTTACGGCAAGGTAGTCGCCATCGCCGACGCCGAGGAGTTTCGCCAACTGGCAGTGAATGATCTCGACGAAATCTGCCATTCCACCCCTGCCCTCGCCAACGGCAACCTCTACCTTCGTCTCTTCAATCGCTTGGTTTGCATAAAAGGGTCTTGAAGCAACTTGGGTTTATTTGAATGATAAAGGAGAAATCGCATGAACGAATCCATTTTATCGAACTATAGCCGGCGAGACGCCCTCAAGACGATCTCGACCGGTTTCGGCTACCTGGCCTTTGCAGGACTAGCCACCGAGCAAGCTCTAGCGGCCAGCAGCACCGCTCCGCGCGGTCCCCACTTTCCGGCCCGGGCCAAGCGGGTGATCTTCGCCTGCATGCGCGGGGGGCCCTCCCACGTCGATACCTTCGACCACAAGCCCAATCTGTTGCGAGACGAAGGCAAGACCGCCGGGTTCGGCAATCGCAAGTTGCTCGGCAGTCCATTCAAGTTCAAAAAGCACGGCAAGAGCGGTTTGCCCATTTCCGAACTCTTTCCCCACCTCTCCAAGCACGCCGACAAGCTCTGCCTGCTCAACGGCATGAATGCGGACGTTCCGGTCCACCCACAATGCTTTGTCCAGCTCCATACCGGCAGCTTCCAGTTCGTGCGGCCCAGCGTGGGAGCCTGGGTGAGCTACGGCCTCGGCGCCGAAACCCAAGACCTCCCCGGATTTGTAACGATCAAGCCGCCCACCCGCGTAGGTGGGGCCCAGAACTACGGTAGCGCATTCATGCCAGCTGTCTACCAAGGCACCGCGGTCGGCAACCTCAACGACGATGTTTCGAACGCCACCATAGGCAACCTTGGCAACAAGAGCTTGGCCGCCGGGCTTCAGCGCAAGCAGATCGACCTCATCCAGTCGATGAATCAAAACCTGCGGAAAGAGAAGCCATCGGATCAACGCATCGACGGTGTCATCAAGTCCTATGAGCTCGCCTACCGCATGCAGTCCAGTGTGCCCGAGTTGCTCGATCTTTCCGACGAGCCCCAAAGCATGCTCGACCTGTACGGAGTCAACGCGGCGAAGACTAACGACTTCGGGCGCCAGTGCCTGCTCGCTCGCCGCATGGCCGAGGCAGGTGTGCGATACATCGAGATCACTCACTCCAGTTGGGACCAGCACAACGGTCTGCGAGGAAGACTCCAGTCCAACTGCGAGGCTACCGACCAACCACTGGCCGCTCTCCTGACCGACTTGGCTCAACGCGGCATGCTGGAAGACACCCTAGTGGTCTGGGGCGGCGAATTTGGTCGCACACCACACGTCAAGCGCCCCGACGGACGCGACCACAATTCAACAGGATTTAGTTTCTGGATGGCCGGCGGCGGCGTGCAAGGCGGCATGCGCCACGGCGCCACCGACGAACATGGCATAGCGGCGGTGGATGGCAAAATGAACTTTCACGACCTGCATGCCACCATGCTTCACTTGCTAGGTCTCGACCACACCCGCCTGACCTACAACTACGCCGGGCGCGACTTCCGCCTGACCGACGTATTCGGCAAAGTGGCCCACAAGATAATCGCCTGAAGGCGAAATCGCACTGCCATTGGCGGCACACTCTTGCCGCCCTCAAGGCCCATTTCACAGGGTTGGGGAAATTAGGATCGTTAGAAGTGGCCCAAATCTAGGGCAGGAAATATAAGCTCGCAGGCAAAGCAAACGATTCGTTCAGATCCAAACCGCCTTCCACATGGTCAACGAAGATAGCTTTATGGATGGAGCGTATCTCGATGCTATTTATCGAAAGAACCTCTCCACTTGGGCATCCCTCCCATGATGATTCCCAAACTTGTTTGGAAGCAATCATCCAACTCGATCTTGTAGCTTTCTTCTCTATAAGAAAACACAACGGTTATATCTTCGTCATCATGAGATAACTCTTCTTTGTCGAAGTCGACGTATTCAAATTTAATGTCCTCCCAATTGATTCCCGTGCTCTTTCCGTTTTTAATCACGCCATCGAAGGAGTCTTTCCATTTTTTCTTCAACTCTTCTTTCTTTTCCTTCCATTTATTGAAAGCGGTATTGTCAAAAGAACTAGCTTTCAAATCCTTCAAAAAGTCTTTTTCCCAACTCAGATCTTCAGCGTCATTCTCACGCTGCTTTTCAAGGATTCCTTTTTCAAATTCTTTGATTCTGTGCTGCTGAACTTCTTCGGAAAGCTCCTTCCATTCATCAAAATCAAGTTCTACTGAAGACATCTTCAGAAACACCTTGGCCGCTTCCATTTCCAATAACGAGGAGTCTTCAAGCTGTTCTTTAATTTTGTCGATTTGCTTCTGGAGACGTTCTTTTTGCTCATCTTCTTTTCCCTCTTTGAGTTGCTCCTCCAAGTGCGACAGTTTTCGCTCGCTCAATTCTTCAAGCACGTCTTCCAGTTGAGATTTGGACAACTCCGGAGCAGTCATTTCCAGGAATGAGTCGTAATCTTCTTCGATAAAGGCTTGAAGAACGGCTTCGCCAAAGGACTCCGGATCCGACGGCGACTGGGAGCAGGAGGAAAACAGGAAGAGGACACCCAAAGGAAATAAAAGTGAAGATGAGTTCATTAGAGATAAAATTAGATTGTAAAATTTCTTAGCTATAAGAACAAAATAAACTTTTCTACTTAAAAGAGAAAGTTAGCAACCAAGAATTCGCGCCCTGATCGCTCAGCGACTGGAAGCCTTCAGGCAAACCGCTTCGGTTGTGCTGCGGGCAAATACCTTGCCATCGCTGATCACGGGGGTGGACCAACACTTGCCACCGATCACCTTGCGTCTGCCCAATTCCTTGTAACCGGATGGATCCGCGGCCACCACCGCCAATTCGCCGATGTCGGAAAGGGCCAGCAAGTTCTTGCCCGCCAGGATGACGTTGCCCGGACCATAGCCGTCCTTCGACCATTTCACCTTGCCGGTCTTGAGCTCCACGCACTGCAGTGGGCCCTGTCCATATTTCTTGAAGCTGAACATGCCGTAAAGATGCCCCTCGTGGTAGACAGGTGTACTCCAATGGTTGATCAATTCGTTCTGTTTCCGCCACACCTCGGCGGAGGCAAAATTGCCACCCTTCCGAGAAATCCGATAAAGCCCAGCTCCCACGCCGTAGCCGGCTGAACAGTAAACGTGATCACCCGCAACAATCGGAGCAGCCGCGGTGGATACCTTGAAACGAAACTTCTGACGCCACAATTCCTTGCCCGATGAAGCGTCCACAGACACTAAGCCGGAAACACAAAAGAAAATCACTTGGCGCACTCCATGAATGGTCGCGGCAATCGGTGTGGCATGGGTGATGGTTTCCTTGCCACTCGCCCAGATGACGTCGCCGTTCGCCTTGTCCAAAGCCAGAAAGGTCTGGCCAGGGCCACCTCCGTAGACAATCACCTTGTTTCCCTCGATCAAGGGAGCGGAGGCGTTCTCCCACTTGATGGGCTGTCCCTTGTGTCGCTTTTGCACACTCACTTTCCATGCTTGCTTGCCGGTCTTGGCATCGAGGCAAAATAGGTTCATCTCGGAGTCGTACACGTAGACCTTGCCATCTGAAATCGAAGGCGTGGAGCGCGGGCCATCACCACCTTTATTGTCATTGGCTCCCGCATTGCCTCCTCCACTTCCATAATCGAGGCGATCCAGCCAAGAGGACCACTTCTGGCGTCCGCTCTGGACGTCGAGGGCCACGCACACTTCGCGTTGCAAACCGTCTTCGTCCTCGAGACCAATCAAGGTATAAGCCAAGCCGCCTGCAACCGAGAATGAACTAAAGCCGAGCGGTGTCTTCGCCTTCCACAACTGCGAGGAACTGTTCTTGAGCCAAGCGGCGGAGGTCAGGGCCTCCTGAGATTTCTTGTCGGAATTTACGCCGTGGTACTGGGGCCACTCGGCGGCGGCAACGGAAGCTGTGAGGAGAAGGCAGCCCAAAAGAGAGTATGGAAATTTCATGATGAATGAACGGATTAGATTCAAGGTGAGTGCGGGGAAGTGTTGGAAAACAGGTCCGTTTTTCAATCACAAACCCTGATCCACTGACAATTCAAACAGGGAAGCCTCGGGCGCAAAAGACTCAAGTCGAACTCCTTCGCGCTTGCCTCGAAGGCCACGATTCGCTGGCATGGGGGAAACTCGAATCCCCGAAAAATCAACTCCATGCATGCCATGAAAACGAAATTACTCTCTCTTCTCCTATTCGTCGCCCTTCCTTTCGCGGCAACTGCCAAGAAAGATTCACTGCACGACATCAAGCTGAAGGACATTGACGGCAAAGCCGCCAGTCTGGGCGACTACAAGGGCAAGGTCGTATTGGTCGTCAACGTTGCGTCCCGGTGCGGCTTGACCAAGCAATACAAGGAACTGGAAGCCATCCACCGCAAGTACAAGGAAAAGGGATTTTCAGTGCTCGGCTTTCCCTGCAACGACTTCGGCGGACAAGAGCCCGGCAGCAACGAGGAAATCAAGAAGTTCTGCTCCAGCCGCTATGACGTCACCTTCCCCATGTTCGACAAGTTGGTGGTCAAGGCCGGCCCCAAGCAACACGAGCTCTACCAGCGACTCACCGGCAAGGACGGCGCTTTTCCCGGCAACGTGAAATGGAATTTCGGCAAGTTTCTCGTGGGCAAGGATGGCCAACCTCTCGAGCGCTTCGAGCCCCGCGAAAAACCAGATGCCCCCAAGGTGACCGCAGCGATCGAAAAGGCCTTGGGCAAAAAGTAGTCCGCCGCCAAGAGCGGCTTCAGGCAGTCGAACTTCTCCATTCGCATGTTCCTGCGTAGCGTCCATTGGATCTGCGCCCTGTGCTTTGGCATGCCTTGGGCCCAGGCCGAGGAGAAGCCCAACGTCGTTATATTCTTCACTGATGACCAAGGCACCTTGGACGCCCGTTGCTACGGCTCGAAACACTTGATCACGCCGAGCCTGGACAAACTGGCCGCCACCGGTACGCGCTTCACCCAAGCCTACGCTCACTCCTTTTGCTGCCCATCGCGGGCCGCCCTGCTGACTGGCAGGCATCCTCAGCGCGGCAACGTCAATTCCTGGGTGCAAGGTGATATGCGGGCAGTCGAGAAAGGCATCAACATGGACCTAGCCGAAGTCACCTTGGCGGAGGCCTTGAAAGCCGGCGGTTACCGCACGGCGCTTTTTGGCAAATGGCACTTGGGGGCGCATCCTGACCACGGTCCCACACGCCAAGGCTTCGACGAATTCTTCGGCATACGCGGAGGCTTCGTCGAAAACCACACCCATTTCTTCCTACAGGGCGACGGCTTCCATGATCTCTATGAAGGGACCCGTGAAATCTGGGCCAAGGGAAGATATTTTCCGCAAATGACGATCGACCGGGCCAACCGCTTCATCGAGCAAAACAAGAAACGCCCCTTCTTCATCTATCTCGCTCTCAACACGCCGCACTATCCCGAGCAACCGACGAAAGAACACCTCGCCAAGTTCGCCCACCTCGAGGAGCCACGCCGGACCTACTCCGCATTCGTCCACACCACCGATGACCTGATTGGCCAAGTGATGAAGAAACTGGATGCCCTCGGGTTGCGCGAGGACACCATACTGAGCTTCATGAGCGACAACGGACACCAGTCCTACCAAAGCTATGACTTCTTCCAAGTGAAGATCGACAACCACCGCAGCGGCTACCACAAGGGGCATCGCTTCAGCGTGGGAGACCGCCCCAATGACGGTGGCGGCAACACCGGCAAGTGGACCGGCCACAAAGGCACTTTCTTCGAGGGCGGCATACGCGTGCCCGCCATCATAAGCTACACCGCCAAGCTCCCCCAAGGACAGGTCCGCCACCAAGCGGTCACCGCCATGGACTGGTATCCCACCATACTCGAGCTCTGCGGCGTGAAGCCACCGAAAAAGAAGCTCGACGGACGTAGCCTCTTGCCCGTCATACGTTCGGCCAAGGCGCCCTCGCCTCATCCCACGCTCTATTTTCAATGGCAAAACAACTGGGCCTTTCGCAAAGGCGACTGGAAACTCATTCGCAAAAAAGGGCGCTGGGAAGGAGCCCGCGAGCGCTTCTGGCTCTACAGCTTGGCCGGCGACGAACCGGAGACCCATGACTACGCCAAGGAAAAACCAGAGGTCCTGAAAGAAATGATCCAGCTGCAAGCCGAGTGGAGCGCAAAGGCATTTCCCCAATAAGCGGGACGCAGCCTATTTGCCCAACAGCGACTGGAGAAGCCTCACCTTGTGGGTCTCCTCGGTCTTCCAGTCATCCTTGACCAAGCCGCCTGTGTCGCCGCCATTGGGATTCCAGCACCAGTAGATGAAGCCGAGTTCCTTTTCCTTCAGGTAGGCCACGAAGTGGCGCTGCCAAATGCCTTCCTTCGACTTGGCGTCCACTTTCCGCCCGCCGAATTCACCGACCAGCACGGGAGCAATTCCTTCACGGGCAATGTAATGAAACCCGGTCTCCCAACGGTAACGCAAATTGTTCGGGAACTTGGGATCATCGAACCATTTCGCATGATGCACGCCCGTCCCGTATTCATGGGGTGAGTAGACCAGTTTGCGCGGCACCTTGAGGCGAACCGGGAACTTGCGCACCCCCTCCAGGTTGCCGCCCCACCAATGACCAGGCAATTTTTGGCCGGGCACGTTCTTGTCTATTCCCTCGACCACGATCAACCAGTCCGGATTCACTTTGTGGATTGCATTGCCGGCGCGCTCCGCGGCCAGGCGCCAGTCGGTCTTCAGGTCGCCCGTTCCCCAACTGGCCCGGCCGTGCGGTTCGTTCTTGATGTCCGCGCCGATGACGTTGGCTTGCTTGCGGTAACGCTTGGCAAGCATCAGCCAAGTGTCGATCCAGTCCTTTTCGGTGTAGCCGTCCCCGTACCAAAGCTCGGGGATTTCACGATCATTGAGTCGATGAAAATCCAGCAAAATCAGCAAGTTCCGGCGCCTCGCCTCCTCGATGACCAAGTCCATTGCCTGCAGCGGGGTCTTGCCTTGGAAGTCGCGGTTGCTCCCCTTGTTGAAATCGATGCCACTGATTTTCCTGGATCGCAAGGCGTTCAATGAAAACGGCAGGCGTATTAGGTTGAAACCCATCTCGCTGATGTGCTGCAAAGTCTCCTTGTAGCCGCGGGCCCAAAGCCCGTGCGGAACATGGGTTTCCGTTTCCATGCCGAACCAGCTCACCCCCCGCACAAGGACGGGCGCGCCCTTGGCGTCGACGATCTTGGCCCCCTTGGTGGAGAAGGGAGTGGGCGGCAGTTTGTCAGCGGCAAGCACTCGGCTTGCCACGGTCAGTGACAAAACCATAGACAGTGCGATCAGTAATTTCTTCATGGCGGCGGGATCGTGGGATTTCTTGTTTATGGGGCCCTACTCGGTGACCTCCGGCATATAGGAGAACACCAGGAAAGCGCAGACCGGCCATCCGATGAACCCCAACATGCTGAGAAGAATATTGTCTCGGCTCGACCTTGAGGCAAAGACGACTTCCAAGGCAATGACGACCAGTTTGGAAACGAAGCTGATTCCAAACAGCAAAAGCGGGGACAGCCAGCCCAAGCGCAATCCGTAGCGCACCAGGAACACGATGCCAGTGGCTATTCCGAGGAAGCAGGAGATGGACAAAACCACCTCGGCGGTTCGGCTTTCCCCACGAAAATTCTTGAGGTGCAGTTGCTGATAAAACACAAACGCCGAGAAAACGGAGAATGCCATGACCACATCCCATGGAATCGCATCAGTCATGGAGCGAATCTATACCTCGGGGCGAACCACGGTCAATCCTGCGCGCTTGAAACAACTACTGCCCGAAAATGACATCCTGCGAGTCATAACTGCGCTGCAACACGAAGCGGCATAGCCGACCCTGAGCCACCTCCACTCTGACGTTTGCAATCGCAAACCCGAAACGCGACGAATAACAAATCAAAATCGATGTTTCGAAAATCCAAAGATTTGGTATAGACAACAGGAAATGAAAAATGATTTTGATTATTTAATCGAAACAGTTGAGCCGGACGAATTCTATCGATGGGAGAAAGTGGACTTGGAGGTATACGCCTTCACTGATTTGGGGATGAAGGTAGCGATCAATGATGAGTATACGGGATTGGTGTATAGTAATCAGGTTTATGAGGAGTACCACGAAGGGCAAAAACTCATAGGATATATTACAGGTGTTCGGGAAGATGGTAGAATTGATGTTTCCTTGCAGCCAGACAAAGGCAGGCATGTACGCTCAACTTCTGAAAAAATCATGACCCATCTCAAAGCGGCTGGTGGTAAATCTGAATTTGCCGACAAAAGTTCTCCCGAAGATATAAAGGATGAATTTCAAGTAAGTAAAAAAGTATTCAAGCAAGCAATAGGCGCTCTATACAAACAGGGTAAGATCAAGATAACGGATGACGGAATAGAGCTTGTTAAATAAGTATCCTTCTCCATGCCTTGAAGGTGATGGCCTCAAGGCCGCGCAAATAACCCCGACTGCATCCCCCTGGCGCCTCAGGGAATCGGCAAAGCGGTTGACGGGACTCGGGCTTTGGGTTGGGGTCGTAGGATGAAAGTTATTCTACTCTCTCTATTTGTCGCCCTGCTCATGGTCGGCTGCAACGGAATGCCCGGAGCGCACAAGCCCCACGGAGGTGACGCATCTGACCTTCCCCCCCTGACAAACCCCTAGCGCCTCAGGGGATAGGCAAAGCGGTTGACGGGACTCGGGCTTTGGGTTGGGGTCGGGGCTATGAGAAAAATGCTCCTCGCCACGTTCGTCGCCCTGTGGTTGTCGGGGTGCGGGGATGCACAGGAAGAAACGATTGACTTGGACGACCATGAGACCCGCAAAAGGATCATCGCTGAGGCGATTCATGACAACAAGCTCAAGCTTAAAGACTCAGGCTGGAAATGCTACGCCCCGAATAAGCAGACACCTTACACGGGATGGTCGAAGAACATGTACGACAATGGGCAGATAGCGATGTTGATTCAATGGAAGGACGGTAGGAAGAACGGCCTTTGGACGATGTGGTACAGCAACGGGCGGAAGCGGTACGATCAAAACTACAAGAAGGGTAAACTAATGACTACGGTTGGTTGGATGCCCAATGGCGAAAAATGCCCCAAGACCAACGTTAAGAATGGGAATGGTGTCCGTGTTTTCTACCTTCCCGACGGGAGTGAAGGGTGGCGCAAAACCTTCAAGGACGGCGAAGAAGTCTCCGACTAAACCAAACCCTTACAACCCCCTAGCGCCTCAGGGAATCGGCAAAGCGGGTGACGCGACTCGTTCCAAACTCCTCCAAAACTTGTAATAGGCGAAAGCGCCGGAAGGTGCTAAGGTAGAGCCATGAAGATATTACCTTCGGTTCTTTTAGTAGGTCTGCTGCTGGCGGGGTGCGGGGAGGTTCAGGAGGAGGAGGCGATTGACTGGGATGACAATGAATCCCGTGACAAGATCATCGCTGAAGCGCTTGAATTCGGGTATATGCCAGATAAAGAACTTCGCTGGAAAGACTCGATACTTGCACCCCATTTTGTCCGCCGAAAGGTCATCGTCAAATCCACGAAAAGGCTTTTTACGGGATGGATGAAAGATATGTACGACAATGAACAGATCAAAAGCTTGAAGCAATACAAGGACGGCATAGGAGACGGGCTCAGGATTGAGTGGTACGAGCACGGGCAGAAGAAAAGGGAAGCCACTCACAAGGACGGCAAGTTAGTGACTGCCGTTGCATGGAAACCGAATGGCGAGAAGTGCCCTGAAACCAACATCTTGAACGGTAATGGGGTTAGTGTGGAGTACAGCAAGCTCAACACTGGAGGGTTTGCCCAGACTTACAGGTCCACCTACAAAGAAGGCGAAGTGGTCATTGGAGAAAATGACCAATGTTGGAGTTCATGGTATGAGAACGGACATAAATGCGAGGAAAAAATCTACAAGGAAGGCAAGCTAATGTCTGCCGTTGTATGGAAACCAAATGGTGAGAAGTGTCCCGTGACCAACGTCGTGAACGGGAATGGGGTTTGGGCGAGGTACAATGAGGACGGGACGGAAAAGAGTCGCGACACATACAAGGACAGCAAGCGGAACGGGCTTTCGACGAGGTGGGACGAAAACGGACAGAAACAGGAGGAAGAAAACTGGAAGGATGGCAAGCAGGACGGTCTGGAGACGAGATGGTATTCCAACGGGCAGAAGAGATCTGAAAGAAACTGGAAGGACGACAAGCTAGACGGGGTTGCGGTTTTTTACCACGAGAGCGGGACTGAAAGTAATCGCGAAACCTACAAGGACGGCAAAAGAGTCCGAGACTAAAGCGGCCCCCTTGGCGGATATACTCGAACATCAAAAAGCACTATCAAACACGCTGGAGTGTGTTGTAACTTTTGTTGTAACTTTTCTCCGCAAACCCGCTTAAATGAGCCAAAGCCCAGTGTTCATCGAACTGGAGGCGCGGGCGGGAATCGAACCCGCGAATAGAGGATTTGCAATCCCCGGCCTTACCACTTGGCTACCGCGCCGATCAGAGAAAGCGGCCCATTACATTGAGGTGAGATGTGGCATTCAAGAAAATTCGGAACTTACGGCTCGACTTGTCGGCCATGAAATTCTAGCTAATGAGCTTGATGGGAGTAACCGTCTTCACGATTGCAAATCAGAAGGGCGGCGTAGGCAAAACAACGACGGCGATCAATTTGGCCGCCGCGTTGGCAGGCCGCGGCGTGAGTACCCTGTTGGTCGATTTGGACCCGCAGGCCAATGCCACTAGTGCCCTTGGCATGGAGAAGCGCGAGGGCGGCAGTATCTACGGGCCGCTCTCGGGCGAGGGCAAGGCGAGCGACAAAATAATTGCTACGCGGGTGGATAACTTGTCGCTTATTCCGTCGGAAGTCGACTTGGCGGCTGCGGAGATCGAGCTGAGCCAAAAGAAGGACTACTTGATGCAGTTGCGCTCCTGCTTTTCGGGTCTGCGCAAAAGCAAGCAGTTCAGCGCCATCATACTGGATTGTCCGCCTGCCCTCGGCATACTTTCGATGAATGCATTGGCCGCGGCCGACTATCTGCTGGTCACTTTGCAGTGCGAATATTTGGCCATGGAGGGATTGGGCCAGATTCTGCAGGTGGTGGAAGACCTACGCTCGGCGGGAGCGAACAAAAAATTGTCAGTGGGCGGCATCATCATGACAATGTATGATGGCCGCACCAAGTTGGCCTCGCAGGTGGTTGCGGAGGTGAAGAAGCATTTGCCGAAGGAAATTTTCAAGACCAAGATCCCGCGGTCGGTTCGCTTGAGCGAAGCGCCTAGTTTCGGGCAAACCGCCTTCGAGTACGACCCCAAGGGACCGGGCACCGACGCCTATCGCAAACTGGCCGGCGAAGTGGCCAAGAGATTCAAGCTAAAATGAAATGAACTGGGTAAGGAAGCTGGCCAGCAAATTGCGAGCCGAAGAGCCAGCCCCAGCTCAATCGAAACCCCTGAGCAAAAGAGAACAAGCCGCCATGCGCAAACTGGAGAAGCGCATAGGCTACCAATTTCGTGACAAGGAATTGCTCGAGGTCGCCTTGACCCACCCCTCCCGCCTCGAGGAAAAGAAAATCGTAGGGAAGGACAACCAACGGCTGGAGTTCCTCGGAGACGCCGTGCTCGGCATGATCCTGGCGGAACGATTGTTCAAGTTGTTCCCGGACGAGGACGAGGGAAAACTTACGCAGGCCCGCTCGGTCCTCGCCCGCGGCGAGCAACTGTGCCAACTGGGACGCAAACTCCAGATTCAGCAAGCCATCCTGATGAATCGCGGCGAAATAAGAAGCAAGGGGAACGAGCGCGACTCCACCTTGGAGGATGCCCTCGAGTCCTTGGTCGGAGCCATCTACCTGGATGCCGGCATGAGAGTCACACGCAAGCTCGTGTTGTCTTGGCACGGCGACTTGGAAAAGACTTTGTCCAAGGTATTGGCTGACTACAACCCGAAGGGCCGCCTGCAGGAGAAGGTGCAGTCGGTGATTGGTCCGGACAAGATAGAGTACGTCGTGGTGAAACAGGAAGGCCCCTCCCACCAGCGGCGCTTCACGGTGGCAGTTCGCCTTGCCGGTCAAAAACACGGGGTGGGAACAGGCTCCAGCAAAAAGGAGGCCGAGGAGGAAGCCGCCCGCAAGGCGCTTCGCTCGCTGGAGCGTTCGGGGCGCAGCAGCAGCCCGAGGCGACGACGGTGAAGCCAGTCGTCGTAGCAGGCAAGCGTCAGGCGACTTTTTGCTTTGGCGTTCCGGAAGCGGCGGCGGCGGCCACCACCGCGGATTGCCTCGCGGATTCGCCGACGCGGATACATTTGCTGGTGGCCGAGTCCTTGTTCGTGGCGGAGCGCTGGGCGGAGGACACGGATCTCTTTCTTCGCTTCGGCGGATCCGAGGGAGCCACCACCCTGCCCTTCCCAGAACAGGTGGCTGAGGAACCGGGCGAAATACTGGACCAAACCTGCGACCGCCTCGCTGTGCTGGCTGAATTGGCCAAGGGAAGCGAGGACGGCGCCAAGCGCCTGCTCGTGGCCACCACACCTGAAGCGCTCTTGACGGGTTGTCCGCGGCGGAGCTCGATGGAAGAGCGCGAAATCGTACTGCGACCCGGCGAAACCCATGACTTCAAGGGGATTGTAAAGGACCTCGTGGAACGCTTTGGCTACGCCAGTGAAATCTTATGCGAAAGGCCTGGGGAATTTGCTCCGCGCGGCGGATTGCTTGACGTCTACCCACTCAATGCAACGACTCCCGTCAGGATCGATTTCTTTGGCAACGAGATAGAGGATATACGCGCCTTCGATCCCACCACTCAACGTTCGGGGGAGCCCCTGTCTTCCGTTTCCATTGTCTCCGCCGATGGGCTTGGCGAAGCACGCGGCGGATTTTTCGAACATCTCGGCGAAGCCGTGACCTGGGTGTTTTGGGAACCGGAAAAACTGCGCGAACTCTTTCCCCAGTTCTTTCACCGGGCAACCGAGTTGGCCAAGCCACCGCCCAGTCTGCAAAACGCGCTCGACCGGCCAACCGGCAAGGAAGACCGCTTCCTCGGGTTAGCCGAACTGGAAACCGACAAGGGCCCGCTCGAAAAACCAGTGACTCGGGAATGGGCCTTCGAGACACTCGAAAATTTGCGAGGCGAGCGCTCGCGTGACGTACTGGAACTGGATCGTTTCGAGACCGAGAGAGCCCTCCGCATATCCTACCTCAGGCAATTGGCCCGCTGGAGCCGCGAAGGCTACCGCATAATCATTTCCCATGGCATCGAGGCCGAGCGCCAACGCATCGCCGAAACCATCGAGGCAGAGGATGACCTCGTCTCCTTGCAACCTGAGTTTCTCGATGGCGGGCTCCATAGCGGCTTTCGCCTGACACTCGACAAAAAGGAAGAGGCCCTCGGCATGACGGGCACGGCGAAAAAGCCCGGCTTGGTGGTGGCCACTGCCCGACAAATCCTCGGGCGCGACCGTAGTCGACGCCCCGGCAAACCAAAGCGGGCCCTGCCGAAAAGAGCCAGTGTGGACGAAGCTCTCGATTTCCCCGAACTGGCCGACGGCGACCACTTGGTGCATCTCCAGCATGGCATTTGCATGTACCGTGGATTGGCCGAACTGGAGATCAGGGACCGGATGGAGGAAGTCATCACGGTGGAGTTTGATGACGGCATATTGCTGCACGTTCCGCTGCGCGAGTCTCACCTGCTTTCCCGTTACGTCGGACTCAGCAAGACGAGACCGAAATTGGCCAAGCTCGGTGGCAAGACATGGACCAAGACGAGGCAGGCGGCGGAGCGAGCCACATTGGACTTGGCCGCCGATTTGCTTAACCTGCAAGCGGTGCGAAACTTGGATCAAGGCTTTGCCTGCGACGAGGACCATGACTGGCAACGCGACTTCGAGGATGCCTTTCCCTTCACCGAGACACCGGACCAACTGACTTCCATCGAGGCAGTGAAGCAAGACATGGAGAGCCAGCGACCGATGGACCGACTGCTTTGCGGAGACGTCGGGTTCGGGAAAACGGAAATTGCATTGCGGGCCGCGTTCAAGGCAGTCATGAGCGGCAAACAAGTCGCCGTGCTGGTGCCCACCACGGTGCTTTGCCAACAACACTTCAACGTGTTCCGCGAGCGCATGTCGGACTTTCCGGTCGTGGTCGAGATGCTGAGCCGCTTCCGCTCGGCCAGCCAGCAAAGGCGCATCGCAAAGGCAGTGTCCGAAGGCAGCGTGGACGTACTGGTCGGCACCCATCGCTTGCTCGGCCGGGACATAAAGTTCAAGGATCTCGGCCTGCTCGTAGTGGACGAGGAACAACGCTTCGGCGTGCAACAAAAGGAAAGGCTCAAGCGCCTCCGCGAAAAAGTGGATATCCTGACCATGAGCGCCACCCCCATACCACGCACACTGTACTTTGCCCTGATGGGGGCGCGCACCCTAAGTTCCATCGAAACGGCACCCGTTAACCGCCTCCCCATACGCACTTTCGTGCGCGGCTATTCGATGGACTTGGTAAAGGAAGCGATCGGTCGTGAAATGCAGCGCAAGGGCCAAGTGTTCTATTTGCACAACCGGGTAAAGACGATCGAGAAGGTGGCCCACGGTCTGCAAAAGAATTTTCCCAAGCTGCGCATCGTGGTCGGGCACGGCCAAATGGAGGAAAACGAGCTTGAGCGCGTGATGACGGAATTCGTCGCCGGCCAACATGACGTATTGGTTTGCACCACAATCATAGAGTCCGGCATAGACATACCCAACTGCAACACAATCATCATAGAGGAATCCGATCGCTTCGGGCTCTCCCAACTCTATCAATTGCGCGGACGCGTCGGCAGATTCAGCGAACAAGCCTATGCCTACCTGTTGCTGCGTGACCGCACGCCCTTGCTCGACAAGGCACGCAAACGCCTTTCTGCCATCAGGCAAATCACTCAGTTGGGCGCAGGTTTCCGGATCGCCATGCGAGACCTCGAGCTCCGCGGCGCAGGCAACCTATTGGGCTCCGAGCAAAGCGGGCACGTCGCGGGCGTGGGATTCGACCTCTATTGCCAATTGCTCCGTCAAAGCGTGGCCCGCCTGCAGGGAGACGACAAAGCGGTCCGGGTGCGGGCTGCAGTCAGGCTTGATTTCGTTTACGAGGGGGAAGGCGAAACGGAAGAAGGCAAGCCTCCCGAAAAAGGCATGGCAGGAGCTTACTTGTCACGCGAATACATTACCGAGCCACAACTCCGAATCGACTTTTACCGACATATCGCAAATGCCTCCGAAGTGAGGGAAATTCGCGAAATCGAAGACTCCCTGCGTGATCGGTTCGGCAAGCTCCCGGCGGAAGCCCGCATATTGCTCGCCTGCGCCGAAATAAGATGCCTGGCCGAGGCTCGTGGCATCGTATCGGTCGAGACCAAGGGAAACGTTGTGCGTTGTCGTCTCGCCCACCCGGGCAAGACGGGCGCCTACCTGCGGTTGGGAAAACGTTTCCCGCGAATTGACGGAAACAAGCCCACTTTGAAGTTGAAGGAAATCAGAAAACTCCTCAAGTTGCTACCCGATGAATAAATTATCGGAGGTCAGTCGATTCACTTGGACCATCGCCGCCGCGCTCGGCATTTCATTGCCCGGAGTCGCCCAAGCCGAAAACCTGGTCGAGATCAATCGCCTGGTGGCCCAAGTGGAGGACAAGGTGATCACCCAAGGGGAACTGGACCGCGTGCTGAATCTTCTCAACCTCAGCGAAGAGGAAAAGAAAAACCGCTCCCAGGAGTTCATCGAAAACAAGATAGAGAACTTGCTCGTGATAAAGGAATTCAAGAGCACGGGACGCTTCATTCCGGAATCCTACATCGAAGGAGAATACAACAAGCGCCTGATCCGCGACTTCGACAACGACCGCAAACTCTTTCGCGATTACCTCAAGAGCAAGTCGCAAACCCAACTCGATTTCCGGCGCGACTTGGAAAACGATATCATCATCGGCGCCATGTACGCAAAGTTTCGTCGTGGCCAAGCCGACGTCAGCCCTGACCGAGTGGAGGAATTCTACCGAAACAACAAGGCCCTCTTTCGCGTCGATTCAAAGGTGAAGCTAAGGGAAATCAAATTGGCTCCCTTGGCCGGTGAGCCCAAGGACGTCTTGATGCAGCAGGCAGTTGCCCTGCACAAGCAACTCAAGGAAGGCATCGCCTTTGCCGAATTGGCCAGAGCTCACGGCCAAAGCCCGCTCAAGACGCAAGGCGGCGACTGGGGAGCGTTGGGAAGCAAAGAGGAAATCGCCAATGAACTAATGAGGGAAAAGGCATTTGCCCTCAAGCAAGGCGAATTTTCGGAACCTTTCGTGATCGAGGAAACCCGTTTGGACAAAGACGGCAAAGTAATCAAGACCGGGGAATTTTCCATTTACCTTCTCCATGCCAATCAAGTGCAAATGGCAGGGACAAAGCCA
>PBEX01000029.1 GCA_002718515.1 Phycisphaerae bacterium
CCACGCTGAGCCTGTTTGGTCGAACAGTGCCCAGAACATCGCAACGAAGCAGTAGATAATGGAGAGTTTCAGAAGAATTGTGATACCTTCCTTACTGAATGTCTCTTGCACCCACTTTTTCCCTCCTGGAGGAATATGAACAAACTTGTTTCGTCCCATCCAAAATAGCACTGTCGCCATGACCATAAGCACACCGGGAACACCAAATGCAAGCCACGGACCAAACTTATCAAGCAAGATTGGCGTGAGCAGTGTTGAAATTGCAGCGCCTAAGTTAATCGAGAAGTAAAACCAACTAAATGCTTTTTCCAAGAGCGTCTGATTCGATTTAGAAAATTGGTCGCCAACATGAGCAGATACGCAAGGCTTAATACCACCTGCACCGACAGCAATAAGCGCAAGACCAATACCCAATCCAAAGCGTGTCTCATCGATTGCAAGCATGAAATGACCAAGGCAATAAACAATGGATAGAAGGATGATTGTTTTATATTTTCCTAAGAAAATGTCAGACAACAGTCCACCTAATAGAGGTGTAAAGTAAACAGCAGCATTAAACATATGGAACCAGTACTTTGCATCTTCGTCTGTCATGTAATCTGGCTGACCTGCATGATTGACCATATGAGCAGTCATGAAGATAATCAGAATACTCTTCATGCCGTAGAAGCTAAATCGCTCTGCCGCTTCGTTACCAATAATGTACGGAATGCCACTTGGCCAACCTTTGGTTGGAACTGGAGCTTCTAAGTATTTAGGCATGTAAAGAATCCTTTGTTTGGTTCGTTTTAATAAAAGTCATCTGTTCAGTGTCTTTCTGAACATATGGAAATGTTAGCACGCGGTTGTGCATCGCGACATATGCGCCAATCGGAAGAAGTTGCACAACTGCAAATGATTCGACTAAATTTTGTAAAGCGTCAGTATTTTTCATAATCCATGGACGCATTGCGCCGGTAAACACACACGGTGCTTGAAGTTCGCTCATTCGTTCATAAACAAGTTTTCCCGTTTTCGTGAGCTTGTCAGTGCCGTGAATGACCACTATGCCATCATGTGCCACGCTCTGTTCAATAANNGTNTCNACNATCTNCTGNTGGTCCTNTTCNGTCATNTCAAGACTNTCTTTNTTCATNAGNTTGATTCGTTCAATCTCNACNCCNCTNAGNTGCANTGANTTNAGCATNTGACTAAGCACAGACTCNCCATTNGCAAGNANNCCTTCAGACTCAAGATANGTNTTTTCAATCGTCCCNCCTGTNGANATNANTGNNACNCNAAAACNGTTCAAGNCACTNACTCNACNGTAATCTCACAAGGNACGCGANTNGTCTTNNGTTCAAGNCANGTNTCTTCATTACACGCTTGCCANGTCACCATNAGTCNNACNCCNCCCTTTGCTGAAGCNGNGGNATNNACNGTNACTGGAATCTCAACNACTTCTCCAAANACNTTGACTGNTTCACCTGCTGAAATCATGTCTTTGCCAATTGGCCAGTNTGGTGTGACCGTAACACCCTCCGTGAGCACTTGGAATGAAATTGGAACAGCNTATTCGTTCTTTGGCGCATTCGAGTTGATGTGCCAGTTTGTCGCAAATCTCAATTTGATTGTTAACTCACCACTGCTTCCTGCAGGAATTGATAACAGTTCTGGATCGACGCTCATTCGTACTGGAGATGGATTTGCCATCGTAACTTCAAATGGTTCGTCAAATTTATCAGGATGATTCTTGAGTAGACCGTCTAACTCCTTTGTTGCAAAGACGACTGCTAATGGCGATTCTTTCATGAGTTGGCTTTCGGAGTCAAGCGTCGCCAGTGCATCGTTAATCCATTGCGACTCTCGTGTGAGTTCTGCAAACTGGATTTCATTCTCTAACATCATCGAAGTTGCAGCTGGAATCGCACCATCGTGAAGCGAACGAGTCCTTACGAACAAGTCAGATTGATCTGCTTCTGTGTCATACCATCCTTCACCTTCAACGAAGAACAATGCCTTTGCCTTGTTGTACAACTCAATTGCGAAATCTAAGGCTTTTCGATCATGATTAGCTTTATAGATTGCAATCATGCCTCTAACCATCGCTGCATAATCNACAAGGAACCCTGTTCCTCCGAGTTTCCCATCTCTCCATGTTCGATGCAACACATCGCCGCTCATAAGGTGTTCTTGGATGAACCCTGCTGCACGCTCAGCTTCGATGATCCACTGTTGATTACCCAAGATTCTACCGGCATCCGCAAATCCAGAAATCATGAGACCATTCCATGCAGCAATCACTTTGTCGTCTGTACCGGGTTGATCTCGTTCGTCACGGACTAACATCAACGCTTCATTGAGCGAATTCAGTTTGTCGTGAAATGCTTCAATTGTCAAATCGTTTGCCGAAGCCAGACGATTTGGAGTGTTCGTGAGGTACAACACGTTCGTTGCAGGTACTTCAGGGTGGTGTGGGTCTTGGAAGTTTGTTCCGCCATCTATCCCATAGACTGACTTTACGAACGNTCGCTCTTCTTCAGCATGTGCTGCTAATGCTTCGTCAATCTCGGCTTCTCTCCAGAGATAAGTTTCACCCTCTAAGTGATTAGATTCAGCATCCTGCGCAGAATAGAAACCTCCACGTTCATCACGAAGACAACGATTCACATATTGAAGCGTCTCACGAACGATTCTTGCATATTCTTCATCGCCTGTAAGTTCGTAAGCTCTTGCATATGTAGAGGCAAGTTGCCCATTGTCATACAGCATCTTTTCAAAGTGTGGAACTAACCACTTACCATCAGTCGAGTATCGGTGGAAGCCGCCCCCAACTTGGTCATACATTCCGCCCATATACATCTCATCGAGTGTATGGGTAATTGATTTTCTAACTTGTGGAATATCCCACCCTGCTTCCATAAGGAAATCAATGAAGACTGGCATTGGAAACTTCGGTGCAGCAGAATATCCTCCATCATCTTGATCATATCGAGCAAGGAGTGCTGAGACACCTGATTCGACGACTGATGAGTCGAGTGGTGTCGGTTGCTGCTTCAAGGTCAACTGATTAGCAACAATGTTTGCGACATTATCCGCTTGAAGAATGACTTTAGCGTGCTCGTTTTCCCACTTCTCATTTAGAAACTCTAGAAGTGTCATGAATCCTCGTTGCATCCCCCTATCGTCTTTCGGGTAATACGTCCCCGCATAAAATGGTTTTAATGAGTTAGGCTCGAGCCAGACTGACATCGGCCAGCCGCCACGTCCTCTATTGATTAATTGTGTCGCAGTCATATAAATATCATCGATGTCTGGACGCTCTTCTCTGTCTACTTTCACTGCGATGAAGTGTTCATTGAGAATGTCCGCAACTTCTTGATCTTCGAAAGATTCGCGTTCCATCACATGGCACCAATAACACGTTGAGTATCCAATACTCATGAAGATTGGCTTGTTTTGGTTTCGCGCTGCTTCAAATGCTTCTTCTCCCCATGGGTACCAGTGAACTGGGTTTTGAGCATGCTGTAGCAGGTATGGACTTGTTTCATCACCAAGCCGATTTCGACCCTCTAGGGCATGTGCATCAGCCATTCCAGCTTCATCCTCGGGTTCAATACTCATTGATGCATCTCCAATCGGACTCAGCAGGGAAACAGTAAGAATAGTTAGAAAAAGTGCCTTCATCTTNCACATGCTATCATTTCACGCCTTTGAAAACTACCGTTTCAGCGCTTCAACACTGAGGATAATTGCATGGAATGCATNCAAGCATGACGATAAATCTCAGACGCATGGAACAGTTTGACGAATTCATCGTCCCTCTGATGATGGGCATCTCTTCAATCATCTTGCTAATCGCAGGTGGTCGATTATTAAAATCCGCTATCGGATTCAGTGCTGCCATGTTCGGAGCTGGTATTGGTCTTCTTTTAGCACCCTCTTTGCTCCCATCAGTCCATCCATTTATCATCGCTGGACTCTTCGCAGCTTTTTGTGCTGTCATGGCTGTGCTCATCGCTAAATTCGTCATCATCGCTATTTTGGGCGTGGNTTTCGCAGTTGCAACCCCAGTGGGCGTATGGCATTTCGCTGGGTATGGTGACATGTTCGACATTGCCCAACAAGTTGCTGATGCAGCAAGTGAAAACTCCGAAGATCGAGAAGANACAGCAGAAACTGAAGAACATGCAGAGACGCCCGTTCTTTCGACTGAAGAGATTCTGAATCGAGCGTTTGGTGTCTATCTCAATAGTGTGACAGCAGTAGTGCAAGATGGCGTCCACAGAATCAATAAGGCGTGGGAAGTCATCCCCGCTGCATACAGGTTAAAACTNGTTGGGTGCGCATTAGTTGGATTGCTTGTCGGTTTGCTCATTGCGACATTTATGCCATTCACTTCATCCGCAATTGTNACTTCAGTTGGTGGTAGTTTTGTTTTGTTTGAAACATCGCAGTACAGTTTGTTGATGTGGTCTTCAGACCAACTTGGCTCACTCAATACAACAACGACTGCAATCGTTATCATCTCGATGGCATTTGTTGGNCTATTACTTCAATTGCTTGTGTTTAACGACACGCAGCCAAAAGCAAAACCTGCAAAGAAAAAATAGTTACTCAGGAGTTACTCAGGCAATGACATCGCCTGATTGGCATCGACAATCATCGATGAAAGAGCGAATGGTCCGCCGATGGCTATGATTGCAGATAGGATCGCTGCAATGAGTGGCCATTTAAGTGCGACAGTCACTCGCTGACTCTGCTCAGTGAGTGGAGAAAGAATCGCAAGACCAATAATCTTTAAGTAGTACCACGCACTGACTGCACTTGTAAGCGCGGCAATCACTACTAGAAGAATTTGACCTGCTGAGATCGCTGCAATAAAGAGAAGCAGCTTTCCCCAGAAACCAAACAGTGGCGGAATACCGAGAAGTGAGCCGCTTGAAACAGCAAGTGATGCTGCAGCGAGCGGATTGTGCTTATAGAGACCAGCAATATCCTCTAAGCGGTCAACTCGGTGGCCTTCTTTAGTGAGCGCCGCAATCGTTGCAAAGGCACCTGTGTTTGTCAGTCCATAAATCACGAGGTAGATAAAGACTGCAGCAAGTCCAAGTGGCGGACCTGCAATCACGCCCATGAGCATGTATCCGCTATGCGCAATTGAGGAGTAACCAAGCATTCGCTGTGTTGACTGTTGAAGAAGTGCGCCAATGTTTCCAAGAATCATTGTCAGAACAGCAATGACCCACAAGGACATTTCAATCACTGGCGGTAACCCTCGCTCCCAACCAATCATTGAAAGTAGAAGAATGATTGCAATCATGCCAGCAGTCTTGGGAATGAATGCAAGGAATGCCGTGACTGGGGCAGCTGCGCCTTGATAGACATCAGGAGCATACAAGTGCAAAGGTGCAGCCGCGATTTTGTAACACAAGCCAAACAGTGACAATAAAACACCGATGATTGCGAAGGTAGTTAATCCCCCGCCAACAGCCATTTGTGCTTGAAAAGTTGATGATATCTCTTGTAAGACAAGTGAACCCGTCGAGACATAAATGAGTGCAAAGCCGTATAGCATCAGCCCTGCAGACATTGCTCCGAGGAAGAAGTACTTCATTGCAGCTTCTTGAGCAATTCTCGACCAACGACTCATTGCAACCATGACATACGTTGGCAACGATACGAGTTCAAGTGCGAGGAAGAGCCAAATCAAGTCGCGAGCTTCGCATACGAGCATTAGACCTGTGACACTAAGGAGAAGCAACCCATGGAATTCACCGCCACTGCTACGAAGCGCATGGAATCTGTCTTTCCCTTTTGCAACTGCATGTTCATAACTGCGGTCGATGAGGCCACCCGCTGTCATCACAAGAATTATTGAGATGATTGCGGTAAAGAATTTTACATAGGCACCTAGATGTGGGAAGAGTGCGTCACTCGTTTCAACAGCACTAGAGTTGTAAACAAAAGGAACAGAAACTGCTGATGCAAGCAAGAACCCGCAAGCAATGAAACCAACCCTTCTACGGACTGCAGCAAGGTTTGATAAACCCGCAATGACGCAAACCACTGCCCCAATGAGAAGAATAAACTCAGGTGTTAAGAGGATTAAACGATCAATCATTTTGTTCCTCCTCAACAACAAGGACGACTTCTTGAAGTTCAAGTTGTTCGACAAGTGCAGGATATGGTGCTAATACGCCTTCTACAGAGCCCCTCATCGCATCAGTCAAAATTGTTGGTTGTACACCAATCCAAATACAGAGTGCTGCAAGAGGTGCTAGTACCCCGATTTCTCTTGCGGATAAATCTGTTGGAAGAACATGGTGTTCATGATGGTGTTCCGGCTCGCGAAGCGGTCCAAACACAACTTTCCCGACCATAATGAGAAGGTACATTGCGGCGAGCACCATGCCAAGTGCAGCAAATGCTGCGTAACATGGACCAAGTACACCTGGGTATGACTCAGCATCAGGTGTTGAAATGAATGTACCGATCAAGCACATAAACTCGCTGACAAAACCATTGAGTCCCGGCAAGCCAACACTTGATAGAACGAAGAAGACCATAAACACAGACCACACAGGCATCTTCTTTGCAAGTCCCCCAATCACGTTCATGTCTCTCGTGTGGTACCGCTCGTACATCATTCCGATGAGGAAGAAGAGCGCGCCAGTTGAAAGACCGTGGTTCAGCATATAGAGCACTGAACCCTCAAGACCAATTGGGTTGAGCGCTACGAGCCCGAGCACGCAGAAGCCCAAGTGGCTTACTGAGGAATATGCAACAAGTTTCTTAATGTCATCTTGTACCCAACAGATGAGGGCTGCATACAAAATGCCAATGATGGCGAGCACTGCAATCAGTGGCGTGTAGACAACGAGGGCTTCAGGAACCATCGGAAGTACGAAACGGTAAACACCAAACGTGCCCAACTTGAGCAGCACACCAGCAAGGATGACTGAGCCAGCAGTTGGCGCTTCAGTATGTGCAAGGGGCAACCATGTATGTACAGGGAATACTGGAATCTTGACCGCGAAACCAGATAGCAGCGCAAGGAGCACCCATGCCTGTTCCGTGGAGGTCATTTGAGTAGAGGCAAATGCAGTTAAGTCGCTGATTGCAAATGACCAAGTGCCAAATGAAGCAACTTGATACTGCCAAGCAACATACACAAATCCAGCGAGTGCAATCAGAGAACCTGTAAATGTATAGATAAAGAACTTAACACTTGCGTGTGCCCTGTTATCTCCACCATAAATTGCGATGAGGAAGAACATTGGAACAAGTGTCAATTCAAAGCAGACATAAAAGAGAATCAAATCCTGAGCGGTAAACACGCCGAGCATCGCCGTTTCAAGGATGAGTAGCCATGCGTAATACTCTCGGCGTCTCTTTGTAACAGCAGTGAATGAACCCCAGATACAAATTGGCGTGAGCAGTGTTGTGAGCAACACGAGGAGCATCCCAACAGAATCAACGCCAATATCAAGCGTTAATCCAAGAGAATTTATCCACGGCATCGGCGATCGAAGGCAAATGCCTGATGTTCCCCAACATTGGAACTGAACTGCCATGATGATGCTCATGACAAAGACAATCATCGATGTACCTAGTGCAATCCATTTTGCTAAGGGAGCACGCGAGGGGAAGATGCAGACTGCACCAATAAGTGGAAGCAGCAGAAGTAGCCATAAACTCATTGACCACCTCCAGACTGCGCAGAAAGATATTGAATGAAGTCAACAATCTCAGGCATGAATAACATGAGTAAACCAATGAGTATTGCCCCGCCTACCATCGACACTCCGTAACTTTGAACCGATCCATTTGCTAGTGGTGCAAACCATTTCGCAATGATACGAGGCATCGCTGCAGTGCCGTTGACGATCAACATATCGATGATGTACTTATCGAAGAGGGCAAAGACTTTGCCCGTAATCCAGAGCGGGCTACGAATAAATGCAATGTACACTTCATCGACATACCATTTGTGCTCCATTGCAGTTGGTAACCACCGTGTGGTTCGACTCGCAAGTAGTTTGCTTCGCAATTTGTCCGCAGCCTGTCTGTTGAGTAAGTGAAAGAAGAATGCAATCGCAATGCCGATGAAGCCAACGGTTGCGGAGATGTAATACATCGCCTTGTGCGGGTCCATGCCTAAAATTGAACCGTGATGGGCTTCATCATTATGACTGTGCGCCATGCCGGGCAAGCCATGCTTGCCTGGCGAATCATTGACCATTTCTGCAACCCAGCCGCCGTGTAAACCTTCAGTTGTGTTATCAGTGAAGTAAGGAACTGCCGCAAACACAGCGCCAATTGAAATCACGACGAGTACAGTGTTGATTGCAATACGAGGCGCATGCGGGTGGAAGGAGGCTGGGTCTTCACCATGAAGTTCATCCCCTGCTTCATACATCTTTTCGCCGCAACAGACTCTAAACCAAACTCTAAACGTGTAATACGCAGTCAATCCTGCTGTGAAGATTGCAATCCAACCTAAGACTTTAAATCCGGGACCTTGTGTCACGAATGCTTCAGCAAGAATTGCATCTTTAGAAAAGTAACCTGACGTTAGGGGGAAACCCGCTAGGCAGAGACAACCGATGAGCATCGTGTAGCTCACGATTTTCCAACCCTTCATGTGCCTAAGTCCAGATAACTTTCTTAGGTCAAGTTGACCAGCAAAACCGTGCATGATTGCACCACAAGTCAAAAAGAGGACTGCTTTAAAGAACGCATGCGTAAAGACGTGATAGGCAGCACCAAACGATGTAATCACCCCAAGACCAAGGAACATATATCCAAGTTGAGACACTGTGGAATATGCCATGATGCGCTTAATGTCATACTGAGCCATTCCAATGGTTGCTGCAAGAAGTGCAGTTAATCCACCAACCCATGCAACAACAGGGAGTGCATAATCATCGAGGAAGAACAGTGGGTACGTACGAATGATGAGGTAGATACCTGCGGTCACCATCGTCGCTGCGTGAATCAGAGCAGATACAGGCGTAGGACCTTCCATTGCGTCTGGTAGCCAAACATAAAGTGGTAACTGTGCGGATTTACCGAACGCCGCGAGCATCAATAAGTAAGGGATGAGGTTGACGGTCCAACCGCCGAAAGCAGCATCATGTTGATGCGTTTCCATCGCCGTTGTGATGACGTCGTACTGGACAGAGCCAAACGTTGACCAAATGAGATAAATGGCGAGGGCTAATCCGAGGTCGCCAATGCGGTTAACGATAAAGGCTTTCTTTGCTGCAGCGACTGCAGAAGGTTTCGTATAGAAATAACCAATCAACCAGTATGAAGCAAAACCGACACCTTCCCAACCCAGATAGAGCATAAGCAAGTTGTCGCCCATAACGAGACAACCCATCGCGAAGAGGAAGACGCTGACGCCAGCAAAGAAACGAGTGTATCCCTTGCCCAAGTCATGCTCCATGTATTCAGAAGCATAGACTGCAATCAATGTTCCTAGTCCCGTCACGAACAACATCCAAAGCAGCGTCAGCGAGTCAACATAGAGTGCAAAGTTCGCGATGAATGAGCCATCGGACCAATGCGATTGGATCCAATCGAAGAGATGGATGGTCACTGGACCCTCATAGTTTAGGAACAACAAAGCCGTAAGACCAAATGCACCTGCGAGTGACACAATTGTGATGAGGGCTGGTAGTTTCGTCTTTACTTTCATTGCCGCACACACGCCACAGAGCATGAGTGACAACAACGGAAGCCAAAGAATGAAGCCCGCCCACGCAAACTGTGGAGCATTAACGACTTGATCCACTGGCACTGCAGGCATGCCGAGCGGCATTGAAACGAGTTGCATTAATCCATTCATTCTTGCAACTCCCCGTATGCATCAGCTTCAAGCGAATCGCCCTGTCTATGTAACAACACAACGAGGGCGAGGGCGAGGGCTGCTTCTGCTGCTGCGACAGTCAAGATGAAGATCACCATGACTTGTCCTGAGTAGTCAAAGAGATATCGACCTGCAGCGATAAATGCAAGTGCTGCCCCTTGGAACATAAGTTCTGTACAAAGGAACATCACGATGAGATTTCTTCGCGAAAGGAATCCGATGATGCCAATTGCAACAAGTATTCCGCTTACGATGAGGTAACCAGCAAGGGCTTGTGATGTCATTTCAGTAAACATCAGTCTTGCTCCTCCTCAATTGTTTCACCCAAAATCGCGGCTCGTTTTTCACGCTCACCAAGTTCAATGGCCCGCCGTGCAAGGACAGCAGCACCAAACATTGCCATTAACAAAATGACGCCGGCTAACTCTAAGTTCACTGGGAAATCTGCAACGAGTGACCAACCAACCATTTGTGTGTTTTTCGGAAGTGCGTCTTCTGGGAGAACCAATCGTTGACCGTCGCTTGAAACTACGAATGCCTCTTCACCATTGCTCTGAATGCCACCCACTGGAGGCCAAGTAAATGCGTCATCGAGTTCTAAGACTGTTGCTTCAAACTGTTTTGGCATTGACTCAAGGACTGCCCATTGTGCGTGTGGATGAATCTGAGGTGGCAACTTGTCACCTCCGCCAATGACTGTTCCTGTAACCAAACACAACATAAAGAAACCAACGCCAACAGCTGCAAGTGGATCTTTTGGAATTCGGTCATATAAAGCTTGTGATTGTTCATCTTCAGGATTGGACGCTTGATTCGCAAGCATCAAAACAAACATGTAGGTAATCAAGATTGCACCCGCGTACACAATGATAAGTGCGAACGTCATGAATTCTGCTTCAAGGATCAGGAAGAGTCCTGATGTTGCAATCACAACGAGCACAAAATGAAGGGCGCAATAGACTGGCCTTGAATGTGTAATCATTCGAATTGCAGCACCGATTGCTGCAAGACTAAAGATGTAAAAAAACATGCCTTGGCTCCACTCGCCAAACGCTACAATCGACCCTGTCACCATTCCAAGAAGCCAGCCAGCAAGCGCAACGGATGCAACAATTCCAAACACTGTTGACGAAGCGCTCTTCTTGTTCAATGCAACAAACATCGTGAACGCGAGGAGTATGCAGGCTATGTATGGGAGGAAAGGTTCCATTCGTTATTGATATGAAATACCTATGTTGGTGGGGTCGTAATTAGGGTCTTAAAAAGTGGCAAGATACGCTTAAAAACACGATTTCGCAACCGCAATTAGGGGTAAGCGGTAGAATGCTTTTGTGAATAGAGCACTTCAAAAAAGAATCCCAAATGTCATCACCCTGATGCGAATTGTCATCGCTGGTGGGTTCTTTGTGGCATTGACGAGATTCCACTTTCCAGACAATGGCACCTTGATGGGCAACATTGCGATTGGACTCTTTGTGCTTGGAGCCGCAACGGATTTTCTCGATGGATATCTCGCCCGAAAATGGGATGTGGTATCGATGTTTGGTCGCATTATGGACCCATTTTGCGACAAAGTGCTGGTCATTGGAGCATTCATTTACTTCGCAAGCCCTCGCTTTGCAATGTCCGCAGATGAGCATGCAATTCAAATGGCAACAGGGGTTTATCCATGGATGGTCGTCGTCATCATTGCTCGTGAATTGCTTGTTACAGCAATTAGAGATGTACTCGAATCAATTGGCTACAGTGGAGGTGCCAATTGGGCTGGGAAAGTGAAGATGATTCTGCAATCCATCGCCATACCAGCCATTCTGCTCATCACCGTGAACTTCAGACCTGATGTCAACAACAACTTGCATTGCCTGAATCAAACACTGGTTTGGCTCGTTTTAATCGTCACAGTATTCTCTAGCATTCCATATATTTCTGGTCTTCTTCACGTGATGAGAAAAGGTGAATCCGAAGCATGAACAAATTGCTCTCAACTTGGTTTGGGCTTGGATTCCTTCCAAAAGCGCCTGGAACCTGGGGTTCTGGATTTCCACTTGCAGTGGTCCTTGGCTGTGGCCACTTTGGCTGCAATCCTTTCATCCTATGCATCACGCTCATACTGCTGTTCATGGTCAGTTCGATTGCAACATTAACGGCTTTTGATTGGTACTCAAATCACTTCGGGATCCATGACCCTGGCGTCGTTGTTTCTGATGAAGTCGCAGGACAATCGCTCGCATTACTAGGTATGGCGTGGCTTGTGCCTGAATCGCAAGTTTCGATTCCAACTTGGATTGGACTTGCTGTACTTTCATTTATGCTCTTTCGCGTTTTTGACATTTGGAAATGCGGACCAATTGGAAAAGTACAACAACTGCAACGAGGCACGGGCGTTTTGCTCGACGACATCCTTGCGGGTGCAGTTGCCGGTCTGATCACTGTGATACTTAGTTTGCTTCTGATTGAGTAAAGACGATGACTGGCTTGCGAGCTGCACTGACTTCATCTGCTCTTGCAATGTCAGACTCCGTTGGTGCGTTTTGGACTATCTCGATGTCCTGTTCAATCTCTTCTGCAATCTTTCGCATAACATCAATAAAATGGTCAAGTGCAAACTTTGACTCTGTTTCAGTTGGCTCAACCATTAAGCAATCGTGTACCGGCCAATGCATCGTTGGTGGATGCACGTTGTAATCAATCATTCGTTTTGAAATATCAATCAGAGTGACACCTTTGTCTAACAAGGTTCGTGGCACTGTGACAAACTCATGTGCACAGTACTTGCCCTCTTCAGGACTAAAGTATGGCATTTCATACAAATCTTTGAGTCGAGATGCAATATAGTTTGCATTAAGCACAGCCGTCTCTGCGACATTCTTCAATCCCTGTGGTCCACAAGCTGAAATGTATGTCCAGCATCGTACAAGTACTCCGAATTGACCGATAAACGAGCGAACCTTGCCAATTGATTTTGGCCTATCACGGTCAAGATAAAAACTACCGTCATCAGCCATCATGATTTGTGGGACTGGCAAGAATGGTGCTAATTCTTCAGTTACACCAATTGGACCTGCACCTGGACCACCGCCTCCATGCGGGGTGCTGAAAGTTTTATGAGTGTTGTAATGCATAGCATCAACACCAAAGTCACTAGGCTTCACACGACCAACCATTGCGTTCATGTTTGCACCATCAAGGTAGAGTTTCGCCCCTGCTTCATGAATGATGTCTGCAATCTCTTTGATGTGCACATCGAAAAGACCTGCTGTGCTTGGGTTCGTAATCATGAAGCATGCGATTTTGTTTGCGCCAACTGTTTCAATGACTTCTTTGAGATGTTCTAAATCAGTTTGACCATCAACTGTACGAACCGTTTCAACGGTTGCACCACACATCGTGCATGATGCCGGATTTGTTCCGTGAGCGGTATCTGCAGCAAGAACCACTTGACGCTCGGGTTGTCCGATGTCAGCGTAATAAGCCTTAATCACTTTCAACGCCGTAAACTCGCCATGAGCGCCTGCAGCAGGTTGAAGGGAAACTTCATGAAGACCAGAAATTTCTTCAAGCATCGCGCGAGTTTCGTAAAGCAATCGAAGCGCGCCTTGAATAGTGTCGTCATCTTGAAGCGGATGCAAGCATGCAAAACCTGGTTGTGACGCTGCCCATTCGTTTATCCGAGGGTTGTGCTTCATTGTGCATGAACCGAGAGGGTAGAAGTTCCCGTCAACTGAAAAGTTCCTGTCAGAGAGGTGCGTGTAATGCGCCATGACATCATGCTGTCCGAGGGAAGGCAAGTTTACACCGCCCCCAGTTAAAGAAATGTCAATCGAATGTTCAGGAACATCTAGTGGTGGAAAGTCAACACCGCATACTGAATCAACATGCTTCTCAAAAATGAGAGGCTCGACTGGTTTATCGTGACGCGATGCTTTCATGGTTTGCTCAATTGTGCTCATGAAGACAACTCCTTAAACAACGTAATGAGTGCATCCATTTCATGCTTCGTTCGTTTTTCAGTGACAGCAATTATGAGTTCGTCTCCAGCAGATAGGCCACGCATTCGTCGACCTGCTGCAGCGACACCGACAAGAAGCTTACGCCGTTTCCCCTCATCAACAACAGTGGTCACAGGAACAGGGCAATGCACAGTGAATTCGTTGAAGAATGAACCATTAAAACTCAATTCCCAACCATCAAGATTTGAAATTTCACTGGCAAGATAATGCGCCTTATGCCAACACTGCTCTGCCATTTCTTTGAGTCCAACACTGCCTAGCGATGTCATAAACATCGAAGCACGCAGAGCCATCAATCCTTGATTAGTACATACGTTACTTGTCGCTTTTGCCCCGCGAATGTGCTGCTCCCTCGTTTGAAGCGTTAAACAAAAGACCCGTCGACCATCTTCGTCGGTCGTCATGCCGACTAGCCTTCCGGGCATCTTTCGCATGTATTGTTCTTTTGTTGCAAGCAATCCGAGATATGGGCCACCTAAGTTAAGCGCATTACCGAGCGGTTGACCTTCGCCAGCCGCAATGTCTGCACCGCATTCACCGGGTGTTTTCAATAGTCCACAAGCAATTGGGTTGAAGACCGCGATACCAGCTGTTTTAGGAATGGAATGAGCAACGCCAAAACAACGGTCCCAATCTTCAATCTGTCCCCAGACATTTGGTGATTGAACAATCACTGCAGCGGTTTTCTCACTGAGCATCGATTCGATATCTTCAGGATGGATACGGCATTCGCGACTTGGAATCTCCTTGATAGTCACTGCTAAGTCCGCAAGCACAGTTCTAAGCACTGCGAGGTATTCAGGGTGTAGCGTTGAAGCGACAAGTACTTCGTGCCGCCTTGAAGTGTTTACGGCAAGGAGCGCCGCTTCTGCAACAGCGGTTGCGCCGTCGTACAGACTTGCGTTTGCTATGTCGAGTCCCGCTAGTCGAGCAATTTGTGTTTGGAATTCAAAAAATGCTTGAAGTGATCCTTGTGACGCCTCTGCTTGATATGGCGTATATGAGGTTAAAAACTCACCTCTATTTGAGAGCTGGTCAATGTGTACAGGGTAAAAATGATCGTACGCGCCACAACCCATAAAACAGGTCATGTTATGTGCGCCACGATTATGATTTGCCATCTCTGCAAGTTGCCTCTGGAGTTCAAGTTCGCTGAGAGCTGGTGACAAATCAAGCCCTTCTTCACACCGTACAGATGGAGGGATTACCTCAAACAATTCATCAATGGAGCCAATTCCGATTGCTTGAAGCATTTCCTGCTTTTGAGTGTGATTTAATTGGGTGTAATCCATATTTTTGCTCGCTGAATGAGAGTGGTAAGTATAAACTCTTACGCATGTTTAATCTTACTTGTTCCGCAATACTTTTAACCTTTAATGCACTTTCACATCCAGGCGATCAAATCAATGACGCGCCTACTTCGGTCAGAAGTTTCAGCCCAGAAAGCGAAGTCAATGACGACATCATTGAGACGTATTTTAAACAATCTGGACCGCTTTCTATCGAGTGGTATGAACACCTCACGCTACTTGCAAATCCGTGGCTCGGCGGTCGTCAGCCAGGGACCGAGGGAAGCGGAATCGCAGGCGAATACATCGTTTGGAATTTGAATAAAAATGGTCTCACTCCCGCCTTTGAAGATGAGAGCGATTGGTATCAACACTTCGACTTCAATGTCGATAGTGCTCCGCCAGAAGTCTTAAGTTCATTTGCTTCTATCGATGACATCGCACTCATCGAAGGTCGAGATTACGCTGTTCTCGGAAACAGTGGCAATGGTGAGGTTGAAGCGCCTGTGACTTTTGTTGGTTACGCCATCGAAGAAGGCGAAGACGGCTACACCTCATTTGATGAAGCTGACGATTTGACGGGTCAAGTCGCACTCATGCTCCGTTATGAACCGCTTGATGAAGATGGCGCAAGTCAATGGGCGGGTCGACGATTTAGTCCACACGCAAACATCCGTGAAAAAATGAATGCGGTCATACAG
>PBEX01000030.1 GCA_002718515.1 Phycisphaerae bacterium
GGGGTTTTTTCCATGGCTTCAGTTTGTGCGCTTGTTGAGTGCAATTGACTATTCTCTCTTGAGTCCATTGGTATGGCTTACTATCGGATTATTCATGTGATTGACGAAACACAATCAAATCCACAATCGTATGATGTTGACCTCTCTATCTGTCGATGATTGACTTCTATACAGAAAAAACACCCTATGAGTTCAGAAAAAGAGACTAGCAAACGAACAACGAAGGTTTTATTCGTCACTGAGGATGACCCTTTGTACGTCATTCAGTTTTTTGACGTCTTTTTTAAGGAATATCCAAGAGAAGAGATTGATGTTATCGGAATCACAGTCGTAGACGCGTTTCACGAACCGATTTGGAAGACAGCATGGAGAATGCTGAAATTCTATGGGCCTATCGATTTTGTTACGCTTGGGTTCCGTTTCGTTTGGACCAAACTCAAAGGCCGTTCTATCAAAACGATTGCTGAAGAAGCGGGAATCAACGTCATCGATACGCACTCAGTGAATGACGCGAGTTACATCGATGAAGTTAAGAAACTCAATCCAGAGGTGATTGCATCAGTCGCAGCACCTGAAGTATTCAAAAAAGACATATTGAGCGCACCCTCAAAAGCGTGCATCAATATACATAGTGGACGGCTTCCAATCTACCGAGGCATGATGCCGAACTTCTGGCAACTCCTCCACCAAGAAGAGCACGCCACAATTACGATTCATGAGATGGCTGAACAGTTAGATGCCGGTGGCATCATCTCAACAAAAGCATTTCCGCTCCGCGACAAGGACACGCTCGACAGAGTCATTGTTGGCACGAAACAAGAAGGAGCAAGACTCATGATCGAAGTCCTCTCTGATTTCGACAAGACATTTGCCTCAAAACAAAGTCTCGACATGTCAGACGCACAATACTTTTCATTCCCAACTCCTAAGGATGTCAAAGCGCTTCGCCGCGTTGGACATAAGATGCTCTGATGTCAGTAAACAATACAACGCCTGCTGCAATGTCTATAGATGTTGAAGATTGGTTCCAAGTGCAAAACCTTGGCATCGACCCGTCTCTCTGGGATACACATGAAAGGCGTGTTGAGGGAAACGTCACTCGCATGTTGGAACTCATGGAGATGCACAATGTGAAGTGCACGTGTTTCATTCTTGGGTGGATTGCTGAGAGACATCCTGACATTGTCAAAGATATTGCAAACGCTGGGCATGAAATCGCGAGCCACGGATACAACCACGAACTCATTTATGAGATTTCAACTGACCGGTTCCGCAAAGATATTCGTGACACAAAATCACTCCTTGAAGATTTAACTGGGCACCAAGTTGTTGGATACAGGGCGCCATGTTTCTCAATCACTGATGAAGCCATCGATATTCTTCAAGAAGAAGGGTATACCTATGACTCTTCATCATTCCCAACAATCGCGCATGACAGGTATGGCAAACTCTCAGGCTTACAACCAAATGAAGTTGTGCAAGAGATTCGCGAGGGTTTCCATGAAGTCTGTGTTTCATGCCTTCATGTTTTAGGAAAAGGCATCCCATGGGCAGGCGGTGGGTACTTCAGACTTTTCCCTTATCCACTCTTTAAAGCGGGTGTCAACAAAATCCTCAAGAAGAAGCAACCTTATGTCTTTTACATTCACCCATGGGAGATTGATGCTGGGCAACCACGAGTCCAAGGCATGGGCAAGCAATACACATTTAGGCATTACCTCAACATTGACAAGTGTGACGAGCGGTGGGGACGCCTCTTGGGTGATTTTAATTGGACAACCGTTGCTGATTTAAAAGACCAAGTGTTAAACGGTACTGTTTAAGAACGAACAACTTCTTTGGGCGGCTGATGCCATGTTGCGGATTCATGTTGTCCCCTTTCAATGTACCAATCTGCTGTTCGCTGAATTGCTTCTTTAAGTGAGACTTCAGGCTTGAAACCTGCTGCAAGAATCTTATCTGCTTCAAACTTCGTTTGATCGACAAACAGTTTCTTCACCCTTGCAGATGAAACTGGCAAGTTCTTCTTAGTGAGTGCAATGATGACATCGAATGGTTTTGCGCCAAGAAGTAACAACCAAAGTGGTAGCCGTAATTTTGGCAGTGGCTTGTTTAATGCGTGATAACACGTTTCAGCAATTTCGACGCTTGTTAAATCTGGCTTATCAATGTAATTGAAAACGTCGAAGTCTTCGTACTTTTTAGTGTCGAGTAAATACATTGTCGCTGCGACGATGTTTTCGATGTAAGACAAACTCTTTATGTTTGATGACCCCTTCGCAAAAAAGAACTTGCCGCCATTGACTTGTCTAAGCAGTGAATACATATTGGCAAAGTTGTTTGCTCCAAATGTCACTGTTGGTCGAATGACGAGCGCCTTCCTGTCGGCACCAGACTTCGCCCACTCTTGAAGGACGACTTCACCTGCGAGTTTAGATTTCCCATAGGGCGACTCGGGCTCGGGCGTCGTTTCTTCTGTGAGTGGCGGAGGCGCACTGCCATATACAGCAACTGTTGAGTAAAACGTAATGGAAGTCATTCCAAACTCGTCCATGACTCTTGTGATGACGCGTAAACCTTCTTCGTTCACATCAAAGAAGGTTCCTTCATCAATGCCAAAATCATGGTGTGCTGCTGCAAGATGAATGACTTCGTCACAACCTTCGAATGCATTGCGAACAGCCGTTTCATCACGAATATCTCCAAACACATACGTGTGATGTGGAGATTCGTCCCCTGGCTTAACAAGATCGAGAATGACAACTTCATCACCGCGGTTCATAAGTTCACGGCAAAAATAAGCCCCGATAAAACCGGAACCACCAGTGACTACGACTTTCTTTTTCGAATGTGCCATGTGATGTATGTCATGGGCGATTTTACCCATGGGACTTCAGTGAGAAAGGCTTACTTTTCAAACTTTTTCGCTTTTTAAACCAAGCGCCCATTTAAATTCTGGCATTCTCAGTAGCAGTGCGCCGCAACCATAGATAAGCGTTGCGGTAGGCACGATGATTGCAAGCGTTTGAAGGCTGCCTTCCCAAGAACTAGTATTGAAGAACTCTAATTGAAGTAAGTAGGCGACTGCTGCGCTCATCACGACAGTTAACACTGACGCCTTCAGCCATGATACAAACACTGCTCCATCAAATGGCTTTGCTTCTTTTGAGATGAATGACATCAGCAAGGCCGCTTGCAACACGGCACAGACTGATGTTGACCATGCTAGACCTGCTGTGTTTAAAGGCGTCCAGATTAATGTGACATTCAACGCAGCATTGAGCAACATGCAACCGATGGCAATCTTGACAGGAGTCATTGTGTTTCCCCTTGCATAGAAGCCCTTCGTTAACACGCCACACATTGAAAATGCCCAAACTGCTGGTGCGTAGCCAAGCAAAATTGCACCAACAGCAAGCGTGTCTTCTGATGTGAATGCTCCACCTTGAAAGACTGCAGCAGTCAGGGGTTCACGAATGAGAAGGAGCCCTGCACTTGCTGGCAAGCCAATGAACATGACTGACCGCAAACCTCTTCGCATTGTTTCGCTGAAGCATGCGTCATCTTGATGTTGTTTTGCTAGCAATGGATAAATTGCTGTTGCAATTGCTATACCAAACACACCAAGTGGAAACTGATACAGTCGTTGCCCAAAACTCAGTTCACTCATCGCACTTTCATCTAAGGGATACGCGACCCCAAAGATACTATCCCCAAACAGCGTTGCCCAACTTGCAATGAGACCATCACAAAGTGTATTGATTTGAAGCACGCCTAAACCGACAATCATTGGAAGCGTTGTACGCATGAGCTTGCGAAGTTCTCCGCGAACGTTTGAAGTTTCTGAAGAGAACCAACCCACCCGCCTTAGCGCTAACAGTGAACAGATCACTTGAATAATGCCAGCAAAAACAACTGCCATTGCAATCGAGTACATGTGTTTCGATTCGCTATCGAAAAAGTGGGTGAACCCAACTGTTGCCCCAATCATTGCGCCATTCAAAATGATGGGTGCTGCAGCGGGCGGCCCAAACTTGCCGTGCACATGAAGCATCGCTGCGAGTATGGCAACGATGCAAACAAGCGGCATGTATGGCAACATCACCATCGTTAACTGGATCGCTAATCTTGGCTCTTCCTGAACACTTAATGTCGCGAGCAGAATGAGTTCAAGTGCGATGACGATGCCCGTCAAAAATAGAGTTAATGTTGATAGGGTTAATGTTGCAAAAGCCCGTGCGTGCGCTTCGTTTTCGTAATGCAGTTTTGAGTATGCAGGCAAGAATGCTGCGGCAAGTGCACCTTCGCCAAACAAGCGCCGAAACAAGTTTGGGATTAAAAATGCAAAGTAAAACGCTGAAGCAAATGAACCCGCGCCAAAGACGCGTGACATTGCGCCATCACGTACGAGACCCGTGATTCGGCTCGCAAGCGTAAGCAAAGTATTTGTTCTCGTGTTTTTCTCAAACTGTTCAGAGCTCAACTGACAATTCCTTCAGTGTAAAAACTTTCGCGTCCCAAACAAGTCGAGCACTTGAAACAATGATTGCAAATGCAATCACAAGCGGTATTGCCGTAAGAAAACTCAAGACAAGCACAATGAATGGGCTCAAACTAATCGACCACATGATTGGGACAACCATACTTTTTAAAAGTGGCGAGAGAATTGTGTGAATGTCTTCATCTCGCATCAGATAAAGCAGCATCATGATTGTGCTGAATGAAAGTGCAATCATCATGATGATTGATGTACTTGGCGTTTCAACAAACAAGTGGAGCAAGTGCCATAAGGCAAGCACACTCATACAAAGCATTGAAAATCCAACGACACTGAGCATCATCCACATATGCCAACTGTTTAACGCTTTGTCAAAAGCATCGTTCAGAGGTTGTAACTTTCGAGACGAACAAGCGCCCTTCCAGCACAACGCAGCAACAACACCTAGTTCACTTGAGACTGCATCTGCTGTGCTCCAAGATCGATTGTTTGGAAACAAGTGCTGGGTCCATTCATCAAACAGAACCCATCCGGTTGCAAGAAGAAAAATGACAAGCGTACTCTGGACGTACCGAGAACCAATAAACAAAAAAGTAATCGCACCAAACGCTGCGAAGTGAAGCATTTTGTCTGGCGCTATCACGGACTCCCCCGTTGGGTCTGCTTGATAGCGATGTGACAAAACAAACACGAGTGCAAGCAATCCCCAGAAAAATGCTCGCCATTTCGTTGTTACATGATTATTGAGCGTCATGTGAAATTGGGTCACTCAACTCTTCAGTTGATTTCACTTCAATCACTTGTGAAGTTTGAGGTTGATTGGCTTGCATCACACTTTGTGCAAGTTTGGCGTAATCTTTTGCACCAGCGCATTCAGGTTCATAGTCAAAAATAGTTTGACCAAAACTAGGTGCTTCAGCAAGTTTGACATTCCTGCGAATTGGCGGGTCTAGAATTGTGCAGTGACTCCATGGCAATGCGTGTTCTCGAGAGGCTTCAAAGAACTCTGACAAATCAGTCACGACTTCCTTAGCAAGATTTGTCTGGCCTTCAAACATGCAAAGCACAACACCGGTAACGCTTAAACTTGGGTTAATACCATCAACGAGAAGTCGTACCGTTTCAAACAACCGACTGACACCTTGAAGTGCTAGAAAGTGTGCTTGCATCGGAACGATGAGTTCGTTGGATGCTGCTAGCGCGTTAATCGTGAGCAACCCTAAACTTGGAGGGCAATCAATGAGTATGTAGTCGTACTCACTCTTGATTGCATCAAGTTTTTGTTTTAACAAATCATGCCGATTGGTCTTAGAGGCAAGTTCAGATTCCGCTGCCGCTAAGTCAACTTCACTCGTGACTAAATCGATGTTTGGTCGCGCTTTTAGTCGGGCTTGTTCAACTGTTGTTTCATCTTCAATCAACAAGTCATACACTGAAACGGCTGCTTCATCGATGCCAAAGTGCAAGCCTAAATGCGTTTGCGGATCTAAATCAACAACAAGAACTCGGTGCCCTGCGTTTGCGATTGCTGCTGCAAGATTAACCGTCGTGGTTGTTTTTCCCACGCCCCCCTTTTGGTTCAGTAATGAAATGATACGCGTCGTGTTCACTGTATGAAGTATACCGACTATTCACGCAACCTACGACTGAATTGTGCCCCACATCCATCGCATTGCAGAAGACTCCTTGCCAATGATGTGTCTGAAGTAATGCGCAAGAAGTCGATTTGCTCTTTGCAATGTCTCCGGTTCAATCGTTGACATCGGTTGCTCCTCTGAAAGGAGTTGTAATGCTTCAATCGTTTCCCTCCTGACGCGAACACGGTCGATTTCGCCTGTGTCTGCAACAATTGAGCCAGCATCCGCGCTGAATCCTACAACTTCTGCGAGACCTTGCGGTCCTTCAAGAGATGGCTGGTAGCCAGTATCGACAAGTAGCGTCCAACTAAATCTAAGCAGTGGCCAATCGATGTCGTGCCCTTGATTCATGCGTTCGAGCGACTCAACGAGCGCATCAAACACAACTGGATGTGGGTCTTGAGAAGTCATCATTCTGCTAACTAAATCGACCATGTAAATCGCTGCTTTATTGACATCAAGAGCGCTTCGCGCTTTCCACCAGACATGTTCAAGTTGCCATTCCGTGAGCGTCGCTAGGTCTGCCCCGTTTTTTAATCTGTACACAATCTGCCCTCGGGTTACAGGGTCAAAGCCACCAGAAAAAGCACCGTTGTCTCTTTTTGAACCTTTAGCGATGCCACGAATGATGCCATGCGAGCGTGTTAGAAGACTGACCGTCTGACTGGTTTCTGACCAATCCCAACACCGTAAGCAAATTGCAGTATCTGTGTTCATGGATTAATCATTGTGTTCNGTCATTGCAACAAAAAATGGTTCCCACGGAAANTCCTCTACGACAGACTGNAAATCTGCAATTGTGAGTGATTCGATTTTTTTCAACTCATCATCTAATGAAAGATAAGCGCCATTTGTTGTCAACATCGACCCAAGACGTTTCATNCTCCCAGCAGGACGCTCNCTTCGAATTGCNGATTCAGTTGCNGCTTTTGCAACAACTCGATCTAAATCATCTTGAGTAATTGCGCTTGAGATGTTNCTCATCTCTTTCTTCATAATGTCTATGACTTGCGAGCCATTGTCTGGANTGCATGTCGCCCAAGCAATTTGTTCGCCGTAACCATCATGCGTGTCGATNCCAGTTGCTGCCTGTTCAGCAAGACCGCTGTCGACAAGTGCAAAATGGAATCGAGAGCCATCGCCGCCACCTAAGATTGAGCTTACTGCAGTCGCAGCATACTTTCGTTCATCNGCAAACGGTGTACTTGGCATGAGCATCATGATGTACTGTTGATTCAGATTTTGAATTGGCACTTTGAGTTCGCCAGTTGTCCTCTGAATCTGNGGGTAACTTCTTTGTACGTTTGTAGTCGTCCACTTGCTNCAACTTGATTCAATTCGCGCAACCATATCGTCGAAGTCAACATTTCCNGCGAGCGCNACGATTGTATTGTCGGCGCTGTAGCGATGTTCAAAGTAAGCAGCGAGTTCATCTCGCTTCATCGCTTTGATTGTTTCATTCGTTCCTAATACTCGGTGACCAANACTTTGGTTTGCAAAGTACGTTTCAAGTGCTTTTTCATAGAGCACCCAAAATGGTTGGTCGTCATACATCGCGATCTCTTCAAGAATGACGCCCTTCTCCGCATCAAAATCTTCTTGACGAAGTGCGGGTCTCAAGATGTCGGTAAGCACATCGTGGACATCACCAAGAACTTCTGGCATGCAAGCACCCCAGAATGCGGTCATCTCACCTGAAGTAAATGCATTATGTTCTGCTCCGAGTGAATCGAACGCTAAATCAACTTCTTGAGCGCTACGNGTGTCTGTTCCCTTGAACATCATATGTTCAAGAAAATGGCTCACGCCCATGAGTTCCTTTGATTCATCTCTTGCNCCAGTTTTTACAAAGAACCCGATTGCTGTAGATGCAGCAGAAGGTGCGCATTCGCACGTAATCCGCATGCCGTTGTCGAGGGTTGTTTCTTTATACGTAACTGTCAATTGTGAATCATTCTGTTTTCAGTGCCAAGCGCTGCTTCATGGATGGACTCTGCCATCGTTGGGTGAGCATGCATGGTTGAAATAATATCCTCTACGGTTGCTTCTAAGCGGATNGCGAGTCCGATTTCTGCAATGAGTTCACTTGCGTCTTCACCAATGATGTGAGCGCCTAAGATTTCGCCATATGGCTTACTCGCAAGCAGTTTCACAACGCCATCAGCTGCACCCACAGCAATTGCCTTGCCGTGCGCTTTCAACGANTAAACACCCTTGGTGTATTCGATACCTTCATCCTGTANTTGTTGTTCACTTTTACCAATTGATGCAATCTGTGGGCTNGTGTATGTGCAACCTGGAATTGCCGCGTAATCAACGCCAAACGTGTGANGCCCTGCCATGCGTTCTACACANGTCACTGCTTCTTCTGATGCAACATGTGCNAGAAGTGGCGCGCCAATGATNTCGCCAATTGCGTAGATACCATTCACTGAAGTTTGATATGTTGGTTCATCGANGCTCTTCGCATCCGTTTTAATGAAACCGTGTTCAAGTTCAACATTTAATCCATCNGCAAAGAGGCCATCTGCTCTTGGTCCAACACCAATTGCGACGAGGACTTTGTCGCCAGTNACTGACTGCACCTTCGTTTCATCATTCACATCAGCGAATGTGACTGAGACGTCACTGTCATTTGCTTCGATGCCTTGAACTGCTACGCCTGTATGAATTGNCATGCCTTGTTTCTTAAATGCGCGGAGTGCAAGTTTGCTAATCTCNTCGTCNTCAGCAGGCAANATCCGGTCAAGCATTTCAATGATGGTTACTTTTGTTCCAAACGCGTTATAAACATAGGCGAACTCCATTCCAATTGCACCCGAACCAATAATGACGAGNGATTCTGGCCTTTCGCTTAANGTCATCGCGTCAGAAGAGTTGATGATGTTGTTTCCGTTACAAGGGGCAAATGGNAACTCGCGCGGCTTTGCACCTGTTGCAATCAACACTCTGTCTGCTGTAACGGTTTCAAGAACGTTTGAACCATTTCCGTTGTAGTAGTCACCAGTTGCTTCACGCACNTCAACTTTGCATGGGTTGAGTCCGTCGTTGCCNGAAAGAATNTGTGCATGACCTTGGATGTGTTCAACACCATTCTTCTTAAAGAGGAAGCCAACACCCCCATTGAGTTGCTCAGTGATTTTGCGACTTCGACCGATGAATGCGCCCCAATCAACAGTCACATCGTTTGCNTGAATGCCCCATGCTTCACCGTGATTAATCGCTTCGTTATAAATTTCAGCACCATGTAGAAGTGCTTTTGAGGGAATGCAACCCCAGTTGAGGCAAACACCACCAAGTTTATCTCGGTCGATGCAAGCGACTTTCATACCCATTTGGGCTGCACGAATGGCACCGACATACCCGCCAGGNCCGGAACCAATCACAATTAAATCGAAATGGCGTTCTGATGACAACGTTCTATCCTTCCAGTTGTAAGAATGGGAATTGCTGAAAAGTGGGGTATTCTATCCGAGGGAGCGATTTNNGGTCCTGTTTTGCGGAACTCTTTTNGTTTCAACAGNTTACAATTGCCTCTGCCGGCCTCTNTGATGATGGTTTGCCGAGGGTTTGGAATGGATAAAATTCGCATTCTTAGCGGAGTCAGAGTATCATTCCTCGCTTTAGCAGATAAAGGCATTTATTGTGCGAACAGCAATCATTAGTGACATCCATGGCAACCTTGAAGCGCTCAAAACAGTGCTTGCGGACATCGACTCAAAGTCAGTCGACCGCATCGTTTGTCTTGGAGACATTTTGGGNTACGGACCAAATCCTGCNGAATGTGTNGANCTNGTTGCNGAGCGNTGCGAATGGTCNCTTCTNGGNAANCATGANTACGGCGCNCTNTANGAACCAACAAANTTTAATGCNGCTGCNGAACAAGCTGCGTACTGGACTCGCGCTCAGTTTGATGCTGAGCAAGACAAGGAAGTCGCGGCTCGAAGATGGGAGTTTCTTGGCGGCTTACGCGTCAGAACTCAAATGGATGATTTTTTGTGTGTGCACGGCACCCCAAGAAGACCAATCAATGAATACCTCTTCCCAGATGACGCAATCAATTCTCCTGTCAAGATGAAACAAATCTTTGACAGAATTCCAAAACATTCCATGTTAGGGCACACACATGTTCCCGGCATTTTCACAACTGAACCAGACTTTTATCCACCTGAAGATTTTGAATATTCATTCAATTACAAAGATGAAGATCACATCATCATCAATCCCGGTTCAGTTGGACAACCTCGTGATTTAGACCCACGAAGCAGTTATGCCATCCTTGACAATGAAGCAACAACTGTCGACTTTTTCCGACTTGAATATGACATCGATTCAGTCTCAAGTAAAATCCATGCGATTCCGGAACTAAGCAACTGGTTAGGCGATCGACTTCACGAAGGTCGCTGATAAAAGATAAGAGAAGAACAAATGTCCCCACAGGCACGGCGCCGTATCATTCCACTCCTTGTCCTACTTGCAGCTGCAGGAATATTGCTTGCAGTCATTTTTGGGCCAGAACGGCAAACACAACCACTAGAGACGCCTGAAACAACGAACCAAAAGGTTGAAGTTGCCAGTAACGATGCACCCACTGTTGATGATCGTGTTGAACCTTCGCCAGTTGCAAAACCGGTTGAAAGCGTTGCTCCAGTGCTTCAAACTGAAACTGGCAAACTGACACTCAAACGATTCGGGACAACGAGCGAATCGCACACACTCGGTTCACTTGACGATTACAACAAGTGGAGCATGCAAGCAGTTTTTACGCCAGCAGGTGCTGGCATTGAATCAATTCGCTTTTCAAACATTTTTGAAACTGTGGATGGTAAACTCGCTTGGGATCGATTCAGAAATGAAGGAGGAACACAACCTTCTTATGATGACTTATACCTCTTAAGCACAGCAAAAACCTTGCAGTATCAAACAAGTAGTGGTGTTGCGAGTGCAACTGCATCAATCTTAGGTGCAAGCCAAGTAGTGATTAATGGTCACACACTTCATTTAACAAACCCTGACTTTTGGCAAGCTGAGCGTATAGGCGAGAATGCAATTCACTTTACAGCTGAAGTTGTCGCTCAAGATGGTTCTACAGTTGCGACAATTCATCGTGATTGGACGCTAGGCGATCAATACGGCATCACACTTGATCAGCGTGTTTCAAATGCAACAAATGGCACGCTCTCCGTTCGTTGGTTGCAGTATGGACCACAAAGTCTCGTTGTCGATCGCTCACGGTACATGGACCGAAGACGCTTTAGGTTTGGCTGGGAGTTGTCNGAAGAGTTCGACCCAAATCAAGCAGCACCAATTCAATCAACCGAAATTTTGTACGAATACGCTGATGCAACGAAGCTCGATACAGAACCGCTTTGGCCAACTGAAGAAACTGAAGAAGATGCGCTTANACTCTCTTGGTTTGCTTCTACAAACCGTTACTTTGCGCTCGCTGTTTTGCCAAATGTTAATANTGAAGGTGTAGGTAACCGNGCATTAACTGACAAGGTCGAAATNATCAGTAGCCAAGTCTATGGTGATGGCGATNNCGAATTCATCTTGACTGCCCTTTGGAGTCCGGAAACAAACGTNTCACCNAACGATTCCTATGACCTCTCTATGGATGTGTANGCAGGNCCAATGAAGCGTGCAATCTTAGATAACGAACAACCATATGTCGCGCTCAACATGAGAGAACTTGTCCTCTATCAAATGTCGAGCATGTGCGCAATTTGCACATTCCAATGGCTTGCAGATTTGCTTGCGTGGGTGCTGACGTTCTTAGATCAACATGTTGTCTTTGACTGGGGCATTGCAATCATTTGNTTGGTACTTATTGTTCGCGGGCTCTTGCACCCAATNACAAAGAAATCACAAATCAACATGCAACGCTTTGGCAAGGTGATGCAAAAGATTAAGCCAGAGATTGACAAGATTAAGGCGAAGTATCCAGACGACCCAAAGAAAGCACAAACAGAACAGATGCGTTTGATGCAGCAGTACGGAGTTAATCCGTTCATGATGCTTGGATGCCTTCCAATGTTCTTGCAAATGCCGGTTTGGGTTGCGTTNTATGCCNTGCTCTACTTCATGTTTGACATTAGACAAGAACCAGCATTCTTTGGCGTCTTCCAAATGATTGGCGAATGGCCATTCCTTGCAGATTTAAGTGCTGCTGACCACTTCTTTGGCGAGTTTGATGAACCATTCCAATTCTTCCTTTGGAACATCACGGGCATCAACATTCTGCCAATTCTCATGGGCGCAATTTTCTTTGTCCAACAGAAATACATGTCACCGCAAGTTGCGACGACACCTGAGCAAGAATCNCAACAAAAAGTGATGCGAATCATGATGGTTGTGATGTTCCCGCTCATGCTTTACTCAGCACCTTCNGGGCTGACCCTTTACATTCTGACTTCAAGTGCAGTTGGCATCCTCGAGAGTAGGCGTGTCAGGCAACACCTTGATGGACTTGAGATTGAACCACAAAAAGTAAGTGCTCCGCGTAAGGGAAAGCCTAAGGACAAGCAAGGCAGAGCATGGGCTGATGCAATGGAAGCTAGNCGCAAGAAGGTTCAAAANAAAGCCAAGAAGCGCAACTTCAAGAAAAGAGATTAGTTTTACCTTAGTATTGACGCATGAATCTTGATGAGACAATCATCGCTGTCAGTGCGCCAAGGGGCTCAAGTACAAAAACNCTTATNCGGATGTGTGGTCCATCTGCTTTTGATGGATGTGAGGCCTTGTGCGGACTCCCACCTGTAAGAACCTTAGAAAAACGGCAGTTTTCACTCGGTCATCACCATCTACCTGTACTGGTTGCCGCCTTTGGCGCTGACCAATCNTACGCAGGGCAAGATACNGTTGAGATTCAGTGCCCAAACAATTCAACTTTAGTTGATCGCATGATTCAAGAAATGATCAATGTGACCGGTGGCCGGCTTGCAGAAGCCGGCGAGTTTACAGCAAGAGCGTTCTTTAATGGCCGGCTCACACTGAGTGAAGCAGAAGGTGTGTGTGCNACGATTTCAGCNTCGAATGATGCNGAACTCAAAGGCGCGTCCCTACTNAGANANGGTGCACTCGCTTCACGAGTTGAATNGATTTCAAAAACGCTTGCNAGAACTTTNGGATTAGTCGAAGCAGGAATTGATTTCACNGATGAAGAAGATGTCGTTGCAATCACTGAAGNAGAACTCATGAAAGAGGTTGANCAATGTTTAAGTACCATTGANTCGCTTCTTGAGAACAACATTTCAATGGTATCGCTTCGCGCTCTTCCATTAGTCGTGATCGCCGGACAACCAAATGCAGGCAAGTCAACNCTGTTTAATGCACTTGTTGGATTTGATAGAGTTGTTGTGAGTTCAGAAGAAGGGACAACGCGTGATGCAATTGCTGAGCGAGTCTATTTTGGTAACAAAGAAGCTGAACTNATTGACATTGCAGGAATTGAACAAAGCACCAATGTAGTTACAGATGCTGCACAAAAGAAAACCGCAAGTATGATTCAAAAAGCAGATGTCGTTCTATATTGCGTTGCACCACATCAAGATGTNCCTGANACAAGTTCTCATTACCTTGTCATTCATACAAAAAGTGATGAAGAACATGCTCATGATTCAGCCATCTCAGCAATNACTGGAGAAGGTCTTGGNTCTTTGAAAGAAAAAGTAGCTTCAAGACTTGGCGNNCAGTTGAATCCNAANGAGCAAGCACTTGCGCTACTTGGCAGACACGAGCAACTATTAAGAGATGCTAAGCGTTNTTTAGAGCAAGCAAGGATTGATGTGCAAGTACCAGAATTGACAGCAAATTCCTTGCGAAATGCGCTTAATGCAATCGGNGGAATAACAGGACAAGTAACACCNGATGAAGTTCTTGGGGAAGTCTTTTCATCCTTTTGTGTAGGAAAGTAAANATGGAATGTTCATTANCAATTCGAGTTCGGTATAACGAGTGTGACCCAATGGGTGTTGTCCACCATGCTGTGTATCCAGTATGGTTTGAAATGGGTCGAACAGANTTGTTACGTACGCAAGGNTTCAATTACAAGAACCTAGAAGNAGAGCANATCTATTTTGTTGTGTCAACTTTACAAGTGAAGTATCACGCTCCTGCAAAATATGATGATGAGTTGATGCTGTATACAACCTNTACTGAACAGCGNAAAGCNACATTAACACATTCATATGAGTTAAAGCGAGGGGACAAACTTCTAACTAAAGGCGAGACNGTTATTGCTTGCGTCAATGCGCATGGACAAGTGCAACAGATACCTGAGACGATCACGTCACTCAGTTAACAACTTTACTTTTATCTTCCTTAGCGGNGTGTTNATTTGTGTTTGTAACTTTTGNAGCAGCCCCCCTCTAATCAACTGTTGTAANTGATAACTCATTGCNGAACCATTAACAGCAACCTCAAGTACTCCATTCTTTAANGAGACTGGATGTGTCTGTTCATAAATGATTTCAGGAACTTCNGCTTTCCACACTTCGNCGATTTGNAAGAGTTGNGTATTTGAACGCTTCAGGGAACGTTTCAAATGNGCAAGCGTTTTTTGAACAGATAANTCNCTGTCCTTACGACCTCGCCACTCTCNAAGTTGTTCAAGTTTTCGCCCTTCTAATGACATCGAACTTCTATCGTAGCGAAGGGAAGCAACAATTTCAAAATAAAGTTTCATCTCTCATCACATTGAACAGCACTGACTTTGGTATCGTTTCTCGATATGACCTCGATTCACATCAANAGTTTGACAAAGTCTTTCGGCGAAACCACAGCCGTGAACAATGTCTCACTGACCATNGAAAGTGGNGAGCTCTTCTTTTTGCTTGGCCCATCNGGTTGCGGCAAGACGACCCTNCTCAGAATGCTTGCAGGATTCATNGAGCCAACGGATGGAGCAATACTGTTTGGCGAGCATGATGTCACGCATCTTCCGCCACACAAACGAAACACCGGGATGGTTTTCCAAAGTTATGCCCTGTGGCCACACATGACCGTACTTCAAAATGTGGCATATGGTCTTAAATTACGCAAACTTGCTGCGAACGTGCAAGAAAAGAAGGCAAAAGAAGCCCTTTCCATAGTNCAAATGGAACATTTGGCACACCGAAAACCTAATGAGTTATCTGGCGGCCAGCAGCAACGTGTCGCCCTAGCCCGCTCAATCGTTGTCGAACCAGATGTGCTCCTACTTGATGAACCCCTGTCTAATCTTGATGCAAAACTACGACTTGAAATGCGAACTGAGATTCGCCGAATATGCACTACTCTTGGAATTACAACTGTTTACGTAACACATGATCAGAAAGAAGCNCTCTCAATTGCAGACAGAATGGCTGTTCTTAAAAATGGCTTGATCCAGCANATTGGCTCACCTCAAGAGGTGTATAACCANCCCTGCTCTTCATTTGTCGCTTCATTTATTGGNGAAACAAACTTTATAGAAGCCAAAGCAGAAGGGAANAAACTGACGACCCCTGTTGGCATTCTTGAGTCGACACACCAATCATCTTCCAGCGATGTGATGATTTCCATTCGCCCTGAGTCATTGAGTATTACTGACTCCCCTACGAGCCCCAANANAATTCCTGGAACGTGCATCCAGTCGATCTANCTCGGTGANTCCGCNCAACACAAGTTCGAAACAGAAAGCGGCAATATCATCGCAGTTACTGAGATGAATCCTAAGCATCGNATNGAGGTTGGACAGGAAGCNACCATCTCTGTAGCCCCCGCTGANGTGTTCCCAATCGCCCAAGANTAATNNACANNCTCTAATTGNNGNGANTTGTCGATCCATTNTGCTGANAAATTACGCGTACTGCCGTGTTCATGAATTCCCTGCCTTGCACTNAGTGTTATCGGACTTNTGCCTCCCCTGCTATTTTTACTCCCCAGAANCACCTTTTNNGCCTTGACGTTCCACGTGGAACATGAGATAACANTGCTTGCGTGCGAACACGACGTTCCACGTGGANCATAAGGTTAAAGGAGTAGCCATGGCTAAGCAAGCGAAGAAAACGAANAANCGGNTGGGNAAAGGTCTCGGCGGGTTGCTGTCCAGNCCTGTGGCAGTNCCAGTTNATCAGGGNGCAGNGNCAAGNAAGTCGCAGCAAGTGNCAGCGGCTGCTACGCCNAAAGNAAAAACCGTAGACGNTGCGAGNGATGTCAGNCCGAGNNCCAANGATGGTGAACAGCTCTCTTATCTNCCAATTGANATGGTTGAGCCAAACAGACTCCAGCCTAGACAAGTCTTCGACGACGACTCACTTGGGCAACTCGCNGACTCGATTCAAAAGGCAGGGGTGATGCAAGCGATTGTCGTGCGGAAGTTGGTTGGCGAAGATGGGTATGAACTGATTGCAGGNGAGCGAAGACTCAGGGCTGCTCAGATTGCTGGACTCAAAACAATNCCTGCNACTNTCAAAGATGTAGACGATAGAACCGCTGCCGAATGGGCGCTCATAGAGAACCTNCAACGAGAAGATTTGAATCCCATCGACAGGGCGGAAGCGTTNGACAGACTCATTGTGAAGTTCGANGCNACTCANAAAGANATCGCTGAGCAACTAGGAATNGACCGTTCGAGTGTTTCTAACTTCNTGCGNTTAAANGACTTAGATGATTTTGTCAAAGANGCTGTGCGTGATGGTCGGCTTTCGATGGGGCATGCAAAAGTGCTTCTTAGCATTCCTGATGTCACACAGTCAAAGGCAATTGCTACGCGGTGCATGCGAGAGCAGTGGTCCGTCAGAGAACTCGAACGCAGACTCCAAAAGGGTGGAGCCAAACCCAAAACAATGGAGAAAGAAAAGTCGCCACTTGATATGTATATGGATTCACTCAGNGATCAACTTGGCAANCATCTTGGNACGAAAGTTGACATCGCCACTGGCCAAAAGAAGGGGAGTGGNAAGTTAACGATNACGTTCTATGACAATGACCAGTTTGAAGGCATTCTTGACAAACTGCAGTTCAAGCCAGTTTCATAAGTTTTCAATAGAAAAGGGGGGACANTCATTTCATTTACCTACATGACGCTCCGATAGTTGGAGCGTCATGTCACATNTCACACTATCTCTACCGAATGCTGATGCTGCCAAGCGTGCTGAGCANATTGCTAAGCANCAATATCANAGATTCCTCTCNAACTGGGCGCAACAACTCTTTTACCTGAAAGCCCAAGAAAAAGAATCGNTTATTAACNTGAAAAAGGCAGCCTAGTTATCGGACGAANTNTCGGACGAACAAGTCTGCTTGNCTTTGAGTGACTTCACTCGCCATGAGTTACCGTCACGAATCACTTCTCGGTAAATCGTGTCACGTTCGACAGGGTCAAACCCTGCGTCGCGAATCGCTCNACACAAATCAACGACTGTACATTCTTGGTGCGTATCCGCCGTGTCAACTTTAGTAATGTCGTACCACACAACTGTGCCATCAATATCATTTGCTCCACACTCCAGCATGTGTTGAGCCATGTGCAGCGTTTGCATAATCCAAAATGCTTTGATGTGCGGAATGTTATCGAGCATCAGTCTTGCAATCGCAATNGTTCTCAAGTTTTCAACACCGCCTGGTCCAGGTAGATGTGCAAGTTCACTTTTGCCAGGAATAAACNGCAGGGGAATGAACGTTTGGAACTGACCTTTTGTCTTGTCTTGCAACACTCGATCTTGTTCGCTGCGTATTTGCATCATGTGATCAATCCGCTCAGCATGCGTTTCAATATGACCATACAGCATGGTTGCGTTTGAGTTTANTCCAATCTCATGTGCACATCGGTGAACNTCAAGCCATTGCTCGCCTCTGATTTTNCCTTTAAATGCGTCATCATGNACGCGGTCATCAAAAACTTCAGCACCGCCGCCTGGTAATGAACCAAGGCCTGCTNCNTTCAATTCTTCTAGAACTGCAGNGATGCCATCTCTGCCTTCGCGACCNCGTTTTGAAATGCGGGCAAGGTGAACGANTTCTACNGCTGTAAAAGCCTTAATGTGAATGTTTGGTGCCATTTCCCGAATTGTTTGAAGCATCTCTGTGTAGTACGAGAACGGTAACCAAGGATGAAGTCCTCCGACAATATGTAGTTCTGTCGCCCCTGCATGAATCGCTACTTCTGTTTCTTTACGGATATCGTCGAGGGAGTGCTCGTATGCACCGTCTTGTTCTTTCTTTCTGTGAAAGTCACAGAACTGACAACTTAACGCACATATGTTCGTGTAATTAATGTGTCTGTTAATGTTGTAATACGTCTTGTTCCCATGCAACTTTGTACGCACTTCTTGAGCGAGACTACAAAGCGTCCAAAGGTCNGGCGTTTCATACAAATACACGCCTTCTTCGGCACTTAACCGCTTTCCAGNACGGACCTTCTCTGCGATGGCAACAAGTGCTTCGTCATGGACGATCGGGATTNGANTTGGCTCGGTGATCAGCGACANGAACTGCACATCGTAGCGAAGAGCGATGCTGTGTCAAGGTAGGAAAACTGTGCGTTTCATGCAGGTTTACGCAAACTCAATTCTAGGCCACAACACAAAAGGAGGGGGCTATAACTTCCGATGTTTTCATTATGGTTGCATATCACAACAATTCAATACCTCATGCCTTTCCCCTCANCAGCAATGTGAGACTACAAGGCGACANGCCGCTCCCGNTTCCAACTCGTGCTGCAAAAATTTTAAGCGAAGAACGCTCTACTCGATACGACGAAGTTGAAGGTGCACTTGAAGAAGCTGAACTACGCATCCGCGAGTACGCCTCAATGATGGGAATNATTGCGCTGCATGACGACCCGCCAAACGCAGCTTAACCGCTTACTGTTTGAACGCACTCATCAAGACGAACGATGCTAAACGCTTCCGGCGGTATCCCTCATCTTCAACAAATCGCAATGATCGAACACCCGCAGGGACATGCGTTCGTTTAACTTGTTGAGTTTGTACTTCTGGATCGGTCGAAGTGTCTTCAGCGCTCGGACTCAGACCGCCCATGCTTGCCACGAGTTCGGGGCGGATAGCGCCAATCACATACACCGTGCCCGCTGGAACAATTGGCACTTCNCTTCCATAGATNTTTGCGTATTGAGAACTGCGAAAGATTGCTTTTAGACCCCCAGCTTTTCGCACATACACATCTTCACTTCCTTCAACTTTNTACAGCCGTTCAAANGATTGATTTTNTCGCAAATCTTTAGGCTCAACAAAGAGAGAGGTGCTTAACGCGCCTCTGTCTTCAACCCCAGCATCTACGGGAACGAGTTCTACTGGGTCTGATACGCAGAGCGATGCAATNAAAATTGTTGTGAGTTTAAAAACCATTACAGGGAATGTCCATAAAATTGTACGCAAGCAAGCACACGATGCAAGTTGACATCAGTATAGTCTCGGCATGTCTAAAGTAATTTCTGTGAATATTTCTAGTGGAGGCATTCCTAAGTTACCCGTNCCAAAAGCAGAGGTCCTAGAGAAGGGGCTTGAAGGTGATGGACGAAGTCACGAGAAACATTGGCACCTAGACAGGGCTGTGAGNCTCATGGACATCGAAACCTTGAATGTTCTCAAAGAGGATGGTTACCCCCTAGAACCTGGTGCTATTGGTGAAAACGTGACAACCGAATCACTTGANATGGCATCATTGAATGTTGGTGATACCCTCACGTTTTCTGGTGGCGTTGTGATTGAACTNACTGAGTTACGAAAGCCTTGTTATGTGCTTGACCCACTCGGTAANTCCCTCAAAACNGACATCGTTGGACGGTGTGGTTACCTTGCCAAGGTCATTCATNCNGGTTCACTTGAAACGGGTGAAACAATTTCTGTTTCCTCGACATGACGCTTGGTGTGGCCATCTTGCTAGGGGGGCAGAGCGCCCGCATGGGTGAGCCAAAACACTTGATTCAATTAGGTGNTGAACAAACCTTGATGGATACCATGGTCACTCTTGCATCAACGCTTTCTGAGACCGTNATNACTGTTGGCAGGCAGTATGGCGATTTGCCTTATGTCATAGACCGCCGTCATGGTGCTGGGCCACTTGCAGGCGTTGAAGCACTGCTCCTTTCTGNCATNTGCAAGCGCTACCTCATTATTGGTTGCGACATGCCGCTGTTAACTCATCAAACCATGCAACGATTGATTGACGTANATTGTTCTGCTGCTTTTAATGATGATGACAGAGTGTATGGATTACCCTGTGTCATCGATTCAATGTATGCAACNGTATGCACAGCGTGTTTAGANGATGGCATGCGTTCACTCAAAGGTTTTTTAAAACGAATTGAATGTGAACTCATCTCNGCAACGAGCGAAACTATNGAGACACTTTCAAGTTTAAACACACCGAGTGACGTTCACAACTTCACCCTTAAAAATGGGTGTTCGTGATTCTTTGTCAATNTCAGTTGANAGTAGTATGTTCGCTTCGGGGTAGTACATCGCACAGTTGCCAGAGGCGATGTCAATTGACCTTGCGATGACTTGCATTGACCCCGATGGTCCTTCGACGCTCACGACATCATTTTCGGAAAGTCCCAATCGTTTGATGTCATCTGAATTCATCATGATGATATCTCTGCGTGTCTGATTTCTAAAGACATCTTCTTCTTCATAGACCACAGTATTAAACTGACCTTCAGAGCGAATTGTCATCANTCTCAGTTGGTTTTCAGAAATGCTTTTTGGCTCAGGCAGCGTCACTGCATGCGCCTTGGCTTTCTGNCTNGGAGTGTTAAACACCGGCTTGTGGAATGTACGCCCTTTGATTTGATGTTCTTCATCAGGATTAAATCCATCTAAACACGCAGCAAGTAGATTACGAATGGCTTGGTAATCTCTGAATTGTTCCCAGTCAACGCCATCGACAGCATCGCTTGCAAGGGAAACGATAATGTCAACTTCNCTNNGNACGCCCGTGTGTCTTGGCGAGCCGCCACTGCTTCGCCTGACGTAGTTAAACATTGATTCTTGCGTTGTNACTTGTGGTTCTTCATCTCTTGGGAGTGTTGGNAAGATGATCGTTTCCTTACCTCTCCCAAGGAAATGCCCTTTGTTTAANGTTGTTGAGATGTACGCTGTAGTTTGAATNTTAGACATCGCTTTGTGTGCAAACTGCGTATCTGGATTTGAAGCAAGTAANTTGCCNCCAAGGCANAGTGCGAATTCAATCTCTCCTTTGTCTGCTGCTTNCATACACGCCATCGTGTCACCGCGATGATTGGCTGGTGTCTCAGAGAGCGAGACATTGAGCGCTTCTTCAATAGCGGATTTCATTGCTGGCTTTAGAATTGGAACAACACCGATTGTGCCCATGCCTTGAACATTGGAATGCCCTCTAAGAGGTAACAAACCCGCACCCCGTTTTCCAATCATGCCTCTTGCAAGAGCAAGGTTCGCAATCATTCGAACGCCATCGACACCACCTTTGGTGTGAGTGATACCCATCGCCCAGCAAAAAATTGTCTGTTTTGATTCTTTATAGAGTTCAGCCACACGGGCAATTGTGTCAATTGAAACTCCACTTGATTGCTCAATCCAATCCCATGATTGATCTTNGGCTTGCNTTCGAACAAGTTCAAAATCTTCCACATGACGAGTAACAAACGACTCNTCGATCCCATCATGTTCATCTAACCACTTCAGGATACCAAGCAAAAGTGCGCAGTCACCGCCAATGTTAGGCTGTACATATTCGTCTGAAATTGTTGAACCAAACAACAAACTTCGCACGTCGCTAGGAACTTTAAACTTGCAAAGNCCTTGTTCTTTCAATGGATTAATGACAATAACTTTTCCACCACGCCTTCTTAACTCAACTAAGTTTCGTAGTAAGCGAGGGTGATTTGATGAAGGGTTNCATCCAATCAAAATCATTAAATCCGCTTCCTCAATGTCATCGAGCACAACTGTCGCTGTGCCAGAGCCAGTGACACTTGTCAGACCGACTCCACTTGCTTGATGACAGTAGTAGGAGCAGTTGTTGATGTTGTGCGCGCCATGGACTCNNGCAGCAACNTGNAACAAAAAGCCCGCTTCATTACTTGAACGTCCGCTGAAGTAATAAAAAGAGTGTGCGGGATCCGTTTCTTTCATTTTTGATGAAACCTTNGTGAGTGCTTCATCCCATGANATGCGCTTGTAGTTCATNTCAAGCGGGCCAGCGTATATCGGAAAAACCAATCGCCCAAGCGACTCNAGTTCACGTGGTGACATTGAACCTAACTGTGCAATGGAATACNTNTCAAAGANNGACTCTGTAATTGCGCCCTGCATGTCTGCAGCCATTGCCTGCACTGACTTTTTGCAGAACTCGGGAAACTTGCCTGCTTCATTGACCATTCCNCCTTTTTGTCCNCCCATACCAAAGGCGCAAGTCTTACAAGCATTCTTGGAGCGCATCGACTTCCACATCGCAAGCAAGCCACCAGCTCGCCGTGCTTGCTGAATGACGTACCAAATCGAATGGAAGCCACCCTTCATGAATCGTTACGCGTATTGCGTGAGCGCCTTGTCGACTGCATCCATGAGTTTCCCGACCATTTCAGCAGAGAAATCAAACTTTAANCCTGCAGATTCAAACAANGTTGGCAATGGTTTACTGCCACCNATTGTCAACGCTTTCTTATACGCATCAATCGCTGACGTCTCATCGTTGCAATAGTTCAACCAAAGTTGAAGTGCTCCGAGTTGAGCAATGCCATACTCAACGTAATAGAACGGCACTTCAAATGGGTGAAGTTGTCTGTGCCAGACAGCTGCTTGCTCNTCTGCAAGGTCACTCCAATCGCTCACACCGCCAAAGCGTGCTGTAATATCAAGCCAGCATTGTGTTCGTTCTTCTCTAGTATGTTCTGGGTGNGTGTAAATCCAATGTTGGAACGCATCAATCGTGGCAACCCACGGCAATGTCNNAACAATACCCTCAAGGTGTTTGCGAATCGCNCGCTTGCAATCTTCTTCAGCGTAGAACTCATCAAGGAATGGATATGCCAGTNATTCCATACTCATCGAAGCAACTTCTGCAAACTCAAGCGGGGGNTTNCGGTACCACACGAAGTCATCNGTTTTACTGAGCATGGCGTGGAATGCATGACCTGCTTCATGCACCATCGTGTCAACATCTCNTGGCAATCCAGCAGCGTTCATGAAGATAAACGGTTTTCGTTCTCTGTCCCGGCTTGCTTGATAGCCNCCTGGCGCTTTGCCTTTACGAGATGCGAGGTCAAGCGAATANCCACCATCGCGCATCGAGTCAAACATCGTGCCTAGTTCACTGTCCATACGGTGGAACAATTTTGAACTTCGCTCNATGAGTTCATCAGCGGTTTCAAACGGGCGAAGCGGGTCGTGTCCATGAGGGTCTACTGCCAAGTCCCAAGGNCTCAGCGNTTCGAGACCGAGCGCTTCTTTTCGTTCATCAGCAAGTCTTCGCACNATCGGCATACACGCTTGTTCAATCGCATCATGAAACGCCATGCAATCTTCTGGCGTGTAATCAAAACGGTGTTTCACTGTGAACATGTAGTCACGGTAATTGTCATAACCAGCATTNATTGCAACCTGATTTCGAATGGAAACCATTTCGTCAAACAAGCCATCAATGTCATCACGATTTTCTAGCCGTCTGCTTGCGACTGCTCTCCAAGATGATTCCCGAACTTCGCGGTCTTTATCTTGTTGGTAGCGTCCCATTTGAGGCATCGTTCGTTCTTCGCCATCAAACTCCACCATCATTGAGCCACATATCTCTGAGTATTGCTGACCTAACTTNGTATCTTCGGTTTGAAGCGGAACATTTTCATCTCTAAAGAGTTCTACATCNGCAGTCCAATTCCGAANTAACACGCCATAACGATCTTGGTCGAGGGAAGCGGCGTGTTCACATTCAACAACTTTCTTCTTAATCTCAAAGCGGACCTTCTTTAACTCTGGTTCAACTGTTTCAATGAAGTTGAGAAAACCTTTCTTCGCTNCTTCATCTTCAGTGTTGCATGTCATTGCAATGTACAAGTTAGAACCNGCTTCATCAGCAGATGCATCAAGTTCTGAACAATCAAGTAGGAACTGTGCAATGCANCCTTGGCATTTGAAGGTTCGCTCAAGAAGCGAATCATAATATGGCTTGAGGTTTTCCCACGTTGTTGCATCAATGTCTGTGGGCACAAAATTCGTTGTTGCTANTGTCATTTCACTTCTCCATGTTCTCTGGCACGCACGTTTCAGTTACAACTGCGATGCAATCCGTTGACGATTGAATTACTCCAGCAAGCNTTTGTGCGTGAGAATCATTATCGCAGATTGCAAACATTGTTGANCCGCTCCCNGANAGATGAACCTCACATTCGCAAATATTCGAGAGTTCAATCAAATCATTTCCTAACTGTGGCGTGACATCGCAAGCAGATTCNGTAAGTGCGTTGAATAGATCTCCTGACTCGACTCGCTCAACATCAAGCACNTGCGGTCCTCGCTGCTCAAATGCTCGGTAAATCTCGCCTGTATTGCACGCATAGGGTGGAATGCAGAGCAAAACCGTTTTATGTTCAAACNGAGTCTCCAAAACCAACTCGCCTGTGNCNCCCACAATTGCTTCATGGCCTGTCAGGTGAAAAGGCACATCAGATCCTAGTGTTTGAGCAAGCGGGTGCANATCAATATCAAGATNAAAGAGTTGTTTCAAGCCAACAAGCATTGCTGCCGCATCAGCGGAGCCACCACCAAGNCCACCACCAACCGGAATGCTCTTTTGAAGTTTGAGTTGAATTGGNAGCGACNTTCCAACTTTTTCTTGGACGAGTTGGTGCGCTCTCACAGTCAAATCNGATTGAAGTGGCCAATCAATCTCTGTCTGTTTTGGTGCATCCTCATTCCAAAGAATGGCATACCTCGATAAAGCGTGGGAATCTAACGCAGTAATCGTGAGTGAATCATGTAGCGAGATCGACACCATACGTGATGCAATCTCATGGAGCCCATTTGACTGTATTGAACCAACAGAGAGCGATAGGTTTATTTTGGCGTGCGCGATACGCTCAATATGCGAAGTTGCCATATCAGCAAGGATACCAGACAAAACTCTTGAGAGTATCATGCCCTTGAGATGAAGAAGAAGTTCACAGTTGTCATTCTTGGACTCATTGTCCTACTTGGTGGAACTGCATATTTTGCGATTCCACCGTATGTCTCAGGCCTCGCTCAATCGATGCTCAAAGATGAAGGCATACTTGTTGAGCAAGTGTCATGCTCTTGGTCGGGACCTCAAGAAATTCGTGGCATACAACTTAAGGAAGATGAGATCAGTGGCACGTTCAATTGCGTTTTACAGGCGTCACTCATGGATGTCATCAAGCAATCCTCAACCCTTCCGCTCNCAATCGATGGTCAGTTNACAGTTGGAATGCATGACACGCTCNACGCTNGATNTNGACNCAGGNNNNGTNACGNTNAGTCCANCNGGNGCACTNTCANTTGANNTNCACGCAACNCACCAGTCTGGCGGACACNTAACACTTCAAGCGACTTCACCAAACTGCCTCGATGCNCAGTATNAACTCAATGACAATTGNGAGTTCACTTCTNCATTTGAGATNTACTCAATCCCTATTCCATCAGTTGGTTCAATCGGTGGTTGGTCAGTGACAACCATGAATGGTTCACTCAGTTCGCCAGATCTTGAAACNACGCTGAATCTTGATTTGCAAGGTTCGCTACAAGAATATGAAGCGGACAGCGGCAATATACAAGTTAAACTTCAGTTCACAAAAACTGAAGACGAATCAGNATCCGTTGCGTTCGATGGATATGAAGTCACTGGAATGGCAAACCTTGAACAAGTACCAAGTAGTTTGCTTGCGCCGTTTGTTAACACGACACCAATCGATATTGAAAGAGATATTGGTGACTCATTTGCTCTAAGCGTTGCGAACCTAACGCAAGGCAAACCACTTCAATTCTCTTTTGAAAGTAGTCAGTGCCGAGCAACTGGTTTAGTGACGCCTTCTCTTGAGTCNTTTACANATGTAGAATTGCATGCTTCGATTGACGCTGGACTNATCGAAACGCTTTCAGAATCTCGACTATCAGGCAATACAACATTGTCCGCGACCATTGAACAGTGCGTNCNAAACGGCGATTTGTTNGCACTCGAAGGTCATTTCTCTTGCTCAGGACCTCTTCAGATGACTGAGTCAAATGTTGCCATTAGAGATTTAGACACGACCATTTCAATTCAAAATCAACAACANNTTCACCTTAACGGTACAGCAAAAACAAACGACAAAGCGACTTCATTCTCTCTATCNGCAAAACAGAAAGAGAAAGCCAATTCGCTTATTGCGCTACTCAATAGTGTGTCANGTTCTCTTCCAACAGAACAAGCGTCAATTGATGTCNGGCAGTTCCCAACTTCTATCCTTGCTGAAGTCGCNGGATTTGAANANATCAATATTGCCCGTGATGTTGGAACACTCTGTGATTTGTCTTTGACACTGAAAGAAGAAGAAAACATCGTTTCGTTCAATGCAAATCAGTTACAACTCTCAGGATTCGTAGAACTCGGTGAGGGTGGNCTTGAGCGTTTGACTGCATGCAACGTCACTGGGACTGTTCATCCAAAACTTGCTGAGGAGATCGTCGGTGTTAAGTTTGCNTCATCCGTTTCTGTTGCAGCGGTCATCGATNATATCGACATGGAGGGTAATAGTTCGTTCAATGGTGTTTATGCCATTGGGAATCAGCAAACTGTCATCCAAGGNAAAAGCGTCCGACAAGGGAATGACGAGTTGCAACTTCACCTTGCAGCAACAGGTATTGACACACATCTCATTGACGCGATGGGTGAGTGCAATGGTTTACTCGTTGACTCAGTTGGAACACCTGTTTCAGTCGAATGCATNATTGACGATTTGCTTGGAGCGCCTCGCGTTCAAGCAGGCGGTACAGCCCCAAATGCGTCNTTTGAAACACAGTTTACGATTGCAGNCAAACTCGCAACTATCGATACGCAAAANAATGTTGCAACGCTACAACTAACGCCTGCGTTAACACAACGCATTCTNAAAGATTTAGGTCCAGTGCTTTCTGATATTCGCACAGTCAAACACCCCATCAAGATGATGGTGCGTAATGCAAGTATCCCGCTNGATGGCAACGTTAAAAANTTGAACGCAGATGTGCANATTGATATCGGTGANGTTGAACTTGACAGTGGTGCTGCNACACTTCAGTTACTCCCCATCTTTAACTCTTCACATGCTGAAATGATTCCCGCTGNGTTTGAACCAATCGAAGTTCAGATTCGCAAAGGCGTTGTGACGTATGACGAGTTTAATCTCATTATTGATGGCAAATATTCAGTGCCATATNCCGGCACAATTAATCTAAACAACCGCAANCTAAATCTAACCTCTGCTGTTCCGCTCACGGGACTTGGATATTCAATCAAGGAGTTAAGGGGTCTTGCGACTGACATTGATGTACCACTTCGCATTACTGGCACGATTTCAGAACCAAAAGTTGANGTCGACCCACAGTTTGATTTGAGCGAGATACTTCAAAGCGCAGCATTAGATGCCATCGGTGATGCCATCGGTGATGCCATTGGTGATGCNCTCAGTGGCGAGGGAGAAGCGCCTGATCCNGTGAAACTNCTTGAAGAATTGTTTGGNGGTGGTCAATGAGTCGCTGCNTCTGGTGCGGNGATGACCCAATCTATGTTTCGTATCACGACACAGAGTGGGGCGTTCCTGAACATGATGACCAAGCCCTCTACGANAAGTTATGCCTTGACGGATTTCAGGCAGGGCTCTCTTGGATNATCGTTTTAAAGAAGCGAGACAACTTCCGCANAGCGTTTAAAAACTTTGANCCNGNAAAGGTCGCTCGGTTTGGTAAGCGTGACCTGAATCGATTGTTAAAGGATGCTGGCATCATTCGTTCAAAGGCAAAGATTGAGGGTGCAATAGCAAANGCAAAAGCATGGCTTGAGGTGATGGAAAACGGCAAGGGCTCTTTTGATGATTTTCTCTGGAAGCATGTGAATCACAAAACAATTGTGAACAAATGGAAAACCGATGCACAGATTCCNGCGCAGTCTGCTGAGAGTATGGCAATGACAAAAGACTTAAAGAAGCATGGTTTCAAATTCGTTGGANCTACAATTTGTTATGCATTCATGCAAGCCGTTGGCATGGTGAACGACCATGTTGTGACTTGCCCGAGGTACAAAGAAGTTTAAAGCNATTTTTAAAAGTAAGACCAAAGCGTCGAGTCCGCCGAACTNACTGAGATTGAAGCGCCATCTAAATGTTGCTCAAGCAGTCCCTTTAGTGTTGGCAAGTAGCCACGCTCGCTGTTGGTGTGGCCAGTCAAGATGACNGANCAGTTGNGAGCGANCGCTGCAACAACTTGGTGNTGTGTCATCTCACCAGTGATGTACACTTCACACCCTTCAGNGATTGCTTCTTGACACACTGANCCGCCAGCCCCTGCACACAAGCCAATTGTTTTTACAACTGAGCGTTCGTCTACACCATTTGCAGGCGCAACTCTGACATAACCAATCTTCAAGTGTTTTTTAACACGGCGTGCAAGTTCATCAAGTTGAACTTCCTGATCAAGGTGAATGCGCCTTCCAACACCAATTGCACGATGGGGGCGTTCACTTAACTGATAGACCTCAATGACTGGTTCCTCATAGGGATGAAACTGCTTCAATGTTTGAATCGCAAGCGAAAGTGCTGATGANGAGACAACCATTTCAAGTTTGCACTCTGGCGTCACTTCGAGTGCACCCNCTTTTCCGACGACGGGATTCGATTTTTCGTTTCCAAGAAATGTGCCANTCCCTTTCGTGGTAAACGAGCACTGTTCATAATTTCCGATTCGACCACAAGCAACGCTTGCCAGTGCGCTTCGAATTGGCTCAATACTCTCTTCGGGGCACATCGTGACAAGTTTGCATTGCTCTGAGTGAGGCAANTTCCCATATGGAGCAATCGCACGCACATCGCCTTGCCCAATNCCNTCAGCAATCCAATCATTTACACCGCCGCGTGCAACATCAAGTGCNGTATGCGGCGAATAAATCGCAATCGAATGCTNAATTGCTTTCAGCACGATGCGTTCTTTGAACGTTCTGTCTGTCACTGAAGTGAGCGCATCAAAGATAGGTGGGTGATACGCAACAATTGCGTTGACCTTGNTCTGTATTGCTTCTTGCATGACTTCTTCAGTTAAATCGATGGTCAGCAAAATGCGAGATGCGTCCCATGTTGCAGAACCTACGAGTAACCCTACGTTGTCCCAATCGTTTGCATAATGCTCAGGAGCAAACTCGTTAAAGGCGCTGATGAGTTGTGCTGTTGTTGGCATACAGAGTAGAATACACGAGGTTAATCAAAGGAGTACACCGCGATGAGAAGAAGCATGTTCCAATCAACAAACCCAGCACTGAAACATGATGAAGTCTGGAATACAGGACTTTCAGCATCAGATGAAAACACAGCATCGATTCAGGGTGTCGTTAACAAAACAAGCATGCTTGCAATGGTTGCTGCCATTGGCGGTATGTTTGGCATTTGGCTTGTCACAAATCAGCCTGCACTCGCAATGCCTCTTGGCATTGTTGGGTTTATAGCCTCACTCGTTGCTTACTTTGTCATTATCTTCAAACCAATGCGAGCGAAGTATTTCGCTTGGGTCTATGCCCTTGTCCAAGGCGCATTTTTAGGCACTATTACATATTGGCTTGATAACTTGCTCATCAGCATGGGTTACGCTGCTGCTGGCGGCCTTGCACTCCAAGCGTTCGCCATCACCATTAGCGTGCTCATTTCGATGCTTGCNTTGTATTACTTCAACATTTTGAAACCAACCAAAATGTTTACAACAGTCATATGCGTCCTCACGCTTGGCATTTTTGTGACATATCTCATTTCATTCATCATGGCGCTCTTTGGCGCGCAAATGCCATTNCTCTCTCTTGGCTCTGCGTTTGAAGGTGGGCAGACAGCGATGATTGGACTTGGACTCAATCTCTTTATTCTTGCAGTTGCCTCACTCTGGCTCATCATTGACTTTGGCATGGTTGAACAGCACGTCAAAGCAGGTGAACCAAAACAAATGGAGTGGTTCTGCGGATTCATCTTGATTGTGTCGTTGATTTGGATTTATCTTGAAGCAGTCAAACTCTGCTTCAGACTCGCCATCATTCTTGGCAACCGCAGGTAACTACTGAATATCAATTGGAATTTGCTCTTCNATATGGATGCCAAATCCATGAAGTGCTGTCAATTTTTTCGGNTGATTGGTTAGGAGTTTTAGGTTCCGCAGCCCTAAGTCGCGGATGATTTGAACGCCAGTTCCGTAATCGCGCCTGTCCATTGGTTGCTGTGTCGTTGTAAGGTCAGGAACATTGACATCAACTTCAGGTCTTTGAATACGTTGCAATCGATCAATGAACTCATCGCCATACTGTTCAGGGCGTAAGTATATGAGTGCCCCGCGACCTGCTTCAGCGATTCGCTNGAGGGAACCCCTAAGTTCCTTGCCCGAAGGATGGTCCGCAGCGTCAAAGATGTCACCAAGCAAGTTGCGTCTGTGCACGCGAACAAGCACTGGCTCATCTATTGGGGCNGCACTGCCATACTCATCAAGTTCNCCGACTCCACCCATTGTGAGTGCAAGGTGTGGAACAGCATCNATTGCACTGTGGTAGGCAATCANNTTNAAGGTNCCAAATGGTGTTTCAATTGGCGTACCACATGCGGGNTCNATTCNNTTGATNAGTGATTCCCNTGCGAGCCGGTATTCAATGATTTGTTCAACCGAGCACATTTTGAAACCATGTTCTTCACANATTTTTTCTAAGTCAGGGACGCGAGCCATTTCTCCATCTTCACGAACNACTTCTATGATTGCGGCTGCTGGCTTAAGACCTGCAAGTTGACATAAGTCAACTGATCCCTCAGTTTGCCCAGTGCGNGCGAGCACGCCGCCCTCACGCGCGCGTAATGGATTGATGTGGCCCGGTCTCACAAAATCATCAGGTCTTGATGNCGCATCTGTNAGGAGTTGAATTGTTTTGACTCGGTCACTCGCAGAGATGCCAGTACTCACATTGTGTCTTGGATGGCCATCAACGCTAATCGTAAACGGTGTTCCACGAACACTTGTATTGGTTAAACATTGTGGACCAAGTTCTAGGCGGTCACAATCTTCACCGGTCATTGCGACACAAAGATACCCGCCGCCAACGCGAGTGAGGAAGTTTATTTTCTCAACGTCGATGTGCTCAGCAGCCACGACAAAATCACCTTCGTTCTCACGATTTTCATNATCGATGAGTACGATGATTTTGCCTGCTTTGAGGTCTTCTAATACGGATTCGATTGAATCTAGCGCCATCCCNATATTTTACCCTACACGGCGATTGACCGCGCAATGACTTACAATGTGAAGTCTTATGAAACGACATGAACAATGGCTTATTGAACTGACAAATCTACCCACNGCAGCTGGACGCGAGGANCGGGTCATCGGCTGGGTAAAGGCTTGGACAAAGCGAACCAAAGGTGTTTCGTTGGTTGAGGACCGTTTCGGTAATCTATTGCTGACACAATCGAGGGCGTCAAAAAAGAAACCCATCTTTATCACAGCACATCTCGACCATCCGGCGTTCGTAGTCCGAAAGCAGGTTGATGAATCCCATCTAGAACTTGATTTTTGTGGCGGCGTGAACGACGCCTATTTTGTTGGCGCAAAGGTAGAGGTCTTTGACGACACGAATCAACCATTTGAAGGCACAATTGTTTCACTCCAATCAAAGACTAAACCCTTTAAACGCGTCAAAGTAAAACTCAAAAAGAGTATTGCAGGCATGTTTGTTGAAGGTGACATCGCACGCTGGAAACTTAAGCCCTCTTTCATTAAGGGTGACTTGTTACACGCTCCAGCATGTGACGATTTAGCAGGCGTTGCTGCTGCGCTCGGAGCGCTCGACAAGTTAAAAAGTGAGCGGGGCATGGGGCACATTGGCGTACTGCTCACCCGAGCAGAAGAAATCGGATTTGTTGGGGCAATTGCAGCTGCAAAGAATAAAAGTATTCCAAAGTCATCGCGTTTACTTTGTCTTGAAACATCACGAAGTTTCCCCGAGTCGCCGATTGGAGGCGGTCCAATTTTAAGAGTTGGAGATAAGACCAGTGTCTTTGGTCCCGAACTGACAAATGCAATCACTGAAATTATGAATGATTACCAGAAAAAGAGCCCATCATTTAAATGGCAACGCAAATTGATGCCAGGTGGCACATGTGAATCGACTGCGTTTTGCCAATATGGCTATCTCTCAACATGCCTTTGTTTACCGCTTGGGAATTACCACAACATGCGCGACATCGATGGTGTGCTTCAAAAGAAAAAGCCCGCGAAAATNGATTCTGAAATAATTTCAGTTCGCGATTATCACGGGCTGATTAAGATGCTTGTGATTTCATGCATCGGGCTAGACAAGCCTCGAAGCGCTTCAATCAAAGGCATCTTAAAGAACCGCCTAGCATTGCATAGACACTTGCTCGACTAATGCGACTTAGTGATCGTGGNCATGGTCTCCGTGTGGGTGCGGGTGGTCATGCTCATCCCAATCATCGTCATGATCGTGATCATGGTCTACATCTTCATCATGACCTTCATCTTCCNACGGCACGTGTCCGTNGCCCGAATTTGAAATCACGAGTTCAGCCATATACCACGCTGCTTCTTCCTCTTCGCCCATGTCCATCATCGTTTCAATGGCTACGAGAAGAGCCGCGTTTCTGCCTGGTTCTCTGTCAAACGTTGCTTCGATGATGCCATCGAGTAATTCAATTCGTAACTCCGGTTCAACATTGTCGCGAAGCATGTGCACNCCCAAGATTGCCATTGCACTTTCTTCACTTAAGTGTTCACCGACGGCGTGATAGAGACCCACTTTGTGCATGAACTCAAACTCTTCTTCATGCTCTCGCTCAAGCCAGTTGTCTTCTTCTTGGTTCCACTCGCCTTCGCATGCTTCCCAGTCGTCGCCATGTNCGACCCACATGTTTGCTTTATGCATGTCGTGTTGCTTCCCATGCGGATTGCCCATGTGCATTTTCTTATGCATCATGATTGCTTTGTCATGATGATCNGAATGCGCTTCCCAGTTGCCCTTCTTGCCATGCCATTCTTCACTGTCAACCCAGTGCATTGCATGTGGTTCATGACCATTCATGCTCATTGAATAGACATTACCCTCTTCATCTTCAAAAATCATGTCAGCGATTGCTTCAAACTGAACGTTGCCGCTTCCNTTCTTTTTAGCCATNTCGATGATTTGAGCGATTGGAAGATCTGGCATTTCAACTTCTTCGCCATTAATGATGACTTTCATCATCGCTTGCGTGGACTCGTCCATNGCAACAGCGGGCGCTTGGTCTTGAACAGCAACTGTCTTCGTTTTTTTACAGCCTGTGAGTGCAANTGATGTCATNGCAACAGCAAAAATAAGGTGTTTCATATGTGTGGTTTTCCTTTCCTTAGATGAGTCAGGATAACGCACACTGAATTTCAATATTAAATCTGAGAGGCGTTAATNTTCCAAAATCTCAATTGAAACCCGCTCAATCATCGTTGAGGTTGCTTTTAGAGCAGTAAATCGCAGGTGCTTTATCTCTAGCGTTTCACCAATCTGAGGCACATGACCGAGATTTGCAAGGATGTAACCAGCAATTGTGTCGTATTCCTCATCTTCGGGCAGNTCAATGTTGAGNTCATCATTGATGTCATCAAGATTAAAACGACCATCGACTTCGATGAGCACTTCTGAAATTCGTAGAATCTCAGGCTCGCTTTCTTCTGCGTCATCGTGTTCATCGCGAATCTCGCCAACAATCTCCTCGAGGACATCTTCAATTGTCACAAGTCCCGCAGTACCCCCATATTCATCAATGACAACCGCCATGTGAACTTCACTTGTTTGAAAGTCCGCAAGCAGTTCTTGCACAAGTTTGGTATCAGGAACAACAATTGGTTTTCGCAGAATCGTTTTCAAGTTAAAACCATTGATGTCTGAACCTAAAAACTCAATCAAATCTTTGACATAGAGAATGCCAACAATTTGGTCGAGGTTCTCTTCAAACACTGGAATACGCGAGCGTCCTGACTCAAGGNCAAATGAACGAATGGAATCAAGGTCATCAGTCAGTTCNATNCCATCAATATCTGTTCGGGGCNTCATNATCTCGCCAACATCTGTCGAACCCAAGTCAACCACATTCTCTAGCATCTCTGCAGCTTCAGCTGGNAGACCGCCTTCTCGCTGTGAATGTTCAATCGANCGCAGTAGTTGTTCTTCAACTTCACTTTCTTGGCTTGGTGNTTTTAGATTCGCTCCNGTTAGNCGCCTCACAATCTCATGCACGACATTAATGACGCCACTTAAGATGAGCCCGACCAACGAAACACAACGAATGAGAAACCACCCACTTTGGACTGTTTCGACTGGTACTGAAACTGCAATTGCTCCTGCAATGATAGATGAACAAATCCATTGGACCAATCCTGCAATCGCAAATGACATCANGACTTCTAAATCAAGACTTGCTGCAATCAAGATTTGCATCAGACAACCAACAGAAGTGAGGAACAAAAAGATTCTAAACAATGCAATCGATTGGATCACNTGTTCAAAATGCTGAGCAATCCAAATGCCCCGTGTGGGCGACCCTTTCAATTCAAACTCATGTTGCAAGGCAAACTTGTTTAACTGTGTCATGGCACGTTCAACTGTTGAAAGCCAAGCGCCAACAAGAACACAACCAGCAAAAATTGTCCACATGATTGTTAACAAGATTGNCCCCAAACTGGTCCAACGCCAATTGCTTGAAGNACGCGGTCTTCTTCTTTATGCATCTTTTTGTGTTCTTCCTTTGAATGGTCATCAAAACCAATGCAGTGGAGAATGCCATGAACAATNTAGAGAAGCAACTCATGATTCACAGAGTGACCACGAACTGTAGCCTGTCGCAACGCCTCGTCAGCACAGATTGCGATGTCTACCGATAGTGGTTCNCNCTCAGTCGAATGTTGAAACGTTAACACATCAGTCGTACCTTCTACATTTGAGTGTGCAACATGCATTTCTGCCATCACAGCATCATTAATCACACGGATTGCAACAGAGGCCCCAGAGATCGCTAACTCCACTANTGCTTTTTTCGTGCAATNCGATAGCCATGATGCATCAACATCAATCACCCCATCATCTACCGTTAGGTCAACTCGATTCGCCGGGCTCGGTTCAGGAGGTTCCGAGTCTTGAGACTCTGAGTTTCCTTCTTGAAATGAAAAACTGTTGTTCATTGAGGTTCTCTTCCAACGATATAGGATACATCCAAATCGNAGGAATTCCAATATTGATTACGGATTTGCGGTTACCGGAACAAGCGTGGGCTTACAACGAGCNTCAAACTCGCTTCTATATTTATTCACAATGGTGCGTACCGCCCAATTGTTGCCATCTGAAAGCCCGCAAATTGTTGTTCCGGGCATNATGCCCATTGAGCCAGCAACTTCNAGCAANTGATCGAGGTCTTTCAAGTGTCCTTCNCCTGATTCAATGCGGACAAGNAGTTTATAAATCCANTCCGCGCCTTCGCGGCAAGGTGTGCACTGACCACATGATTCATTTTTAAAGAAGCGGGCAATGTTCCGTGCANCTGCAACCATNTCTGTGTTCTCATCAAACACAGTCGGACANGCNGTTCCAAGTCCCATGACATCGTANTTGCGACCAATGTCAAAATCCATTTCCGCATCNAANTGGTCTGGACCAAGAANNCCCATGCTNACGCCACCAGCAATTGCGCCTTTAAATGCTCTGCCGTCTTTCATACCGCCAGCATAATTGTCGACAAGATCACGAAGCGTAATTCCGAGCGGAACTTCAAAGACATCTGGGTTGTTGACATGTCCAGAAACGCCCATGAGTTTCATGCCATAACTTGCAGCACCACCNATTGATGATTCACATCCAAAAGATTGCCACCATTCAACNCCATGCTCAAGAATCAGTGGAACNGCCGCGAGCGTTTCAACATTATTGATGATTGTCGGCCTGCCAAACAAACCGCTTACNGCAGGGAAGGGAGGTTTGATTCTAGGCCAACCGCGTTTACCTTCTACTGCTTCAAGAAGCGCTGTTTCTTCACCGCATATATATGCGCCTGCNCCTCGATGCAGCGTACATTCAACAGCAAAATCAGAAGCGCCATTCATCAGTCCTTGTTTGCCAAAAATGCCATGTTCATACGCTTCATTGATTGCGTCTTGCATGACTTTGGCTTGCTCAGCCCATTCGCCACGAATAAAGAAGAACGCAGCATCAAGTTTGCACGCGTAACAAGCAATTGCAATACCCTCAATCACTGANTGAGGGTCAAAATCGACAAGCAAGCGGTCCTTAAATGTTCCCGGTTCTGCTTCATCACAGTTNATGCATAGATATCGAGGTTTGCCATCTGCTTCTGGCAAAAACGACCACTTCATNCCACATGGGAAACCAGCACCGCCGCGACCTCGNAACTCTGCNTCTTTGATTNTCGAAACGATGTCAGCAGGTTGCATAAGCAATGCTTTCTTAAGCATCTCATACCCNCCACGTTCTACATANTCNGCATATGAAACGAGTTTTCTATCTTCCCGCTTAGCAGGAATNTTTCTCATGAGATATTGCTTATCCATCGGATGTGTCCTTCTCATGAATGANCATTTCATCGATTGTTGTACGACGAAGCGTGATNTTTCCATCAAGTTTTTCTTCAGTCGTCCTGTTCATTTCTTTAACACGGACATCAGAACGCNCCGCTGAAACGATGTGTCCAACGAATTCACCTAAACAACGCATGAGTGGTTTGTCATTCTTCACAGCCATCATCCGTTGTTTTTACACTCCGCAACAAGTTCGTCAACTTCTGAGATTGATAGATTGTTGAACTGCTTCCCATTNACAAGTGCNCAAGGTGCNTTGTCACANGAACCAAGGCATTCCATTCCCAACAGGGAGAACATGCCATCTTCGGTTGTTTCGTGGACATCNATGCCGAGTTTGTTTTTTAAGTGATCCATCAATGCTTGATGNCCACAAACTTCGCATGCAATCGATTGGCAAATGCCAATGACATATTTGCCCATTGGCTCGCTGTGGTAGTCTTCGTAAAACGAAACAACATCTGCAACTTGAGCAGCAGNAATACCGAGGACTTCGCCAATTTCAACCATCGCTTGCCATGGAATGTAACCATATGTATGTTGCACTTCGTGCAAGGTGGTCATGAGTGCGCCTTGACCAGTTGCATACCGAGGCATGATTTCATTTTTGATTTTATCAAGCAACTCAGTTGTGAGATACGGTTCATCTCGTTGTTCAATAGTGAGTTGAGCAGATTGTTTTGCCTTCCAAGCCATGCGTATTCCTTACCTGTCGAGCTCCGCTGCAATGATGTTAAGTGAACCGAGTACTGCCACGAGNTCAGCAAGTTGGTGNCCTTCAAACATCTTCGCAAATGTTTGGAAGTTGATAAATGAGCACGGTCTTGTTGCACAACGCCATGCACATGGGCCACCGTCTGCAACGACAAANTAACCATACTCGCCGTTTGGTCCTTCAATCGCNCTATACACTTCACCAACTGGGGATGTCCANCCTCGGTTTGGCATGACGAGTTCAAACTGTTGAATCGTGCCTTGAATTGAGTTGTACACTTGTTCCTTCGGAGGCATNTGAATGCCTGAACTTGGCAGGGCATCGACTGAACCACCAGGAATGTTGTAGATCAGTTGCCTAATGATGTCACAAGATTGTTTGATTTCTTCTAAACGAACGTGGTATCGAGCNAGGCAGTCACCGCTTNTTGCAATCGGAATTTGGAATTCAACNGGNTNNGCACCTTGCCCGTCCCAGTTATCTGCAAAGCATAGATATGGCTCGGCCTTACGGATATCTCGTTTAACACCAGAAGCGCGGGCGAGTGGTCCAGTGAGTGACCANGCGGTTGCTTCTTCTTCAGAGATGATGCCAACACCTTCNACACGNTCGATAAAAATCCTGTTTGTNTTGAGCAGCGTTTCAATGTCACCAATCGCTTTTGGCATTCGTTTGTCGGTGAAGTTTGTCACCATTTCAATGAATGTTTTTTCACAAGGCAAATCGTTTTTCAGTCCGCCAACACGGGTGTAATCGGGATGGAACCGTTGNCCAGCAACGAAGTCCATGATGTCNTAAATGTGTTCACGTTCGTTGAACCCATACAAGAANCCNGTAAATGCACCGAGGTCNAGTGCAGCNGCACCAACGCAAAGCAAATGGTTTTGNATTCGNCCCAGTTCGCCNAGAATTGTGCGAATGACTTTACATCGCGGTGTTAAATCAATATCAAGCAGCGTTTCTACNGCATGGTGCCAAGCGATGTTGTTGACAATAGGCCCAACATAATCCATTCGGCTCGTTGTGCATACATACTGNTTNAAGTTGTGATGTTCGCCGAGTTTTTCAAANCCGCTGTGGAGGTAACCAATGTGTGGCGTTGCGCGAACGATTCGTTCACCNTCGAGTTCAAGCACGAGTCGAAGCGTTGTATGGGTTGCAGGGTGCTGTGGGCCAAAGTTGAGAATCCATCNGTCCGCAACTTCAGCGCGCCCTTGCAACTCGTCGAGCGTCTCGATACTGAGGTCGTATGTTTCTTCTAATGGTGATAGCGTATATGGCATAGCTAGAGGGNCATTATAGTGGGGGCAAGCCACTNCATAACCCCAATCAAACACGGAAAATAGCACCCATCTTCTTGCCCATCAAGACNCTTGCGCCAATCAGCGTCACACCGAGCAGTGCCATACCCCAAACGCCCATCGCACTTGCGATATATGGGCCGTCNCCNAGTCGCTCAAAGAGCGTGTAGATTGCTTTCGTCATTGGATAGTGCGATTCCCTCTGTGCCAGAATGAGTGAATCCGAGACTTCAAGCATCGCGAAACTAAATGCAAGTAACCCGCCTGCNATGAGATTTGCCATGATGAGCGGAACGATAATCGTTCGCACTGCCGTAACACGGTTTGCACCTAGGTTCATCGCTGCTTCTTCTAACTCGCCGCTCGTCTGTTCAAGCCCCGCGACAGTTGANCGGACAATATANGGGAGTCGTCGTACCCCATATGCAATGACAAGAAGCAACATCGGNTTNGGGTTAGCACCAAGCACATTGACCCAACCTTCAAGCGGATCGCCTTCACCAAATGGCCACCGCAATGACATTGCAACATAGCCNAACGCCATGACCAATCCCGGCACAGCGAGTGGAAGCATTGACAAGGCGTCAAGTAAACTTCTGCCCCGTATTTTCGTNCGCACAACGATGTATCCAATCAAAATGCCAATGATTAAATCAAGAACCACTGCCAAAGACGAATAGAGCAAACTGTTTTGAATGGAACCAACTGCAAGTTGGTGACTCAATGCACCTTCAAAGTGATTGAGTGTGAATTTTGCTGGCAATACNGTTTGGTACCACGAACCTTCGGCTGCAAGACTTGTAANGACAACTGAAATGTGCGGCAAGACNGCAAGTCCAACNACAATTGCAAATGCAGAAGCCGCGAGCCATCCCTTCACTGGNGACAANTTTTGGACNGACGCTTGGACAGATGCTTTGGAGTACATGGCGTATGCTTTNCCACCAAACACCATNTTCCCGAGCAAGTAGAACAGTATTGCTGCGATGAGCATGACTGCTGTTAATGCGTATGGTTGCTGAGATGTGTTCATCTCCTTAATGCCATTGAAAATCTGAACCGGCGTAACATTTTGGTAATCAAACATCAGCGGCGTTCCGAGTTCTGTAAAGGACCAGATAAACACAATCGTAGCACCAGCAAACAACCCAGGACGGATCAGCGGAAGCACAATCTGCCTAAAGCGTTGCCATGGCGTTGCGCCTAAGTTTTCTGCTGCTTCTTCTAATGCGGGGTCTAAGTTCGCAAGCGAAGCGGTCGCATTGAGATACAAAATTGGATACAAGTGAAGCGCTTCAATGAGCACGATTGCCCAAAAACCGCCGTTCCCAATGAAATCGTAACCCTTCTCAAGTAAACCCACATCAACTAAAAACGTGTTGATTGAGCCATACGTCCCAAGCAAATGGTGCAAGCCGATTGCACCAACAAATGGTGGGAGAATGAGGGGAATCAAGATGAGTGCAGAGAATGCACCTTTCAATGGGAAGTCATATTTTGCTGCAAGGGTTGCAAGTGGGAGGGAGATGATGAAACAGACGAGCGTCGTAAAGGTCGCAATGCCAAGTGCGTTTAAAAAGCCGTTAAGCAATACGGGATTCTTAAACACCTCAAGAACGTGGAATAGAGTAAACCCGCCATTACTACTTTCAAAACCGCCCTGAACGGTGAGCCAGATTGGATAAATCAGGAATGCGCCAAAGAACAGAAACAAGCNAGCCATGATGAATTTTGAAGGCAGTTGCCGTCTTCGCATTTGAGCAGTGTACACATGTTACCCCCGCATAGGGTCTGTCCCCGGACCTGTCGCCAGGTCTGTCCCTTCATGAAGGTTGAAGTTATCCCCAGTTCGCAATCACGATGAGCAAATCCTCGACATTCACAANGCCGTTCACATCGATATCCGCAACACAACTGCTACACATACCCCACTCGCTAATCACAATAAGTAAATCTTCAACGCCAACGATTCCGTCACCATCTAAATCNCCAATGATTCCATCTGTTTCGGGAAAGAGCCACGAAGTTGAGAACACCCGCGATCCTGAGTAATTATCGACGCGCTTTACCTCAAGGATATATTCACCGGGACTCAGGTTCTCTATATATAAGTGTTCGACATTGTCAACGTCGCTCTCACTCACAACGTTACCTGAACCATACACTTTGAGTCCGCTATCCCCCACAAGGGAGTGCAACGACCCACCTTCAACCCGCCACAATTCCAAATCAATGTTGTAGATGGTGTAACTTGAAAAAGCAGAGTTTGGTTTTTGGTGCCACGTCGTGAGCAATGAAACTGAATCTGCGAACTCAGACACGCTAAATCGTATGAACCGACTTTGGTTTGCGCTTATTGCTGCAGTTTCCCACGCTGCATTTGGTGCAACTTCGGCATTTTGCCACTGTGTTGATGACGCATGTTGGCCGCCAGTCATAATGCGATAGATATTGTCAACATTCACCGTACCAACACCAACAACCTCATCAATTGGTTGCGATGTTTTGCCACGGTTAACTCCAGATGTCGCTGGATTGTTCGTCCACCCATCAAGATGGTTGCCACTACCAAGCAGAACTGCCTTCGTTGTCTCGGACAGTGTTGCAAGATAGTTATTCTTTGTGTTGGGATGCGTATCACGGATCTCTGTTAAGAGGGCACATGCAGCAGACACAATACCTGTTGCATTACTCGTCGTATTCTGATTCGCAACAATGAGTGGCACTTGTCTACCAGCCCCAGCATAACCAGAAGGCACAGGTGCAAACGCGTGTTCCCCATTTTGCTTGCCAACACTAACGCTGTTGTATCCGTACCCCATAAGTGGATTAGCATCGGCGTTGTTTGCCACACCGTTGATCAGTAGAAGATTGTGTGTGTCAACGCTCCAATCGCCACGAGCAAGACATTGCGTGTCATTTGGAATACTTCCAAATGAGCCAATCCAACTGTTGTTAAAAATCTTCACACCACTTGGAGGGGTTACTGGATTGTTACTCGTTCCCGTCCTTAGAAAATCGTTTAGTACGAAACCTTCTGCGTTGTACACATTCACAGTAGGAATGTTAGGTGCAATGCCAACCGCAGTACTTCCATAGATTCGTTTACCAACTTGCGTCGCGTGATTCAATATGCCGGATGAACCGCTTCGCAAAATGAACGTGACATCTACAAAAGCGTCGTCATTTTCATCGGGTGCATAATCACCACTCGTGTTTGCTGCTTCAACCTGCGCAACTGGAACACCTGCGCCAGTTGGTTCATTNCCAACTCCAACGCGTTCGATCAGTGCATCTAATCCATGGTCGCTTGCAACATCTGCAAAGAGGGCATTTCGCGAAACACATATTGATAGCACAATCAAAAGTAATGTCTTTACGATCAGGTTCATCTTCCTACACATAGAGCGTACTATCCACGCCTTGCAAAAGCAACGTCCAATAAACGATTATGCATTGCCTGCCCGAATAACCGGATTTTCACTGTTGGATTGAGCGTTCTACTTGCTCAAGCAGCGCACGCTCTTTGGATACATCACGTGCAATCGGCGTCCAAAATGATGCTGGAACCTGCTCCCATGTGTCATCCGTAGGAAGCGTTTTAGACACAGTCACCCCTCTAAAAGAAGAAGTGCTTACTTGCTTTCCTTGTGTGTAGTGCCTGTCGACAAAAACCCAAACGCGAAGTTCAATCGGTCCTTCATATGTTGTTAAATCGATTGATGTAGGTGCAAGTAAATCTGGTCCGATGAGCTGATTTCTCACGTCATGGTCGCCAACGGGCGCTGTTACTGGGACAAACTCAAACCGTGCCGTTCGCCTTTGAAGCGCTAGCGTATTCTCAAGTGATTGCCTTGGGTTTGAACCCTTTGGTTTCCACGGCTCTAGGATTGAACCACCAATAAGGGGCTTCGTCGAAATTGTCCCTGAGCGGCGATCCAAAAAGACCGGTTGGAACCCTTCATCTTTGGCAGATTGAATCGCTGCATCGAACGCTGAAGCATACGATTGAGACGTCAAAACGACCATATCAGGCCCNTTTGCGGTTGAACAACTCGCAATCATGGTAAAGAGGGTAAACAGGAACAATCGCATCGGCGTTAGCATACCGATAACCTATGCAAAGTGACCCATGGGAGGAGATTTTCCTTCCATTTCGACCGATAGGGAAGTATCTTTTATTGCTCGTGGTNGGCAACTTTTTGCACTGTCAGAGCGTACATATTTATCGGTACATCCATTTTATCGGTACATCCATGAAACACAAGATTTGTACATCCCTAGTCATTGGTCTCCTTGCTTACACCGCAAGTGCGCAGTTAAAACCNAATAATAGGGGTGGTCATCCAGTGCTTCCAATCTCTGGNGGGCAGACGCAAATCCAAACAACTGAAGCGGACTTTTATCACCCTGGCTCGCAGCCAGACCCAACTGGCTATGACTATCTCGTTGTCAGCCGATTTAACTGTATCAATTGTCACAACTTTGATAACGATGACAATCCAGAACAAATCGTTCCACCGTACAACAACTGGAAAGGCAGCATGATGGCGCAATCTGCGAGGGACCCCGTATTCCACGCAGCACTCACCATTGCAAANCAAGATTCAAANGANGCNGGNGTCACNTGTATNCGATGNCACATGCCCGGTGGTTTTGTCAATGCANNGCACATGCCNTCAGANGGTTCNGCNNTNAATNGCGATGACTTTGATGGCGTGAGTTGCGATGTCTGTCACCGAATGGTTGACCATACNTACTCNATNGANAATCCAATNGAAGATGTCGACATNCTTGCTGACCTTGCNGACAATGGNGACNTGCCANCNCAACTNGGCAATGGCAGTTACATCATTGACCCAACTGCATCGNGNNGNGGACCNCTTGATGATGTNATNACAAACATGCANGGCGTTGACATTCTTGTTTCACCNTTTCANTCTGAGGCAGCATTCTGNGGCTCATGTCACGATGTNTCNAACCCTGCACTNTCNAAACAAGANGATGGNACGTATTTGCCNAACGCAATGGATGCACCGCANCCAACAATGAATAAGTANGACATGATGCCNGAACANCGAACNTACAGCGAATGGCTGAATAGTTCGTTTGCAACTGAAGANGGNGTNGCNTTTCCNGATGGTCGATTTACNGACAANAANGGTGGNGCNACNGTAGGCAGTTGTCAAGATTGNCACATGCCGAAAACAGATGGCGGNATTTGCGTCTTCTGGGAACTTGAAGATGTCGGCACGAGNGAAAANACAGCAGAACANAGTTTCATNGGATCNAACAGTTGGGTACTCGGCGCAGTGCATAANTTGTATGACCCAACNGAAACNGGNTTNAGTGATGAAGTCATNGCGCTNCACTCACAACGAACTGAACTCATGATGCAAAAAGCNACTGACATGGATTTAAGNGTNANCGGNANTTCACTGAATGTACGNATNACAAACTGGTCTGGACACAGCGTGCCNACNGGNTATCCAGAAGGTCGCCGCATGTGGCTNAANGTTCGCTTNCTCGANGAGATGGGCGAANTCGTTCATGAACACGGTCACTACGATTGGGAAACCGCNGACCTCACAACAAGTGANACNAAGGTNTANGAAACNAAAGTTGGCATGAGTAGCGAGATGGCGAAAATGACNGGNCTTGAAGANGGNCCTTCNTTCCACTTAGTCCTCAACAATGTTGTTGTTTCTGACAACCGCATTCCNCCNCTTGGATTTACAAACGAAGCNTTCAGTGCNATTGGTGCTGGCCCNGTTGACTATTCNTATGAAGANGGTCAACACTGGGATGACACGCAGTTCNCNGTNCCNGTTGATGCTGTCCAAGCAGTTGTCACGCTNTATCACCANACNTCAAGTAAGGAATACATGGAGTTCCTTCGTGATGCGAATGTCACNGATNACAAAGGNNANATNGCNTANGANCAATGGGAACTCCTTGGNAAAAGCGCNCCAATCGTCATGGATAGTTCNATGATTGANTTGNATNACACNGGAACNCCAGGNGATGTCAATGGNGACGGNGTNNTNAANGTNTCTGACATNCTCNTCATCATCAGCGAATGGGGNCCTTGNTCAGNNTGCCCNGCNGATGTCAACCAAGATGGCANCGTCAACGTNACTGANTTGCTCCTNGCNATNGCNAACTGGGGCTGATNNACAACTTATTGAAGGTCTAACNACGGGATTTACCCATTCCTTNTCCANTAGNCTGGTCTGGGACTAGNCCCNGGANNNGANCCNANTTATTGGTACAATGTCCAATCCGATGGCGTGGAACGGAAGACATTTCTTATCAATCGANGATCTCGANAAAAGCGACNTGCTTGCACTNTTAAANCGTGCTTCAGCGTTTCTTGACATTGGTGATGAATATGNCCAAGACGCACCNCTCAATGAAAAAATCGTNGCGAATCTCTTTCTNGAGAATTCAACNCGNACTCGGTGCAGTTTNNCAATCGCNACAAAACGGCTCGGTGGTGACNCCATTGACTTGCTCGGCTCGACATCAAGNGCGTCAAAAGGNGAANCACTNGTCGNCACNGCACTCAATTTAGANGCAATGGGCGTCAGCGGCATCGTCATCCGGTGTAGCGAAGACTGTGGCCCCAAACAAGTCGCCGGAGAAGTCGCCGTTCCAGTCATCAACGCTGGCGACGGCATAAGCGGCCACCCAACGCAAGCCCTCCTCGATTCACTGACATTAACGCGATACTTTGGCACAGAAGATTTAGACGGATGCAACATCGCCATTGTTGGCGACATCGCCCATAGCAGGGTCGCTCGCTCAAACGTGCAATGCTTATCTAAACTTGGTGCAACAGTCACCCTTGTTGGCCCTGAAGAACTACTGCCTACTGATATAGACTGTGAATGCACGACAGCATTTGATGACGTGCTCGCAACGACTGACTGCGTCATGATGTTACGAGTTCAGTTCGAACGAGATGCCAAAGTTGGTGACGATTACCGTGCAAACTTTGGACTGACCGAGGAACGTGCAAAAAATTATGAAGGTGCAATCATGCATCCGGGACCAATCAACCGCGGACTTGAGATGGATGATTCCGTTGCAAACATCGACAGTTCTCCACATAACCTCATACTCTCCCAAGTGACATCTGGTGTCGCAGCGCGAATGGCTGTGCTTGAACACCTCATTGGATAACATATGCAGTTTCAAACAATCATTGAACCCTTTCGTATTCGCCAAGTGCAACCCGTTCGCTCAACAACGCGCGAAGAACGAGAAGCAGCACTTCAACAAGGAGGCAACAATGTCTTCCTCTTAAAAGCGAAAGATGTGCTCATTGATTTGCTCACTGATTCTGGAACTGGCGCAATGTCAAATGAACAGTGGGCGGGCATGATGCGGAGCGATGAAAGTTACGCAGGTGCAGATTCATATTACCGCTTTGAATCTGCTGTTAAAGACATTACTGGCTTTGAACACATCATTCCAACACACCAAGGTCGTGCTGCAGAGCGCATTCTGTTTAGTGCAGCAGTCAACGAAGGTGACGTCGTTCCAAACAACACACACTTTGACACAACACGTGCAAACATTGAAGCGCGCGGTGCGAATGCTATTGACATCCCAAACAAGGATGCGAGCGACACGCAAGCAGTCGTTCCCTTTAAAGGAAACATGGACATCGATGAACTCGTGTCCATTCTTGAACAGTGGCAAGACAAGGTCCCACTTGTCATGATGACCATCACCAATAACTCCAACGGCGGTCAGCCAGTGAGTTTGGAAAACATTCGCAAAGCAAGCGAGGTGTGCAAAAGCTTTAGTGTTCCGTTCTTTATTGACGCATGCCGATTTGCAGAGAACTCGTGGTTTATCAAAATGCGTGAAGATGGTTACAGCGAAACAGAAACCATTGCGATTGCTCGCGAAATCTTCTCACTTGCTGATGGCGCAACCATGAGTGCAAAGAAGGACGGCATGGCGAACATGGGCGGCTTCCTTGCATTGAACGATACTGCTCTTGCTGAAAAATGCAGAAGCATGTTGATTCTGACTGAGGGCTTCCCGACCTATGGAGGGCTCGCTGGATACGATTTGGAATCGATCGCAGTTGGACTGTATGAAGCACTTCGCGAAGATTATCTTGCATACCGCGTGCGCACGGTCGAGTATGTCGGCGAGCGCCTCATTGATGCGGGTATTCCAATTCTAAGACCACCCGGAGGTCACGCCATTTACATCGATGCAAAAGCGTGGCTTTCGCACATCCCGCAAGAACAGTATCCGGGCTGGGCTCTTGCAAACACGCTTTATGTTGAAGGCGGCATTCGCACGAGTGAAATTGGGAGCGTGATGTTTGGGTTGCAACCAGATGGAAGCGAAATGCTCGCGGACAAAGAACTCGTTCGCCTTGCATTCCCAAGACGCGTTTATACCCAAAGTCATATCGATTACGTTGTTGAAGTATTGTGCTACATCAACACCATCGTGAAAGATGTCAAAGGTGTTCGCATTACAAAACAGCCCAAGGCACTTCGTCACTTTACCGCTGAATTTGACTCAATCAGTTAAACGCGTATGCGGGGGAACATGATTTGGTTCAATCACACTTCAGACAGTGGCATGTCTGACTCAATGCGGTTGACGCTTTGAGATTGTTTTACATCAAGCATCTTGCCAATTCCGCTGTCTGCCATTCGTCTTCGGACAGTTGCTGCATTAAATGTCGTTGAAAGTGTGTCATTGACAAGCGCGTGCAAGTCCATCGCAATTTGGGCTTCACTACGAGCATGTCCAATTGGCATGAGTGCTTGTTCAAATGTTTGTAAAACGTTGTTTACGTTCTCAAACGTGCCTGCCTTCTCAGCCCAAGTTGCTGCTGGTAAACATGCGTCGGCACGCTCAGTTAAATCATTAGCAAGCGTGTCGATGAGCACGAGGTATTGATTGTCGCCGACCGAGGGCGTTTCCCAACGACTTGTGTAGTTGCCAGTCACGATGACAACGTCAGCGTTTACGGATTCCTTCTGCCACGTTGCAAAGTCGAGCACATGCCCCGCAGCCGTTTCAACACCTCTTGCATTTGGCGCTTTTTCGCTTCGCACGACAAAACCGCTTTTGAATGTTTTGTCTTCGCCATCGACTGGAACTGGTCCAAGACCAATGACGGCTTTGTCATCTGCGCTTTTCGCGAGGCCACATAGAAGCCAAGCATCTTCGCAACTTATGTTCGGACTGAGGAGCAATGCAACTGATGATGCTTCTTTCAACTTGCCTGCAATAGTTGCAAGTGATGACTCCCACGCATGGGTTGCATCATCTTGGTCGAGTGTTTCGCCTTTAACCGCTGGATATGTACGCCGTGATTCATCATGCACAAACTTCCAGCCGTAACGAACTTCATCTGTAATCCAGTATTGATTGACATCTAGATTTGTCCGCGGTTTCACGCGGTAAATCTTGTTGTTGTTATGTTCAATTTGAATGTTGTCACCACTTGAAGTCAGTGGGTCAATCGAGGGTGTTGTTTTCAAGAACCATACGCGCTGCGAGAACATGAAGTCTTTGTCGAGCATTGCGCCAACTGGGCAAATGTCAATGACGTTACCACTGAGTTCATTATTGATGCCTTGACCGGGGAAGACATCAATACATTCTTTTGCGCCTCTGCCATCAATGTAAAGTTCACTTGTGCCAGTAATCTCTTCAGTGAATCGAGTGCACCGCGTGCACATGATGCACCGGTCACCATACAGCATGATGTGGTCGCCAATGTCCTTCTTGCTTTGCGTAATCTTTTCAGTATCGCAACGCCGTACACCTCGACCGTGCTCATACGCATAATCTTGAAGTGTGCATTCACCCGCTTGGTCGCAAATTGGACAATCGATTGGGTGATTGTTGAGAAGGAATTCCATCACCGCTTTTTGGTTCGCCGTTGCCTTTGGTGAACTTGTGTACACCACTTGACCTTCGCCAGCTGGCGTTTGGCAAGTCGGTAGGAGTTTTGGCATTGGTTCTAACTTATTGTCATTCCGGGGATTTGGTCCCCAAACTTCAGCAAGACAAATGCGACAGTTTGCAACCACGCTGAGTGACGGGTGGTAACAATAGTGTGGGATGGTCATCCCATTTTCTTGCGCGACATCAAGGATCGATTGTCCTTGGTTGAATTCGCAGGCTTTGCCATCAATGGTGATACTTGGCATAGGGTGAGTATTGTAGCGTAGGGATTATTGCCAAGGGTTACGGAAGTGCTGTTTTGCACGTCAGAATGATGGCACCATCTTCAAGGTTCAGTGCCTGAATCGTGACGATTCGCTCGTCCATCAATTCAATCTGAGGACTTAACTCAAGCGAAACATTTTGTTCATCGATCATTGATTCTAGAAAGGAGAGTGGAAGGGGCAGTTTTCCAATCCTCAGCCGCCTTGGAGTGAGCACTAGATTTCCGCCCTCAATCAAAGCAAAACACTCAACTGCGACTGGCTGCTCACCATCGGTGTATGCTGCGACAACCCCAAGCCAGATACCATCGGATGTGGTGTGAATCAGTGGTGAGGACATTCCCTCAGGCAATGACATTGAGTCCTCGTGCGTCAACCAATCTTCAAATCGGTGCGTGAGCCATGCGTTGACGGCATTGTCTTGGATGCGAAGCTTCCAGATTTCGCCTTCTGTTCGAATCTTATGAAGCTCTTCAACGAGGCGGAACTCGGCCTGCTCAGCAACCGATTCATCAGGCACTGTTGACTGAACATGACTGTACCAAGACATTGGCGAGGAAAGAAGCCAGAAGAAAATCGTCACGCCAATAATCGAAAGCAGCACCAAAATGCTAAGCGTGATAAAGGTCTTCTTCATGTTCTAGACAAGTGTACGCTGAATTGCTTTGACGACCATCAGGAGAAGGAGGTTCAATGCTAAAAAGATGAGTCCAGCAATCACAAAAAGTCTGACGAACATCGTTTCAGGTGGAAGTGAAACCGTCGCTAGCAGAATGCCTCCGCCAACCACGCCAAGTGCATATCCACACTGACCCGCTGCTTGCATCGTGCTAAAGACAAGCGTGGATGCTTCCCTTCGAACGCAGAGTGAAAAGGAGGAAGGCATGAGTCCGGCTGACCCAATGCCATTGAGAAGCAAGCATGGAGCAAGCACCCACTCTGGCGGGAACCACTCCATCAGTCCAAGCCCCATGAGGGCAATTCCGCATGTGCAAACCGCCATGAGGCGGACCTTCATGCCGCCGATTCTGTCAGCCAAAAAGCCCGCAGGGGCTGCAAAAAGGGCGATGGCAACGAACATACACGCCATACCAATGCCAAGCGTACTCCGCTCTATGCCGTAACCAGAAACGAGCAAAAGAGGCAACGTGACTGATATCAGTGCCGAAATGAGGCGATCTAGGGCTGAAAAGCCAGTCCCAACCCATTCCTTGGCATCCAGCCGAACGCCAGGTCGGTGTTTTTCAGAGTGTTCGTTCACGATGTCGACAGTTTCGCGGCATATCAGCGAAGTTATAAGGATAATCGCCGAAATTGCTGCGCCAATCCACAAGACATTACTTGGGGAATCGCTCCCTAACATAGCACCTAGGGCGACCCCAGCGCCTAATGCAAGGAACATGATTGTGAATGCGAAGCCCATTCTGCCGCCATATCTGTCCCTTCGACCCGATGCCGCAACCATTCGGATTGGAATGACTGAAAGCATCAAGTCTGCACCGCCCTCAACGAGCCGAAAACAGAGCATCATCGACCACGACGTTGCAAAAACCATCGCAACAAGCATCGCTGCAGATGTCAATGCAGCAATGAGCATGACAGTTGATGCCTTGATGCGTTTGTTGATCAGTGCAAGGATTGCAATGACTGCAAGCGCGCCAATGATGTTTACCGCCATGAATCCGTGGGCAGCGCCCTCCGAAACACTAAATCTGTCCACGGACAAGTCATGCAACACTGGCACGATCATCGCATCTGGGATTGCAGCAAGTCCAAGGAGCGTGCACCCAAGTGCTACTGGGTGTTTCGCACGACTTGTTTGTTTAGTTTGACTCAGTTCGTTCAGCGGACTACTCAATCAGTTTGAGGTACTGATGAGTTCAACATCAAAGATGAGGGTTGCGCCACCAGGAATGGGGCCGTTGTTGCGGTCACCATATCCGAGATTCGATGGAATGATAAGTTTGCGTTTTCCGCCAACTTTCATTGAGCCAACACCTTCTGTCCAACCAGCAATCACGCCATTGAGTGGGAATGTGATTGTTTGACCACGGTCAACACTACTGTCAAACTTTGTGCCATCGGTGAGCCAACCCGTGTAATGCACTTCAACATTGCTTGATGAACTTGCTGGCGTTTCGCCTTCACCTTCAACAATGTCATACCATTGCAAACCACTGTCGCTTGATTGAATGTCACCTGTTACTGCGTCTCCGGGGAGTTGTTCCATTGGGGGTACCTTTGAATAGGGGTTAATGTCAATGAGCTCAACATCAAAAATGAGTGTTGAGTTCGGGGGAATCGATGGCCTGCCTTGTGCGCCATACGCCATGTCAGCAGGAATTTTGAGTTTACGTTTTTCGCCAATTCTCATTTCGCCAACACCTTCGGTCCATCCAGGGATAACGCGATTGAGGGGAAACGTTGATGGTTTACCTCGGTCGACGCTACTGTCGAACTTCGTGCCATCTTCAAGCCAGCCGGTGTAATGCACCTTGACGAGATCTGTTGGACGTGGTGTATCTCCCTCACCTGCTTCAATAATCCAACTTTCAAGCCCATTCGATGATTTGATTGGCTCGCCATATACTGGCGTACCGGGGATATCGACTGCAACTGGTTCCTCGCCTTCGAGTCCAAGCGATTCAAGGAATGCATCCATGCTTGGTGCTCGTCCGAGATACCCTTCGACAAGGTCAAGCCCGTCTAGCGTTCCGCCCCTTGCAAGAATTTTATCGCGGTAATAGCGACCGGCTTCTTGGTCAAGCATGCCAAGTTCTTTAAATCGCTGGAACATGTCTTGAGCATAGACGAGTGACCACATGTAGCCGTAGTAGCCCGCTTGGTAACCAGTTAAGTGACCAAATCCGCCTTGATACCAAGTACCGGGTGTGTGCTTGTACATGCGTGTTTTGTCGTAGACGTCATACCCAACCTGCGTTGTGTCAACGACACCATCCTTATCTGTGTGGAATGCTTGGTCCATCAGTCCAAGATAAATTTGGCTTTCAGTTTTCATACCACTTTGCAGGTTTTTCGCAGCAATCATGCCGTCAATCAATGATTGTGGCATTGATTCGCCGGTTTCATAATGCTTTGCAAAGAGTGAAAGTGTTTCTGGTGTCCATACCCATTCTTCAAACATTTGTGATGGCGCTTCAACAAAGTCTCGCTCAACGCCTGTTCCTGCGAATGTTGCATAATGTGCTTCACTCAAAATTGTGTGCAAGCAGTGCCCAAACTCATGGAAGAAAGTTTCGACTTCATCATGCGTCATGAGCGATGGCTTGTCAGCAGTTGGTTTTGTAAAGTTGCAAACAAGC
>PBEX01000031.1 GCA_002718515.1 Phycisphaerae bacterium
AATCAATAATGCATTTGGCTCGTTAGATGGATTGAAGGAAGCTTTTGCTAATAGTGCTGCAACGCGATTTGGNTCAGGATGGGCTTGGCTTGTTTCTGATTCAAATGGCTGTCTNACAGTCGTATCTAGTCCAAACCAAGATAACCCGATCATGGAAAGCAATTGTTNCCCAATCTTGGGAATTGACGTTTGGGAACATGCCTACTANNTGAATTACCAAAANCGCCGNCCAGATTACATCTCTGCATGGTGGAACGTNGTCAATTGGAGCGTNGTTCAAGGGTTCTGGGAGAANGCAAAAGCNGGCGAGCCTTGCAGTTGCTGTTCTGGCTAACGTCCGAAAATTTTNTAAATNTTTATACNTANNACGCTNAATCAGGCGACACACAACATCTTGTGTGTCGCCTGTTCAGTGTACTACTACCCATCGCGCTCACGGTATGTAANCACTTCAGCGNATGAAANGTGTAGAGTTATCAAATGGCGAAGTTATAGATAAGNAACCGAAACTTGCTTCTAGACACGAAGGAAGGATTCAACATGCTCACTAAAAANCAAGTCATTGATGCAATTTGTAGACTAAACCCAACAGCCCCAATGCACTGGCTTGCAAGTTTCGACCTTGCTGCCCTAAGAGAGTATTACGANCATTTACTCATTACGCTNGAGCCAAGAGGGTCTCGCGGTTGGGTACGCCAAAACGACACACCAGCAATTGTTACACGCAAACCTGCCGCATAACATTTAAGCAATTGCCTTCAAGGGCCTGCCCCTCCCTTTGTCAGAGGTTGATGACTCCCCNCAAGCATCCTCTCACAGAGCGCGGGACAGGCTCTTGTCGTTTATNGCGGGTCNNTATTCCTTATCAAACTCTTGTTTAACTAAAGAGAGTTCTANCAGNGATTTGACTCGCGCAATCAANTCAATCTTATTGACTGGCTTTGTGATGAAGTCATTTGTGCCGCACTCCACAGCTCGTTCGTAATCACTGACTTCATTGAGTGCCGTGACCATAATGACAATTGTGTCNCGCGTAGAAGGTTGAGATTTAATCTTCTGGCAGACTTCAAATCCACTCATTCTGGGCATCATGACATCTAAAATNACAAGATTTGGGCATGANCGATCNATTGATTCGATTGCTTCAACACCATCTGATGCTGTACGAATCTGACATGGGAGTTCTTCTAAGAACGCCTGCATGAGTTCTAGGTTTTGTGCNTTGTCATCAACAAGCAAAATTNTTGCTGTTGAGAGGTCGATTTCTGGTGCTACTTCTTGGGTGTGCTGATTCACAAGGGTATGCTATCATGTGTCTTTTCTACGTGGTACTTGGAGCACCCCTCTAATGGCAAAATACTCACCGCCTTCAATTTGGACTGATGAATTTAACAAACCTAAAATCGATGGTTTGAGAGGCTTATTGGATGCTGAACTCAAGAAAGTCTATGATAAAGCTAAGGCCAAAATCATNGAATTGGGTGATGTTGAAGAAGATGTCATCTGGTTTGGAGAGTGTTGGTTCTGGTCGGTTGCTTTTAAGATTGAGGGTAATGATGAGCCATTAGCGATTCTCATCCCNTCAGTTGAAGATTTTCAAATTGCTTCCCCCCTTCAAGCAGATTTTTTAGAGCAACTNTCAACACGTCGATTAAAACGATTTGTTCGAGATGGTATTGAACTTGCGATGCCACCACATCAGACGAATTGGGCAATTTGGTCTGTTTCTACAATCCCAGCAATCGATGATGTGATGCCTGTATTGAAGAGCAAATACAAATTCTANGATGNNCAGAGTGAAGATTAATCTGGCTTCACCCATCTCCCATTTTTTAATAATCGTACTGAGGGATTAACGTTNTACATAACGGCTAAATCCTCATTGACGTTCANAGACACAGGNNTGCCATTCGTTGCAACATAGTCTGCTGACCAGACTGANGGCCCACCGAGCACTTGAAGNTCTACTTGCAATGTCGCTTTTAACATGTTTTCNGANAACTTCGTTCTTCTTGCTTGATTGACTGAGGCAGAAGGAAGTTCATCGAACAAGTAAAGCCATGGNTCAAGCAGTTTTAACTCTTGTTGATCGATAGACTGGCCTTTTCGNATTTTNGTAAGCACTTTGCAAATNGCAGTTGCTTTNTTNGATTGAGATTCGATAGNAAGGACTTCATTTTGCACGACTGATGGCACAACGAGTTGAGTGTTTGATGGAATAAAAGANCGNAACTTGTTTCGTTGAGTTGCATCGTCTTCGATCGCNATTAGNCCAATGATTGAGTGATTGCGTAATTGAGGATCGACAATTGAAGCTATCACAAAGAGATGTTCAATGTGTCTTCGCTCATCAGNAGACACNCCATCGGACATTAAATCTTCTGCCGATTGGATGTAACTGAGTCCATTAAACTGGTTNAGAGAGNCACTCCAATCAGNTGACTGAGCAATGAAAGTTGCAATAGCGCATGCGATAACTGTTTTNATCATTGTTGAGTCCTCTTGAGATAGATTGATTGAATTTCATTGAGAATTGATTGCCAATGGNTTGCAATTGAGTTTTCACAAAGAATCATTTGNCGTCTGACATCTGATGCATTTTCNATTTGTGTTAAGTCAGGCATCGTAAACTGATGGAGATTTAATGAGCGCCACTGCAGTTCTTCAAGTTTTAACAATTCAAGGTAACGAAGNTGTAATTGAACATATTCTTGGAGTACGCCTGTGGGTGTAAACTTAAAAGTGGTGTCGCGTTCATACAAGNCTTGAAGGAGTTTATGGCGAACTTGGATGAGCATTTTTANTGCNTCTACTGGGCTAACATCGCCAGATGGNGGTTGAGATTTAGGTGATACGAANAGNAANTCNGCACTCACGGATTGTGCAAGTTCATAGGCGACAGTGTCAAGGTTTAACGCTGTTCTCGATTGCAGAGCGATTGCGTGTTGTAAGAGTGCTTTTCGTGCTTGAAGTCCCCATGTTGCGTCTGATTTCGGTGGTAGAACGACTTCAGTTAAGTTTGAAACAAGAGATGCAATNTCTTGCGTCGCTCTAGAATTATGGAGTTGGTTGAGCAGTGCAATCGCTACATTTTTGCCNTGCGGNAATTNTTCGATGATGACTGCTGTTGCAGCCCTGCGAATCNTGTTTGANGGATTTGATATTGCAGCAGATGCCAATCGTTCGGCGTCCTCTGGCCTTAAATCCGTCGCATCAATGCCCAATAGTAAATCAATGAGTTCANGCCTAAGGCCAATCTCATTTCTCGCNTCATAGAATTTGTCACGCCACCAACCCTCAGGCTCTGAAGGGAATTGTTGTGAAANTTCGAGTACATCAATATTCAGTTCATCTATAGAATTTAAGACTCGCCCTGCAATACCNGGNCTACCATGCCAAATNGCAGACGCAGCTTCATTGAGCCGTCTTAGTGATAGGAANGTNACTGCATCATCNNTTTTCGTGTTAACTTTTGAATAGAGTNTTAACCAACGTGCAGTCAAATCAGANTTATAGCCAGCGGGCGTGGATAGATAAGTGTGAATAGNCTCTACTTCTTGCTCTTCTGGCCATAAAGCATCGATGTTGTCACGCACTTTTTGAAGGAAGAGTGATTCATTTGGTTGGATAATCAGGGTAGTGCCAAGCCAAGGCAAATTGCCTGAGTCAGTCATCAAATGACCAATTGTCCAAAGTTCGTTTTTTGAATATTGATGATCACTGTAGATNTTTTGAACAAACTCTTTTGTATGCGTTGAATCATCCCAGTCGACATGNNNAGAAAGTGTGCCAAGTAAATCTCGAGTCCTACTATCTCGTGTTAAGTCAATTGTTGAATCTAANATTAACTGCATTGGATAGACTGTAGTTTCAAATTGTTGAGCNTCGTTTGGAATTGACNCAGCAAGGCTTAACCACGCTTGCCAAAGAGGGATCGTGCGGGGNTCTAACTCAGTAATCGAGACGAGTTGTTTGGCTATAAGTCGGAGTGCTTCTGCTCTTGCGTCTTCCATGACGCAAGTTGTAATTNTCGGNTCTTGAANNGTTGTTAGNGTTGCTCGNAATCTAGGTGTGAGNCGTTGTGANCAACGCATGCCAGCAATGAGTTCTGTTTTGAGAACAAAGGTNTTAACTGAATTTGGATCATCTAANACTAAAGCATTTGGNGTAAGTAGAGAAGTTAACTGTTCAGTTAACAAAGCATCTCTNTCGCTCTCTATAAAGACTGCAATGAGTTNATCANNTAAGAGATTCTGNGTTTGAGGTAGTGCNTAAAACCAGCCTAAAGAGGCTGTGTCAAGGAACGAACTGATCGTTTGCCACCACTCTTCTTTTGGNGGGTCGCCTCTTANCAAAGNGAGTTCGATTTCATCGCGTAAGGATNGAAGTGTCGAAACTTCAGNGATCAACTTGTCACTNTGTTCAAAAACGTTGNCNTCGTTATNCNCNANCTGAAGNTGTGGGTAAGTTTCATATGGCTTNATNAATACTTGCNGGATCTCATCTTCATGATGATCAAAAAGATTGCTATTTCTGTCAGACGCTAAGGTGTCATTGACCGGAAGTGGTTCATCTGGAGCNAGTAGAACTCTTAAGCTCAATACAAATGCAAGAATGGTGAGGAGCCCAAACAGAACGGCAATNTTTAANGTCATTACTGGAGACGATGAGTTGAACTCNGGTNCAATCTTCTTGGCAGTCTTTGAAATNAAATCATCAACTAAACTAGAAGGGNTAGATGGGACAACAGTCCATTCGCGNCTTAACTTTGTNGTTGAGCGTCGNTTTTTACTGAGAGGTCCCTCNCCNGAGCGTGCTGACTCTCCAAGCGCCTCGAGNATTCGCATCAACCCCCCAACTGTAATCTCATACGAGGCAGCAACAGCAACNAGTCTCGCTCTACTCTGNCTATTCCATCCGCCTTGNCTGATGAGGACTGCTAGAATTGACTGATCTAATGGNGTTAACTCAGGNTCTTGNTGTTGAGGAANTGGCTCTTTAAGTGCACTTGATTTTAAACTCTTCGCAATGCTTTCTAAATATTCTTTGACATCAGCGGCTTCTTTTGTTCTNCCNNTTGGATGGGAATANAGNTGAGCAACTCTTCTACGAAGTGCTGTGTCAATAGCAATNACATCATNCCTATTTTTAGNCACGCCTAAAATGCGTCTATGGTCNTTTGTATCTGGAACGCCAAGGAGAAAGCAGGCNAGTTTATCAAGATCCATCTTGCTTATCTCCAATCGAATGATGCAGTGATTTTAGTTTCGCAGCAAACTCGCCAGAACCATAGTTTGGATAAAGNGCNGCAAATTGATCAAGGANGACCCGCGCTCTTTCCAGATTTGTTTTTGATAAAAGGNATGCAGTNTTGTACTTTGCTTCTAGCCACTNGTTACTNCCCTTAGATGAGGCATNGAGAATCTTNNTCCAATGCGCAATTGAAGCATNTGTATCTCCGCTCAGTTGTTCGGCTTTNGCATTAANTCGGAGTATCTCATGATTGTTTGGATAACTCTTTAGGAGCGTTTGAGCGATTTGTTTAGATTGTTCAAGAATCGCATCATCAGGGGATTGTTCATATGCTAAAAGGGCTTGCTTAGAAGCGATTTTAGNCACGTTGACATACTGTGGGCTGGAAAGGGATTCATCGCTTANATCTTTAATGATNTATAACCCTAANCGAAGGACGGGCTCGTTAAAATCGTCACTNTTCGTTGCGACATTATTCCATGCGTACACTGAGGCATGTTTTGNCCAGACGTCATCNGGTGCTGATTTGATNAGGTCTAATGTGCTGTNAACAGCNTCAGTTGTGTTGTTTTCTTCAAACAACAAAATAATCTCTCTGTATCGAATCTCATTTNGAAACTCCGCATTGCTGATGCCATNCTTTNCCAATCCTTGAATAGAATCAAANGNTTGATGCGCTGCCACGTGTCTNTTGACGTCACGGTGAAGGGCAACTTCGAGTANTCTTAAACNTCGAACGAGCGCATTCTGTTGGGTCTCTTCATTCGATGCCTTCGCGTCTTCTAATATGATTGGTAAGGCAACACCGACATANGTGTTTCCAATAGCAGANCGTTCAGTCGGTTTTGCCTTGCCCCATTGTTGATACAGAAGNCGAGANACTTTNCGTCGTGCATTTGCATAATTTGAATCACTAGGNTGNATCGCTAGGAGTTCTTCTATCGTAGATTGGTCCGCAAGTTCAGAAGGATACTGCAACTTCAACTGAGTTGTCTTTTGACTGTTTGGCCATAAAGATGTGTAAAGCGTTACAGCGTCATTTTTTAATAACACTGTTCGNGGTGATAGTTGTGCAATCTGTTCTAGAGAAACAATTGACATCCAAAGTGCTTTTTCAGAAGTCGTCCGCTTTCCAAGTTCAAAAAATGTAGTTGCNGCATCCATGAAGGANTTGCTAAAAAATTGAGAGAGTCCGACGAGATATATGCAATCATCTTTAACACTCTGGTACTCATTTGCATTGGGCGCATTGACTGCAGCANTAAGTTGTTCTTGAGCNGTTTTAAATGCAGNAATAACTTCTGGGTCATCGCTTGGCATATCGGCATCGAGNGCTTCTTTNGCTTCTCTATATGTAAGTTCNCCTTCAAGATACTTCGAAACAAANGGATTGTCTNCAACAATTTCGTTGCCATACTTTGAAATGAGTTGGCTCACGATNCCGAGTTCCGATTCTGAGATGAGTTGGCTAATNGCAATAGAAGAAACTTCTTTTGAAGGTTCAGTTGCTTGCTCTATCCCCCTTACNGCAGCGAGCCTGAGCGTGTGGGGCTCCAAGATAATGAGCGGGTCTGTTAGTTGCNCTTGTACCTTAGNCCATTCTCCAGAGTCTATTTGCATCATGATTGTCCACATAGGCAATTGCTGTTTAATCCCAGCCCATGTGTCTTCATGNTTCAACTCTTCTAGCCATGTATATTGTTCGCCAGCAATATTGTTTAGGTTTTTGCAAAGTGTNATNCCTAACAATGCTCTTGCGCCANACTCTTCCTTGCGTAAATCNAGTGAGATGTCTTGTAGAGATGCTGAATCNCCTTCTANCATCGTTGCAAAAATGTCAGCAGCTTCATTGGCAAGCAANTTGTCCTCNTTGAACCACGCTTTGTANTACTTNGCCCACGCAGANAGTGAAGTTGCTAAACCGAGNCGATTACTATCTTCTGTCGTAAAGTTCTTTGAGTTTTTTGCTTTGCGTTGAAGANATGCTCTCAGTGACTCTAGNTTTCTAGCAGTTTCATCAAGTATGAGCGATTGCGATTCTGCTTCTTCTCGNTCGACNAGTCTTAAACGATACTTTTCAAATGTTAACTCTGAAGCAAGATACGAAGCTCTTAAGAGTTGCAACCTTAAGTCGANTGTGTTTGCTTGTGGAATTGACTCTAGTAGCGANTTNGCTCGCTTTAACAATTGTTCATCTTCTGAGCCGTCTGATTGAGACAGCATGTANGCGTATAGTGATGCGAGCCTTTCNGCTGCTTCAACNTTCGATTGGGTTGATCCTTCATTTAGTTGTTTCTCAAGATAGAGTGCTAGCAANTCATTNCANCCCATCTGGCTGAGCCANTTTGTGACTGTATCATCTGCCTTGAGTGGCATTGATAAAAGCGAAANGATGACTAATGTTTTAAGGATTTGTTGGAACATATGTCACCTTTTCAAATCCTGCATTACGTGCTTCTTGAATTGCTGCGAGGGCAAACGCAACGGAAGTTGTTCCGTTTACTTTGACAATAAGACCTGGTTCATGAGGTAATTTTGAGAGAACTTCTGAGAGCGCTNCTCTTGAGGCTATNGCTTGACTGCCAATGATATAAATCTCATCATTACCTCTTTTGATAACCTCAACAATTTGAGGTTCTAACTCGTCCGTTGATTCCCCCGCACCTTCTTGTACTTGCAGAGCGGGGTTGAGTTCATCTTCTGGTGGCGTAAGAACAGTCGTAACGAGGAAGTAAATCAACAGCAAGAATGTGACGTCGATCATTGATGACATGTTGACAACACCCTTGTTAATGTTTCTTCTTGATTTCTTTTTGTTAAAGAGCATCAGGGGCTTTCCGTTGCAATCCTTGNTGCCCTGAGACCNTGTTTATTGAGCACTCTTAAAATCTCGTTCAGNGANGAGCTCTCGGCATNCTCATCTGCTCTCAAAGTGATCAGGTCCCATGTTGCAGACTCACTGTCGACAAATGACTGTATTCGAGCATCAAGTGCTTCAATTGAAATGATGTTGTCTGGCGTNTCTAGAACGATTTCGCCGTCAGCAGTTAAGTTGATAATGAGTGCTGATGGTGTTTCGGCAGGTGTAACTTCACCAACTTCATTCGGCAAATTCAAATCAATGGTTGCTTGTTGAGCAAACTTTGCTGCAACCATAAAGAAAATGATAAGCAAGAAAATGATATCNATCATTGGCGTCATTTCGACGACAGGAATGATGATTCGTGATGTCTTGCTTTTGAAGGGCATTATGCGCCTTGTGATTCTTCTAGATGTAGAACTAAACGTTCGATTTCACTGCTTGCTTCAGAACTTANTCCTTCNATTCTATTTCTGAAATAACTAAACATTGCGACGCACGGAATGGCAAGGACCAAACCAAGCATTGTTGTGACAAGTGCCTCAGAAATATTTGTTGCAAGTGCAGAATGGTTGCTTGAAGCAGTATCGCCNATCGATTCAAAAGCACCAACCATTCCGAGCACTGTTCCCAACAAGCCAAGTAAAGGAGCNATCGTTCCNATCAAGCCAAGTGCGTCTGTAGAACGAAAGAGACGAGATGTTTGGTCGTCGCCTGCTTCTTCTAGAGCGTTTTTGAGTTCAAACGGGCCAAANGCTGATTTTTGATATCGAAGTAANCCAGACGCTAAGATTCTTGTGAGATAACTATCNTTGACAGGGTCTACACAGNATGCGAGNGCTTCATCAATTTGACCGTTTGCGAGCATTTCCTCAAGGGTATTAAGTTGTTCTTGAGGAAGGAGTGCGGANCGTCTGATCTGCATGAAGTGCATCACTGCAAGCGTGAGTGCTGCAATACTTAGGAGAATNATGATGTANCCGACAGTGCCACCCTTGCCTATTGTTTCTAACCAACTCGTCGGTTCAGNTTGTTGTGTAAACAGCGAATAGATGAAATACGTATTCATTGAAGTTCATTCCTTATCTTGAAATCATCACTGTGATGTATGGGATGTGAAGGGAAGGAGCGCTTCGCGTCATCAATGATCTGAGAAGCAGACTCNATGTTGCCATNTTTTCTAAGTTCGTCTGCGAGTCGGTACATNGCTGCACACGCTAACCANGGCTGAGACGTTCTNCCTTCTGAGGCAACAATTGCAAGTTTTAANAGAGCNTCANTTTTGTTTGAAGTACTCGATTTAGAAAGTTCACTTAAAGCTGAAAACCANTTTGCCCACATTGCGAGCCATGGCTTTTGGTNAGNGTTTTCGAGTTGNGTNTGAATAGANNCGATNAACTGGNAAATGTTTTGCTGTGTCNTTGCGTCATCGTCTGNAATTGCGTTACGGAGCTTGTTGACTAACTCTTGTAGGCGGGGTGAAGATGGNTGATCAAACACAGCAAGCATTTTCTTGGCAGATTGATCNGTTAGCCATATAAGTGGAAGATGNGGACATAGNAAAGTNTCAACATCGACGACTGGAGANAGGTTTGGATATGGGGTTGGAATNCCAAGNTCCTCTAAACTTGCTGTCATTAACCATGCGGGGACTGCTTCTTTGATTTTTCCCCTAGCAATGAGACANCGCAGATAGCCTTCATATGCAACTCTCGCATCNTNAGATTCTCGGAGCGTGTTCTCNTGGCAGATTTGTTCAAAGATCGGTTCAGCGAGCAGCAAATCTCCNCGTTGCAATCGNATTCTTGCTCGCCACAACNTANNTCCATCTTCATGGAACTTTTCTAANGCGGGTCTNGGGCGTGTAGAAGTGAATGTGGCGACTTTACTCCAAGGAAAAAGTGTTGCNCCTTCTCCACTGCCATCAATCGTGAATCGAATTCCNTCATANGAGCCGCTTGAGATGACTCCTTGGTACGTTTGTCCGCCTTCACCACGTANCGTGATCGAATCAGCGAATAAGCCTGAACTNATGAAAAGNACGAGTAAGATGATGNACTTCATCATGGTGAGCCACCTGATTGAACGACNTTAAACTTACCTCCGGTCATTTTTGATATTTCTTTAAGTAAATCTTGGCTTGAGTCTGAACCAAANGCGATCGTGTTGATCACTACCCTGCCTCGCTTTGGNAGCAAACTTCTTAAGTCTTCTGTGGTGAATCCGGAAATTTTGCCATCTGTTAGAAAGAATATGACTTCAGGAGTGGGTTTTAACTCGAACGCTTTTACAAATGCTTCCNTTGGTTCTGTTCCACCCTTNGGTCTGATGGTCGAAAACTCTTCAATCATTTTATCGACGGTGCGTTTTCTAGCGGTATTCCAACCTCGCTGTATNGATGGTTCTCTGACTCCAGCACTATAGAAAAGAACATANAANCGAGCGAAATCAGGNAGTTTCTTGATGGACTCAGTCAACTCGTGGATGGCTTGTTCCATTCTGTTNGCGGAACTCATAGAACCAGACATGTCAACGATGTAGCAAAATCTGCTACCAGATGAAGAGATTCCAAAGAATGAAGTCCCCCCGCCACCTCCACCAGAACCGCCCATGCCAGCCCCCATCCCTCCGCCTCCACCGCCTAGTGATGGTGCAGTGGATTGTCCTGAAGCTTGGATTGCGGTGGAAGTNGACTCAGCAGTTAGCGTTGCCTGGGTCGTTTCAGATTGAATTTCGCTTGCTTGACTCGNTGCAGTTTCTTGNGATTGCGTGAGCGAATCTGATGGTAACTCAGAAAACTGAGCGGANTCCATTACAGCGAATTCAACCATCGTCCCCTCATCTCCATGTTGGGNGAAATCGCCGCCNCGTAAGAGGAGACTAAGCAAGAACCCGATATTGAGATGGATCAAAATAGAAATCANGGCACCAACAAAAAGGAATGATAAAACTCTCCGCTTCCACCTGAGTTTTTCTTCTTTGTTGTAGTCTGTGACTACTTCNACAGTTGAATGTGAATGATGATTATTCATATCACGTGAAGAATGAGAGCCCTCCTTGATGCTTCACCTCAACATGATACGGTTTAGGACCATCAGNAANCCACATTTTATGCAACAAAAGCGTAAAATATGAAGTGTTATGACAACAGACAAACCATGTTACAAGCGAGTCATTTTAAAGATTAGTGGTGAGAGCTTTTCNAAACCAGGACAATTTGGGCTAGACCCTGATGAATTGAATGTCATTGCATCACAGATTGCNGAAGCAGCAAAACTTGGCACTGAAATAGCNGTTGTCGTAGGTGGTGGCAACATGATCCGAGGCGCAGAGTTGTCAGCTCGTGTGGGTATTGCTCAGTCNACTGCAGACTACATGGGTATGCTTGGAACCGTCATCAANGCTCTTGCTTTGAAAGAAGCAGTTGAAGAATATGGTCAACCAGCAAGAGTCATGTCAGCACTAGATGTTGAATCTGTTGCTGAACCGTTTATCCGAGGAAGAGCACTTAGGCACTTTGATAAAGGTCGAGTACTTATACTTGCAGCAGGTACAGGCAACCCTTTCTTTACAACTGACACTTGTGCATCACTCAGAGCAATTGAACTCGGCGCAAACATCTTGCTTAAGGCCACGAAGGTTGATGGNGTTTATGACAAGGATCCGCACAAAGACGACACGGCAGTTAAGTATGAANAATTGACTTTTTCANATGCAATCAGTAAACAACTTGGNGTNATGGATTTAACTGCATTGTCTATGTGTATGGAACACGAATTGCCTGTNGTTGTGTTTAACTTCAAAACACATGGAAACATTGCGAAAGTGATTTCTGGNGAGCAGATTGGAACGCTAGTTACAAACAGCGANAAAGTTCTCGCTGAGTAAGGAATAACAAATGTCGGTAAAAGACNAAATTAAAACATGTAAAAGCAAAATGGATCGTTCNGTTGAATATTTCAGCAAAGAATTGCATGGAGTACGNACTGGTCGTGCTTCAACNGCTCTTATTGAATACATCAAGATTGATTACTATGGAAATGCGACTGACTTAAGAGATATTGCCGCNATTTCTGTGAGCGATGCAACGCANCTCCTAATCAAACCATATGACCCAGCATCNAAGAACGATATCGTGAAGGGTTTGGAAGGTGCNGACCTTGGATTGAATCCTCAAACCGAAGGTGATGTNGTTCGNTTGAATATCCCAGCGCCATCCGCAGAACGCAGACANCAACTAGTTAATCAAGTAAAGAAAATGGCTGAAGAAAGTAGAATTGCGATTCGCAATGAACGCAGAGAAGCAATTAAGCACATTGATTCGCTTGTAAAAGATAAATCAAATGGTGTGTCNGAGGACGAAGGTAAGTCAGGCAAGGATGAGATTGAATCTCTGACNAAAAAACATATTTCTTCACTAGATGAAATGTGTGANGCGAAAACCNAAGAGATTCAAACGATTTAATANGTCTTTCGCAATCTCGCTGCGGGGATTCCAAGTTGTTGCCTGTATTTAACGACTGTTCGACGAGCAATATCGATGCCTTGTTCACGCAGTTTGTTTGCAAGTGNATCATCTGAAAACGGCTTCTGTTTATCTTCGTTATCAATGATTTGTTGCAANCTTGTTTTNACAGCNTCCCAACTCATATCGCCATCGCTAGNACTCCCAGTTCCGCTTGAAAAGAATTTTCGAAGAGGATAGATGCCCCGAGGAGTTTGAACCCACTTATCTGAAACTGCCCTGCTCACAGTTGCTACATGAATGCCGAGCATGTCAGCAACTTCAATCATTGGCAGTGGTCTCAGATATGCGTCGCCTTGGTCAAAAAAGTCCCGTTGTTTATNGGCAACAACTTCAACGACTCGCTGCAAAGTATTCTTTCGTTGAGANACAGCTTCGATAATCCAGCGTGCTGCGTTTACATTTCTTTGAATGAAATGNCAAGCTTCTTCATCNTNTTTACTCTCCTTTAGAAGAGGTTCAACTGCTTTTGAAATGCGAAGAGGTGGAAGATTCCCTTCCTTNATTCCAACGANATATGTATCAGTTGANTCGTCATATTCAATCATAGCGTCAGGAATAACTGGTAGAACTCGTTCTGTTGCAATNAGGCTTGCNGGGCTGAGCGTCAGTTCATGCATACGACTGATTGCAGCTTTGATCCGGTCAATCGTGAGTGATGTAGATTGTGTAATCTTTGGAATTCGATTTTCAATCAAATCATCAAGATGGTGTTCGACAAGTAANCGTACATCATCCCAACCCTGCGTGTCATCTTGACGGTATTCATCAATCTGAATCAGTAGNGATTCTTGAAGAGAACGGGCNCCAATCCCCGGAGGATCNAGCCAGTGATGGAANGCGCTAAAAGTCTCATTGAGTAACGATTTAGTNACNTCNATACTGAGGGCTTCATTGATTTTGNTTAACAACTGCTCTTCTTGTTGTGTAATGAACCCATCNGCATCAATCTCATGAATCAGTTGGGTGCCAATATCAGACACTTCGTCAGAGACTTCCGCGAAACTCCACTGCTGCAAAAGNGTTTCAAGAAGACTTTCATTTCTTGCTTTAATGTTAGAAAAGGCGTCAATCTTTGGGTCTCGGTCTGTGATNGAACTTGCTTGTGCTGGTGGAGGATCATTAAACTCAGCGCCGCTTTCTTGTTCAAACTCATCAAGACGAGAAAACTCTGANTCCTCTTCAGTTTGATCTTCTTGAACANCTTCTTGNGGTTCAGGTTCATCAAGTTCTAGAGCAAAGTTTGATTCTAGTTCTTGTGCAATTTTCTCTTCTAGTGCTGGTATCGGTAACTGAAGAATCTCCATGGNTTGGATGATTCTTGGGGCTAGTTTTAACTGTTGACTAGTCTGAAGATTTTGCCGAGTCTCGAACTTCATCATCAAACGCCATGNCGACCAGCAATTGCATCAGAGAGAACTTGTGTATTGGCGTACTCAATTTGTGAGCCAGAAGGCAATCCTCTAGCGAGCCGAGTAACTTTTACACCTCGTTTTGTGAGTTCACTTNCAAGGTAGAGNGATGTGCTATCCCCTTCNAGATTTGGGTTCAAGCCGAGAATAACTTCTAGGATTTCTTGCCCCTNAGCATTGCCTTGAGGATGATCAACTCTGTTAATCANNCCAGTCACTGTTAAGTGACNTGGTTCAANACCTGCTAATGGGTCAATGCGACCTGTNAGAACGTGNTACACCCCCTTGTACATGCCAGTTGCTTCAAGCCTGATGAGGTCTCTAGGCTGCTCAACAACGAGGACAGTCGAAGCATCTCTNGATNCATCANTGCANAAGGTGCAGGGAGACATGTCCGCGATATTGTTGCATACNGCACAACAGACTACTTTGTTTTTNACATCTTCAATAGATTTGCTTAAATCCAGTGCCTGATTATCTGCGTCTTTNATTAAGTGGAANGCGATCCGCTCAGCACTTCTCTTGCCTATTCCGGGTAACTGNGTGAGACCGTCGAGCAAGCGTCGAACTGGTTCTGGTGTTCCTTTGGAATCTCTCAGCGACATTAGGATTTATCCTTTGGAAGTTCAGAAACATTTACAACAGTACCTTGGAATAAATTTTTAGCGCTATCGACTAGTTCATTGCCATCTAACTTGTTTACTGATGCTTNTGCAGNGGGTGACTCTTGANCTGGGGCATTTGACTTGATCGTGANNGAAACTTTCATGCTCATTAACTCACTGACAACTTGGGATAGATTTTCCTTCATTGACAGAATGTAGTTAGTGGCTTCAGCACCTGTATCATTGATTGAAAGNGTTAAGTGTTGGTCTTCGAATGTTTCAAATGAGAGCATTGATGCAATTCTTTTCAGACCTGCGGTCGCTTTNAGTTTNTCTGTAACCAAATTCCAATTGAACGCTTGCGGATTGAGCGGCTCAGGTTCACTTTTCGTTTCAACTGTTNTGTTGGCGGGCTTAGCGGTCACCCTTTTTTTTTTGGTCAGTTGTGGTGNTTGCGAAACTNGATTGGTCGTNGATTCAAACTCATTTGAGAGGCAGAGCCTCGCAATCGTTGCATCAAACAACGCTCTGCCCGTNCCACCCCTTCTCACTTGTCTTGATGACGCATCNCAAAGCGCAATCATGTACGTTAATNTCGATGGCGAAAAGTTGTTTAGAAGNGCGGAAGCNGTATCGTGTTCAATGTCTGAAATGTCNAGTANATGTGTGTCGCTACCACAAGTTGAAGCAATAAGAGCATTTCGCAAGTTGGNCGCTATGGAAGCGAGGANTTGTTCAAGTGAAGTCCCTTGTTNAATCAAACTCCCAGTTGATTCATATGCATCTTTAAGTTGCCCATCAGCAATNGCATGACATAGGGAGTGCAAGTGTGCATTNGATGGAATGCCAAGNATTTCATCGAGTTCAGCAGAGCCGATGTTTTTTTCACCTGTGGAGATGACTCGATCAAGTAAAGATAGCGCATCTCTCATTGAACCNTTTCCAAGNCGTGCGATAAACTTCACAGACTCTTCNTCTACTTTTACGTCTTCTTGTCCTAGAATCCATTCNAGATGNTGAGCAATNGATGCAGTTGGAATTGATTTAAAATCAAAGCGTTGGCAACGGCTTTGAATCGTGGCTGGAACTTTGTGCGGTTCAGTCGTNCATAAAATGAACTTGACATGNGAAGGNGGTTCTTCCATNGTCTTTAGTAGTGCATTGAACGCTGGCGTCGTCAGCATGTGAACTTCATCAATGATATAAATTCTGTATTCGCATCTTGTAGGNGCAAGNCCAGCAGATGCGATNAAATCACGAGCTTCTTGAACACCGCGGTTGGAAGCGCCGTCNATCTCAATGACATCTAAATCATTNCCTTTTANGATGGANTCAGCAATATCATTGTTNTGTTCTAATGCATCATTTGAGTTNAATGCTCTAGCGAAAATGCGAGCCATTGATGTCTTGCCAACTCCCCTTGTNCCAGTAAACAAATACGCATGTGCTGTGCGATTTGTAGCGATTGCATTTTTGAGTGTTGTAGCAATTGCTTCTTGACCAACAACATCATCAAAATTCGTNGATCGATATCGTCTTGCAAGTACGGTNTATGACAAATGAAACTCCTGANNAGTTGCGCAATCTAGCTATTGTGCACTGAAGGACGGCCGGGNACCCAAAGCCCGAGCGACACCACTTATGGCTGCTGCCGTCAGGCCCTGACCAGGTTCGCAGNACGTTCGACGATGAGGCCGACCGTCCTTCAATNCACTTCCAAGGCGAATTGTACCTCTAAATAGAAAAAATCGCTATGTAAGGGTACACTTCAACNCATGAGTGATTACAAAAGTATCCCAGAACCCTCTCANTTAGAACTTCAGCAGATGCGTGAGAAGACGACAAAACGACTTGTCATTCTCACAATTCGCCTCTTGTTCATCGCATTCATGTTTGCNGCAGCGATTCTCCCATTTATCGCTGGAATNAATGCAGTCAATCAGCCACTTGATGAAGTCATCGGGAACCACCTAGGTCCCATGATTTCAACGGTGGCATTTGCTGCAATNATCCTGATCATTGACATTCTGACGCCAAATAAGCGCCTCTCAGCAGTTTTAGGCGTTTACATGGGTCTTGTCGCGGGTTTGTTTGCTGCCCTTGCAGTGAGTCTTCTCATCGANCTCATCGGNGATTCNTGGGGATTGAAAAAGGGTGATACGGCGCTTCAGTATCTCACACTTCTAAAACTGGTTGCTGGTATCACGCTCTGTTATTTCTCAATCAGTATCGTGTTCACAACGAAAGACAATCTGAGGCTTGTNCTTCCNTACGTTGAGTTTGCNAGNCAAGTCCGNGGCATTCGCCCGCTCCTCGTAGATACTTCTATTTTGATTGATGGGCGTATCGAGAAGTTATCATCNGCACGCTTNTTAGATTCNCCAATCATTATTCCCCAATTCGTCATCGATGAACTGCATCGATTGTCAGATTCNAGTGANAAGTTAAAGCGATCACGNGGNCGCCGAGGNTTAAANATTTTNTCGAACTTGCAACACTCCCCTCACTTAGATGTATCGATTGATTCCNTGGAAGGCACNGGTACGAGTGTTGATCGTTCTTTGATTGAACTTGCAAGGGTGAGTGGATACCGAGTTCTTACAACAGATTCAAACTTGCAAAAAGTTGGTCAAATTGAAGGCATCACTGTTCTGAATCTCAATGATTTATCGACCGCTGTTAAAACGCAAGCAATCCCCGGAGCNCATATGGATCTTGAGATTGTGAAGCATGGTGAGTCAGACACNCAAGGNGTCGGCTATCTGCNGGANGGCACAATGGTCGTCGTTGAAAATGGTGGAGGNTCAGTTGGAANGGTCGTNACAGTAAAAGTNACGAACTCACTTCAAACATCCGCAGGAAGAATGATTTTTGCAGAAATTGACGNCTAACTATTCCCACTCAATAGTGGCAGGCGGTTTAGAACTGATGTCATANACAACTCTGTTGACACCTCGAACTTCATTANTCATNCGATTGCTTACTGTGGCTAAGACATCGTATGGGATGCGTGCCCAATCAGCAGTCATAAAGTCTTGCGTTTCGACTGCTCTNATTGCCACTACGGATTCGTACGTTCTTCCATCNCCCATGACACCTACTGATTGAACNGGTAAAAGGACTGCGAACACTTGGTCCGTATGGCGATAGAGGTTTGCTGCAANAATTTCTTCTAGAAGAATTTCATCACAATCGCGAAGAATCTCCAATTTGTCATGTGTGATTTCGCCAAGGCAGCGTACTGCAAGGCCNGGACCGGGGAAAGGATGTCGCCAGATGATGCCATCAGGTAACCCGAGCACTTCGCCGAGTTTCCGAACTTCATCTTTGAACAGATCNCTAAGTGGCTCAATGAGTTCAAAACCAAGTTCCTCGGGTAGACCGCCTACATTATGATGAAGTTTAATGTTTGCGGCTTCACCNGAATAGCCATGACCAGATTCAATAACGTCAGGATACAACGTCCCTTGTGCTAAAAAATCAAAACCTAATCCAGATTCTTTTTCAATNTCAGCTGCGGAATCTTTGAATACATCAATAAACTGATGTCCAATTTTCGTTCGCTTGAGTTGGGGTTCAGTGACGCCATNTAAATCAGTTAAAAATGCATCAGTCGCATCCACAACTNTGAGGTCGATATCGAAGTGGTCTCTAAATGTGGTTTCAACAAAGTCTCGTTCATTCTTACGAAGGAGTCCATTATCTACAAAGACGCATACGAGCTGATGGCCAATNGCTTTATTGATGAGGGCAGCGACAACAGAAGAGTCAACGCCCCCACTAAGACCACACAATACTTTTTTGTCACCGACAANTTCTTTGATCTGTTTGCATTGTTGCTCCATGAAATCAGACATGCGCCATGTGCCTTTGATTTTGCAGATTTCATACAAGAAGTTTCGAAGGAGTTCGACACCATGNGGAGTGTGTGTTACTTCGGGGTGGAACTGAACGCCATAAAACGGGATAGTTTTATGAGCAACTGCTGCCATNGGGCAAGTTGCTGTTGTTGCGAGGACNTCAAATGAATCTNCAAGCGATTCAACTTGATCACCATGACTCATCCAAACTGCAGTATCAGTAGGAATACCTCTAAAGAGTCCTTCATTAGNAATGACTTGGAGAGAAGANCTTCCATACTCTCTAGCNTGAGCGCNTTCTACTTTTCCNCCTAGAAATGAGCAAGCAAGCTGCATCCCGTAACAAATGCCTAGTACTGGAACATCAAGGTTGAAGATTTCTTCAGAACAGGTTGGGGCGCCTGCTTCATTGACGCTACTTGGACCACCTGAGAGGATAATGCCTACTAAATTATGGCTCTTAAACTCATNAATTGGGGTATCTGGGGCTACAAGAAGGCTAAAAGCGCCTGCTTCTCGAACCCTTCTGGCGATCAGTTGAGCGTATTGGCTCCCAAAGTCGATAATGAGGACAGTTTCAGGCCCACTTTTTGCTTGTGATTCACTCATGATAAAGAGGGGCAGGTTACCATGAAATTGACTTTTCTTCAGAACTCTTATGAATCCCTACTTTAGATTAACGTTTCCGGCTAACCCGAACTGGTTTAAGACCATCAGAACNCTTGTATTGACAGCNACAAAACACGTCGGTTTTAGTNATCAAGAAGCAAGTCAAGTCTCATTAGCAATAGACGAAGCGCTCTGTAACATCTACCGACATGGTTACCAAGGCAACCANCTNGGCTCAATTGACTTTACATTTGAATCGAAGACTTCGCCGCAGTTAGAGATCAAAATGACAATCATTGATGAGGGTAANCAAGTTCCACTNGAACAAATCCAATCAAGGGNCTTANANGAAGTGAGGCCTGGTGGTTTAGGGGTTCATTTAATCAAAACGATTATGGATGATGCACATTGGTCACATGCTGATAAGGGCATGAAACTAGAAGTCATCAAACGTAAANCGCTCTCATCAAGTGATACACTTNCAGANAAAGAACAANAGCATGTCCCAGAATGAACTCCATATTGAATCAGAACCGTTAGCTGATGCATTTCTTATAACNCCTGTTGGGGATGTAGATTTAAGCAAGTCAGACCAACTTAGGATTGTGATNAGAACAGCCATCAGTTCAGACAAAAGTAAAATTGTGATTGATTTNAATCATGTTCAATACATGGATTCTTCTGGCGTCGCGACACTGATCGANGGTCTGCAGTTAGCGAGGGCNTCCGGTAAAGAACTTGTGCTATGTTCACTNACNCNGAGCGTTGANGCAGTACTCCAACTTTCAAAGTTGGACCAGATTTTTGANATCTTCACAAATAGAGAGTTAGCCATTGAGTCGTGATTCCGAACAGNCTACAAGCAACATCGTTTTAAAGTTGCTTGAACACTGGGGTGATCTCTGGAATCGCGTGTTTGAATTCNTTGGCGGCGTGACNACACTCCTCTTTGATGTTGTCTGTTGGTTGTTTAAATCTCTTGTGTTAAGACAAGTNAGGTTTGGCAGAGCTGCGACAGTTGCAGAAGTTGTCAGAATCGGTGTNCGTTCAGTTGGTATTGTGTGCTTAGTCTGTGGCTGCATTGGTCTCATCCTCGCATTNCAAATGGCTCCCCCACTTGACACATTTGGTCAGACTGACAAGATTGCTAACATTGTTGGCGTTGCAGTTTTAAGAGAGTTAGGGCCACTGATCTCAGCAATTGTTTTGACCGGNTTTGCAGGAGCTGCAATTGCNGCTGANTTAGGNACGATGGTTGTTGGCGAAGAGATAGAAGCACTTGAAGCGCAAGCACTCAATCCAATTCGCTTTCTTGCTGTACCAAGAGTCATTGCTACAGTCTTGAGTTTGATTCTGCTTACGATTATTGGCGATGTTGTCGCAATTGGAACAGCTGCATTAGTTTCAGTTGAAGTGCTTGATGTTCCTTTTGCACTATACAAAGCAAATACNTTGCAACAGGTCGCATTGCCTGATTTCTTAACAGGCTTGTTAAAAGCAGCAGTCTTTGGANTCATTCTCGCATCGATTGCATGCTACAACGGTTTCAAAGTAACTGGCGGCGCTGCAGGNGTAGGAAAAGCGACNACAGATACTGTGGTGCAGACAGTTGTCACCATCGTTATTGCTGACTTGCTCTTTACTGCACTATTCTTCCAACTCGGTTGGAATTGATTATTTGACTAACACTGCNGTTGATACAAAGCCAGTGTCGTCAACTGTGTAATCAAAAGCCATCTTGCTCATAAATTGATCAAANGCTTTTTNTANAGTTTTAACGTANGCCTGTTCGTCTTCANANTCTTTTCTAAACTCTGCTGCCATTTCAGGGTCAAACAACTCCATGTCAGCAAACATNGATTCACTCATTTTTGCATTGAGTTNATTTTGAATCGCAAGCGATTTAGCCATGTCGCCATAGCCCCANCCTGCCACNTCAGTTCTTGAAATGTAATCGAGNCCTACATTCGTTGCATGATCTTCAAAGCCATCNTTNGGGTTCGCNATTGTTCGGAGTGCTTGATGTACATCNGAGGTACTNCCAATAAAGAGNTAGCCACCTGCGGTTGCAATNGTTGAGGATAAATCAACAGGCATTGGCATCATCATGTTCATATCACCGCCCATGTCGAGCGTGTATGTTTGATAACCAAGAAAATCAGCTGGTTCAGCACCAAGCGAAGGAAGCATCATGACTAGAAGGTTATTCAACTGTTGTTCATTGATACATTCAATCGCAATGAGAGAGGTCNTGCCANTGTCGTCGACTGGNAGTGCNCCTGATGAAGCATAGATAAAGTCATCACCTAATGTTTCAGCATATAAANCAATTGAACTCGCAATTTGAGGAGTTTGTTCGCCGAGTTGCATGCTCAGAATTGGATTTTCAGAAACGATTGTTGTAAAGAGTTCAGGGAGTTTCGCAAAATCAAATGAGATNTGGTAATANGTAAGTGTATTTGGGCCAACAAATGATGGGATTTCAGTATTGTCAATGCTATCGTTGAGCAACCCAAGCAGACCGCTTCGATCGTCGTTCATTTGAATGCCATATGTAACTTCCATTGTTAAGTCGCTTGTTGGGTTGAATTGAGCTGTTTGNGCAACTGCATCAATATCGCCAACTAATGATTTAACCATTGGTGCAATCATCATCATCATTCCTGATGTGTCCATTTGCATAAGCGTGTCTGCTAGGTTTTCCATCATGAAAACGCCGTATGCATCGTCTTCGTCTGAGTGGTNAATCTTTGCTGAAATCGCTTGATAGGTTTCATTGTCTGCCAGAGGTTCAGACACTGAGTCACCATCAAGGAAACTAAAGATTGATGCCATTCCATCTGGCTCTGTACACGCAACAAAATAGNCATCAGAAATGCCTACATACATTTTTGANAAAGCGTCCACACTTAAACCAAACTGCTCCATGCCNGTATCAACAGAGATTGGTTTAGCAGGAGAAATCATCCATACATCTCTGCCGAGGAGGCTAACAGTTTCAACTGAGACATCTTCAAGTTCTTCAACTTGTGAGATGCAGGACTTCGCTGCAGNNTCCCATTTGCTTCCTCTTAGATCAGTNACGAGAATANCGCCGAGGCCAACTGAGCCCACTTCATAATCTACGACAGGGTAAAGNGCAAAGCCAGCATAACTTGCAGGTGCTTTAGGCAACTTGCCATCTTCGAAACCTAATGAATGAGCAAACTCANCTTTTGGNANGCCTGTGATTGGGCATGTGTCATCACTACAGAATGTCTCGCACAANAATTCGCAGAGACCCATAGATTCAGCAGACTGAAGCACTTGGTTCAAATCGTCNGTCTCAAGAATTGCAATGGTCGTATCTGAGAGTGCTTGATCAAGAGAAAAATCACTCCCGACGAATGCTGATGTGAGAATAAGTGAGNGTATAAACATANTTGANTCCTTTAGTNGCTTCTCTTAATGAACTTCACCAGTGCCATCTTGCAAAATTGGNGAAATTCCTTCCTTTGTTCTTTTTGGNGGNTTGTGATAGATGTGTCCTGAATTAGGGTTCTTTGAGTCATACGCAAACGCCTCNCGATTGTTGATGAAATCTTTGACATACCGTGTTGGAATTGCAAAATTTAATGATTCTGCTGCTGTNATTCCCATGTTNGTNATACCNACGACTTCGCCTTTTGTATTAAAGAGCGGNCCGCCAGAGTTGCCNGGGTTCACCGCAGCATCAGTTTGAATATAGGTTAAGCCATCGAAACTGCGTTGCTTCGTTGAGATGACGCCTTGGCTCATTGATCGCTCAAGACCAAGTGGNTTGCCGATGGCNAACACGGGCTGGCCAACNACGATTGACTCTGCTTTCTCTAGGAATGAGAAGTCAAAAGGAATATTCTCAGGATGTGTGATTCTGAGTAGTGCCAAATCCAAGTGATTGTTAATCGCAATGATTTCAACTTCTTCAATNGTTGTACGTTGAAATGAACCGTCAGATTGTGGCAGCCAAACGGTGACTTCTAAGTCTGTTTCGCCTTGAATCACGTGAGCGTTNGTAATTGCAAAACCCTCATCATTAATCATGACTCCTGANCCTAATCCGCCTGGGGTTGAAACTTTAATNACAGAAGGTCCAACAATCGTCGCTTGTGATTGNGGTATTCGTTCNAGCAGCGAATCGCTAGTTTTAAAAAGTGTAGATTGTGATNCNTNGTCAGCNTCATCCCCTGTTTCATCAATGATTAAGTNTTCAACTTGAATCATGTCAATTGGAATCACATCGTGACCAATATCGATCCACAGGTGTGTAGCAGATTGCTTAATGACTNCACCNTTAATCTCAGTACCACTTTTTAATGTGACNGTATCTGCATCAGTTTGCGNAACTAGGCAAAGAATNGGTAGTANGAAAAGTATGACTTTTAACATCAAGTGGTGTTCCTCTTGTNAAATTCTGAATATCCTTTAAGGACATCATAATTTACAACCTAAGGCGTTAATCATGTTACAGACTTTAATCTCAATCTTCNTTTTCTTTAGTTTAAATCCTTCTGATGAAGATTTAGGTCAGTATTTTGGTTTTAACTCACTTGAAGTCATCAAGATTGGCGACCATGCTGGNCCAATGTATTCCGGCGACATNAATGCCGATGGGCTGCTAGATGTCATTGTTGTCAACAACAAAAAAAGTCGNATTGACTTATTGATNCAAAANAAGGACGGTGATTCAAGCGTCGAAAGGCAAACNANTCGTCTCAATGANATTCCAGAACACTGGAGATATCACCAGAACCATGTCATGGTTGCACACCAAGTCGTNGCTCTAGTCTTGCATGACGTNAACGATGACGGNCTGACGGACATNGTGTATGCAGGAAGTCCAAATGTCATNGTCATACTTGAACAACAGCCAGACGGCACTTTTAAGAAAACCAGAACACACAAGGTNAAAGACNTTGGCGCTAACTTCAATGCNTTTAGTATTGCGAACCTGATANGCGATGAATCNCCCGAAATCATNACNGTCGTNAACGGNGATATCACTTTGTTTCCATTAGAAGGTTCTTCGCTTGGCAAACCAGTTCANTTNAACACAGAAGATAGGGTNCTTGCATTTGAATANGCAGACTTTGATGGGAATGGNATNGATGATATTGTCGGTATCATCCCTGATAGNTCAGAACCAATCCGTTTGTGGCTTACCCATNNNCAGGATGGGCATCGNGCGATTGGACCGCAACATCGTTTTGAAATGGCGCCGCTTAGAGAATTCGCTTCGATATCTCTNCCAGATAAAAGNAAAGCATTAATGGCTACGATTGAGCGANCCTCTAGGAGAATTGTTCTTTACCAGTTAGAGAACGTCTCAATTGANGAACAAGGCGATAGAGAGGTTCCACTTGAGATTTACCCATTNGAAGGCGAGGGCAAACGGAAGCAACTTATTGCNGATGTCAATCGNGATGGACTCCCAGACCTGATCGCAACGAANCCAGAAAATAANTCAGTGGTTGTGTATCTNCAAGATGAANAAGATGGCATACNAGAAGGCGTCTCTTCTCCGACNATCTCTGATGTCGNCTCTTTGACNGTTTGCGACTTGGATAGTGATGGTATNGATGAACTCTATGTATTGAGCGAAGAAGAAGGGATACTTGGCTATTCCCCCCTNTCCTCAAGTTNACTTGAGTTCCCAACCCCAATGCAGATAAAAAATGGNTTTACACCGGTTTCCGTAACAGCACTGAACGGAACCGACGGTGACAACCTCATCGTTATCTCTAAAGAGAAGAGAAATTATCTTATTGAAGTGATTGGCAATGATGGGGTCATCGATGANATNGAGTTAGGNTCGTTATCACGCGGTCCTGATGTTATTCTGAGTTTTGATGCTGANCAAGANGGCCAAACNGACATCTTATTGCTNACAAGAGATAAGCCAATGAAAATGCTGANGGCAACTGGCGACGGGTACACCATCCTAGAATCAACTGATATGGGTCAATATGGACTTGTAAGANATGCCACAGGNGAAAACACATCAACATTTGATATTGATGNTGATGGACAAGATGAACTGCTCATTGCAACTGACAACTTTGTCCGAGCAGTTCGNTTTACNACAGAGTCCGATGCTAAGANCGCCAGTGGGTGGCAAGTCGTCAAGCANATCAATCTAGATAATGGNGATTCGGAGTTAGTTTCNATTGTGACCAATGACGATTCNTTCTTCGTTTCTGATAAAGAGAACGAGCGCATCATCTCAATCGAAGTCAACGAAGNTGGTGAATGGCAAGAAGGCGATTCTCTTTANATCTCCGGCTACCCACTCGGGTTAATGTACGCGGGNGATTTTACAAATGATGCAATCCGTGATGTCATGATGATTNGCGATTCTAGTTATGCGATCATCCAGCTTGCTGGCGAGCGTATAGTCATGGATGANNTTCAGTCTTGGAGAAGTCATGAAGAACGAAGAGTTCAACATGAACTGGCTATCGGTGACGTGAANAGCGATGGATACACCGACATGGCATCACTTGATGCTGGCGAACAGATGCTAGAGATCTTTACATTTACAGATGAAGGTAGGATGCTNTATGCAACTGGCTTCAAAATCTTTGAAACAAAAATTTTCTCTGGTGGCGAACCCCGAGAGTGGGAACCAAGCCAGATTGAGATTGATGACTNTACAGGGGACGGCAATGACGACATCCTGCTGCTGTCTCATGATCGATTGTTGTTATACGTTGANTAACTAGCGTTACGTATTAGCGATTAGAAATCGGCTCGTAACTCAACTCATGCGGACCGACATAGGTGCAACGAGGGCGAATCAATCTGTTGTCTTCTAGNTATTCAAGACAGTGTGCCGTCCAGCCAGAAACTCGACTCATTGCGAAGAGTGGAGTGAACAAGTCTAAATCGAGCCCAAGTGAGTAGTAAGTCGTTGCTGAGTAGAAATCGACATTTGGATAAATGCCTTTAGCGCCAACTTCTCGGTCCATAATCTCTTCAATCTTCTTGCTCATATTGAAGAGGTCCATGTTGCCAGTATCTTCAGCAATGCCNTCAGCAAANGTTTTCANATATGTCGCTCTTGGGTCGTATGCTTTGTATACACGGTGNCCNAANCCCATGATTCGTTCGTGATTCGTTAACTTATTCATCACGTANGATTCAACNTCATCGATCGAATCAATTTCATTGAGCATATACATGACGCCTTGGTTTGCGCCGCCGTGGAGCGGACCTTTNAGCGTACCTATTGCAGTCGTAACTGCTGAGTACATGTCGCTTAGGGTAGATATCGTGACGAGTGATGCAAAGGTAGACGCGTTAAAACCATGGTCAGCATGCAGGATNAGGCAGATGTCCATCGCTCTTACCATTCGTTCTGTTGGTTTGACGCCATTGAGCATGTAAAGGAAATTTTCAGCGATAGATGCNTCTTGATTTGGACGAACTAAATCTAATCCTTTGCGGTGCCTATCGAANCCAGCGATAAATGCNGGAATCTTCGCAAGCATTGAGATAGATTTTCTCATGTTTGCTTCNGGGCTAGAGTCGTCTGCTGCAGGATCTTCTAACGCCAATGCAGAAGTAAGCGTTCGTAGGGCATGCATAGGGNTCGCATCTCTTGGNAGGGAAACGACCATGTCCCACATTGACTCAGATAAGTCANAATTGAGTTGTAGTTGGCTNGAGAATGCTTGGAGTTCGCTGCTACTTGGCAACCGTTGGTNCCANAGGAGATATGCAGTCTCTTCAAATGTGCTGTTGCGAGCAAGAGNATCAATGTCGTAACCGACATATTCCAAAATGCCTTTCTCACCATCAATAAATGAGAGTGAAGAACGTGCAACAATCGTATTAACGAGACCAATATCTACATGCATTTCTTGCATTGCGCTGCTCATCAAGAGCCTCCTCTGCTAAGTTCTCTTCCAACAGTGACAAAGTTGTCACCAAGAATGACTATTTTAGCAAATTCTGGCAAAAAACCAAGCGTACAATAGATAAATGCTGATTCCGCTCGGAACAACATTGGAACATCGAAGGCAACCTACNNTTACCCATCTACTTATTGCGATAAATCTCATCATCTATGCGATGCAATGGGGNGTTNCTCGCAGTGGCGGATTGCTGTCAACTGATGAATTCGTTCAGTCAATCGCTCAGTNGTTTGACCATGGATCGCTTTCGAGCACTCATTTTCATTGGTNTGCANTGTTTACCTATCAGTTTTTACATGGCAGTTGGTGGCATGTGATTGGCAACATGATTTTCNTACTCCCNTTTGGGAAAGCAGTTGAAGATCGATTTGGTCATGTTGGCTTTCTGAGTTTNTATNTGTTTTCAGGGGCAGTTTGCGGCTTTATGCATACGCTAGTTTCCATTNCACCNGTTATAGGCGCATCAGGGGCAGTTTGCGCAGTTACCGCGGCGTTCCTTGTCCTTGCCCCAAAAACANATATCAGAGTCTTGTTTGTGTTCTTTTTGATTGGTTTTATTCAGATTCCAAGCGTCTTGTTTGTNCTCTTCTTCGTCATGATTGACACATTTGGNTTGATTTCAAACTCTCTAGGCGTCAACAATGAACCAACCGCATGGNTCGTTCATTTAGGCGGCTANCTTATTGGATTCTTAGTTTCAGTTGTCTTATTGAAAACAAAGTTAGTGTCGAGTTCAGAATACGATTTGCCAACAATGCTATTGCAACTCAAACGANGNCGAACATATGCGAAAGTNGTCGAACAATCAGCAAGTGTAAAAGCAAAATCAACANATCCCTTGACAGATGAAGAAATNNNAAANGCAACAATATCAGATTGCNTTGCGAAACACCATTACGATCAGGCCTACGACAAACTNGAGGAAGNGCTNATTGCCTATAAAAACTTTAAACTCGATAAACAGTCAGTNGTCTTGTTAGGAAACTGGCTCATTGCTAATGGTCGAGTTGAAGACGGGTGCCNAGTTCTCGAACTGTATCTAAAGCATTGGTCAGATTCAGATGATGCAAAAGACATTGCACTCCTTCTTGCAGCGAAGTATGTTCGCTCGCTTGGTCTTAAAGAAAANGGTAAGGTCATTATTGAGGCNTACAAAGATCGNTTTGCAGCNAAACATCACACGCTTGTTGAAGAACTAGTGANGGAGGCAACTTGACGCATCCNTTTTTAAATACTGAACAAACATCAGTTAAAATNTGCGGTCTTGTTGATGAGATGCATGTTGATGTAGCAATTGGCGCTGGCGCAGACGCCATTGGNTTTATGTTTGTAGAAGAATCACCAAGATTTATAACACGCGAACTAGCCAACCGTTTGCTNCTGCAAATCCCCGATTATGTTGTCCCGATTGCTGTGTTAAGAAATTACCCAGANCTTAGTGACTTTGATGATTGGCCGGGAATGCTACAACTTTGCGGGAATGAAACACNTGCTGAAATTGCAACTTCACCCTGCCCTGTTATNAAAGCGTTTAAGTGGAATNAGGATGATTATTCANTGTGGAAAGATGCGCCGATTNAGGGNGTTCTCATNGATGGTTCTGATGGTGGCATGGGGANCACCTTNGACTTGNANGATGTNGCAANAAACGTTAAGGCCTCACAAGAAGGGCTCATCATTGCNGGCGGGCTAAATGCAAGTAATGTTGCAANAGTGATTTCAAGATTGCAACCNGCTGCAGTTGATGTCAGTTCTGGNGTTGAAATTCGCCGGGGCGAGAAGTGNCCAGAAAAGATTTGNGAGTTTATAAACGTTGTGAAATCTATGTAAGNGGCGACTTTGTTTTCTCTAGTAATACAACATTTTCAATCNNTAGATTTTTATCTATTGCCTTAGTCATATCCCAGAGTGTAAGCGCAGCAGTCGTGACTGCTGAAAGCGCTTCCATTTCCACACCAGTCTTNGCTTGAACAGTAACACTTGCNTGAACTTNTATTGACGAAGATGAAGANCTNTNAAAGGTGACATCTACGTGTTCGATTGGCAANGAGTGGCANAATGGGATTGTCTTATCTGTGATTTTNGCAGCCATAATCCCAGCAATGCGAGCAGTTGAACAAGCTTCACCTTTTGGCAAGTTTCCNGACATTATTTTGTCAATCGTATCTTCAGCAGCAGTAAAAGTTGCAGATGCTGTAGCGACGCGATGCATAATCTGTTTCTTGGATACATCAACCATCGTGACTTCNCCATNTTCGTTTAGATGAGTAAGTTCCTCTGACATCTTTTACATGGTATAGAATTGATTCTCGCAGTGATAGGCTATCANTCAGGTGAATCCAATAACTNTTTTGNCAAAATGGTAAATCGAGTATTTTNCAATGAAGTTCGCATAATTATGANCGNAGTGGCGTTGTTCAGACGATAATGTAATCTNAATAACGCATTCTGAGGTCTACTTCGTGAACCGTCTCTTACTATTCTCAATAATCATACTCTCACTGCTTGGGTGTTCATCAGATTCTCAATCTNACCATGNTTCTTCACCNGTTTCAGAGNNCGCACATGACGAGTCTAATGAGANNGGTACGAGTAAGTCGACNCAACCAAGTTTTCTTGATGAAGAAGANAATCGCAAAGATTTTAAATCGANATANACAGTCGTCCCACCAGTTGATGAATCAGTGATCANAATGAGTGAATTCACTGCTTCAAAACCTGCAAGTTGGNTNTGGNCNCCTCCTCGGTCNACCTTTGTTTCGGCAAACTACATTTTGCCNGCTGTTGAATCGAGTGAGCCTGCTCTACTTTCAATCNCNGAGTTTGCCTCAGGCGAAGGCGGGANCATTGAAGACAATATCGNTCGTTGGAATAACCAGTTTAGAGATTTTGAAGGCGCTCCAGTTAAACCTGTNGTTGAACAAATTNCTTTNCAAGGATTGACAGCGACGCAGGTTGCCTTTCGTGGAGAGTATATGGGTGCTGGTGCAGCATGGCATAAACCAGACCATACGATGATTGTTGTTGTCTTGNAGCANCCTACAAAANGAGTATTCTTTAAAATNCTTGGCCCAACCGAAACAGTAGATNTNCATCGAGACCCACTCTACGAGATGCTTCACTCCATCGAATTNCTTTCGCCCTGAATATGAGTCGAAAGNACTTGGTAGGCATTGCCTTCNAGGTGATCATCTATAAATTTAACGAGTTCTAAGTAATGCGATGGTTCAGTAACGANGTGACCAGTCTTTTGTAGGGTTTGAAACNTATGTTCGACATCATTTCGTTTTAACAAATTNGAAAACTGTCTCGCAAGNCTATTTGGTACAACGGCGTCATCCTTGCCGGATAACAAATAAATTGGCGGATCATTTTTATCTAAGTACGTNGAAGGAAACACGATTNCCATTTCGCGNTCTTTCTCAACGCCGGACCACTCTAACACTTTTGGTTTGTATTGGCGNGGTAAATACTTNGGTACAANTGCCCCATTGATTGATGCAACACACTTAATTGACTNAGANAANTTGTGCTTATCGAGGATNGTTTGCATTGATGCATTATTTGCAGAACATGCAGTCAGCACAGCGAGATGNCCNCCTGATGAGTATCCNACAAGTCCAATCCGATCGGGGTTGATATTCAGTTCATCCTGATATTTAACAATAAAATTAACAGCAGAAACAATATCNATTAANGTTTCAGGGAACCCNCCCTCATNAGTTCCTCTAAAGTCAATAGATGCTGCAAAGTAATTGGAATGAGCCATCAAGGAAATGAACTTTTCTCCCTCACTTTTAGNNCCGCCATNCCAGCCCCCGCCGTGAATGTANAGAACCACNGGAAGCGGAGTACTGCCAGTGTTAGGAAACGCAACATCCATAGTCAGTGGTTTATGAAAAGAATTAAGNGCNGGCGTTGTGTATGCGACATCGCGAATAATCGAAATCTGGTTCGACACTTCCATTACGGGTTGNGCGAATGATGAAGCAAACAAAATGAGGGTAGGCAGTGTAAACATCAGTTCAAACTCAAGAAGTTGTGAATCAATGTTGGGCCATCAGGCGTTAAGAAACTCTCAGGGTGGAATTGAACACCTAGGAGAGGTTTTCCNTCACCTTTCCATTCNATCGCCATGCAAATCTTCTCTTCTGTCCATGCTGTAATGTTGAAATGNTCTTCAATTGAATCATCCATCACTATGAGNGAGTGATANCGAGTTGCTGTCATTGGATTTGGGATGTTTTGGAACAAACTGCTCCCNTCGTGAAACACTTCCGAAGTTTTGCCNTGCATCGGCTTGCTGTATTGAGANACAGNAAGCCCAAACACAGAAGCAATTGACTGATGCCCGAGACAGACGCCTAAAATTGGNATTTGTCCTGCGAAGTGCTCGATGGNTGCAGTGCTAATGCCGCTTTCATTGGGNGTACATGGNCCNGGNGAAACGATCAANTTTGATGGATTNAGAGCCACTATCTCTTCTAGAGTAAGCTCGTCATTTCTTATGACGCGGACCTCTCGCTCAATCATGTGCTCTAAATCATGTTCNCCAATTCGCTGGACAAGGTTATACGTAAAGGAATCGTAATTATCAATGATGAGTAACACNNTGACGAGTATACAGNTTGCGTTAGGTTTATGCGGCTTTAGTTCCAGCCACTCCATCTTGAGTGACTAAAAACAAGTCCTTGCTGATCGGATACGGGAGACGCTTGTAATCTTCAACAATCCGTTCTTGTAACTTCTCTACAAANTTGTTTGGCCCACATGAGATGGCTAAGAACAAGTCNCGAGCTGGCGTTGCAACATAGAAATTGCCTTTAAATTCTGGAGCAAGNCGTTGCCANAGTGAATCAAGNAGAAGGCGAGCTGCGTCATATCCATCTTGCACATTAAAAATAGCCGCTCTTCCACCATCGTCAGCTTCAACGATCTGAAGTTTTANATTTGAGTGATATGAAGNNAGATTNGTACGGGCAATTCTGTCTAAGTCGTCNATATCTANTCCCCACTTCAACATCTGNTCAGTGGTGATGCTNACAGTCATNCGCGGCATNTCNAGCACATACATAATTGATGTGTCATTGACAAATGGCATATGCGCAACCANTTCACTTTCTAAGTGGTCAAAAATTGNNTTTGGNTGAATGCGGGGCATGATTTTTNCCTTTGCCAATGAGAATGGTAATGGNACTTTTGCANGTTCATCACCTTCTAATAGTTGATCTAAGAAGTCTTCTACNATTTCAACTCCCCTAGNAGAATCTGATAACACAAGNCTGTAGAGGTTATCGAGTCCGAGATGCCTTCCATCAACATANAAATCCATAGGACCGACAAGTTGCACCTCAGCATCAGGAAAGTGGCGTCGCAAGATCTGTACGACTTGCTCGCTGAATGCTTCTGGTTCTCGTGGCATATGTGTCATGTCTAGAAGTCCAATAAACCCCNCAACAAANGGTGACATCGACATGTTGAATAGGGTTCTGAAGTGTAAAATAAGATTAGATNCTCCCNCTTCTAAACTTTTGTGGAGATATCGGACGTATCTCACTCTCAAAGGTGCACGATGTATACATAAAGCGGCTNAGCCATGACTCATACCATTCAGNTACAAAACACTCTCATTGGCCCAGGTGCCCCACTAACGATTATTGCTGGTCCATGTNTCTTAGAATCACAAACCCTTTGTGACGAGATTGCAGGAACCCTTAAAAGTATCTGTGATGAAGTTGGTGTTAACTTCGTTTTTAAAGGTTCATTCGACAAGGCAAACCGCACTTCGATCAACTCCAAAAGAGGTCCGGGCATTNAAAATGGGNTATCAATNCTGCAAAAGATTCAATCATCTTTATCTGTTCCTGTAACAACAGATATTCATGAACCTTGCCAAGCAAAGGAGATNGGTGCAGTTGTNGACATNCTCCANATTCCTGCATTTCTTTGCAGNCAAACAGACTTGCTTGTCAGCGCAGCNTCNACTGGAAAAATTGTAAACGTGAAGAAGGGNCAATTCCTTTCCCCTCNTGAAATGACCCATGTCGTNAACAAACTCAAAGAGGCAAACTGTGATGATATGATCCTGACTGAACGNGGCACCTTCTTTGGNTACTCACGATTAGTCAATGATTTTATTGGTGTTNGCGACATGATTGAATTAGGACACCCTGTTTGTTTTGATGTAACACATTCAACTCANTTACCTGGTGCTGGCAAGGATCAAACGGCAGGTAGACCTGACCGTGGCGCAATGCTCGCTAGAGCAGCNACAGCNTCCGGCGTACACGCGTTGTTTATTGAATGTCATCCTAATCCAAGNGAAGGNCATTCAGACGCCAGCACAATGCAACCACTNGAAAANATGGAATCTATCATTCGNNACTGTGCTGCTATTTATGAACTCGTCAACAACACATCGGGCTCACCTGTATGACCACTTGTGATTTGTGTGAGAATCCTGCGGTATACCANGACGTGCGAATCGTCAACAATGTGCCAAACACTGTGCATTTGTGTAAAGAGCATGCGATTGAAGCAGGGTTAGATCTNGCGCAAAATGANTTTTCAGTCGTGTTAAAAATCCAANATAACGCACCTTCACAAGTTAAATCNTGCCCTGATTGCGGGATGACAATTGCGGATTACAAAAAGGCGACACTACTTGGCTGCCCNCAGTGCTATGAGACATTCTCAAGTGAACTTGATGGGGTCATCAAACGGGTCCAGAATAATAAGACAGAACATTTAGGTCGGTGCCCTTCCCAGCTCGGCGAATCAACTGAACGNGANCTACTCATACGAAACCTCTTAAGAGAGTTAAATGATGCNGTTCAATCAGAAGCCTATGAGCGAGCTGCAGTGATCAGGGACCAGTTGAAATCACTTCACGACGAAAAAAATGATTGACCCAACCCATAATCAATTGTTTAGTAGCGNCGAAGCGCCATTTGGTGATGTTGTGTTAAGTAGTAGAGCTAGACTTGCTCGCAACCTNGAAGGTTTTCCGTTTGTAAACAAAGCAACNAAGGATGACTGNAAGGAAGTTGTNGCTCTGTTATCAAANGCATCAAGCGNAATTCANGATGGCATTTCACTCGATTGGATCCCTCTGCACGAACTTGATGATTTGCGTTCACAGTTGTTTGTTGAACGGCATCTCGTATCTTCTAAACTTATTCAAAGTAAACANCCCAGAGCCGTTGCAATNGGCAAGGAGTTGATACGGAGCGTCATGGTCAATGAAGAAGACCATATNCGAATTCAATGCATCCGCCCTGGCCTTCAACTTTCAACNGTCTTTGANGATGTCTGTGATTTAGACCAACGGCTCAACGAATGTATCTCTTATGCTTTTCATAAGAGTCTGGGGTATNTAACAGCGTGTCCTACGAACGTTGGCACNGGAGCACGATTCAGCGTAATGGTTCACTTGCCTGGNCTTAAGATTGTGAAAGATTTANGCAGAATTCAAAATGCNTGTAAAGCAATGTCGCTTGCAATAAGAGGNTTCCACGGTGAAGGNTCCAAAGCTCTTGGCGATATCTATCAAGTCAGTAATCAAGTCACGCTTGGTTACACTGAAGAAGAGTTGCTTTCATTGATTGCCGATGAGTTCTTGCCNCCAGTCATTGAGTGGGAGCGCAAAGCGAGGATGCACATCATTGAGACAAACGCAGCAGAGTTAGATGATCGAATATATAGAGCAATTGGNACGCTTAAAACCGCACGTATTCTTTCATTAGAAGAAGCAATGCAATGCNTAGGTCATATTCGTCTTGGTATCANGACAAACAGAGTGAGTGATATAGACATTAACCTCATCAANCAATCTTTTATCAANATCCAACCAGCCCACATTAAATGGCATTCTAACANCGANCTATCTGAGCAAGAAGTTCCAAAGGTGCGTTGTGAGTTAATCAGNGAATTGCTCCAGATATGAGNCTTGCTAGAAGTAGATTTGCGCCCTCCCCTACTGGAGCGCTCCATTTAGGTAATGCTTCTACTTTTATTGTGAACCAACTCATTGCTCGTCATTTAAATTGGGACCTTGTCTTTCGTATGGAGGACCTTTGNGGNCCTCGTAAAAAAACAAATGTGATTNATGACACCATCGATGTCATGCGATGGCTAGGTCTTGANTGGAGCGGTGAGGTAAAGATACAAAGTNANGCAACCGCCACAATCAAATCATACTTCGAAAGATTGCTTCAGCAANATATGGTTTATCATTGTGATTTGTCTAGAAAAGAAATTGACGCTTCCCAAACAGCACCTGATAGCGGCGAACATCCATCTGAAGCNATTAGACCNGTTGACNTNAGTCTTCACAATAAAGGCGTTTTNATTCCTGAACATAACTGGAGGTTTGTAACAACAAGCAAGCCGCTTANATTCCGNGACGAAATAGTTNGAGAATGCGTATGCAATCCGACCCCAGACTTTGCAGTTTGGACTGTGCAAGATGNACCTTCTTATCAGATCGCTGTCGTTATTGACGATTATGTCGATGGTGTGACAGATGTGGTTAGAGCGTCTGATCTCATCANCTCTACCTCTTGGCAAATACAAATTCTGCAAGCACTTGACTTGCCAATTCCTAGATGGTGGCACCTNCCGCTTGTGTGTGGTCCAGATGGACGAAAACTAGGTAAGCGACATGGCGATACGACCATCTCTTTTTTCAANCAAAAGGGCATTCCTGTTGAAGCAATCTATGGCCTTGTAGCGTTTTGGTATGGGTTTGTTTCAGAGCGAACACCANTATCAATGATTGAATTACAATCTGTATTCGATATTGAATTGATNCCACGACANGAAATCGTGTGTACAGAAGAAGACATTTTATGGTTANACGACTGCTCACAACTNTAATGCTCATCTTAGTTTGCTCTTGCTCTTCATCGCAGCCTGCAAGNGAAGTCACGATCGATCTNAATGGTGAATCGTATACGTTTGANTTAGCACTTGATTTCCAATCAAGACGNTTGGGCTTAATGCATCGTGATCANCTCGAAGATGGCAGAGGNATGNTGTTTGTNTTCCCAGATTCAAACGAACGGTCTTTCTGGATGAAAAACTGTCTCTTTAATATTGACCTTATNTTTTTAGATTCTCGTGGNACGATCACTGCTGTCCATTCAATGCAAACAGAAGACCCTAAATCTGAACTTGAATCTGAGTTTGCATATGAAAATCGNCTCAACCATTACTGGTCAAATGGNCCTGCTCGATTTGCAATGGAGTTTCAGGAGGGGACAAATGAAAAGTTGGGTTTTAAAGTCAATGACAAGTTGGACCTTGATTTAAANTACCTTAANTCNTTGGCCCGATAAATACGCTTTAAACATGANTTTCCNACNCATGNGNGATTATTTAGTAGGGAACCTCTATATCNCTCCTGTTTATTCCCCGAATGAGCAATATGGGCATCCCAGACCATGAAATAGAACTTTCTTATGCCAGAAGCCAAGTTGCGCTCTTAAAGCAATTGAATGAAACACTTAAGAAAGATGTNGTTTGTCTGCAAGACGAACTTNTCAAAGCTGCAGAAGTNCANCANGCTTACATGTCNTCTTCAATTCCAAGCATTCCCGGNCTCNACATAGAAACACTATGGAAACCTTGTAATGTCGTCAGTGGCGANGTCTATGACATTAGACAGNTCAGCACCAATGAGATATCAATNTTTATTGCTGATTCTATTGGGCATGGTGTATCAGCTGCAATGCTAGGGATGATGGCTATTCGCACGCTTGCTGCTCATCGNAAGCAAGATGGAAAGACAACNTCCCCTGCTGAANTGCTNCATGAACTNAANGATGCAATNTGTGANAAAGATGGTGACGCAGCNCGGTTTTTAACNGCCTTNTATGCNATTTATAANTTCGAAACAAATGCGTTAACGTATTGTGGTGCTGGACACCCAGCAGGGATNGTTTCAAATCNCTCNGGGCAACCAATACTTTTAGAATCTAGTGGACCGCTACTCGGCGTATTCCATGACGCAATTTTTGAAAACGAGACAATTGAATTGAAACCGAANAGNANGTTTGTGGTTTACTCAGATGGTTTTGAACATCTAATGCCTGAATCCTTAATGCAATATTCAGTTCCACATTACATTCAAGCNATCCATGAAATTTGTCAATCAGATTGTGANGATCCCTTAAAAGAGATCGCACGTAAAGCAACTAGTTCAANTGGACACTCNACAGATGACCTCACAATTTTATCTATGGAAGTAGGTAATGAACTCTTTGTTAAACTTGCTGCTTAGAAGNAAGNATTTTTTCAACAATAGAAGCGATGGAGCGTGTCATGACATCGGTTTCGACATTGACTGCGTCCCCCACCCTCAAACGATTTAGGTTTGTCATTTGCANNGTTTCTGGAATCAGTGAAACAGAAAAAGAATCTGCATCAATTGATGATATCGTGAGTGATACGCCATTGAGCGTAATGCACCCTTTGTCGACAATTNTTAACTCCATTCCAGGGGTGAGTGAANNTGTTAGTACATAGGAGCCATCTGAATTGCATATGTTTGTAATCGTAGAGANGTAATCAATATGNCCTTGAACGATATGGCCGCCAAGAGGCGTTCCTGCAGTCACAGCNCGTTCAATGTTCACCAACTCGCCTTCAACCCATGAATCCACTGTTGTNNCGTTGAGCGTTTCTGGAATGACATCAAAAGAAATCGATAGGTCATTTTCANGCCGTTGGTGTTCGGTGACAGTAAGGCAACATCCNGAGAGNGCAATNGATTCACCCCGTTGGATTGGAGATTCCCACGGCTTNCACTGCACNGTGATGGATTTCCCGTAANTTTCATCACGAGTTACGAGAATTGAGCCCATTTTTTCGATGATTCCTGTAAACATGAATGGGTACAATACCCTTAAGGGGTTGACTTGTGAGAGGTCGTCATCGATACTGCTCATTCAACATATCTCACGAACTCCTAAAGGAGCACAATCATGCCTCAGAGGCTAAAAATCACCCTGCAAGCNACCTTCGTACTATTNNTCACAATAGCGAGCTCTTTTGCTGCATCACAAGACAACTCACTCAATATTGACTTAGCCTCACTNAGAGATTCAGGTTTTAAACTTGATTGGGTTACCAACACATCGAACAAAGATATGCGTCTTGGCACAATTCAAGGCGATTCCTTTTACGCAATCGATCAAGAAGATTNTCTAAATCGCTTTGACCTCACTTCAGGCAGATGGATTTGGTCTNCTCCTGTGGGNAACAAAGTTTTTGATATTCATAGCATCACNGAAGTTGAACACCAAAACGCNGTCTATGTTCTCTCTGATAGTGTCATCTACGTTGTNCAACAAACAACTGGCAATAGACCAACGCAAGATAAAGAAACNGGTCATACACCGCCATATNAAATGAAGTTAAACCGTCTTGCAACNTCACCNGCAATCTACGTCGATAATTCTCTTGTCTANGGTTNTTCAAATGGTGACACTGTTTGGTTTGCACCGGATATTGGATNTACGGAGCATAGATATAAAACGGGCGANGTTATTTATGTGAATCCGACCAATGTACAGGGCGAGTTAGATGAANAAGGTAGGCGTAAAAANGCAATCATCTCAGCATCTTCAGATGGGCATGTTGTCGCAGTTGACAATGGTTCTGTTAGAAAATTATGGGAAACTAAACTGCTCAATTCAGTNGANGCTCCAATCTCATCTGCAAAAATTCAAGATGCTGACGGAAANACAAAAACTTTAGTCCTCATTGCNGGAACAGATCAATACTTAAGAGCAATTGATCTTGAAACTGGTTATCCAACTTGGAAAGTNCTCACCAAAGCGCCTCTGACAAACTCNCCTACCGCACTTGGCAATGCTGTGTATCANCGAATTCCTAATGTCGGATTAGGNAAATTNAAAGCGAATACGCAGTCTNTTGCTGGAGAGCAAATTTGGCTTAAACCAGAAATCACTGGNAACGTTATCACNACGAATCGTAAAGGCCATCTAATCGTTTGGGATGAACATAGCAGACAACTGCAAGTCATCGATCCNATGCTCGGNGGCATCATCTCNATGATTGATTTGCCAAGATTTAAAAGCCTTGTTTCTGACAGTAATGAACATGGCACCCTTTACGCAATCACTGATGAGCAATACATTGTTTGCCTATCACCAAGAAGATAAACATGGCTAAAACAAACAAGATTCATCGGGCACTCCTATCAGTTAGTGATAAGAGTGGCATCGTCGATTTTGCTCGATCGCTCCATGCCCTAGACATTGANATCATTTCAACAGGTGGCACTGCNAAGATGATTGCAAAAAGTGGCATTCCCGTAACGCCGGTTGAAGATGTTACCGGTTTTCCNGAAATGCTTGANGGCAGNGTCAAAACGCTCCACCCGATGATTCATGGTGGCTTACTTGGAGTNAGAGATAACAAGCAACATCAGAAGGCGATGTCAGATTATGACATTGTCCCCATAGACCTCATTTGTATCGANTTNTATCCTTTTGAAGCGACTGTTGCTAAACCGGAAGTGACAGAGCCAGAGGTCATCGAACAGATTGATATTGGTGGTCCNGCAATGATTCGTTCTGCTGCAAAGAACTTCAAGTTCGTGACCGTCATTACAAATACGAGCCAGTACGAATCGGTTATTGNTTCNCTTAAGAAAAATAAGGGCAAAACAACNCTTGAGTTAAGAAGAGACCTTGCGAATGCTGCATTTGCAAGAACTGCCTCATATGACAGAACGATTAGTCAATGGATGAGTCAAAATGATGCCACTTCGTGCATGATTGAAGGTTCTTTNCATGAAGAACTCAGATATGGCGAAAATCCNANTCAACAAGCAACTGTGTATGCTCAATCTCAACAAGGCGTAAATGTCATAAACGCTGAGTTGNTGAGNGGCAAAGCGATGAGTTANAACAATTACATGGATGCGGNTTCTGCTTTAGAACTCGTTCAGGATTTGCATTCAAANACGAAACTCCCAAGCGTNGCGTTTATAAAGCATGCNAACCCATGTGGTGCTGCTGTTGACCGTACACTCAAAGATGCATTTAACAAAGCTTGGAGCTGCGACCCCCTAGCTGCTTTTGGTGGAATTGTCTCNCTGAGTGAGAACATNACAGCGCACATGGCTAAAACAATCACTCATGGCGAGCGATTCATTGAAGTNATCATTGCACCGTCNTTTTCAGATAAGGCTGTACAACTNCTTAAAAAGCGTTGGAANAATNTCNGAATACTCGCGACGCATGGCATGAAACAAGAAAAGTCTTGGACGCANTTTAAATCTCTCCAAGGTGGATTTGTCACTCAGGNATGTCACCCCGTNATTTCAAANCCCAANAAGTGGGANCATGTCGCTGGNCCAAATCCTACACGCCAACAGTTNTTTGACGCNTCANTTGCTTGGATTTGTGTAAGCCACCTTAAATCAAATGCTATATCAGTTGCAGCTNACGGCGCGCTNATNGGTGGNGGCATGGGGCAAGTAGACAGAGTTTCTGCGTCTCGCCTCGCNGTACAGCGTGCTCAAGAAGCGCTAGATAAAGCCAAGAGCCCAGTCGCNGCGTCAGACGCGTTCTTCCCCTTCTCTGACGGTCCTGAGATCTTGATTAATGCTGGTGTTAAATGCATTGTTCAACCTGGAGGAAGCGTCCGCGACAAGGACACCATTAAACTTTGCAAAGAACGCANAGTCACCTTGTTGATGACGGGTGAACGTTGCTTTAGACATTAACGCTTCTNTAACAAGTGGACTTACGCTTGTTCATCAACAAGTTCAATCGTCCAATATGCATTGTTCAAAAAGGTTTTCCAGGAAGAATACTGTTTCTTTCCTATGCGTACTTTTAGTGTGTCACATTTTTTGGGCTTAAATGGCATCCGCATTAACTTCATNCCTGCCTGCTTAGGTGTGCGACCACCTTTTTTGGTNTTACATCGTAANCATGCACANACNAGATTTGTCCATGCATTGANGCCGCCTTGGACGCGTGGGATCACATGATCAAGCGTTAANTCAGATGATTGGAAACGNTTCCNGCAATACTGACANTTGTTCTTATCACGCGCGTACAGATTACGTCTTGTTAGTTTNACTTTCGGTTTAATGAANTTGTCATATCCAAGCAGTCGAATGACTTTGGGTATTGCAATTTCAATCGTTGGCAGTTGTANCCAGTGATGNGCTTCTGGCTCAAACTCCTTCTGTAANTCNGCGACATCAACCCAGTCTTTCAAAGCAAAGGATTCATAATGACCATCTTGTGTGGAGATAATCTCTGCAGCATTACGGCAAAGTAAAGTGAATGCGTGTCTNGCTGAAACAACACTAACAGCCGAGTACCCACGGTTTAAGACTAGAACTTTTTGATGAATTGCTGTAACTGCAGTCANCTTAAACACCTCCACGATAAGTTGTATCAGATTGTAGAGGTGTTAGGGGAACTAAGATTGATCGATTGTGACATCGACTGGCTTTGTGTTTCCAGAGAACAACTCGATTTCTAATGGCTTTCTGTTGCCATCTCCATCGTAAGGAATATTGTCTTCGTCGATAATCTTTTGTATTGCCATCACGCCTTCGATCAACATNTCTGGTCTTGGCGGNCAGCCCGGANCATAGACATCGACTGGCATGAATTGGTCGACACCTTGNACAACTGCGTAAGTATCGAAGACGCCACCAGTTGAGGCNCAAGCACCCATTGANATGACCCATTTGGGTTCNGTCATCTGCAGGTAAATTCTCTGAAGGACTGGCATCATTTTGACTGATACGCGTCCNGCNACNATCATGAGGTCTGCTTGCCTTGGACTGAATCGAAAGACTTCTGCNCCAAANCGTGCNAGGTCGTANCGACTTGAAGCAGTAGCCATCAACTCGATGCCGCAACACGCTGTCGCAAATGGCATTGGCCAAACGCTTGATCGCCTCGCCCAGTTGATGACTCTGCTGAGCTGTGTGGTTAGATAACCGTCTACTGGAATGGCTTCTTCGAGACCCATNAGAGGTGCATAATACAGTCTGCCGACATGTTCGTGGAAGAAGATGCGGCAGACTAGTCATTTGTTTTAACTTGATTGTGAAGNNTTAGGCAGCGGAACCAAATTGATTTGGGCTTGTNTCAATCGCAAATAGTCGATCGAGCCTCATCATTTCAAAGAGTTCAGTTAAGTGCTGCGTAAGACCTACGATTGCAGTACTTGCTTTGCATTGCTCAGCAGTGTTTCGAACGTCAATGCACATNCCTAANCCGAGGCTAGAAACGAATTGNACTTCTGAGAAGTCAAGNACCAAAGTGTTAACCTTTGAACCGCATTCTTTCANTTTNGCATTNATTGCATTTGCTACGACTGTTGCTTCTCGTTCACCAATTCTTGGTCCAACTAGGCAAGCATTCATTGTTCCATTTTGGAAATTGACGTCAACGAANAGTGATTTTCGTGCGTTTCCGTTCTGTTTGTTGAATCCGTTCATTTTGCTGTATTCGGTCATAATNATGCTCCACTTTGGTTTACTTGTAGAAAACCAGCAAAATGAGCATTCTTTTCAAAAAACGATGATTCTCTTAAANATCGNTATTTTTACGCTCTAAAGAGACATTTTGAACAATCGAAGTGACTTGGAGTCCCAATAANGTGATGAGCCACATCAAATACAACCAAAACATGAAAACAGGAACAAGGCCTAGGGAGCCATAGAGTTGCTTGAGCGATAAGGCGTGACTGAAGTAAAGACTTAGCCCCCCCTTGCCTACGATCAAGAGNAGCGTTGCAACAAATGCTCCAATCCAAGCAGCTTTACGCTCAACCTTAACGACTGGGACGAGTGTATAGAGCGCAAACATTGAAAGCCAAACGANTGAAAGGCTCCAAAGACTTGAAACAGTCCACCCTAGCCANTTTGAGGGAAGAATCGAGGTAAACAAATGGTCAACTCTGCTGTCAGCCCAAAACGCGACTGCNAGAAGNATTGGGCCNAATGTGAGAATAAACCANTAAAGCGGNATTCTTTTGANCCATGAGCGAGAATCTTTTGCTTCAAAAATGCTGTTAAAACAGTGTTCAATGGTGCTCATTAGAGCAATNGATGAATACACCAAAACAAGGAGNCTCACCCACGTTAGGGCTGCAACATTGATNTCCATCCCAGAAGAAATGACGTCAGCAATCCAACCACCCAATGACATTGAATGACTCGCAGTCGTATCAACAGAGACGTCATTTAAGCCAGATGCGNGAACCAGAGAATGCAGGAATTCTTCAAACCGATCACCGCCCATNATGCTGCGGGCAACNCCNGCNCCAACGACAGTNACTGGCAATAATCCAAACAACGTGCGATAGGTTAATGATGCNGCCATCATGTTGGCNCGTTGGTCTGCTAACTGGCTNGTGCCTTCTTTAGAGAGTTGCCAAAGATAGACAACAAACTTTTCCCAACGTGTCAACTCCCCTTTTGGGTTAGTGATTGCCTCTTGGATTCGTTTAACAATTCGTTTCATATTGATACAAATGGTAGAATACACTTTATGAGCTGGGATACAAACGCCTCTTCNGAACAACATGACACCTCGCAGTACAAAAGTGCTGAGCGTGGTGAGCGTTTGCAACGCGTTCTCGCGAAGGGCGGCATTGGATCAAGAAGAGCTTGCGAACAACTTATTCAAGATGGCAAGGTCAGGGTCAATGGCNTNAAAATTGATTTCCTCCCCGCGTGGGTGAACCCAGAGATTGATCGAATNACTGTTGTAGATCAAAAGTTNAACCTGCACGCTGAACCAATTTATCTGATGTATTACAAGCCTCGTGGNGTCGTCTCAACGATGAGTGATCCTGAAAATAGACCNTGTGTAGGCGACATTGTTAAACANCACTCAGGCAATCGCATATTCCCAATCGGAAGACTAGACCTTGAAAGCCAAGGATTNCTATTGTTTACCAATGACAANACNCTTGCAAACAAATTGATGCATCCATCGAGCCATGTTTCAAAGAAGTATGAAGTTACTGTTCGAGGCAAAGTCACTGAGGAAACCATAGAACGCCTAAAGAAAGGCGTTTACATTTCAGATGCCCACACGAAACATGACAAGCGTGTCGGAGGAAAGCGCGCAAACGTAGATGACATTGAGGTNACAAAGCATGACCGTGACCGNACGNTGCTGTCGATTGAGTTAAGCGAAGGTAGAAATCGACAGATTCGACGCATGCTCGCTCTCGTTGGGCATCCGGTTAAACGNCTTCGNAGAACGCACATTGGGCCAGTTCAGCTCAAGGGGTTGAGGCCAAATCAGTGGCGAGACTTGCTCCCACAAGAAATTACTGCATTGAAGAAGGCGACTGCTCTTCTGTAATCTCTTCAACTGGTTTAATAATGATTGAATCGAAATGATCATCTTGGACGATTGTGATTTGACGCAAACGAACAAGTTCTAACGTCGCGAGAAACATNCCTATGCGTTCTTNTAACTGCATCCCNTGNAAGGTTTCTTGCAAGGTNAATTTCTGAGATTGNGANCGGTTNAGTCTGTCAAGAATATCTTCTTGACACAATTCAATAGGNACATCGTCAAATGCCACATGGTGTTCGCCCATTCTTTCGAAATCAATTGCGCTCGCAATATGTTCATAGGCATCAGCCAAGTCGATAATGTGTACATCATCAAGTTCTAGNGCGGGCTCGTTAACTGNTTCCTCAATAACTGCNGTCTTAACTCTNACGTTGTACTTGAGGGCATGCGCGTGTTTTTGTTNATCTAGNTTTTCAGCAGCAGTCCTGAAACGTTGATATGCAAGAAGTTGCCGAATAAGGTCACCCTTTGGATCNGCAGAATCGACATCACTNTCNTNGNTTTCATCAGCCTCNTTGAGNTNTTCAATCGGAACGAGNGAACGAGACTTTAACTCGATAAGCGTTGCTGCCATGACTAGGAATTCGCCAGCCATTTCTACATCGATAGCCGCGCTGGTCCTCAGCACTTCTAGGTAATCATCTGCAATTTGAGCAATTGGAATATCATAAATATCAACTTCAGCTCGTTTTACGAGGTAAAGNAATAGGTCAAGAGGCCCGTCAAATGCGTCAATTGTGATTCTGAACTGTTCTTGGGATAAGGACATAGTTAATATCAACTTCGGTACAATACGNATCATAGACCATGAGCACAAAAAGCAAACATCTCAAAGAACAATTAAGTGAAGAACATTCATTTATNTCAGAAGTATTGAGGGCTGAANCAAATGCAATTGAAGCAGTCATCTCATCACTTACTTCCTCAGAGAANGTTGCAANTNCTTGGACATCNAGTCTAGATTTACTTGAATCGTGCAAGGGCCATGTNGTGTTTTCAGGCATGGGTAAATCNGGTTTGATTGGGGCAAAACTATCNGCAACATTTTCAAGTATTGGACAGCCNTCACACGTNGTGCACCCTTCTGAAGCGGTGCATGGTGACCTAGGATCAATCAGAAGAGATGACATTATCATTTTGATGAGTTACTCAGGGACAACTGATGAAGTCGTTAATCTTGCTGCAATACTCAAAACTGACGACATTCCAACNATTGGNATCTCAAAAGATGACGACACGCCTCTTGCAAAACTCTGCACGGCNCATTTGTCAATTGGAGCNCTCGCAGAAGCATGTCCTCTCAANCTTGCTCCTACTGCAACAACAACTGCAACNCTAGCAATAGGCGATGCCTTGGGGCTTGCACTATCAAGACGTAAAAACTTTACNGCAGACGATTTTCATAAACATCATCCTGGGGGCATGCTCGGAATTGGNCTTCGTTCAGTTACTGAGATTACACGATTTAAAGTTGGGGAAAACCTNCCGNCAGTGAACCAAGACTCAACAATCGGTGATGCTTTAGCACAAGCAAAGGCAAGTGAAGGNAANCGAAGAGCTGGNGCGATTTTACTTGTTGANGAAGACGGAAAACTCAGTGGCATCTTCACTGACGGCGACTTGAGAAGGTTACTGATCGAGCATGAAGCCCCCATGGAAGAAACGATTGGGTCAGTAGCAACATTAAATCCAATGCGNTTGAACACGACATCACTNGTTAGAGATGCCAAGCAAATGGTTACGGAATACAGAATAGATGAAATCCCAATCGTTGATGATGACAACTACCCTGTTGCACTCATTGATGTCCAAGATCTGATTGCATTAAAGGTGGTACAAGAATAATGTCAGTTATTGTTGCCGTTCGCAAATCAAACAGAATTGTCATGGCNGCTGACACGCTGACAAGTTTCGGTGACACAGAGCATATGCCTCAGGAAAANGCTAGTTCTCCTAAGATTGGAAGAATTGGCGATTCCCTCATTGGTGGCGCNGGGTGGGCAGTTTATGACGATATCCTTAATGACTATCTTGCATCTAGACCCACACCAGAACTTAANTCNTCAAAGAANATTTTCTCTTTTTTCTTGGAGTTCTGGAAAGCACTTCGTGAACATTACACATTTGTAAANGATCAAGCAGCAACTACAAATACGCCATTTAGTGATATTGATTCTACATTTCTTATTGCAAATGAAGGTGGCATATNCATGGTTGCCTCAGACTTAGGNGTNACGCCCTTAAAGCAGTACTATTCAATCGGCTCAGGCAGTGAATATGCAATTGGCGTTTTGTATACGCTTTATCCNAGGACAGATGACATCGCTTCTATTGCAACTGATGCCGTTAACGCAGCAATCGCAATGAATTTGCAGTGTGGAGGNAGAGTAGACTTGCTTGAGTTAAAAACCGGNCAAGATATTGAGTTTGATTCATGAGTAAAGACTTGTCAACNTTCAACGTCCTTGCTCTTGATGTGGATGGTGTTCTTACTGATGGAATGATTTCNTTTGANCATAACAATGATGAAGAAGTAAAGAGTTTCAACGTACATGATGGCCAAGGNATTTCTATCTGGCTCAACGATGGTAACCATGTTGTTTTAATCAGCGGNCGCGATTCTGANTTNGTTAANAAANGAGCNAAAGAACTGAACATTGAACATGTGTATCAAGGCAGCAAAGANAAAATTGCTGATTTGGAAGANGCACTTTCAAAAATAGNNTCATCCCCTGCTCAAACCATTTTTGTTGGCGATGATGTTGGAGACATTAAGGTCATGCAATATGTTGGATACGCAGTCGCAGTTCACAATGCNTCAGAAGATGTGCANCAGATNGCCGACTGGATTACACCAAGAGACGGAGGNCATGGAGCAGTCCGAGATGCAATAGAACANTGCATGAAGAAAACAGGTAAATGGCAAGATGCAATTGCTCGATTGCANCTGGAGAANAATGTTCAATGACGAACAAACCGTACACAGATTTTCAAAAGCCAGCAAAAAATAGATTAACGCTTATTGTTGCTTCGGTTGGCTCACTCTTCTCTNTACTNATCATTGTGCTCCTNTTTGCAGTTTCTGAAAANGAAACNACAGAAATCACAAAAACAGAGAANGACGACATTATTGATNTGTTAAATGAATCAGATCTCACNAAAGGNGACCAAAGTAATGANCAAGTAGGNATNGAACTTCCTCAAGGTGGGTGGGTCCAACAAACAGACANTTTGGGAAATNTAGTNCAACAGTATCGATGCTCATCCCTAGACCCAAACCCATCGAGTTTGCCAGATGGCTGGATNGAAATGGACACGCCNGANATTGANNTNTANCTTTCTGAAAATAGACTTGTCAGAATTACAGGCNACCACGGTATTGCCAATGCTCCTAAAAGAGTNCTTGAGTCAGGCGAAATTGCTGGGCATGTCGTNGTCGCCATGTATGAACTTTCAGGNCTTTCAAAAAACTCAGTAAACGCTCACCCAACAATGGTCCTGTCGACNCCTCAAGTTAGTTTTGACAATTTCATTGGTGAGATTAACTGCGAAAGTGAAATCAGAATCCAAACTGTGAANTCAACACTCTCAGGGAGAAAGTTNTCCATTCGATTTAACGATATCGAGGGNAAGATTGAGCATTTGCAACTCGCCGAACTTGATTACATCGATCTTTACAATGTTGAAAGGCAACTACCCCCTNCCACGTCAAGACGACAAGNTCAGNNATCNAACACACATANGNCNNCTCAACCTTCNCGAGTTAANGCNAGCGTTCTGCCTCATGTAGAACATTACCTTGTAACACTAACTGATAATGTAGTGATTACACAGGGNGACCCACTAGATGGAAGANNAGCAACAGGCGAACGTCTTACCATCGCATTTACAAAGAACTCGGATTCCCCTGTGTCGTCTCAACCAGCGGTTNTCACTCAAGCGCCCCTTGCATCNATAGAATCGAACATCGTTTCAATGTCNCTTGGTAACCATACCAATGTAAATTTCGAAGAGACTGTCACTCGTATNACATGTGACGCAGGGCTTACAATGGTTCCCCTTTATGACGAACATTTGTTTCCTTTAACTGATGATGACACNAGGCTAGAATTGTTTGGTTCTNACAATTCCCCAGTCACAATGCGTGATGACACACAATCTATCACAGCCCAAGGCTTACACTTCAGACATGAAATCAATGCTGATCGAAGTGAAATTACAGGTGCNCCTGCAGAGTTNACTCAAAAGAATCACAAGTTTGTTTCAAACAAAATCTGGATTGATAACACCCTACAAGAAGGCGGNGCTCCNACATCTGGAGAAATGGTCAGNGNTAATGACAACGGNGTTAGCACAACGTTATCTTGGGGCGGAAGCGTNGACTTCACATTTAATCAACNGAGTGGCAATAGTGAACTNGAANGGGTTCACTGCAAAGGCGACGTTCTTCTCACTGATCCTGAGAGNACNTTGAAATGCGATTCCCTTGAAGTCAACTTCACAATGNATGAAAGAGGAAGTTCGGTCCCATCAAAGGCAGTAGCAAGCGAACATNTCATTGCTGTCACTGATACGCAAACACTTTGGGCTGATNATGCAATTGTTACATTTNGTGAAAATGAAGANGCAGATTCTGGGGAACTTCTNGGTGGNGTATCTGCAAAAGCAATGACCGCTTCNGGCGATGTTCAAATTCTATTGGAAGATGGAGGAAGAGCATTTTGCGATAATCTCGAAGGCGACGTTGCTCAAGAGAAGGCNNNTCTAACTGGCAATGTTGTTGTTGCTTATGATCAGTTGTTGATGAATAGAGGCGAAGAGGCCATATTCACATTAAATCGTCTNACTGGTAAGGGCCATTGGAATGGCGCAGGCCAAGCGCTTTTCTTAACANNACCGATAAANGTAACANAACCAAACAAAATAGAACGTCCTGTCATTGANGCTTCAACTGAAAGNCACGCATCACAATCGGTCNCGATGCGAGCAAACTGGTATCACGAGATGGAAATTGACCAGTCTTACAATGATGGTGCAGGCGCACTCACACTCGGTGGTGAAGTTGACATCCGTTCATCACAATCACCTGAAGATGTGAGCCAGATGACAGGAGACGAACTTCGNCTAGANTTTGAGTTTCCTGAGGATCCTAAACAGANCAATCGTGAACTCGANAGAGTCATCGCAAAGAACAATGCNCAAATCGAACACCGAGTCTGGGAANATGACACTCAATCAACACCGCCCTTGGTGTATTACATTGGTGGTGACCATATCGAATACGAACCCAGTACACAAGAAACGCTTGCTGTTGGTCANGGCGAACTTGTCTTAAGAGACCCAAGAGCTCCNGAACTTGAGACCCATCAATCTGCATTAGCAGGCAAAGGCACAACGCGATTCACATGGAGCCAGAAACTTCAAACCCTTCAACTCTCAAAAGAACTCTACCGCATCAATATGAATGGGGATGTAGAAATGGTTCATAAGAGCCTAGATGGCCAGATTGGCATGCTGACTTCGGANGAACTTGAAGNGATTGCGATTGACCCNANCCCACACATNGCATCTGAGAGCGTTTCAGAGCTCACAATGCGCGGCATGGATTTGAAGCAGTTAAAAGCCAATGGCGATGTCTATGTGGCGACTGAATCAAGAAGAGTTGACTGCGATACGTTTGATTACAACCTCCAGACCGGTCTTGCAAAACTCTCAGCAGATAAGGGNAAGCAGGTTGCCATTGTTACTGAAGGCGTGAATTACCCTGTCAGAGCTGAAAGTATTATCTGGAATATGGACCCTGCAATAGATTCANTTACAATNAAAAATCTTCAAGGNAGAGGCAGCAACTGANTGTAAAATAACNCTCTTATGACGACACAGAATNAACATCCAGCAATTCAACGAGTCAAAGAAGGACTCAGTGGCATGAGTCTCCGAACAACTGAGTTTAGAGGGCAAGTNACATTGATTGCGGACAANCATGATGTNCACGAGTTACTTCGCTTTCTTCGCGACGACCCTGAGTGCGATTTTGATCTTTTATCAGATGTTACTGCTGTAGATTANCTTGATTANCCTGCTCAATCAATCGGACGTTTTGCTGTTGTNTGGATTCTTGCAAGCACTAAACAAGCAACNCGATTAGTGGTCAAAACATTTATGAATCCTTCTATTGACACAAGCGGAATCGAAGACGATCNTGAGTTACATGTAGATTCTTCCTGTGACATTTGGCCAGGAGCAGAATGGCGTGAACGTGAAGTGTTCGACATGTTTGGNATTCGATTCGATAATCATCCTGACCTGCGAAGGATTTTGATGTGGAAAGANTACCCAGGACATCCGTTACGCAAGGATTACCCTCGTAAAGGTAGAAACGAGCGGATTAACCTAGCGACTGTAGANCGCGAAGACGCTTAACCNGCGTATACACAACGGCACGTACAAGTTTCTTCTAACGCAACTTCAGAAAGTTCAGGCAATTCGGGCTTNAGTTTGTTCCATATCCATTGAGTAATCACTTCACTTGTCGGATTTTCCAANCCTTCAATCTCATTTAAACANTGATGNTCAAGTTNTTCTTCAAGNGGTGCAAATGCCTTTTTAATCACNGCATAATCCATGACCCATCCNGAGTGCGAGTCTACTGGGCCATCGACAGCAATCGTGACTCTAAACGAGTGACCATGCATTCTGCCACATTTATGTCCTTCTGGGACATTTGGCAAAAAGTGGGCCGCTTCAAATCGAAATGTTTTTTCCAAACGCATTACACGCCTCTCGTCGTTGGTGACCAAATGTATTTATGTAATTGTAGATGACAATGAAATGGCAATCCACTTTCAAGTACCCANTCTGCAAGGAGTGGTGGNTCTAGCGGCTGNCAGCCTTCAATAAACTCATTCCCCTCTTGCCCCATGACAGGAGAGCAATGGACGGCTTTGACTCNATCGAACAGATNGTNTGATTGAACAGTCTCAACAACCCAGTCAAAATCCTCTTTATCTGTAATGACAAACTTAATCTCATCTTGAGCAGTTAGANAATGTAAATTCTCCATGTCAAATGAGTCAGCNGCCCCACTATGTGGCGTTTTTANATCAACGATTTTTATGACTCTCTGATCAACNTCNTGAAGTGATTGTGAACCACTGGTTTCAAGCAGGACTGTATATCCTTCATCGCAAAGCGTTTTCANCACTGGAATAATTTGCTTTTGAGCNAGGGGTTCACCCCCTGTGACCTCAACNAGTTTAGTGGGGTATGTCACGATCTCNTCAAGAATTGACGTCACAGAGCGTTTTGAGCCCTCTNTAAANGCNTAAGACGTATCACAGTAGTGACANCNATGCGGACAGCCTGTGAGTCTTAAAAANACACAGGGCTTTCCAACCCANGTGGATTCACCTTGGATGGAATAGAAAATCTCATTAATTCGTAAGAAGGATTGCTCCATTAGATACATTTTAAGGTAGTCAGGTGGTGCTTGCCCTGTTAAAATCCNCATCCCCAAGCGCGAGTGGCGGAATTGGCAGACGCGTCAGCTTGAGGTGCTGGTGGGAGTAAAATCCCGTGGAGGTTCGAGTCCTCTCTCGCGCATTACCCATACGTCATCAGGTCTTTACTATTTCTCGCAAGGACCCCATGCATTGATGATGTAGAGCAAATCAGTCACATCAACATACGAATCGTTGTTTGTATCNGATATACACTCGTGACAATATCCCCAATCTGANATCACAGCGAGCAAATCGGTCACATTCACAATGTTGTCACCATTAATATCTGCATAGCAAGGNGTTGGGACTTTAGAGACCCANAGATCTGCATAAATTGTGCCTGANTCCACGTTCACTGTCACTGTTCCCCATGGCCAACCGAGATCATATTCAGCCTGTCCAGCNAAGACATTTTCCATTCTAAATCGAACCTNNCCCTTTTCATTGAGTTCGACTATCCAGTCATAGGCAATTGCTGGGGGATCTTGATCCTCTGGTGCAACGACTTCAATCCAACCAAAATCTAATGGGGCTGGACCATCAGCAGCTCTCCAAGTATCAATNACATCTTCAGGAAGCATGTCAAGAACACTGATTGGACCAAAATCAATCCCAATGTAACTCACCATCACTGTTGCTTCATTCACNTGATAATTCATCTCATAATATGAACCATCAGGNGTAATTGANGAGGGGCTATTCCATTCAAAATTTTCACCGCTTGAAGTAGCGGCGAATTTCCAAGTTGCTTCATCNGGAGGNCCAAAGAATGAAGCTCCAATGAATGTCGAGAGGANGATGTTAAGCATGGAAAAACTCCTTTCATGTAATTTACTATGAATTNNAAGAGAATCAAAAACCTTTTTATACAAATGTGCTTTTTCAAGCTTNTATACACANTTNATTTACAATAGCCAGNTNAATGTCCCGCNAGAATAAAAACGAGCCTAAATCCATTGAAAACCGCAAAGCGCGGCATCAATACTCAATCGAAGACACTTTNGAGGTTGGCATTGTCTTAACTGGCAGTGAGGTTAAATCTGTCAGAGATGGCCAAGTNAGCCTCGCTGAAGGTTGGATTAGAGCAAGCACAAATCCCCTTCACATTTCTCTCTATGGCGTACACATCGCAGANTATCAGAATGCNTCCCCTGCTCATCAGCATAAACCCCAACGAACTCGAGTGTTGCTAGCNCATAAAAGAGAGATACGAAAGTTAGANGCATTCACTCACCAGCAAGGCAGAACGCTTATCCCGCTGAAAATGTATTTCTCAGANAANAAAATCAAAGTTCTTGTTGGTTTAGCAACAGGCAAACACAAATCTGACAAACGACAAGACTTGGCTAAAAAAACNGCTAAACGGGATATGGACAGAGCAATGAAACGACGTCTTTAGGCGGCTTTAGCGCTAGGNCTTTTNTACAACACAATNGAATTGCCTTTTGNNTTNGCTTGATACATCGCTTCATCAGCATGTTGAACAAGTTCATGNCAAGAGTTTGGNGANCTTACTTTCCAATGCGCAATACCAATAGACATTGAAACGANTGTCTCTTGTATNTCTAGTGCTGCAAACGCTTCATTAAATGCATTTGAAATTCTAAATCCAGCACGCTTTGCTGACTCTGCATCTGCATGTGGCATCAGCAAGCAAAACTCATCGCCACCGAATCGTGCTGAAATATCAACTGAACGGCANTTTGCTTCAATCNCTCTTGCAGCAAGTTTTAAGATCTCATCNCCTTTTTGGTGACCGTGCTGATCATTGAGCGATTTNAAACCATCTAAATCAATCATCATGAACGCAAGNGGGACGCCNTTTCTATTNGNTTCTTCCCAGCGATGTTCTAGCATCATNTTTAACCATCTACGGTTACTGAGTTTTGTTAAGTCGTCAGTTCTTGCTGCAACTTCTAATCGTTGAATCATGAGTTGCAATTCTCTGTTTGCTACAGCGAGCTCTGATAGGGAATGAGATAATTCTGCATGCAAGTTGTCGTTTTCAGAACGGATCGATTGCAGCGCGAAACACTTTTGCACAGTAACTGGGAATGTGACTTCTTCATGACCNGTGAGAAGTAGAAAATCAGCCGCACCAGCACGAATTGCTTCAACTGCAATTGATGACTCTTCTGGTTCGCCAGTCATGATGACAGCNACATCAGGTCGCAACCCCCTCACAAATGAGAGAATGTCAAAACCGGAACCATCAAGTAGATGANACCCAGTCACAATCAAATCCCATTCTGCTGGAGAGGTCTGAAANAACTCTTCGGTAGTTTTACAAATTGTGTAATCTATTTGANTCCCAGATNCACACATGTCTTCGACTGAAACGTGAGTCATCATGGCATTGATNAGACGANNTGCTGTTTCTACATCGCTTTCAATCAAAATGATTCGTTTCTTTGNTGAGTTCATCTGTGCCATCATTGAAAANTCACCCATTAAGGCTTGTTATCACCTTTTTCGACCTTCCAATGACCCTTAATCACAGAAAAATGAATGAACTGTTAAATCGCTAAACGGAATAACCGGAATCTATTCCCCCAGTTCATAGGNTTTTATCCAATCAATCGCATGATATCGTTGTAAAAAGTTACGACAAAGAGCATCCCAATGAGGCATAGTCCGAAAAGTNCNGCTGCATTTTGGAATGCAATTGATGGNGGTTTGCCAACGAACTTCTCATACACGAGATATAAGAAAAGGCCTCCATCGACAATAGGCAACGGCAGAAAGTTAAGGACTGCGAGGTTCACGCTGATGATTGCCAAGAAGAAAAGGAGGTAACTAAATCCCCTGTCTGCAATTTTGGAGCCAATATGAATGATTCCAATTGGACCTCGCAACTGTTCAACACCGACCGTACGCCTCATGAGCCGGTCAATCGTCAAGTATGTCATGATGACCATNTCGACAGTTTCATCAAATCCCATCTTGACAGCGTTAATCGGGTTGCCATTGCTGCTTCTAGTTACAAAGAGTGGNTCAAAAGCNTGGCTCACAAGTTGAGTGGACCAACCGAGTGATGAAATTTGTTTTTGCTCAGCTTGGTCAAAACTAAATGATGATGTTACAAGTTCGCCCGATGGTGTTTNAGATTCAATAGCCACAACAGTTNGAGCATTCATGATGAGATCTCTAAGTGAAACCCAATCCNCTGCAGGACTTCCGTCTACGGAGTGGAATCGAGATCCACCANNGATTTTTGATGATGCTATTGGCGTTTCTTCAACGAGAAGTTCACCATCANTAAGATTAAGCTCAGTAAGTAGCGGNGCTGCAAAAATAGGCGTTTCCCAAGCATTGACTAACATCGCCCCGATTTTCCCGCCAACAACAGTGATTGATAACTCAATCTCNTTGCTATTGCGGAGTANTTTTGCAGGNAATGNACCATTTGGCTGAAGCGTCAAATAGTTTCTCAGTTGNCCCATCCGAGGNAACTGCTTTTCGCCAACAGACAATAACACATCGCCTGTCTGNAGCGTTTCATTGTTTGGAGAAGAATCTAANATTGAACTTACTTTGACTAANGGNACAAGGCCACAAATGCCGTGTTCATAATTTTGNGGGGCAGTTTGAGGNATNCCTGTTGGACGAAGAATTTGAAATTCTGGNGAGACTTNTAACAATGCTTCTGTCAGCCCCANTCCATTTTCCCAAGTCGTATGAATAGGATGACCTTCTGATTCCTGAACAATAGCATNAAAGTCTTCCCAAGTCNTGATTGNATTGCCATTAGCAGCTGACATGGTCATGCCCGGATGAACAACTGAATCATCNACAAAAGCGCTGTTTAGNATCAACTCGACTGANTGTGAAGACTGTCCTGCTCTTAATGTCAATGATGATGCTGGGTACANCCCAATCTCAAGCAACCCAGTATCTTGACTCTTTTTAGGNANCACATTGAANGCATAGANTTTGCCATCTNGCTTTTGCACTTCTANAGACACGCCATCGCTTGGCTTTGCCATTGCNCCGGCAATTTGGATGTCTGTAAAAGTTTCTGCTTTTTTACCNTTNACAGTTTTTACGAGGTCNCCAGATTGCAGATAGACCATTGGATCATCCAAGGAAGCGGTNAACGCTGCNGGNGAGTTTTGCTTAATGTCACCAATGATTGGAGCTTCAAACTTAACTCCCATTTGAAAACTAANNANAAAGAAAAGGGCTGCTAACACGAAATTNAATATNACGCCTGCAGAAACGACAACCATTCTTTTTCCAATTGCACAGTTGTTNTAACTTCTNGGATCATCAGATACAGCGTCGGGCTTTCCATCTTCTTGACCAAGCATGCTCACAAAACCACCGAGCGGAAGAAGCTTTAAAGTGTATTCGGTTTCTGAAATTCNATTTGCTTTCAATTCATCATCTGTCATTTCAACTGATGACTTCCCAAAGCGTTCCNTGACTTTTAGCTCAGAAGAATTAANNCAAAACCCAATGCCGCGNCTATACGACACAAGTGTTGGCCCCATGCCAATCGCAAAAACATGCGTNCTTATCCCCGCCCATTTGGCTGCTATAAAATGACCAAACTCATGAATACCAATCAGTAGACCGAATCCAAAGATGATGAGGAATATTTGTAACAACGAATCTAAATTCATAGAGCTCTTTCTTTAGTGGGCGTTTTGCTGATCGCTAGCAGTGCATGCTCTCTGGCTAGAGAATCAGCAGCAATAACAGTTTGAANTGAATCACATTGTTCTATAGGCACGTTATTTAACACATGTTCAACGATCGNGAAAATTTGATAAAACTTTATCTTGTGCTCAAGAAATGCTTGGACTGCCACNTCATTCGCTGCATTGAGNACTGCNCCGCTTGTTCCGCNTAATGCAATGACATCCTTAGCAAGTTGNATAGATGGATATCGATTAGAGTCAATTGGTTTAAANTCCAACGTTTGCTGGACAGACCAATCAACAGTCTTTAATGGCATTTCTTCTCTNGATGGTTGAGTTAATGCATATTGAATTGGAAACAACATGCTAGGCGGTGTCAGNTGAGCAATAGTTGACCCGTCAACAAACTCAACAAGCCCATGGACTATAGATTGTGGATGAACCACTGCTTCAAGTTGGTCTACGTTNAAATCAAANAGCCATTTTGCTTCTATGAGTTCAAGCCCTTTATTCATCAGTGAAGCAGAATCAACNGTAACTTTTTGNCCCATATCCCAAGTNGGATGATTAAGAACTTGTTCTACAGNGGCGTTTTTAATCTCATCGTCAGAAAAGTTTCTTAATGATCCGCCGCTTGCAGTCAAAATGACTTTTTNGATTGTTTGGTTCACATTCTTGCCTAATNCTTGATAAATAGCAGAATGNTCGCTGTCAATTGGGATCATGTTCGAAGAGGAATTCTNAAGATGNTTCATGATGAGTTCACCTGCAGCGACTAAACATTCCTTATTCGCTAGTGCGATATCACAACCAATCTCGATTGCTTTAAGCACTGGNGAAATCCCCTCAAAACCAACCATGGCGGCAATGACTAAGTCTCCCTCTTGAGCAAAGTCAGAAAGAAGCGATTCTGCTGAATTGGAAACATTTTTGTAATCAATATCACCTGATGCAAGCGAAACTGCGTGAGCTTCAAGCAATGCAGCTTGTTGAAGTAGCAAATCCTTGCTTGTGTTNGCTGCCAAACCGACAACGTTGTATGAGTTTTGTTTAACTTTATTCAAATGGCANACAACTTCGATTGCTGATGTACCAATCGAACCAGTAGATCCAAGAATAAAAACTCTTCTACNCATTAACGTTCATCTCTAGTTGATTGCAATTCTTCGGAAGTCAACGACCTTCGTCTTCCGCCATACAANGTTCGCCTNGTTGGCTTAAGCTCAGTTTCTTTCTTGCCTTTTTCGGTAGAACCTTTTTTTGCCGAACGCTTCTTCTTAGAAACTTTCTTACTTACCTTTTTCTTCTTATTCGTTGGTTTTGGCTGNGCAACTTTTGAACTCTGTTTTTTTGTCGTTTTTCTTCGGCGNCTTCCTCTGNTTTTGCGGGGTTTTNTCTCGCCTTCGTCATCGGACATGATGCGTTGAATCTTTGTAACTACATCTNCCGTTAGCGTAGACATATGGTTCTTTAAGGAGATGTCTCGTTGCTTGCACAACTCAATAATTTCCTTACTTGTTTTTCCAACTTGTTTAGCAAANTGATANACACGCATAGCATTGTCTGCAGGCGAAGCGTCTTTCTTAGTAGATTTGCGNTTGACTTTCTTCTTAGGCTTCTTCTTGTTTAGAAGTTCTAGCTCNTCATCGAACGATTCATCNTTAACAATTGACGACGCATCCGCTGGCGGCGGCTTTCTCCTGCCTCTACGCCTTGAGCGAGTCCGTTTCTTTGAGTCGCTCTTAACGTCCTCTTCATCTTGATGTGNACGATCAAGTTTGANNAGCTCTTGAATAGTAGGCGTAGCATCAAACTCTANNTTTTGAAGTTCTAAATCTGANCCGTGATGGTCGTANGCGTAAAAGACGACTCGGTCGACTGCAACTGAATCACTGACTCTTACAATGATTCGCTTCCCACTCATCGACTCATATCGATCGAGCTCTTTTCGCTTGCTTGAGAGAAGTACAGTTGCAACTTGAGGCGAACAAGTCATTTCAACTTTNTTAACTTTAGAATGGCTAAGTAGCCATCCAGCATGCCTTGTAGCATCTGAAGCAACGACCTCNTTCGATTTCACNTAACCNGTTCCACTGCAAGAGTGACACGTGTAATAATTACTGTCAATGACACTTGGGCGGATTCTTTGCCGTGTCATTTGAAGAAGACCAAATCTACTTAACGGCAAGACGGAAGTCTTCGCCCTGTCACGTTTCAAAAGGAGTTTNAATCGATCTTGCACTTTNCTTCTATTTGAAGCTAANCCCATNTCGATCAAATCATTGATGACTATTCCNCCTAAATCTCTCAAGCGAAGTTGCCTGCAAATCTCATCAGCNGCTTCTAGATTCGTGTTCAGTGCATTTGTTTCACTATTCTTAGCNTCTCTAGACTTTCCTGAGTTGACATCAATTGCAACAAGCGCTTCAGTTTGATCGATGACCAATCTGCCGCCACTCTTTAGGTGAACTTCTCTTGAATGCAATTCTTCAATCTGGGTTTCTATTCCNAATGCGTGGAATATGGGCGAATCTTTACGATATCGAACAACTGTNCGGGAAGATTTTGGTGATGCAATCTTTAGGAAGTTTGTGATTCGGTCGTATGCNGATGCAGAGTCGACAACAATTTCATTGATGGAGGGTCGCAAGACATCTCTAACTGTTCTAATCAACAAATCTGATTCATTGTAAAGTGCGCATGGCGCNCCAACACTTTTGATTCTTGTTTCAATCATNGACCANAGTCGCATGAGATAAGCAATATCTCGATTAACTTCTGCNTTGCTCTTNCCNACGCCTGCTGTTCTTAAGATAAATCCGAACCCCTCAGGCAATTGGATGGAGTCAAGAATCTTCCGCATCTTCTTGCGTTGGTCTTCATCCTCAATCTTTCGGGATACCCCAACTCTATNCATNTAAGGCATCATTACGGTTAAACGCCCNGGAATTGACAAGTAACTTGTTAGTGTTGGACCTTTCGTTCCGATTCCTTCCTTTAGAACCTGNACCAATACCTCGTCACCGCGTTTAAAACANTTTTGGATAGGNGGGCGATGGTGTTTTGCAATTTTCTTGCCNACACGNTCACTCTTTTTATCNCCTGGAAAATATTTTGGATGGACATCAGTAATGTGAAGAAATCCACGCTGATCAGACCCATAGTCAATAAACGCTGCTTGAATAGCAGACTCAACGTTTGTCACTCTTCCTTTATAGATGTTGCCAACGCCAGTACTTTCTTTTTGGCGTTCNCAATANAAATCNTCGAGTACCCCATNTTCNAAAATTGCAATNCGTGTTTCAATNTTTGGCTCATCATTNACAATCATCACTTCGTGAGGNTGTTTTGAAGANCNCTTCTTTTTAACTGGCACGTNGGTACCACCCTTTCGCNAAAGCGATANCCAAANACATCTAACAGAGCNGNCGATTNGCCTNTAAGACTGTTAGNGTGCANCANNTNNGNTGCNTCNGTATTNGGCTGANTCGNAAAATCGCATNTGCGTGCTCTTACGANTCTATNTTTCTAAAACCTAAGACGTNTGTTCAGCGGACCAACCGCGTAATGCCTCAGGCACNATTTCGTTCAATTCNTTTCGAAGCGTCGNNAANATTCGNCGNTCCGAATCGAGTGACCCNATCTTTCGAGCCAGNCGTTCACAATCTNGNACATTNACCTTTCTGATNACCTGCTTNACTGCAGGNATNTGCGATGGAACCATCGANAAATGNCGTAATCCAAGACCTATGAGAAGCATAGTATATATCGGATCNCCTGCAATCTCACCACAAATACTAGTTTCTATTTTCCCCCTTCTNGCNGCTCTAATCACNGATTTCANNANTTTTACCACTGCAGGGTTGGCTGCTGAGTACAAACTCGCAACTCGCTCATTACCCCTGTCTACAGCGACAGTGTATTGAATGAGGTCATTGGTGCCTATAGAGAAAAAGTCCACTTCTCTGGTGAATGTCGCTGCCATGAGTGCCGCGCTAGGTACTTCAACCATCATTCCAACTTCAATATCATTCGCTATTGAATCGTTTTGTTCCTTGAATTCATCGAGCACATCTTTGAAAATGAGTTTTGCTTGCCTTAACTCATTCATTGATGTAATCAGCGGGAACATGACTCTAAGTTGACCATGCGCTGANGCTCTGACAATAGCCCTAAGTTGCGTTCTGAAAAGTTGTTGGTTTTGAAGGCAATATCGAATAGAACGCAGTCCAAGGAATGGGTTTCGTTCTGGTTCCATCGCTTGCGCTTGAGTGTATTTATCTGCGCCTAAGTCGAGNGTNCGCAAGGTCAATTTACTACCTGCNGATAGCTCAATCGCTTTTACATACTCTTCATACAACTCATCTTCAGTTGGCGTACTACTACTCGTCAGGTACTGGAATTCTGTTCGATAAAGGCCTACGCCTTCACCGCCATGTTCTTTGATGTGAGGGATTTCATGGGAGAACTCGATGTTTCCATAAAGGTGAATCTGAACGCCATCTTCAGTGACCGATTCCTCTTGTGCAACTTGTTTAGTCTTCGCCTTAAAAGATTCGATCGCTTCGATACTTTGTTGAACTTTTGCAATCGTCTCTTCATCAGGGTTTAAAATGACATTACCAGTCTTGCCATCTAAGATTAACAAGTCACCATCGCTGACTTCTTCTGCGACAGATTTACAACCCACAACAACAGGGACACCAATTGCAGCAGCAACAATAGAACTGTGATCCGTTCTACCGCCTACATCAGTTGCTACGCCTAACACTTTTTCATGATGGAGTGAAGCAACATCGGCAGGCGTCATCTGGTGACAAATGACAACGACTGGCTCAGTGGCTGAATCAAGCCTGTCCTCAGTTCCGCCTGTGAGTTGGTTAAGGATGCGACGCTCTAAGTCAAAAACATCAGTTGCTTTCTCTCTGAAAATTTGAGAGTCCATTGAGCGGAATCTGTCAGCAAGTTCACCAAATGCTTCAACCATTGCGAACGCTGCATTGACGCCCTCTTCTTCGATTCGAGATCGAATCGGGTCAATCAATGTCTCGTCTTGCAGTAAACCTAAGTGGAACTCAAAAATTTTCGCTGGCTCTTCTCCAAGCGTTGAAGCAATCTTTTGCTTATCACTCTCAAGATCTACTCGGGCACGGTTAACTGCAGAATCGAACCGTTCAAGTTCGTGCGGAATCTGCTCCTTAGAGAGAATAAGAAATGGGACTCGATGAAGTGACTTTTCGAGAACCAATGCCCTGCCAATAGTGACGCCTGGGCTTACTGGAATGCCTTGCAATAATTTCATGGACTACCGTTCTTATACCCCAAACGCAGGACTCGAACGTCTATGTATTATACAGATGGAAGATTTCTTCCTGTCCAAAGGAAGGTTGAGAATCGCTTAATGTCGACGCCAATCATCAATAAAGCGGGTAATAGCAATAAGATAAGTGCTGTTGCACTCATCAGTCCAAATGAAATTGCGATTGCCATAGGAATCAAAAACTTGGCCTGCATTGATTGTTCAAGCATTAGAGGTGTCAATCCAAGAACAGTCGTTACTGTCGTCAAAAAGATTGGCCTTAATCTGGCCGCACCCGCCTCAAGAAGGGCGTGATACGTAGCCATCCCATTAGCCCGTCTCGAGTTGTAAAACTCAACAAGAATTAATGAGTCATTCACAACAACACCGCTCAGTGCAACAAAACCTATGAGACTCAAAAAAGAGATATTGATTCCTGCTACATAATGCCCCCAGATCACACCAATGAGTGCAAACGGAATGCCGAGCATAACGATGAGCGGTTGGGCGTATGAACCGAAAAGCCAAGCAAGGATGACATAAATCATGAGGCACGCAGCAGCAAAGCCTAACGGCAATGATTCAAACGCTTGCATTTGTTGTTCTTGTCTTCCACCTGAAGCAAAATCTACATCAGGGAACGACTCTTTCCATTTTTGGAAGGGAAATTGTGCGTACACTGCTTCTGGGCTTACAGATTCAACACAATCAGCAGTAATAACAAGTGTTCGTTCTCGGTTATATCTAGAAATAGTTGAAAATCCACGCTGCTCTGTAATCGAAGCAACTTCAATAAGTGGAATACTCAATCCAGTGGGCGAAATCACCCACATATGTTCTAGTGCGCCTAAACTTCGCTGCAGTTGGTCACCCATCTTGACTCTAACATCAACTTCTTCACCTGACTGAGCAAAGACATGCGCGTCTAATCCAAAGACTGCGCCTCTTACTTGAGTCGCGACGTTTGATTGATTCAAGTCTAAGTTCGTAGCACCATCTCTCACTTCGATAAGCAACTCACGTTGCCCAGCAGACGCATCATCCGCAATGTCATTAATAGCCATAAAGGAATACAAATCATTCCTGATCATTTCGGACGCTGCTTGCAACTGAGTGATATCTTTACCCTTGATTTGAATAGTTATATCTGCACCACCTGGCGCACCAGACATCAAATCGAAGGAGACATTATCTGCGTAATGCACTAAGTCGCCTAACTCATTCCTGATGTTATCGATAACTTCATTCGCATTGATACTCCGATCTTCTGATGGCAATAGTTCAACGAAAAGTTGTGCAAGGTGAGAACTTGACGAATCGCCTCCACTTTCAACATCCATTTGAGCACCAACGACTGCACTGACATGATTAACTTCGTTTTGTACGCCTGCCGCATGCTCAACCTTCGTAAGGAATTGTTCTGTTTGTTCAAAAGGTGTGCCTTCGGGCATTCGGACATTAACAAGTACAGTTTCCGCATCAGGCACAGTCATGAACTCGTAACCTACTCGCCCGCCAGCAATCAACCCAAATGAGAATATCAGCGTCGACAGAGAGATCGAGAGTGATATATACCTAAAGCGAATTGCATACGAAAGAATACGAGTGTAAAGCGGGATTGCTTTTTCATAAATGAAACGATTTCTCGCTTCTTCATATGATTTCATCAATCTGCTTAACACATTGGTTGCAGCTTTTTCTGATTTTTTAAGCGTGTGTCCCAAGTGACCCGGCAATATCAGCAACGATTCAAACAAACTCATCGCTAGCGCGCAGGCAACAATTATGGGCAACGCGCCGAGCATATCGCCCACGTTTCCTTTTACAAAAGTCAACGGCAGAAATGCCACAATAGAGGTGAGTACTGTTGCAACAACTGGCCACAGTACTTGACTCGCTCCAGTAACAGCGGCCTCCATTGCAGACTCCCCTTTTTCATGTTGCGCCTTAATATTTTCAGCGACAACAATGGCATCATCAACAAGAAGTCCTAGCACTACAATGAGCCCGAACATCGTCAACATATTGAGCGTTATTCCAAATATTGACATGATGACGAGCGTCCCGCAAAGAGCTGTAACCAATCCAATTCCAACCCATAATGCAACTCTCCAACTTAATGCAAGGAAGAGAAGCAAAAAGACAAGTACCCCTCCATACAGCGCATTTTCAGTTAATAAGTTCAAGCGACCTTCAACAAAACGTGCCAAGTCAGTGGTCGAAGACAAAGAAAGTTCATTTGGCAAGTCCGGTGCGCTTGAGCCCTTATCCCAAGCTCTCTTACGAATAGATTGCCCGCCTTGAAGATAGTCCATCCAAGTTGGTTGGTATGTAAGTCGATTTCGACCATCAACATATGCTCTTACAATTTGAGCAATCTTGACAATGTCTTGATCGCCAGACTTAGTGATATACATGTGCATTGATGGCTTGCCATTAAAACGAGTTGCAATTGGCACATCGACAAGAGAGGACGATACGTTAGCAACATCTTTAACAAGCAAAGATTCGCCCTCTTTTGACGCTCTGATGACAATTTCGCCAATTTCCACTGATGCTTCTTCTGGCGTTTGTGTCCGAATCACAATGTCACCGCCATCTGACCTCAGCGTGCCTCCAGGAATTTCGCTCATCCATTCACGAATACTGTTTGATACAGTCGTGATACTCATACCGAATTCAATTAACTTGTCTTGATTCACAGTGACAGTCAATTCATCGTTTAAATCACCGCCAATAGAAATTGCACCCATCTCGGGAAATGCTCTTAAATCATCTTGCATATCCCTGATAATCTTTTTCATGACACTTTGATTAGTGTCACCATACATCTCAACCATAATCACTGGCATAGATGGTTCAATTCTTCGAATAACAGGCCGCTCTACTTCTTCCGGAAGGTCTCTAATGGAGTCGACTGTCCGTTTAACACGGTCAATTGCATCATCAATGTTTTGCGTTCCTTCATTAAATGAAACAAACAAATTAGCGCTGCCCTCTGAACAAGTTGTGTTAATTTTATCTATGTCATCAATTGCAAACAGAGCGTTTTCAATTCGAACTGCAATTGTCTCTTCGATATCTTCAGGCGATGCGCCGGGAAACGCCATCGAAATTGAAAGTGAATCAAAATCCATGTCTGGAAAAAACTGTTTACGCAATGTGAATGAAGCNATNATTCCAGAAATAATGAAACCCGCCATAAGCAAATTGATTGGAACTGGATTTTTAACACCAAACCTAGGAAGATTCANTGGTTTAGCCCTTCTTCAAACTCAAGGGGACTCACTTTCATGCCATCTCGCAAGTGTGAACTTGGAACCAAGATTAATGAAGTACCCGGGGCCAACTCACTTTTTAACACTGCCCAGTCATAATCAGGCAAGCCGGCGTAGCCAATCTTTTTGATGATTGAATAATCTATCTCGACAGGTACCGTTTCAAGGACGCCATCTTTTTCGATGATAATCTTGTCCTCACGGATAGACCTTCTTGGAATGACAATTCGAGACTCAGTATTTTGTTGATCGGAGACCACTGCTTTAACAAATAAGCCTGCTGGCAAATGCTGCGATTCATTCGGCGCTTGCGACAAATCCGCGAAAGCAATCATTGTTCGTGTAGCAGACTGATCTTCAGGTGCGATTCTTGTAATCCGAGTTTTCCATTCTCGGTCTCCATATCCTGCTGAAGAGATCGTAACCGGATCTCCTCGGTGAATGAATGAGCGAGCGTATGAGGGGAACCTTATTGCAACTTCCATCTCGCTGTTAGAGATCACTCTTGCAATCGTAACTCCATTCATCACATGCTCGCCAACTTCAACAAAAATTTGTTGCAGAACGCCATCGATTGGACTTACGACTTTACAACGCTGTACATTTATTGAAGCGATATTCATCGCTGCTTGAAGTGATTTGACATTCGAGGAAGACTGCTCTTCAAGAGAAGGATATTTATCCGCTATCTCCCTTGCGTTAATTGATGCGGTTCTAGACGCATTTACTTTTTGTAACGCGATGTCGACTTCGCGTTGATTCGCAGCGCCTTTATGGAATGCCGACTCAATTCGCTCAANTTCGATTTGCGCTAACTTCAGATCGTTTGTAGCAAGTTCAGCGCGNTCTTCTGCCGATTTCCTCTCAACTTGAAGAATCTCTTGTTGCGATACTGCTGAGTGGTATGCTTGNTCCGCTTGCACTAACTGTTGCANATAATCAGACGCATCCAATTCAAGAATGAGNTCCCCTTTTGACACATGCCTGCCTGCTTTGCTGTTAGGNGCAACGAGGGAAACGGTTGAGGCAACTTCTGCNGGAANNTCAGCNTGAATTGCCGCNTCCGAGAGCCCATATCCGANTGTTTGACGTTGTATGGGTATTGGTTGTAAGTTGATCGTGATTGCCGATGTTGCAGCACGCTCCTCTGGATTTTGTTGAATCTCAGGTTTTGTGTTTACAAAGAAACCAACCAATACAAAAGAAAGTAGGAGAATTGAAATTGCAACAATTCCCCTAATCAAAANCGATATTGTTTTGCCATATGACATAGAATAGACATNATAACGGATGAAGCACCTAGAAGAATGACTACAGACTCTTCTCAACCCCACTTACTTAGCGACGAAACCGTCAAGCGGGTTGCCTTTTTGTCACGCCTAGAGCTAACTGCTGAAGAAGTAAAACAGTCTGCTGAAGAATTGAGTACTATTTTTCAACACATTAATCGCCTTCAATCGGTTCAAACNGAAGGCGTCCTGCCCCTAGATCATCCTACAGAACTCACTGACCATATTCGCGACGACGTTGAAACTGCGCCGCTAACCCAAACGCAAGTTCTGCAGAACGCGCCNGCNACACAAGACGTCTATTTTGATGTGCCAAAAGTACTTGGANCAGAGTCATGATTTCACANAAGGAATCACTACTGTCTGGNAACGCTCCAGAAGATATTTTTGCATCTTTTTATAGCAAAGCAGTGAACGANAAAACNAATGCGTTTCATGANTTATGGGAGTANGAATCGCNCNCCTCTGATGNACGGCTAAGCGGTTGTGTTATTGGCGTTAAGGATAATATTGTCACTANGCGAGGAACNACGACATGTGGTTCCAAAATGCTTGCTGGATACCAAAGNCCTTTTGACGCNACTGTCATTAGCAGNNTACGCGAAGAAGGCGCATCCTTTTTAGGTAANACCAATTGTGANGAGTTTGCTATGGGCTCCTCTACCGAACACTGCTTCTGGGGAGAAGTTCGCAATCCTTGGGATNTTGAACGAGTGCCNGGCGGTTCATCTGGCGGGAGTGCAGCTGCAGTTGCTGCAGGCCTTTGCCACGCGGCCCTTGGCTCAGACACGGGCGGTTCAATTAGNCAGCCAGCTGCNCTCTGCGGCATCACGGGGTACAAACCAACCTATGGTCTTGTNAGCAGATATGGGCTCGTTGCATTCGCATCAAGTTTGGACCAGATTGGAACTTTCGCGACAACTGTTGAAGATGCTGCCATTGTGACTGAAGTCATGGCTGGACACGATGCACTAGACTCAACTACANATGANNCAGNAAACATTGATTTAACAAGTTCACTGAGCGAATCAATCAAGGGTCTTAGAATTGGCTTCCCAAAGCAGTATCAAGGCGACCANAACAGNGACGATGTTAATCAAGCAATCGCAACAGCACTCGACACATATCGTGAGCTTGGCGCAACGATNGTCGACATTGACTTGCCATTAACGGATGTNGGNATTTCNACTTACTACGTCATTGCNCCTGCTGAAGCATCAAGTAATCTCGCACGATTCGATGGNATTCGATATGGCCACCGNACAGATGAAGNATGTGACGATCTCATCAAACTCTATGCAAAGAACCGCGCTGAAGGNTTCGGCCCTGAAGTCAAACGCNGGATCATGCTAGGCACCTATGTGTTAAGCAGTGGTTATTACGACGCCTATTACNACACTGCTTTGAAAACTCGCCGTTTGATTAGNGATGAATATAAAGCAGCGTTTGAACAGTGCGANGTTATTGCTGGGCCAACAACNCCAACGACTGCNTTCAAGATTGGCGAAAAGTCCGATCCAATATCTATGTATCTATGCGACATTTATACTGCCAACACGAATATTGCTGGCATTTGTGGCATTTCAATTCCATGTGGNTTTTCANCACANCATGAGAANCCGCTACCGATTGGCTTACATCTTCAGGGCGCATGGAANNANGACGCAACCTTGCTAANAGCTGCTCAAATGTTCCAGTCATCCACTGCATTTCACAAAGAACAAATCGGTGCAACAACATGATTGGCGTTGACATTGGCGGAACGAACATTCTTGTTGGTCATATTGAAAATGGAGTGGTAGTAGAGCGCAAACACGCTTCCATAACTGACAAACGGCCTGAANCTGTCGTCAACCTTGCAAGTTCTGTCATCAAGTCATTCAACATTCCACTGCGTGCAGTNGGCATTGCTGTCGCAGGAAGCGTAGATAGCGAACAAGGGAGCGTCATCCGTGGCGAAAACTTAGATTGGGACAATGTCCCACTNGCAGCTCAAATGAGCGACGCCTTAGAGACGCATGTTTCCATTGAAAATGATGTTTCTGCGGCGGCTTGGGGCGANTTTNNGTANGGTGCTGGCAANGGCAAGCAACATATGTTCGCNGTTTGGATTGGNACTGGGATTGGCGGAGGTCTCATTCTCAACAATGCACTTTGGACTGGACCAATGGGGACTGGGGGCGAGTTTGGAATGGGCATTAGTGAACAGANCCTTNAATCAACGACTAGAACTTTAGANGGATTTGCTAGTCGTTCTGGNTATCANCGAATATTGGCAGATGCATCAATCACAACTCAAGTTATTGAATCANCATTTNTGANNGGCGATGAGCTTGATCAACTCATTCAAGACGGCGCAAGAAGAATTGGAACTTCTATTGCAAATGTTGTCACGCTGCTGTCGCTCGACTGTNTCGTTCTTGGCGGAGGCATCACTGAAACACTTGGCAAAGACTACATTGACTTGATCCAAACACAATTTAAATCCGATGTATTCCCATCATCATTACGAAGTTGCGANTTTCAAATGACTCGACTTGGTCCAGATGCGGGAGTTCTTGGCGCTGCTGCAATCGCAATGCAACGCATAGATGCTTAAACTTGATAAGCAAACAATAANCAGNNAATNATCAGACAATAAAAAAAGGGCTCCTGCCGGCCAAGAGCCCTATTCTTTGGGAATTTGGAGTTTAACCAAGCAACAAAACGTGGAAGCGTAGTTTGTTGCACANTCTCTTTCTCAGGTTAAAAATCGAAAGTTCCCTTACATATGTATCAACAACAACGAGNTGNTGAATTTTAAGTGCCGAATTCATACGGCTTACCCGTCCCTTGGTACGCATCTGAACTCGGCAAATTCAANAGCATTGCTTTCGCAAGACTGTTGATTGACCGATTCCCCTTCCCAGTANAACTGTGGGAAATCAATCGCGTAGATTATTNCCGGCGAACGGNTATTCATTAATTTNGCTTTTATTCATACCCAAGTCAAGAGATTTGTTNAATTTTTATGANAAAAGTGTCAATTTTCATGAGACTTTTTNANNTTTNATNATGTCAATGTATTGCTCTATCCAGTCNAGTTGNACATAAGCTTGCCCACTAAANCGAGTAAAAAGGGNATTTTCAAAGANAAAAACAGGGATTTCAACTTTGTGTTCCTCATANAGTTTGTCTCTAAAGGCGTCTGCNTCTTCGAGNGTTGAGATGTTTGGNATTGGTAATCGGACAGTCACAATTGAACCANACTGGTCATTCGAACAATACATCGAATCAAGTCCAAACGCNTCTAGCCAAGCGTTTTCAAATGCTATTGCAAGTTGATGATTGTGCTTCATTTGNAACACCCATTCCTCAGGGGTNAAGCGCTTGACTGCATCGTACACAGTAAGCCANGGCGATATNTCCTTCGTGCCTTGCCAATCAAACTCTNCTAGATAAGATTGGTCGAGAAAATGTGAGATCGTAAGCGGATGCGTCTGCGGCCTTCTTTTTTNAGAACTCCANACAAATGCTGCNCCTAATGGCGCGCACANCCATTTNTGNAGGTTGCCAACNTACCAATCTGGGTAAGCATCCCATTCATTAAACNNAAGCATCCCTGGAGCATGAGCGCCATCNACAATAATNAAGACNTCTCTATCTTTACATGCCTGAATGAGTTCTNGAATAGGGAAAATGAGTGCTGTTGCTGAAGAAACATGATCCACNACTAAAACTTTTACATTTGGGGTAATCGCATCAATAATGACNGATGCNAGTTCAGTTGGAGATGGNGATGGGAATGAAACCTCTACTTCTCGATATGAACACCCGACATCTCTAGCCCGNTTGATNAGNAGTTGNCTAACTCCGTTATAAACGTGGTTCGTTGTGAGTATNTCATCAGTCGCAGCNAGCGGNAGTGAATGAATNGCTGAAGATATNCCTGTCGTTGCATTGTCAACAAAACCAAAGCCCATAGGGTCAAGAGCAAGAAAATGGCCAAGTGCTTCACGTGAACGANNTAAGTACCCNGAGGCCCTACGGTCTAAAAAATCTACTGGAGAGGNTTCAAGGAGATCTCGGTAATNNTGNTGNGCTTGGCGAATGCANTCNGTTCGAGCACCAAAACTACCGTGATTTAGATACTTGANATNCNCGTCTAAAAGCCATTTATGAGTTAANAAAGGNGTNTTTNNTTGATTCATATTCANAGGATGATAGNCGANTGAAAATATTTTTTATATTTGGGTATTGTTTGCCTAACTTTTACCTAACATATCTGCCGATAGCNATCTTAGAACAGAAGNTTGGAGCAATATCATGGAATCACCNCTAGTCATACACGGACCATCGAGAACTTATGCAACTGCATACTACGGNGTAGGCGNCGATATCGTTGCAATCGACGCTGCTGACGGTGANAACGCCGCAAACGCTCCCTGTCTCCACTTTTACCCAAAAGGNAANAGAACATTCCTACANAGAATNATTGGCATGTTCAGANGATACAACTCCCCTTCAGCAAGTGCGANTGAAGTCCTTNAAAGTTGCAGAANACAGGCCTGGAATCATANGTCTCTTGCNCATCGTTTCAGAACACTCATNACTAGAATTCCATCCCACCTTTCAACTCAACAACTTTATGTCAATCAACTCACTCTTTTTAGAAGTTCCATCAGAGCTCAAAACAAGGAATTANTGAATGAATCTAACCCCAAAACAACTNGAAGTCATCGATCTTATCCANCGGTGGAGGTGCGAAAAAGGTCTNTCTCCGACCATGCAAGAGATTGCGGCGGAACTAGGCGTCAGCAAAGTCACAATATTCGAACGCATCGAAGCCCTGATTCGAAAAGGNGCNCTCACAAGAGAGCCGAACAAAGCTCGCTCTTTGTCGATAGTTGAAAACGACCTNTTTGAAGAAACAGGAGGCTTACGCTTCCCTCTTGTTGGGNGAATCGCTGCNGGAATGCCAATCGAGCGATGCGANGANCAGGACGCATTGAATCTCAATGAAATGTTTGGACCGCGNATTGGTGTTCAAACTGAAACTTTTGCACTTCAAGTTGAAGGCGATTCAATGAAAGATGATGGCATCATGGATGGTGACTATGTACTCATACAGAAGAAACAAACAGCACGAAACGGTGAACGTGTCGTTGCGTTGTTGCCAGATGGNGAAACTACACTCAAAACATTTTTCAAAGAACCNAATGGCACCTTNCGTTTACANCCTGCAAATGATGATTTTGAACCAATCATTGTCAATGAATGCAACATCCAAGGNGTCGTAACNGCAGTTCTAAGAAGTTATTGATACACACGGTTACAGAAGGATTGNNCTGCTGCTTCCCTGACGTCACTAGGATCNGTTGTTAAGTGCGCNCCGCCATGNTTCAGNAGCCAATTCNNCCCNTGTGACATTGGCATATCTAGACGACCAGGTACTGCAAAGACTTCTATACCNTGCTCTTCTACAGCTATCCGAGCAGTNATNANTGATCCTGAACGCCTTGCAGCCTCAACAACAAGAAGCGCATCCGACANTCCAGAAATGATTCGATTTCTTCGTGGAAAATGNTCTGGNTTAGGNGGCTCATCAAGTTCAAACTCACTTANCAGTAACCCGCCNCCTTGAATGACTTCTTNAAAGAGNCTNTCATGCTCTCTTGGATAGATGTGATTAAAACCAGAACCCATGACGACGATTGTTTTCGCATGCTCTCTAAGTGCTACTTTGTGAGCAANGCNATCAACTCCACGAGCACCNCCAGAAACAATACAAATTTCATGCTCTACAAAGTCTGAAACATAGACTAAAGCGACTTGTTCTCCATAGTNNGTACATCNACGTGAACCAACCACACCTATAGAGGGCAGATTTAATACTGAACCGTCTCCAAGCATATACAAGAATTCCGGCGGTGCTGGAAGATCAAGTAAACGTTTTGGAAAACTCTTTTCATTTCTGCAAACCTTGATTGCGTCTGTAATGTCCACGAAGAACAGAAGATATAGAGATTTAGAAGGATTCGTCAGATGACTGCTGAATTTCTTGTGAGTCGATAAACGCAGACTACTTCAGACAACCAACAAATACAAAGAAGACTCCGAAAGCTGCCATCCACAACCTTCCTGTACCAGACACTAATCTTGAGAGAGACGATTCATCATGAACGGCGATATCAACAGGTGTCACTAAAAGGACTTTTTCATCGATCCATTGCAAGGGAGTTCTAGATGCGCCTAAGTCAGTGACGATTGGCGTACCCTCAACCTCTTCATTTAACTGAATTTGTCTAATCCTTTCGATGATGGTTTCATCCTCAGATAAAATTTCATCATAGAAAGCAGTATACGAAGCGTAGGTCGCTTCACTCTCTAGAAGTTGCTGAGATGATGTTGCTACTTGAGTGCTTAAGTCGTCTAGTTCCACCATCGCAGGTAAAACGATTGCAACTACAGCCATCAATAATCCCGCGATGAGATACAACCAACCAACATCAAATCTAACGGTATTCACAGCCTTGTTATCGACAATTTGACCTGATGTTCAAGAATCGAGACTATTGACCTTAGACATCGGGAGGTATATACTGCCTCTCCCCTATTGCGGGGTAGAGCAGTCTGGTAGCTCGTCGGGCTCATAACCCGGAGGTCGCAGGTTCGAATCCTGTCCCCGCTATTAAAAAAAGACACCCTTGCGGTGTCTACTTTTTTATAAGGGTAGGATTCGGTTCGTAGACGTGGACTGCGAAGAAACATTTGTTACAACGCTACTTCCGAAGAATACTCTTCATCTTTTTGCCTCTGGTAAGTTCATCTACAAGTTTGTCCATATATCGCAGTTTACGCTCAAAGTCGTCTTCAATATCTTCAACGCGATAAGGACAGACGACGCCCTTAATCATGTTTGAAATCTCATGAAACTTGGCATTGTCAATGAGCTCGTTGTATGTGACTTTATTCTCAACAATTGATAACCATTCTTTCTCGCTGTATCCAGTAAGCCATGACAGAACTTGATGAAGTTCTTCAACACTCTTCCCCTTCTTCTTGACCTTATTGACGTAATGCGGATAAATCTCCGCAAACGCCATCAGTCCAAATCGTTCTCTTGTCAGTTTGCTTGCCATACATATTTTCTCCAAATACTCAGTTCGATGAACAGTCGTATCAACATTCTTGCATTCATCTTAAAATAAAGCAATGCATCTTTTCATAGCAGTACTCTTTTCTATTCTCAGTTTTGCATCTGAGCCCGTTACATGCGTTGGCGTCATCAATTCATTTCCCACAGATGACAAAAATCTCTGGGTCATCGGAGAGCATGAAATTGCACAAGACAAGAATACAGTGTTTGCAGATGGAATTGCAGTCGAGGGCAATCTTGCCAAAGTCACATACGTAGAAGAAGATGGCGTCAAAGTAGCAAAAGAGATAAGGGTGCTGCCAATTCAAGCAGCGACTTTATCAGATGGCCCATACATCATCAGAAAAAGCAAAGGCATTTACGTCGCAATCAGTTATGTAGACGGCAAAGTACTACGAGAACCACTTACATTGCATGAAGGTATGTATGAGTTCACAACTCGATTCCCAGAAGTCAAGAAAATCCGAGTAAACCCTAATCCTCCAAACATCCCCTCATCGACGGTTGAATTGCCAATAAAACTACTCGCAATCAGTGACTTAGAGGGTCACCTCGACCATCTCACTGCGTTTCTTCAAAAACATGGTGTCATCGACGAGCATTACGATTGGACTTGGGGGACAAACCACTTACTCTTTAATGGCGATTCTGTGGATAGGGGCTCGCGAGTGACAGAACTCCTTTGGTTCATTCGCAAGTTACAACAACAAGCAAGAAGAATTGGTGGCGATGTCCATTTTATAATCGGTAATCATGAGGCGATGATTCTCTGTGACGACCTTCGGTATCTTCATCCTAAGTATGAGTTCATCATCAATGAGTTAAACATTCCTTACCCAACATTGTTCAACATGACGAGCGTGCTCGGACATTGGATGCGCGCTCAGAATGCTATCGTGCAAGTAGGACCCTATCTCTTTGTCCACGCTGGCTATTCACCAAGACTGCTTGAACTAAATATGTCTCATTCAGAACTTAACAGTGCAATTAGAAAAACGCTTCGACCCCCTGCCTGGGGCGATCGAGAGAACTTAAAAACATCTCTAGCATGGCATCGCCAAGGTCCACTCTGGTTTAGAGGATATTTCAACAAACATCTTGAAACATATGGTCCTAAACCAACGTCAGAAGAGATTGACGCGATTTTAGAAACGCATAACGCCACCGCTATTTTCGTCGGGCATACTGTGGTTGACCATATTGGATATCTTGATGGAGACAAAAGACTCGTCTGCATTGATGTCAAATGGAGCAAGGATGGTAAAGGCGAGGGACTGCTTATTGAAGGTGATTCAATGTCACGGCTAACAATGCACTCAGATACTCCACTAGAACTTACAAGCAATGACACCTCTGCTGAGTAACTCCTTTATAATTCTGCCGTGAATACTACACCGACAATTTCCGCCTACATCATTGCTTACAATGAAGTAGATAAGATTGAAGCAGCAATCAATAGTGTCATGTGGGCTGATGAAATTATTCTCGCTGACTCTCACTCAACAGATGGAACAATTGAACTTGCTGAGAAACTTGGGGCAAAAGTTGTTCAGATTGATTTTGATGGCTTTGGAAAACTACGCAATGAAGCCATCAAGTCATGTTCATGTGATTGGATTTTCTCGCTCGACTCAGACGAACGCTGCACACCAGAAGCACGAGATGCAATTCTCAAAGTCATTAACAATCAAGATTCTGAAGACATCTGGAAAGTACCACGACGCAACTGGTTTATGAGTAAGTGGATTAAGCACAGTGGGTGGTATCCAAATTTTAGACAGCCGCAATTGTTTAGAAATGGAAAGATGACGTACGACAACTTGCCAGTTCACGAAGGCTGGATCCCAGCAAGTGGTGCAACAATGAATGTGCTCCCTGCTGCAATCTGGCAGATTCCATTCTGGAACTTGGACGAGTTGCAACATAAGAGTAATCGTTACTCTACACTTGGCTCTGAGAAAGTGCTTCATAAAGGTGGCGGAAACTCAATGTTCGGCGCTCTTGCACGTAGTTACAATGAATTCTTTAAACACTACTTTTTGAAGCTCGGAATCCTCGATGGTTGGGCAGGGTATATCATTGCACGCGGAGCAGCAGAAGGCGCTTTCTTTAAACATGCGAAGGCATTCGATTCAAAAAACAAGGCAGAAGTGCCGCCATCTCCACCACTCCACAGAGAGGACGATTCATGATTGAACTGTTCTTAGCCCTTTGCGTTCAACAGTATCAATTCAATTGGGACAACACTCCAAACCAAATCTGGACTGGAGAATCATGGCACGCAAATCGATTACAAGATTGGCAAGTCAATAATCATCGAGTCGAATGTTTAGAAACGGGCGAAAAACTTCCTGTCCGTACGATGCACTGCCTACCTATTTTCATTGATGGTTACTTTGATTTGAATTTAAAAACTGGCTCAATTGAGTCAAATCCCCAACCAAACGAAAATAGTTGGAGTGGTGTCCTTATAGGCGCTGGCAGTAAGGATATCAACCGGAAATTGACCGCACTCACACATCATGTACCTGCTGAAAATGGTGGATACCTTGCCGGCATCGACCACAAAGGCAAGGTGTTCCTTCGTGACTTCACCAGTTCTATTGGACCAACACCACTATGGTCAATTAATACGAAAATTGGACCGGATGATTTGAAGCTCATTGAGCCCTACTACACAGATGGTAATGGATTCAAAGAGGCCGTCATGAGACCCGTGACACTTTCAGTGAAATACAAATCACTCAGTCAAAATCACCTTGATGCCGACGCCCTTATTATTACTGCTAATGATGCTGAAAATGGTTCTTTAGTAAGTTCTGCGTCTTACATGTTCTTTGACGAAGCTGTGTTTGAAGGTGGCTTCGCGCTTGCATCACATCACGGTCCAACAAATAGTTCCCATGGACATTGGTTCGATGATGTAGAGATCCAAGGCGATGGTGTTAAATACCAGGAAGACGACTTGTATGGGCCTGTGCTTTCTACGCTCTATACAGTCAGTGAAGATACCCTCAAGATGACTGTGCAGTTCCCCCCTATTCATTCAGATCATCAGGCGCAACTCAAGACATATCATGGCATTCAACTTGCAGATATCGATCCACTGAGCCGAACTGCGTCGTTCAAGATAGAAGATTGGGATACAACTCAAGCGCTTCCATTTGAAGCTTCATTAACAAATAGCGATCGCGTATATTCTGGAACAATCCGCAAAGAGCCACTTGACACAGAATCCATTGAGATTGCTGCATTAACTTGTCATAAGACATATACAGGTGGTCTTAAGTGGAACGAAAACGGTTTGTGGTTTCCGCACGCTGACACAACAGATGCACTCAAAAGTAAAAATCCTGACATGGTCTACTTTAGTGGCGACCAAATCTACGAAGGCGACTTAACACCCGCTTGGCAAAAAAGTGAAGACGCTTACATGCTCGATTACTTGTACAAATGGTATCACTGGTGCTGGGCGTTTCATGACTTAACTCGACATGCCCCTACTGTCGTGATTCCTGACGATCATGATGTTTATCATGGAAATCTGTGGGGAGCAGGTGAGCGCCCCAAGCGTAAGATTGAAGACTTAACAAGCCAAGACCAAGGCGGTTATAAACATAAACCTTCTTTTGTAAACGCTGTTCATCGAACACAGACTAGCCACTTGCCTGACCCAGTCGACGGCGAGCCTGATGCAAATGGAAACAGTGTGTATTTCACACGACTCATTTATGGCGGGTTGGACATCGCAATCATAGGCGATAGGCAGTTTAAGGAATCCCCTGCAGTCGCTGTTCCAGAAGGCGATGTATACAATGGCTGGTTTAGAGCAGAAGGTTTTAATCCAGCAACGGATGCAGATCGAGATGTCCCTCTACTCGGAGCCCGTCAAGAAGCATTCATGAGCGAGTGGGCTAAAACAACTCCTGAAAAGACATGGCTCAAACTCTTCTTCTCACAGACACCATTTGTTTGCTTACAAACACTTCCCGCTGGGAGCAAAGGCGGCAAGCAGCCAGGTCTTAAAATCCACCCCTTAGGCGAAGGTGCATTAAACGATGTACCTGTCGCTGACGCAGACAGTAACGGCTGGCCACAAAGCGCTCGCAACCGCGCAGTCTCGATGTTACAGCAAGCGGGTGCTCTTCACGTTGCTGGAGACCAACATCTTGGGTATGTCGCTCAATATGCGGTCAATGAACATGGTGATGGCACATATGTGTTTTGCACACCAGCAATCGCAAACACTTGGCCAAGAAGGTGGATGCCAAAAGATAAAGAGGTTACTGGCCATCATGTTGATGGCTTTGGAAACAAAGTCACAGTACATGCGGTATCGAATCCCCATCAATATCAACAAGAACCCGCCGCTTTACATGACAGAGCCCCTGGGTGGGGTTACATACTGTGCGACCCAATCAATCGCACTGTCACGATTGAAGCCTGGCCAAGATTCGCCGAGCCGAATGCCGATGACTCTTTGCAATATGATGGTTGGCCAATCGTGCTTGAAGAGATGGGCAATAAGAACTAAGACTGCATCGCCTCAAGTTCAGCCCATCTATCGTACAAACTTTGCACTTCATGCTGCAACGTCGCTACATTAATGCACACATCTGCATGTTCTTGGTGCTGCTGAACAGGGTCAATTGTTTCTAGTTTGCTTTCCAAAGCTTTAAGCTCTGATTCCTTTGATGAAATCAGCGACTCCATCTGATTAAACTCTTGTTGTAATTTGTAGGATAATTTCTTTGTTTCGGTTTTCTGGCGCTCTTTTACGACCTTCGGTTTAACCCGTTCTTTTTCTACTTGTTTTAAGTTGAAGTAAAGTTTTTCGTAATCTTCCTGTTCTTTCGCATTACCTTTGCCATCTAACTCAACAAAAGTCGTTGCAACTCGCTCAAGTAAAAATCGATCATGCGTAATGAGCACGACCGCGCCTTGAAACTCAAGAATTGTCTCTTCAAGCACTTGCAGTGTTGGAATATCTAAGTCATTTGTCGGCTCGTCTAAAAACAGCACATCTGCTGGCTGAAGCATCAGACGAGCAATATGCACTCTCGCCTGCTCACCTCCGGAAAGTGATCCGACTAATGTTTTTAACTGGCTTTTTGAGAATAGAAAGCGATCAGCCCAGCCAGAGACATGGATTCTGCTCCCACGATAATCGACCATCTCACCTATGGGGCAAAGCGCTTCTTCAAGCGTGATGTTTGGGTCTACTGTTTGGCGCTTTTGGCTTGAATAGATAATTTTTAAATCATCTGCCCACTTCACACTGCCTTCATCAGGCTCAAGTGTTTTGCCTAGCACTCGAATAAGCGTGGTTTTACCCGAACCATTTGAACCAACAACCCCACACCGTTTTCCGGGCGACAATTCTAGATCAAGATTTTGAAAGAGTTGCTTTCCGCCAAGCGATTTAGAAATATTGAATCCTGCAATCAACCGATTTGTTTTACGTCCAACTGAGTCAAACTCAATTGATACCGTTCTTGTTTTCGATTCGTTCCTAAGCGTTAGCGAGCGAAGCTCAGCCCTTCTAGACGCTGCATCTTGGACCTGCGTTTTGTTTCTCGTTTGCCTGCCTTGGATGCCTTGCCTAAGCCACGCAGTATCTCGCCGCACCTTGTTCGCAAGAGCCGATTGCATTGCTTCTTGCGATAACAAGAATGCTTCTTTTCTTCTGACAAACTCTGAATAATTGCCCGTAACTTCAAAGAACCCTTCTGGGTACATTGATGCAAGTTCTAAAATTCTAGACGCGCAGTTTTCTAAAAAACTCCGATCATGAGTAACAAAGATAAACGCAATTGGTGTTTTTTCAATGTAATTTTAAAGCCATATCATTGCTTCCACATCTAAATGATTTGTCGGCTCATCAAGTAGCATAATGTCTGCATGCTTTGCGATACCAATTGCAAGAGATACTCTTTTACGCCAACCACCAGACAATTCTCCAATGGGTTGGTCGAACCGTTCAAAACCTAGTTTTGAAAGAGCTTTCTTTGCATCACTGTCTTCAAAGTCGGAATCTGCTCCAAGAACAATTTCTAATGGTGTTTTATCTGGTTCAAAATCGTTTTGCTGAGGAACATAATGAATCCGTTTTCCTTTACGAAGAGTTACTTGCCCTTCATCTGGGTTTTCAACACCACATAGAATCTTTAGCAAGGTCGATTTGCCTGAACCATTAGGTCCAATGATGCCAAGTTTCTCTTGATCATGGACATGCAATGAAACATCGCTGAATAAAAAGCGTGATGAAAAGGATTTCGATACAGAATGTGCTGAAAGCAAATTGCCCATAGCACATCATTTTAATCTCACTTTACCACCCTTGCTCACTCTCGTGTATCCTGCCTATCTATGAGTCAGCAATCAGGGAAAATGCTTGCCCAAAAAGCAAGCAAACTTCACTCCGCAGGTAAGTTTGCACAAGCCGAAAAAATTTACAAGAGGCTACTGAAAGCGAATCCAAACGATTTAACGCTTATCAGAGTGCTCGGCATGTTAGAGAGAGATCGAAAGAATCTTTCAGCTGCGCTTAAATGGTTTGAGTTAGCAAAACAACTGTCTGGTAATCATCCAACATTCCTTGCAGAGATAGCACTTACTAAGTTAAACCAAGGCAAACTAGAAGAGGCTTATGCTCTTTCCGAAGAAGCAAATAAAGCGAATCCCAAGGATTTAGACGTCGCAACATTTTATGCAAAAGTTTGTCTGGCATACGGGCAAGGATCAAAAGCAATGCATGTTCTTGAAGATGCTATTGAGTCAAACCCAACACATCATGATGCAATGCGATTGCTTGCATCATCCGCAGCGCAATCAGGGATCATTCCAGTCCCACTTGAGCGGATCCAACAATTCATCAGAATGAGACCTAATGACGCAGCTGCTCATACGACTTTAGGCATTGCCCACCGACTTAACGGCCATCAAGAATTAGCTCTCGAATCTTTAGACAGAGCACTTTCAATCGACCCCACAAATCTAGATGCGCTTGCATCAAAGGCAGAAGTCCTTATTTCACTCAGGCTACCAAAAGAAGCCATTGAACTTCTAGAACACGCAGACTCTCACCAATCAGCAGTAGTCACACTCGCTCTGGCTAGAGCGTACCGAGTCCAAGGTGATTACCAAAGTGCAATTGAAGCCATAGAAAGACTAGACACGAAGTCACTTTCGCCAAATCATCACCAAAGCGTACTCAAAGAACACGGCAGGTTGCTAGACCAAACAGCGTTTTATGACGAGGCATGGGAACGCTGGACGAAGGCCAATGGGCTAAGGGCGAATGCTTACGATGTTGAAAAACATCAAAACCAAGTTCAATCTATTATTGACACACCCTGCAAGAAATATGAACAGTCATCCTCGTCCAAACCGATTTTCATCGTCGGAATGTACCGAAGTGGCACAACGCTATTAGAACAAATCCTCAGTTCTCACTCACAAATTGAAGCCAAGGGTGAAGTTGATTTGTTCTTGAGATTTGTAAGTGAAGTTAACTATCCAGATTGCTGCTCAGAACCTAAACCAGATTGGGCATCAAGATATCTTGAAAGAACAGATTCTATCGCGAACTTTACGACAGATAAAATGCCGATGAACTACCTGCATGTCGGACTGATCAAATCTGTCTTTCCGAATGCAACAATCATTCACACAACACGGAACCCTTTAGACACATTCGTCTCTTGTTTTTCTAACTCTTTTGCCTCAACACATGGATACACACAAGACATCAATGAGTTTAGAACCGTTTACAAAGAGTATCAGCGCGTCATGGCGCACTGGAACAACATCTTCGACGACATCATCGAAGTTTCATATGAGAACCTCACGGCTGACTTTGAACCTACATTAACAACTGTGCTTCAAACATTAGGATTACAGTTTGAAGAAGGATGCATTCGTTTCTTCGAGAACAAACGCATTGCCCAGACACCTTCAATAGATCAGGTTCGTAAACCAATATACACCTCATCTGTGAATAGATGGAAGAACTACGAGAAGTTCCTAAGCGAACTTAATGACCTCCAATAATCGTTTGTGAGATGACGCTATTGTCACAACCACAACAGAGAGCAGCGAGCAAATGATCTTCATGAATGCCTTTAAGTTGTGAATGTTCTAAATCAACAACAACAAAGTCAGCAAACTTGCCTACCTCAACAGAACCTGCCTTAACACCTAGACACCGAGCACCATTTAGCGTTGCGATGTCAATCAAGTTGGAAGCCATATCACCACAGCTGTTCACACAGATGCCGCGCTCCTGTCGATACAGCCTCTGACCATACGCCAAGAGTCGCATTTCCTCTAACATTGAAATGCGAGCATTTGAATCGGTGCCAAGAGAGATTGTTCCCTCGCAATGAAGAATTCTTGGGACATCACAAAAACCGTCTGCTAGATTCGCTTCAGTCAATGGACAGATACAGACATTTGCGCCACGTGCAAGCCATTCTTCCATATCCGCTTCTGCAGTATGTGTGCAGTGCACTGCGGTTAACAAAGGAGATACCTCTAATTCATCACATAGAAAGCGCATAGGCGTTTTTCCATATGCATCAAGTGATTCCTGAATCTCTTGTTGCTGTTCTTCAACATGCAAATGTAATGGCATACCGTTTCTGTAGGCATAGTCAGCAATGTTCTTGATTGAGTCATGGTCTACTGCCCTAACCGAATGCGCAACAAGACCAACGGTGCACCGATCCATGCTGCTGGTCTTCATTACAAGAGATTCGATTTGGGCAATCCAATCGTCAAATAAATGTGTATTGAATCGCTGCTGCTCAGCCATAAGATCTTTTCGAATCCCTGCGTGCTGATAGGCTGCATGCAGTAAGACAATGCGTAGACCAACTTCCTTCGCCGCTTCAATAACAATGTCATCGAATGCATAGTCTGCATGTGTATCATGATGAAGATAATGAACCTCTCCAACAGTGGTGATGCCAGCACTACGCATTTCTTGAAATGCCCTCAAACACCATCGCTTGAAGGTTACCGCATCTACTTCATTGACTAAACGATACATTTCCTCACGCCACCCCCAGAATGAGTTTGAACCTCTTGGGAATGTTTCACCCCTGCCACGAAGACCTCTCTGAAATGCATGGCTGTGTGCGTTGATAAAACCCGGTAGATACAAGCCCTTATCTGAACTGTCCCCTTCCCCAATCTCAACAATTATTCCGTTATCAACAACAATACTCTTACCACACTCAAGCTTTCCATCAAGATAGACGAGTTCGGGATTGAATGTTCTCATTAGCAACTTTTCCTAACAACTTCATTGATGACATCAGCACATTCATGTACTTCTTCGATCGGAACAAACTCATTTGGCTTATGAGCAATTGCGATATCCCCAGGCCCAAACAATACACATTCAAAACCCATTCTTGAAAGATATCCCCCATCTGAGCCGTATGACACGCCATGCGACTCTTCCTGACCAACAATAGAAGATAACATGACATTGATTGGCGCTTCAGAACAGGTCAACATTGTTGGATTATCACTCAACTCTGTAAACTTCCAGGGTAATGCACAATGCTCTTTGATAATTGACTCTATTTGGCCAATAACCGTGTGCTTATCTTGATCTGGCAATAGGCGCAGTCCCATCGCAATCTCGCAATAATCTGGCACAACATTGATTGCAGTTCCAGAGTTGATTTTTGAAATAGTAAGAATAGGGAACGACAGCAACTTTGGAAAGAACTCGCTACAAGGGGTTCGTACTTCTTCAAGTTCTTTAGCATATAAATGCAACTTCTCAATCAAACGAGCGCCTTCAACTAGCGCATTTTTTCCAAGATGTGGAGACCCTGTGTGCGCAGAGATTCCTTCTATTGCGAGAGACAAACTGATATGCCCCTTGTGCAACCTGACTATGTTCAAAGAAGTAGGCTCTCCAATGATGACCGAATTTGGTATATCAATTGGCAATCCAGTCTCAACAAGATGTTTAGCGCCTAATGACCCCACTTCTTCATCGCATAGAAGAAGGACTGCAAGGCATCCATTGTTAACCGTAGAATTTATGATGGTGTGCAGAGCAATAGCCACAAATCCCTTCATATCACACGATCCGCGTGCGTACCAATTGTCACCGCGTTGAGAAAGTTCGTATGGAGTGGACTCCCAATCTCCCGTAGCTGGCACAGTATCTAAATGGCCACATAGCGATATTCCTTTGACTGATGGCTTCCCTTTAGTCAATAGAAGATTGAATTTTCCTTCTTGATGTGATGGCAATTTATGAACTGCTACATCATGACTATCAACTAGACTGATAATCAAATCAACTATGGGCTCATTTGAAAGTGCGCTCGTCGATTCAACTGCGATTATTTGCTTAAGAATGGTTTCGATATCCATCAATACGTAGAGTAAACGATACCATGCTTATTATGTCTAAAAAGAAATTGATAACACCAGAAGAACTTAACAATCTTGTACTAGTTGGAAACCCCAACATATCGCCGGACGGCAAACATATTGCCTACACACGCAAAACACTGAATGAAAATCAAAACAAAACCTCAATATGGTGCGTAAGCACTGATGGGAAAGCAGCACCAATCCAATTGACTACGGGTGACAAGGATAGCAATCCTCAGTGGTCTCCTTGCGGTTCAAAAATCGCCTTTACCAGATCATCAAATAAAGGTGCTCAGATATTTACTATTTCGATGACTGGTGGCGAAGCTCAACAACTAACAACCTTAAAAGAGGGGTCAATTGGTGCAATGAAGTGGTCCCCTAGCGGTGAATCATTGGCTATCTCATATAGGAAAACTAATTATGAGTTTACAAACGAAGCTAAAGAAGAGAGAAAAAAGAATAATGCAAGCGATCCACCACTAATAGCTGATGATATTTGGTATCGATTAGATGGTGATGGATATTTTGGAAGTGCACGTTTTCAATTACATCTTATAGACGCAAGTACTGGGAATACAAATAACATTTGGTCAAAAGACAAGAATGGCTCTTTTGATTTCTGCTGGCACCCAAAGGGTTCTAAATTAGCCATCACAACAAACACTAGTAAAAAAGCTTCTGTAACTTCAAAGCCTACAAAAGTTGTGATCTATGACATTGAAACTAAAAAGCACTCAACGCTGCCAAATTGTCCAAGTGGACCTAAAGGCGCAATCAAATGGTCGCCTGATGGCAAATGGCTTGCATGGGCCGGTAGAGAAGGTGATGATTCAGCCTATTCAACTAATAACCTAGAGTTATTTGTTGCTAGCGCAACTAAGGGCGAAGCTTATTCAATTACAGACAAGACTGATAAATGCCTATTAGCGATCACATTATCAGATACTGCAGAAGCATCTTTTGGTGCTTGGCTTGATTGGACTTCAGATTCAAAAAATGTTCTTGTGAAGCTTGGGTGGCATGGCGAAGAACATCTTTATTCGTTACCTAGAATTGGAGGAAGATTAAAGCAATTGACAAAAGGACATGC
>PBEX01000032.1 GCA_002718515.1 Phycisphaerae bacterium
TTGATGACGATCAAGCGCCAATTGTAAAGCTTGTTACACGACTCATTACTGAAGCAGTTCGAAATCGAACATCTGATATTCACATCGAACCGATGGAAGACCGCGTTTTGCTGAGATATCGGATTGATGGTGTTTGCCATGTACGTGATAACTTGCCAAAGCGAATGCAAGCGGCAATTCTTGCTCGATTGAAATTGATGGCTGGCGTCAACATTGCTGAACGTCGTATTCCTCAAGATGGTCGAATTAAGATGAGCGTTGATGGTTCTCAGATTGACTTTCGTGTGAGTACATGTCCTGCGTATCATGGCGAATCAGTTGTTCTGCGTATTTTGAGACCGGACTCCGTTCGAATTGGTCTTGTGAATCTTGGTTTTGAACAGGAAAACCTTGACTCTTTCAATAAACTGATTCGAAGACCAAATGGTATTTTGCTTGTGACTGGCCCAACGGGTTCTGGTAAAACAACAACGCTGTATTCAGCACTCGATGTCTTAAACAGGCCAGACCGAAAGATTATCACTGCAGAAGACCCAGTTGAATATAGTTTTGCAGGCATCAACCAGTGTCAAGTGAGAGATTCGATAGGATTAACATTCTCATCTATTCTCCGCTCAATGCTTCGTCAAGCACCTAATGTGATTCTTGTTGGTGAGATTCGTGATCGGGAAGTTGCTGATATTGCAATTCAAGCGGCGCTTACTGGTCACTTGGTCTTTTCTACATTGCACACAAATGATGCGCCTTCAGCGATTACTCGTTTGATTGACATGGGAGTGAAACCATATCTTGTTGCTAGTTCAATTCAAGCGATTATGGCACAGCGGTTGATCCGAATACTTTGCCCAGATTGCAAACAAATCGAAGAGAATCCAGACAAGAAAATGCTTGAACTCATTGGCATAACTCAAGACGAAGTGGAGAAAAATCCGGTGTATAAAGCTGTTGGCTGTTCTTCATGTGGCAAGCTTGGTTATAAGGGCCGGAAAGCGATTTTTGAAATGATTGTCATGAACAATGAAATCAGAGACTTGGCATTTAATAGGGCTCCGCTTTCACATATCAGACAAGCAGCTGTGCGAAATGGCATGAAATCGTTGGTGGAAGACGGAAAAATTAAGGCCTTGCGTGGTGAAACGACACCGGAAGAAATTGCACGCTTTGCTCAAGCAGAAGCATTACTCGAAGGAAATGTTGATATTTAAGTATCATTACATAAAGATTACAGATTATGTCCACGATTCAAATTGACAGATTACTCGATACAGTTGTTAGAACAGGTGCTTCTGACCTGCATCTTACTGTTGGGCGAAAACCAACATTGCGTTTGCATGGTGGATTAAAGAATCTAGATACCAAGGTTCTTGATGGTGATGATTGTGTCGCATTGATGAAACAGATTACACCTGAAAAAGCGCAACAAGAACTTCAAGAAGAGGGCTCTTGTGACTTTGGTTTTGCGTTCGGGACGGAAGCTCGTTTTCGTGTTGCTATTTTTAGACAACGTGGTGATTTAGCACTCGTTCTACGATTGATTCCAAATGAACTGCTTACCTTTGAACAAATTGGTTTACCAACAATTTTGAAAGAGTTGATTCGACGTCCGAGAGGTTTGTTTATCGTTACTGGTCCAACTGGTTCTGGTAAAACTACATCGCTTGCAACGATGATTGACTACATCAATACAAATCTTGAGCGTCACATCGTGACTGCTGAAGACCCGATTGAATATTATCACTATCACAAAAAATCAATTGTCAATCAGCGTGAGGTTGGTAATGACGTGCCAAGCTTCTCTGAGGCGCTAAGGCGTGTGCTTCGTGCTGATCCAGATGTGATTCTCGTTGGTGAGATGCGTGACTTGGAGACAATTGAAGCGGCAATCCAAGCGGCAGAAACAGGTCACTTGGTTTTTGCAACCTTGCACACCACTGGTGCGTCAGGCACGATTAACCGTATTATCGATGCGTTCCCAACGAATCAGCAAGAACAAGTTCGCGTCCAATTGTCTACGGCATTGATTTCTGTGCTTTCTCAAGTTCTGCTCAGACGTACGGATAAAGCAGGGCGGGTCGCTGCATATGAATTCCTTGTGGTGACACCTGCGATTGCGAACCTTATTCGAGAAAACAAGACCTTTAGAATCGATTCAGCCATTCAAACAGGGCGTAAGTTTGGCATGCAATTGCTCGATGATCACCTTTGGTCCTTGTATGAAAGGGGCATGATTGGGCCTGAAGAGATGATCGATAAGGGTAGAGATTCCAATTCCTTGACCGCTAAGGTGCATAATGCTGGCGGCAAGGTAGGGCGGTCTGAGCTTGATAATCCGTCGTAATTTTGACGTTAAAGCGTCCATTTTGCTGAATAACCTCATTCACCAATAGTCAAATAATCTAGGTGGCGTATACTGTTTATAACCCTTTATCGGTTGATAAAAGAGCTTTAGGTGCGAATCATGTCGTACATACACCCAAAGTAATTCTGCATAAGCGAAACTAGCCAATGGCCAAAGATAGTGCAACGAAACGTAAGACAAAATCAGTCGACCCTTCTCAGTTAAAGGGAAGACGATTTGGTCGCGTGTTAACGAAGTTAGGGTTACTCTCGAGAGACCAAGTTCATGAAGCGCTCGCTGTTCAGAAGGTTGCCAAGAAGAAGGGTGATTCGAAAAAGATCGGCGCAATCATGCTTGAGATGGGGCTCATTGAAGAGAATGACATACTGAAAGCGTTGGCGGGACAATCAGGGCTCGCGTGGAAAGAGTTTGAACTTGATTCAATTCCTCAGGAAGCGATTGATGCGCTACCAGTTGAAAGTGCAACGACGTACCGAATTGCACCAATTGCGTATGATGAAGGTTCTAAAACACTGACAGTTGCATTGAAATCCCCAGATAACTTTAGAGCAGTTGATGACCTTCGATTGCTGATGGGTTTCAAAGTGAACGCAGTTGTTGCGCCAAGCGATTTAATCGACCAAGTCATCAAGGAGAAATACGCCTCAGCTAGTACATCAATGGCTGACATGATGGCAGACCTTGATGATGTTGATCTCGGTTCCTTTGGTGACGATGACAGCTCAGATTTAAGTAAGTTAGCCTCAGCGGCATCAGACAATAAGATTGTTCGTCTTTTAAATCTCGTTCTGCTCCAAGCAATTAAAGACAAAGCCTCTGATATTCACTTTGAACCATTTGAAGAAGAATTCAAAATGAGGTACCGAATTGACGGTGTTCTCTATGAAATGGTTCCACCGCCGATGCACTTAGCGATGCCAATTGTTTCGCGTATCAAAATTATGGCTAACCTCGATATTTCAGAAAGGCGGTTGCCTCAAGACGGACGTATCGAATTGACGGTAGGCGGTTCGCCTGTTGATCTTCGTGTATCAGTCTTGCCAACAATGTTTGGTGAGTCAGTCGTTATGCGTGTCCTTGACCGTTCAAATGTCCAACTCAGTATGGATAAGATTGGTCTTCGTGCTGCTGACTATGAAAAGATGTCTGACATCATTCATAGGCCCAACGGAATTGTTGTTGTGACTGGGCCAACTGGTTCTGGCAAAACAACGACGCTTTATTCAGCATTGACTGAATTGAATGATCCTGAAACAAAAATACTTACTGCGGAAGACCCAGTTGAATATGACATTGATGGCTTGATTCAGTGTCAAATCAATACTGAACAAGACTTAACATTTGCGAAACTACTCCGTTCATTCTTGCGACAAGACCCTGATGTCATTCTTGTCGGTGAGATTCGTGACCTTGAAACTGCGCAGATTGCTGTTCAGGCATCGCTCACTGGTCACTTAGTGTTTTCAACACTACACACAAACGATGCACCATCAACTGTGCTTCGATTGGTAGACCTTGGGGTTGAAACGTTCCTCATCACTGCAACTGTAGAAGCCATTGTTGCGCAACGTCTTGTGCGACGTATTTGCAATGGTTGTAAGGAAGAGTATGAACCAAGTTCAGAAGAGTTGCTAGAACTCAAGTTAAGACCTGAAGATGTTTCAGACCGCACGTTCTTTAGGGGTAAGGGGTGTAACCAATGCAACAATAGTGGGTACAGAGGTCGACTCGCAATTTTTGAAATTATGGAATTTGACGATGCAGTTCGCGAACTTGTTTTGTCTCAAGCCTCAACGGCAGTTCTTCGTGTTGAAGCGCAAAAACGTGGAATGAGAAGTCTACGAGAATGTGGTCTTCTTGCTATTTATGACGGTCAAACAACGATTGATGAAGTCGTTCGTGAAACCATGATTGACGATTAAAGGTTTATTCAATGCCAACGTATGTATATGAAGCACTAAACGCAGCAGGAAAGCCCGAAAAGGGGCGCATAGAAGCAGATACGAGTGATGCTGCAATCGCCGCAATTCGTCAGAATGGCTTTTTTCCTACAACTGTTCGCGAAGAGAAAGTCGGCGGCTCTGGTAAGAAAGAGTCTGGCAAAAAAGCTGCTAAAGCTAAAAGTGCTAAGAAGAAAAAAGGATTCAACATCTCTATCGGCGGAGTGAAGACAAAGATACTGACGCAGTTCACGCGTCAATTGTCAACGCTTCAAGACGCGGGCTTACCACTACTTCGTTCATTACAGATTCTGGAACAACAGCAAAAACCGGGCAAACTTAAGTCCATTCTTGTTGATGTAGTCGAAGACGTTGAGTCTGGGACAAGTTTGTCTGACTCGATGAGTAAACATCCAAAAGCATTCGACCGTTTGTATTCAAAGATGGTTGCTGCTGGCGAAATCGGCGGTGTCCTTGATGTCATCCTCCAGCGTCTTGCAAACTTCATGGAAAAAGCTGAACGCTTGAAGTCCCGCATTAAGGGCGCGATGATTTATCCGATTTGTGTCATCATCGTTGCTGTTGCAATCGTCACAGGCATTATGTACTTCGTTATTCCGAAGTTTAAGGATATCTTTAATGACTTTGATGTCACGCTTCCTGGCTTAACGCTTTGGCTCATTGACGCATCTCTTTGGATTGCGGGTACTCCGGAGAATGGTGAGCAAGCAATTCCCGGTTATGTTTGGATTATCATTGGTCCTTTCTTAATCTTTTTCTTCTTCAAACTCATACGCAAAACTAAACCAGGTCGTGCGATTACGGATGTCATCGTAATGAAGTTGCCTGTGTTCGGTAACCTTGTGCAAAAAACATCAGTCGCAAGATTTACCAGAACCCTCGGTACCCTCATCGCTGCTGGTGTCCCAATTCTTGAAGCTGTCTTGATTACCCGCGACACTTCAGGTAACCATGTGTATGAAAAAGCGCTCAATCAAGTGCACGATTCTATCCGCGAAGGAGAATCAGTTGCTGATCCGTTACGCGAAGCGAAAGTGTGTGACTCTATCGTGGTCAACATGATTGAAGTCGGTGAAGAAACGGGTGACCTAGATGTCATGCTGAAGAAGATTGCTGACAACTACGACGAAGAAGTTGATGTTGCTGTCTCTGCACTTCTCAGTTTGCTTGAGCCAATGCTCGTTGTTGTTCTTGGTGGCATTGTTGGCACCATCGTCCTTGCGTTGTTCCTCCCACTTGTGAAAATGATTGAATCCGTCTCGGATACAGGTTGATGTCAATGGTTACTTCGAATCGAACACAATTTCATCTCGGATTTACGATTATTGAATTGCTCGTGACAATTTCTATCATTGTCATCTTGATTAGCATGCTTACGCTCGCACTTACGCAAGCGAGAACTGCTGCTCAGATTGCAGAAACAAACAATCGCCTCATCACGCTAAAGAAAGCAACAGTTCGATTTAAAGATGATATTGGTTATTACCCAGCGGTATTGGATAACCATCGCCACCTTGCTTACATCCCTGAGTTTCCAGGACCTTCAAACAGCAACCCCCTTCAGGAATACCGAGGACAAGTGCAAGATTGGTACTCAATCACTTCGCCTGCTGAGTTTCTCATTGGTTATGGCAACCAATTGCAAGACGGTTACGGAAAAATTCCAGGCTCAACTTCTGGCAACGATGATTATCTAGAAGTCCCAGCATTTGGCATTCGACATCCCGGCTTAGATGGTGTCTGGCGGGGTACAGACCTCTATGCCCGCGACGGTCAATCAACTGGCCAAGGGCTCATAGAAGATCGTGACCCATCCGTCCGCGGAAAACTCTATGGGCCATACTTAGAACTGGAAGATTCACAGATGTTTGGTCGAATCGCATTTGACCTTGACGGAAATGCAATTGAAGACCCAGTCACTGGTGAGTTGAAGGTGTTCTACCCCGGCGATGCTGACTATGACACGAATAACCCAATGGTGATTGTTGATGTTTGGGGTTCTCCGATTCGGTATTACCGTTCAATCTATCCGCAACATGTAGATTTAACGATGCCAAAAACTGGCATTGCGAAAGTCTTTCCTCAAAGCAATCTATATGACCGCCCAACGATGTCCGATTACTTTGTGTTAAGACCGTTTGAGTTTTCGCCTGAACAAGTTATTGACGCTTCATTTGGCGACTTTAGCGAAGGCGACACAAGTCCAGCCGGTGATACTTCAACATCACTTGATTTGCAGGCAGGGCAGTTCGCTTACTTTTCAGCAGGGCCAGATAAACAGGCAAACAATAACTTGCGTGCAGACATTCTTGGTGTGCTTGGTAACACTGGTGACGATGCAACAGATGAAGTTAATAAAGACAACATTGTAGAGGTTGGTCCATAGATGAAACGCATACGCACTAACTCAGGATTCACGCTCATCGAAATGGTCGTTGTGATTGGCATCATTGCCTTGCTTGCAGCATTGACGATGGGTATTTCAAACAGTGTGATTCGAAATAGCCAAGTCCGTCAAACGCAAGATGCGATGAAACTCCTTGCGCTTGCTGTTGATGAATGGGAACTCGAACGTGGCCGACCAATAACATTTGAAGGTTTCGTTCCGATTAATGGTGGTCGTTACGACATTTACACAAATGGTGAGGGCATCGGTCAACCATCTGGTTCAAGCAGTGTGAGCAATGATGAAATGCAAGAATCGATGGAAGCAAGAGTTGAAAGTCTCATTGAGTTATTGCTTCAATCTGAGCCTGCAACGAACATTCTTTCTAAGATTTCATCTGAACTATTTGTTGAAGATATCCATGGGAAACTCGTCATCGATCCTTGGGGCAATCCGATTGGCGTTGTGTATCCGGGTCGAAAATTTGCAGATGCTTACCCAAACTTAGATCCGCTTGGAGAGTACCCGTACTTAGACGAAAGTAATGACATGACCGTGCGTGATGAAGCTGAAGATGGTCTTGGCTCCTGCGTCAACGGTAGAATTTTGTTTGTCTCGGCTGGCCCTGATTTGCGCTGGGGTTATCGCTATCAAGGCAATGACGGTGTTGGTAACCCAATGCTTATTGACTCATCTAAAGACAACATCTATTCCTATGACCCGTTTATTGTGGAGGAGGCTCGTTAATGATTTCGTCTAAGCGAACAGCCTTTACACTTGTTGAACTCGTCGTTGTCATCATCATCATGACGATGCTCGCAGGCTTAAGTGCAATTGCGTATCGCAGTATTGCAGCTGATATGAAAATGTCGGCGGCGATGAACACGATTTCATCAGCGCTTGATAACGCAAGGGCACTTGCGATTAAAAAGAACCGTTATGTAATGACGGCATTCTCCCCGAGACTTGAAGATGAGGGTTCAACTCAGCTTATTGATATTATTGTTGCAGAATGGTCTGGGGATTCATCCAACGCAAATAACGGAAGCGGTTCAATCTGGACATATGACAGATTCGTTCCTGTCAGTAACCTAGAAGTCCGTACGATTTCAGGCGGGATCAATGTTGCAGGTCCTGGGTATGGAACTGGTGATGATGACCAATGGTGGGTTTGTACGAATCTGCCTTCGCAGGTGTCTTCTGGTCCAATCATTGGTGGCGGGACTGAGCCATTTGGTCCAATCATCGGTGTTTTATATAGTCCTGAAGGCAGAGTGGTTACGCGAAATGCTGAGAGTGGTGCTGACCGGATTTGGGTTGACTTTAACCAAGACGGCGTTCAAACAATAAACGAGGATGACACAGTTGAGTGGCCATGGCCAGGGCAACTGCCATCAATTGGTTCCTATTTTGATCTTGAAGTGCAGGGTGGTGAACCGTTTGTAAGTATGACGCCAATCCTTGCCGTGTTCGATGAAGTAGCTTTTCGAGAAGGCGTCAGAACTGCGGATTGGGATAACTCGTACGAACGTGATGTTGCCTATACGAATTACATTGAAAAGAATGCTTCACGTATTCAATTCAATCGCTACTCAGGAGTTCCACTTGAATGATGTTGCGTAAAAGAAAACGTGGTTTCTCCTTAATTGAAATGCTCCTTGCCATTTTTATCCTTGGAATAGGCATCATCAGCATTGCGACGTTGTTCCCTGCAGGTATTGCGCAGCAACAAAAGTCGACCGATGACATTATTGGTCCAATCATTGCGAGAAACGCAATGACGCTGATCCGTTCACGCGTCTCTCAAGACGATTTTGGTGGCTCAGAACAATTTGAGTCTCGTTGGTCGCCAGAGTTGTGTGGATTTAACATCAATGACGGTTCAATCAATCCATGGCCAACAATTTGTGGTGATTGGATGTGGCGTAGACCTGCTATGGTGACAACGAACTTTGGTGACGATGATCAAATCGAAGATGTCCGGCTTCGAGGTGCAATAGATTTGTTTGCTCTTCGCACTTCAGATCCTGGTGGTATTGGAACTTCTGATGTTCTAGTTGAATACTGGACAGATCAAACGGGTGTTCCAGGTCTTCCTTACAACAGAGAAAAATATCCTGATGAGCCGAGAAGAGATGATGAAGGGGAAATACAGATTCCTGTTGTATACGATATCGCTCCACCTATAAAAAGAATTTTGGCAGGGGAACGGCAGTATCCAATGTGGTATGGAGCAGAAGCCGACAGGCCTGAAGCACAGTACTACTGGGACTGCATGTTTAGACGATATGAAGGCCGTATTCTTGTTGCTGTGTTTGTCTATAGAGTTGTTGACCCTTCTCAAGCAGGCAAGTTTACAGTAGACACTTCTGGACTTGCGTCTCCAGATTGGCCGAGGCGGGTGAACTTGCTCTCTGAATCATCAACAGGTTCCTGGCATGGCGCTCAAGTCGGGGATGTGCTTGGGGGGTCAGAAGAGGATGATCCTACTGATACGCTCTCTGAGTGGCAATATCCCGGTCAGTGGATTGTCGACCAAAATGGAAATGTGCACACCGTGCAAAGAGGTCGGCGACGAGCAAATGATGAAACACCAGTTCGATTAACCGCAACTCCATCTGAACTCCCAGTCTTTGAGGCATTACAAGGTTCAGGAAATCCAGGTGTGAATGTAAATTGGTGGGACAAGACACTACCTCAAGCGCCATATGGTGGTTTTATTCAGTATGGCGTTGTGACTGACATTTGGTTTATGCCAACAAAAGATGCTCAAGGTAGAAAAATCATTCCAGTTTTTGCAACGGTTCAGGAGCTATGAAACAATGAATCGATTACGAACACATCTTGGTTTTACATTGCTTGAACTCATGGTTGCAGTTGTTGTTCTTCTTGCAATCATGGTTGCAGTTGGTCGAATTTTCACAACGACAAGTGATGTGTCTGCATCTGGTCAAGCAATTGCAGAGACATTGCAGCAAGGCGTTGCGATTGAACAGCAGTTGCGTAAAGACATTTCAAAAGTTTCAAAAGAAGGTTTCTTTGCAATTCGCTCAGTTTCAATTGCGAACAATATTAGAGGGAACTATTTTCTCATTGATGAATCACTTCCACCAGAAGCAATCATCCGTTGTGATCAACTCATCTTTTTTGCGGATGGAATTGCAACGCCAATGCTCAACTCTGTGAATGGCGACTTTGCAGGGCAGGGATTGGCTTCAATGATTTATTACGGTCATGGCGTCCGCTTTCCCCAACTTGATGGTCAAGGTCAAGGTGTCAACAACTTTGATGAATCAGACAACCCTAAATATTTCAACTCTTCAATCACCAACGTCGTAACACCTTGGTATGAAGGTGCTGTCGAGATTGAAACAAGGCGTTACACGGATTCACAAGCAAACCGATTTGATATCGTCGCTGAAGGCAACTATGCAAATGGCACGCAACAAGACCCAAGCGAATGGGTGCTTTGTCGGCAAGCGATTGTGTTGGGCGATGATGACCAGCAAGATGCTGATGCAACAAACAAAACCGTCTACATGGGAAAAGGGATTTCTTCAAACACTATTTTCCCTTGGGACCCGCGTATTGAAGCGCTACCAGGCAACAGTAATGAAGTTTACCCTCATGTGATGCAAGGCCGCGTAGATATTGCAGCAACGCAACTTGATGATATTCGTCAGAGTGTTCTTCAGAATGTAGAAGGTGGTGGTGACGAAAATAGATATTGGCGTTTCTTTGGAGACACTGGCGTTGATCAGCAGGAACTTATCGCATCATTGTTTAGATGGCCTCGTGTTGAGCCTTATCCTGCTACGCAAATACGATATGACCAGGCGCTTATGCTTGGGGCAATCGCGGAGGGCTGCGTTTCATTTAAAGTTGAATGGACATATGACGAGGGGACAGGTTACGCTGAAGATGCTAATGGAAACTCCTTTGTTGGCTATGAATATGACCCAACAGCCCTTCAGCCATGGTTTGGTGGATCATACAGACTGAATGCTACAGATATTAATGATTTACAGATTGGATATGACACATTGTCTACATGGACCGCAAATGCCAATAGTGGTTTCATTAATGGGGATCCGGCGTGGTCAGTAGACCCGACAATAATCGAAACCTCATTTGATGTTGATGATGGTTCTTCCGCAGCGCCCGTTCCAACTGTCCAAGATGTGAATGGTGGTGTTTCTGAATACTGGGCAATTTTTGGGTACAACTCGAGTGACCCGTTTTATGAAAACGATTTGGATTTTCTTAATGATGCTATCCCAGATAATGGTCCACTCGCTGGCGGGGGGATGGATGATGGTAATCAGCCAGGGGATGCGACATGGCGATACACTCCTTGGCCTAGCTCACTTCGAGTGACAGTGCGTTTACTTGATCGAGATAACAGACTTGGTTCAGGTTGGACCTATCAATTTGTTGTCGATTTGCCGGAGAGAAATGAATGAAGCAAGGAAGCAAACAAGTCATGAGAAGAGCTAATGCGCTCATTTTAGTCGTCGGCATCTTAGTTTTACTGGTTCTTGTCGCTACCGCCTTTATTACGAAGACGCAGAGTGGTCGAATCACCTCAGTTGCGCAGCGTGATGCAGCACAAATTAATGACCGCAATCAGTCGACAATGAAAGCAGTGGCAGATGAAATTGGCGACGCACTTTTCCCAAGACTGATTGTCCCATCGCTCGAAGCGTCAGCAGGAAGTGCAAATGCAAGACGCGATGACCCTAACTTGAATACGCCGCGATTTGGACATGACCCTTCATTTCCATTTAACTACGCGCCCTTTGAAGTTGTTCCATGGACAAATCCACCTGACGATACCTTTAATGGGATTCCATTGCTCGGCCCTGAGAACCCGCTCGGTGGACCATCCTTTGGTGATGCTCGCTGGCTGAGAGACTTAGAGCCCATGCGTTCAGATTTCGTTGACTTTGTCGGTCAAGGTCTTTCTGATTGGAGCGGCTATGAAGTCGATGGTACCCCTGAGACTTTTACGCATTGGAGGCATTTATCCAATCTTTCTCGTAGTGGCAACTCGACTCGTGTTGTAAAGAACATCAGTGATGTTGTTGGAAATGGTCTAGTGACAGACCTAGATGTTCCAATTGAACAGTGGCCGATTTGGACACCTTTAAAAAGAAACGGAAACATCAACATCGGTCCAACTGGATATCCAACCATGGACCTCATGGATATTGGTGACCTCAATAGTGGGAACTGGGCAACTTGGGGTGAAACAAATGGTCAAGAACTCATCTCACGATTCTATGGATGGCAATCGTTACAAGGATGGGCAGCTGCGCAATTGAACCCTGCATTACTTCCGCCAAACTTTCTTGACTTAAGCGATCTTGATGCGGATGGTATTCATAATGAAGCGGGCGAGCGGCCTGTTGACGCTTTTGTCCGAGGATCGCCACGTTGGTATGTGGAGTCAATGCTTACAGACACAGACGGTGATGGTTTTACTGATGCGTATTGGAATCTTCACCCTCAACAACTTGGTCCTGATGTTAGACAAGTCTTCGCGGTTTCAGTGACAGACAATAGTGGTCGTGGCAACATGAATGTTGCAACTCGATTCCATCGTAAAGATTACTATGGAACAGATAATGCCCAGAACCAGCACGGGCAGGGCACTAGAGGTCATACTCCTGCTGACCTTGCAATCGTAGGACAAAACGATCGGTCATTCCAAAACATAACGCCTTGGCGTGTTGGCTTTATGGATAACCTTGCAAACTTGCCCGGAAATACTAATTTTTCAGGTAACCCTTGGGTTGTCTATAGTCAGATTGGCACAGTTGATGTTGACTGGAACACCAATCAATGGCGCAACAGGGCAAACGCAAGCTTGCTTGATGAACTTGGCATTGAAGTAAATGAAACAAATGTAAACACTGCTGTTTTTGAAGATCCTACCAATGGTGCTTTAAGTCCTTCTGGGGATATTACATCTCGCTATGGTCGACTTTGGTATTGGCAGATTGCAGGGCGGGATCCATTTACGGCTTCGCTCGGCCTGCGGCCATTTACATTGTCTGATGAGTTAGAACTAAGGCTCGCTGAAGGCAATAACTATCAGTTTGTTGGTTCGCGATTTGAGCGAAGTGTCAATGATGTCGTAGGCGGCACGCCGACACAGCAATTCTTAAGAAGTGATTATCAAAATAGGCATGAAGCGAGTGAACTTCGAGATCAACTCGATAACAGGCAACTGCTCTTTGATAACAGACGAAAGTTAACGATGTTCAATGGAACAAGGAATGATTTGCTTGCGCCATGGCTTCGCTGGGAAGATCGCTTTTGGAATCGCCATGATCCTTCTTTGCTTGGGTTGCCGTCTGGATACAACACTTTTGACTTGCGGGCATACGAAGATGCAGGCATTCCTGACCAAATACGACCAGCGGTGTATGGTTCTGCATTCCCGACAAAAGTGACAGTTGAAGCGATCAATGCTGCAATCAATGGCGGAACCGCAGCGCTTGAACAAGTTGTCGAGAATTGGCGAGAGCAATCCAGACAAAAAGTTGACCTTCGAGAGTATTACGCAGATACGTCATTTGGTGCGCCATGGTGGGAAACAAATGATGATGGCAAACTGACACTTCCAGAACGTGCGCCGCTTCAGGTACTTCTTGCATTAACGGATTCTCAAGAGGTTGGAACAAGTAACCTTGATTTAAACGCAGCTGATGCAAAAACACTTGCAGGTGATTTTAACACCGTAACACCTGACGCTGCATTTGGAGAGTTCGAAGACAATTACTATCAGCAATCCCGTGTTGCGGCTGCTGGTTTTACTTCGAACCTTTTAAGTTATCGAGATGATGACTCTCACTGGCGACTCCATTCGATGCTCCCAGAGACAATCAACGGTACGGTTCCAAGAGTTCAAATCCCATTGTCTGCTGCAATTGAACCGCCAATTATTGGGCGGCAAGCAAACGATAGTGAATCTCCAATTTGGGGAACGTATGTGCCATATGATGACGCGCCTGTTGCGGGTCCAAATGAATCCCATGTTCGCATGCTAGGTATGGAGGCTCAGCCATTCATTCTTGAAACAATGATTGCCCATGCTCACCAAGGGAAAATTCCTGGCGACCATGGTGCGTGTTGTTTAGATACAGGTGGTTGTCAAGATGTTTCAGAAGAAACATGCTTAGGACTCCTAGGTGGCACGTTCTTTAGTGGAGAACTCTGTGACCCTGATGGCGATGGGAACATCGATGATGGCCCATGTCCAAATCAAGGTGCATGTTGTATCAATTCAGGTGGTTGCATTTATACGAGTGAAACAAGTTGCCAAACTCTAGATGGCATCTATCTAGGCAACCTCGTGCCTTGTGCTGAGACAACATGTGCTGGCACATGCTGCCTGATTAATGGCGAATGTGAGGACTTGTCTGCTTCAAGTTGTGCGTCATTAGACGGCGTGTTTGCTGGCTTTGGCACAGACTGTGTTTCAGTTTCTTGCACAGTTGCGGGCGCTTGCTGTTTCGGTAGTGGCAGTTGTATGGAAGTTTTGACAGACGCATATTGCGTTGCGCAGGGCGGCACATTTGTTGCTGGTGCTTCTTGTTTTGATGATCCATGTGTAGGCCCATGCTGTGTTGAATACGCTGATTGCATAAACGTCTCAGAAGAAGCCTGTGCAGAAGTTGGCGGCGGCTTCTTTGGCTTAGGTAGTGTTTGTACAAATTTAACTTGTGTGACTGCTGGCGCATGTTGTGTTGGTAGCGATAGTTGTACGGAAGTTTTGTCAGTCGAAGAATGCAATTCGCTAGACGGTACTTTTGTTGCAGCAGAAGCATGTATCAGTAACCCATGTAATGGGTCATGTTGTTTAGGCGAGGGCGTATGTCAAGATGTATCACTTGGCACATGTTTCGACTTAGCAGGTGATTTTGTCCAAGGGATTTCTTGCGACATTAGTCCTTGTCGAAGTGCATGCTGTTTTTCCACCGGTGGTTGTGAGAACTTACTCCAAGCAACATGTGAAGCATTCAATGGTATATTCATGGGTGGCGCGACATTCTGTGACGAAGACCCTTGTGTTCCAGTTGGCGCATGCTGCTTGCCAGATTCTCCAGATATCGATGATGATGGCGGTTGTATGGAGATTATGCTTGAAGGTTGTAATCTTCTTGGTGGCACTTTCCAAGGTTCAGGCGTTGTCTGTGGCAGTGTCCCGTGTGGTGCGACTGGTATTCGAGGCGCTTGCTGCCTTGAAACTGGCCAATGTCAAAACGTCGTCTCGGAATCGATTTGTGATTCACTCGGCGGTGTTTATCAAGGACCACTCGTTTCATGTAACGAAGATCCGTGCTTGCCAGCAAGCGCGTGTTGTTTAGAAAATGGCACTTGCATCAACCTCATTGAAGAAAATTGCATCGCACTTGGCGGTACTTTTAATGAAGCACTTTCATGTTCTGAAGATGCATGTTCAGGTGGGTGCTGTTTGCCCGACGGTTCATGTGTTGACGTGTTGCTCCCAGACTGTAATCTTGCAGGCGGCACCTTCTTCTCAGAACGAATGTGTGCGACAAGTCCGTGTGCTCAATCTGGTGCGTGTTGCATTAGTGGTGATGTATGCGATGATGTTTCCCAAGATCAGTGCGAGAACTCACTCGGTGGTGTATTCCAAGGCCCTGGTACAACTTGCCAAACAGACCCCTGTTCGTTTGGTGGTGAAGGCGCTTGTTGTTTAGAGCCATTTGGATGCGTACTTGTCGTTGAACAGTCGTGTATTCAATCAAACGGAATTTGGGATGGCACAAGCGCATGTGATGAGACGGCATGTAACTTAGGTGCTTGTTGTCTTGATAACGGCAAAGAGGCAAATTGCGTAGAAGTTGTTAATGCAAACTCATGCGATCTGCTTGGCGGTTCTTATAAAGATGGTGAGGATTGTTCAACCGGACCATGTGAAGGCGCTTGCTGCCTGTTTGGTGGTGGTTGTGAAGTCATGTCCCGCGAATCTTGTTTGACGCTAGATGGCCAGCCAGGGAAGTTCAATGGATTAGGGACACGTTGTGGGCCAATCGCTTGTGATACAGATGGGTCATGCTGTTTGCCAAGTGACTCCTGTATTGACATTATTGATGAACGAGAATTCACAGATTACTGCGAAGTCGTTCTCGGTGGTACATGGCGCCCAGGCGAGTACTGCGCAGATGTCGAGTGTGGTGGTGCTTGTTGCTTAGCAACTGGTGGCTGTGAAGATTTGCCTGAAGTCACTTGTGACTCAATTGGTGGTATCTATCAAGGCAGTGGCGTATTCTGCGCGAGCGACCCATGTGGGAACGAGGGCGCTTGCTGTTTTGATAGCGGTTCCTGTGTAATGGTACCTGAAGCGGCATGTACGCTTCTAAATGGTGAGTACCAAGGCATTGGTATTGAATGTGATCCTGACGGTGTTCCTGGCAGTGGTGACGAGCCTTGTCCACAGTATTTCTTACTTACTGATGATACTGATGACTGTCCTCAAGAAACCATCGCTGTTGTTCAAATTGCTAATCCATACAACAAAGCGATAAACTTAAATGATTATGCGATTGAGTTCTTTGGCCAAGAGTTTCAACTTGACGGATTAGATTTAGTCTTGCCGCCAGCAACGACAACGAATCCTTCGACTGCAATTTTCTATGCAATTTCAAATTCTCCAGATATCGAAGATCCTTCATCTGTAAGAGATTTTCAAGTTGACTGGTTAGACTTCCTTGATTTAGAAGCCGATCATCACCCAGTGGATGACCTTTCAACGCCAATGGATTACGACACGCTGACGGGGTTTGAGGCAACAATTATTCATCAGGTTCCAAATAACTGGCGAACAAAGCGTGTGTACTATGACAACCTGTCAAGAGGTGAGCAAAACAGTGTTGCACTTTATCGGTTTGACAGAGATTCGACAGGCCTCTTTGGTGACCAGCGAGTGCTCGTTGACAGGTTGGATAGGGTTGATGAAGCTGATTCATTTGAAGAGCGTGTTGTTGATGATTTAGAAGAAGAGTGGGATAAACTTGGAGACAATGGTTATCTCACGATGACTGATAAGGATGGCGAACGCATTCTTGCAGATAGTGCTCAGGCTGCGATGCTTGTGCAGTGGGATCGCGCGACGCGGGCTTGGGGTGTTGATATACCTGCCATCAATGGATGGCATGATGGCGTGATCTCTTCTTGGGAAGAGTCGCCTCGCTATGTTTCAGCAGCAAAAGACTTTATTCGTTCTGAAGAGTTAAGAACTGTTACAAATGTTGAACATTCGCCGGAGAATCCGGAGATTAAATATACCTCAGCATTCCATTGGACAGATTTTGCAGACCCTGATGACCATGATGGTGATGGAAATCCAGACACTAGTGCAGATCCAGACTTGCTTCCAGATAACCCTGATCCATGGTTTACAGTAGAAGTTTGGTCACCAAGAGGTGGCGAACAAATTCTAGGTTCAACTGATGAAGGTGAAGTTAAAGGTGGTTTGAGGATTCGCAAACCTTTCTACTTTGACATGAACATGGAAGAAGACCTTTGGTACATGGGTGGTGGTGACCGCACATTCCCTGATAAGGGTTGGTACGGTCAGCGTGATGACGAAGATGGCGATGACACAACTTCAGACACGCCGTCATTCGCAGATGATGTGATTGTCAATGAGGTCATTTCACTCTCTGAGCGAAACATCCCAATGGATTTCCCATTGCAAATGATCCAGAAAGATGACGACTATGAACAAGTTGGCGAGTTGCTCAACGTCTGGCTTTTTGGTCATATGCTTGAAGGCACATTCAATTTTGGTGAAGACGACCAATTCTTCGATTTACCTGACAGTCACCTTGATTCAGTAGGGGATACAAGTGAATCTGCGAGGACTGCAGGAACAATCACAACATTCAGTGAGTTTATGGATCCTCGTTGGGGTTCGTATGGAGGAAATAATGAAGATTGGTACGCGCCTTGGGTTGCGACCATTGATGGCGGTGAAGTTGTCCTAGATCCACGCCTTAACCGCTTGCGATTTACGCCTGATGGAGATGATGATTTGCCTCAGATGCTTGCAGGCCGTAGCGAATTTGATGATGCGTCAAGTACCTTCAATGTCGTCAACCATGCGTGGCCTAAACTCTCTGCGGCTTCGCGAATTCTCGACTCGTTTGTATGTGATGGTCCAGGGCGTCCTGATTTTATCGATGCTTCGACAGGCAATTATGGCAATGATGGCATTGGTGATGACCTCAATCCAAATGTTGATAATGAGTATTCGCCAGCATGGCACTCGTTCTACAATGCAAATGGATACTCTGGCAAAGCAACGCCCGGTCTGATTAACATTAACACAGCGCCAGTTGAAGTGATGCGAATGTTGCCACACATGTACAAAGTCGTTCACGAAACAGATGCGAGCGACGTTTCATCATTAGATACGTCTGACCGAAACCCACGTTCATTGATTCCAGAATCTATTTATCAATGGCGTGAAACTGCAAATGGTGGTCCAGACTGGTACACAGGCAATGGTTACACAGGCGGCCCAAACTACAGTGACCGTTCTGCTGCAATTGGCGTTGATTATGGGAACGGACCAAATAATGTCAGAGGCTTCTCATCGCCAGCTGAAATCGGCCTATTGCAAAGCATCGGTGAAGTTGATGATATTGTTGAACCGTGGCATATTGCTGCAGGTGGAAGACACCAAGCTGTGCGAGATGCTGAATCTTGGAGCATAAACTTTGCAGCTGCTGATCCATTCGGAGATCCAGTGACTAATACAAGTGTCGATTGGATTGCAGACGGCGTTGGTGCAAAGATTAGTACAGATGTAAACCGTAACAACTATTACAACGGTACTGGTTATGGTGAAGATACGATTACTGGTGACGGCGTGAGCGGTGATGTTGAAGAACTAAACATGCTTCAAGCAGGCATCTCAAACCTCATTTCAACTCGCGGAGACATCTTCACGGTTCATATGAGAATACGAACATTTAGACGCAATTCAGTGACAGGCATCTGGGATGCGACTGATGAAGAGCAGATTATCGACGATAGTCGCTATGTACTGCTCGTAGACAGGAGTCACATTGAAACGCCTGCCGACCAGCCTAAGATCCTGTATTACGAGAAATTGCCAAACTAATAAGTCGTTCATAAACAGCCTTTTTAAGCCCGTCTTGCCACGCTCATCCGCAAAATGACTTGGTAGGGCGGGTTTTTCTAGACGCATGCATCGGTGTTCAATATCATCCGAATAGTCTTTTAGTCTTATAGTAGAACGATGGAATGAAACATCTCATCACCGTAGTATTGATTTCGCTCTCTTGGGTAAGCAGTGCACTTGCACAAGATGTCCCAGTTAGCGCTTGTTGCATAAATGACTCATGTTATGAAGTGCCAGTTGAGATCTGCGAGCTCGAAAATGGCGAGTGGATTGGTGGCTCTTGCGAGACAGCAGATTGTGGTTGTGTAAACGCGTTAGATGCAGCTTGCTGAGTTAACGGTGCGTGCATCATGATTACTCCAGATGAGTGTGAGGCAGTTTCAGGTTCATCTTTCTTAAGTGAAGGTTGCGAATCAGTCTCCTGTGCGTCATTCTGTTCAGAGGATGTGAACCATGATGGCGAGATCAACGTCAGTGACATTCTGGCAATCATTGCTGCTTGGGGATCTTGTCCATAACTTTTCATTAGTTTTTACAAGGGCTAAGCACACCAGTGCTTAGCCCTTTTTTTGTAACATGACTTCCTTATGAAAGAAGAAACAGCACTCACACCTCCAGCCCATGTAGCCATCATTATGGATGGGAATGGCAGGTGGGCAGAAGCGAAGGGGTTTCCACGAGCCAAAGGGCATGAAGCGGGCGCACTTTCAGTCAAAACTATTGTTGAAGAGTGCGTCCGTCACGGCGTCAAGTTTTTGACGCTGTATTCATTTTCAACTGAAAATTGGAACCGCCCACAAGAAGAAATTGACGCCTTGATGCAACTGCTATTGTTGAAACTTGCAAGTGAAGTCCCCGAACTCATTAAACAAGGCATCCGGTTGAAACACATCGGAAGAAAGGACAGGTTCTCAGAAGAAGTCCAAGCGGCGATTGAGGAAGCATGCAACATTACTGAAAATGGTACGACTCTAACTGTCTCACTGGCATTAGATTATTCTGGTAGAAGTGAACTTACTCACGCATTAAAAGAAATCATCGATGCGGGAACACCAAGTGAGGCAGTGACTTCAGAGTTGATCCAAAAGTATTTGTACACTTTTGATTTGCCAGACCCTGACTTGCTCATCAGGACGGCAGGAGAGTTTCGTGTCTCTAACTTCTTACTATGGCAGATTGCGTATGCAGAGATTTACATCGCTGATTGCTGTTGGCCTGACTTTGGAGCAGACGAGTTTAAGCAGGCATTAGAAAGTTACGCCGAGCGCAACCGAACGTTTGGCTCACTTAAATAACAGTTTGAGATCGTTTCGGTCCGACACTCACGATATCAATCGGTAACTCTAGATATTCAGATATGCGTTCCAGATATGCTTGCGCATTTGCAGGCAAGTCTTCCGCATTTGTCACATCATCAATTTCTTCTTCCCATCCAGGAAGCGTTTCGTAGTTCGGAGTGACGCCGACAAGTTTCGCTGCGTCTGGGATAAATCGTTCTGAAACCGTGCCATCAGGCAAGTTGTAACTTGTGCAAATTTTGATTTCTTCAAAACCGCTTAGGACATCAAGAAGCATGCACGCAATTGTCGTTGCGCCGCAAATCATAGCCGAGTATTTAACCGCCACAAGGTCAATCCAGCCACATCGCCTTGGTCTCCCCGTTGTGGTTCCGTATTCGTTGCCTCTATCTCTAATGCGTTCGCCAACATCATTGAGTTGTTCGCTAGGGAATGGCCCAGCGCCAACACGCGTGCTATACGCTTTCATGATTCCAACAACTTCATGTAGATGCTTTGCTGGAAGTCCAGTCCCGGAGTGAATGCCTAGCGTTGAACAGTTTGAACTCGTGACATATGGGAATGTGCCATGGTCGATGTCAAGCAGGCAAGCATTTGCACCCTCAAAGAGGATGGGCTTGCTGGCATCTGCTGCTTCATGGAGTTCATAAACGGTGTCCGTAATGTGCGGTGCTAGTCGCTTTCCATACATGAAGAATTCTTCAGTGAGTGCTGCAGGGTCAAGGGGAGGTGTGTCAACACCTAAAGCGTTTAACTCTGCACTTCGGATTGCACAGGTGACTTCGAGTTTCTTTTGTAAGGCGTCTTTACAGAGCAGGTCGCCCATGCGAATCGCAGTTGCTCGATGCACTTTGTCAGCATATGCAGGGCCGATGCCTCGCTTAGTTGTGCCGATTGATTGGTCGCCTTTGCCTGCGATTTGTGACAATTTGTTTTCTAGGGCAGCATCATGTTCTTTGTGATAAGGCATCACGACATGTGCTCTGTCCGAGATGAGTAGGTTGTTGCCAACTTCGATGCCTCTGTCTCTGAGCGTATCAATTTCTTCAATCAGTTTGACAGGGTCAACCACAACGCCATTGCCAATGATGCATTTTTTATCTTCATACAAAATGCCTGATGGAATAAGGTGAAGCGCATATTTTTCATCGCCAACAACGACGGTATGCCCAGCATTGGCGCCCCCGTTGTATCGAACGATGACATCATGCTTCGCAGTGAGAATATCAACAATTTTGCCTTTACCCTCATCACCCCATTGGAGCCCTACGACGGCTGTGTTTTGTTGTGTGGTCATTGCCCTATTTTAGCAGACTCAGACTCTTCTGATGACGGTTTCATCATCAGTAATGCTCACTGTGAATTCGACTGGTCCGATGCGGACNTTGTCTTCATTTTTGAGGGCTGCGGATTGGACAATAACATCGTTAAGCATTGTTTCAGACTCAGGTGAGCGATTGAGTAAGTTAATGACGTCCCCATTNACTGTAATCTCGCAATGGAGGGGCGCTACTGTTGGAATAGCGACATGTAAATCACATGATCGTTTGCTCCCAATCGTCGTTCGTTCTTCAGAGATGTTGAAAGCCCTGCTTGAACCATCTTTTGTTGACATGACGAGTTGAATGCTCATAGTAACCCTTCAAACCGACTTACAATATTGTCTCAACCACTATGGCAGACAAGCCCCCAATCTCCCTTACTCAGTGTACCACTCCTCAGGAAACTACGGATAAGCGTTCGCTTGAAATCACTGAAAATACCTGGCTAAACATGGCAAGTGCGGCGAGCGGCTTGTATATCCACATACCGTTTTGTTTTCATAAATGCCACTATTGCGACTTTTTTAGCATCGCCAACGCTGATGATGAGCATATACCATTTACAGATGNTTTAGTTTCGGAACTGCAAACAGTTGCGCCACATCTCGGTGAGATCAAAACGATTTTCATAGGCGGGGGNACACCAACGCTTCTTGAAGATTCGTTGCTTGAGAAGGTCCTGCATACGATTCAGCAATCAGTTTCCATGAGTCCCGATGTGGAATGGACGGTTGAAGCAAATCCCGAAACAGTCACCGAATCAACTGCGGAGATTCTTGCGTCCTCTGGCGTAAATCGAGTCAGTATAGGCGCTCAATCGTTCCNCCCGATTTTGTTAAAAGAACTAGAGCGCTGGCACAATCCAGAAAATGTCATGAGGTCAGTTTCGCGGCTTAGGCAAGCGGGGATCAAGAACATTAACTTGGATTTGATTTATGCAATACCCTCTCAGTCGATTGAAATGCTCCGGTCAGATTTAGATCAACTCCTTCAAATCGAACCAGAACACCTGAGTTGTTATGCGTTGACATACGAGCCCAACACGCCACTTGAAGTGAAACTTCGAAAAGGTNCTGTCAAGCGGGTGGAGCATGAACTAGAAGCAGAGATGTTCACAATTGTTAGTGAACATCTAAAGGCTNGTGGTTACGCCCAATACGAAATCAGTAATTTTGCAAAAGAGGGATTTGAATGCAAGCATAATGTGATGTACTGGGAGAACAAGTCATGGTGGGCGTGTGGCCCATCCGCTTCAGGACATCTCAGTGGACTGAGGTGGCGGAATGTGCCTCGCCTTCGGGATTATTACAAACAAAATCCACTCCCGCCCGTAGTAGATGTTGAACAATTGTCATTAGACCGGCAAATGGGTGAAGTGTGTATGTTGGGATTAAGGCTTAATCGTGGCATGCAAAGGGATACTGTTGAGCATGTCGTGCAACAGTCAAAAGGTCAGTGGAGGAAAGAGGTGATTGAAAAGTACGTAAACGAGGGGTTGCTTCAATGGCAAAATGATGCGCTTTCGCTTACTCAGAAGGGAAGAGNCGTTGCAGATATGGTCATTGGCAACTTGCTCATGCAAGATGAATAAACGGTCGATATTGGATACTTCAGCAGAGTTATCATGATTACTTTTGGAAAACTTAGACGCTCTTTTGCTCCCGCTGTAAGGCGTGTGTTTGAATGCTGCCCGCCTGTGCGCAGTCTTGCAGTAAAACTGCTTGCATTCAAACAAAAGTCAATCTATAGCCGCTGTGGTTGCCAGTTCACACTACCTAAAGGTGATTTTGGCGTCACTCTAGAACTCGACTCAACTGGCGAGTATGAGCCACTGACAACCAAGACGATTGAAGGTCTTCTGAGCGAGGGTTCAGTTTTTGTTGATGTTGGCGCTCATGTTGGGCTCTTCTCAGTCCCTGCAATGAAATGGGTCGGAGCGTCAGGTCGTGTTGTCGCCTTTGAACCTCATCCAGACAACTACGCGCTACTCTTTCAGAACATTGAGGCCAATTGTGCAATTGAGGGAGTCAGTATCGAAAATGCAGCCGTTTCAAACAGTAACGAATCGATCAAACTGTATCCGTCAACTTTTAACACAGGGGACCATCAGGTCTACCCAACAAATGGAAGGAAAGGCATTGATGTCCAGTGCGTCTCTCTTGATTCATATTTCAGTAAGGGTGAACGAGTCGACGTCATAAAAATGGATGTGCAAGGTGCTGAAGGAGCAGCGTTTGAAGGCATGCGTCGTGTGCTTCAGGACAACACTCAAATCGTCGTTGTATGGGAATTGTCACCGGCTCAACTTGAAGCGTTTGGAACCACTGCTGAAAGAGTCCTCNAATTTCTGCAGTCCTTAGGTTTTTCTTCNACCATTATCGATGATGTCACTGGCTTGAGTGAGCAAGTAACNGATGGCGAACTACTGAAGCGCTGTCCTTANGATTCTTACATCAATGTATTGAGTTCGAGACGTGAGTAAGTTCAAGCTGGTCATCTTANTGACGCTTGCTTTTGGCATNCTNTTACTTGGACTTCGCGCCGCTTCTTCGATCTTAGANAAAGAAGCNGTNTTTGACGAGCAGTACATCACGGTGCCTATGTTTGACCTGATCGAAGAAGGNTGGTCGGTTGATACCGCAATTGATTTTGAAGAAACAAAAGGCCCTGCGTTAATTTGGCCGTACGCAATAGTTGGCAATCTNTTTGGCGGNACGTTGAATGATTTAAGATTAGTCAGTTTGCTTGCATCAGTCGCNTCGCTCTTTGTTCTTTTACTGATTGCTCTACGCGAACAGTGCTCTACAAAGTGCTTGATTCTTATTGNTNTTGGCTGGCTACTGTTACCTTACAATCTAGTCTTTAGCGAGATTGTGATGGGTGAAGTCTCCTTCGTCTTCTTCTCACTTATTGCAGTGTATGGGTATTACATTGGCTCAGAACGAGGAGATGGGGAAAGCAAGTGGTTAGGCATGCTCTGTTACGGCGTTGCGCTTTGTGTGGCGCTTCATAGCCGAATTCATGTTGTAGCCATTGCTGGAGCGATTTGTATTCATGCATTCTCCAAGCAGNGATTCCGCAGTCTGCCTTGGTGGTGTATTACGCTTGCAGCGGGTCTTCTCCGCATTCCACTTTGGATGCGTTGGGGCGGGCTCGTGAGCCCTGAATATCAATCACTTCATGGCCTTGGTTTCAGGATGCAGGGAACAGCGTATCTTCTTGCAGCGCTGCTTCCACTGACAGGTGTTTTTGCAATTGAAGCATGGCGAAAACTNAACAAGACNTCTGGACTGTTTGCAATGTTCGCCTTCGGGTTNATNTTGATGCTTGTCGCTCAGCCGNATTTGCATATACCTGAGACGATNGATTTTGATGTGCCGAATGANCGGTTTCAAGGCATCGTTGCTACAGCAGCGCAACTCTTCTCCTCAANTGATTTCATACAGAGTTTGTTCCTTGCACTTTGCGCTGGAATTGGTTGTTCAGGACTCTTTGGCCTTTGGAAACTAACAACATCAGAAGGCAATTCAACTGCATGTGAATTGTCAGTCATAGTCCTCACGCTTGGATGTGCGTTGTATCTCTTTACAAGAGGATTTGTTTTTGATCGCTTTTTGTACACATGGGCATTTTTACTACCCATTGCATGGATCAAAAGATTATCCCCTCAGTTGCTCATTATGCAACTACTCATGCTTTCAGTGATCGCGGGCAGGTTAGTATACGTCTGGCTTTTCTAGCTCGCAGTGGGGTCAATGATTCCGCTTGAAGCGCTGCCTTCAGGACTTGCACCTAGATTTGCCTCTTGACCCGCTTCTGGAACNCCGCCTTGTTGCATTTGAGCAGCAACGAGTTGGGCGATTTGAACAAATCTTGCTTGAAGTTCTTGGATTAACTGCTTTAACTCTGTCGCTTCTTCTTCACTGATATTACCCGCAGTCTTTTCTTCAAGCATGGCGAGTAAATCAATAGTGTACTTCGCGCCTTCAAGGTCGACCATCACGCCTTTGCCAGAAGGGTCTTGTTGCATTCCAAGCCCAAGGAGTGCTTGAGAAGCAAGAATGCCCATCAGCCCTTTGAAATCTGCCTCAGGGAGCTTTCGCTCTTCTGCTTTAGCTTCAGCTTTTTGTTCGGCTTCAACAAGTTTTTCCTTTTCAGCTTGNGCTTGCGCTTTCCAATCTGAATCAACTTGGATTTTTGCTTCTTCTTCTGACATTAAATTGNCTCCAAAAATGGGTAAGAGAAAAGTCGTAATCGCACAGTATACAGAAAGTTCATCATACAATGCCCTTGATGCATCGCTACATGACGACTCTGTTGCTTCTCTCTCTTGCAAGCTGTTCGACTCAGTTTCAGGCACTGCATGAGACGACATCAATTGCCAATATCAGCGACTTCTCAACTGATGATGTGGTTGAGGTGGATGAACAGGAAGAGGTGAATACGGTTGTTTCTGAAGTCGTTAATGGATCTAGTGTTGAAGAAGTACAAATCGATTCAATCATTGAGTCGCCTGAAGACACTGAAGAAGTCATTTCTCATACTTTTATGCCAACTGCTGTAGGCGTTCCTTTAACTGTCGAAGCACTTGTAGGGCAAGTCAATGGCAGGCCCATCTACGCAAACGCTGTTCTTGAACCAATCTCAGACCAGCTTGCTGCTGCTTCTAAGAAGATGAGCCGGTCGCAGTTTGCTGAAGAGGTGAGAAATGCCTTGTATCAAGAGCATGAATCAATGGGCTCAACGCTTTACTCTGGAAGACTCTACGAGTTAGTCATTACGGACTTACTTTTATCTGAAGCAAATAGTCGCCTTACGAAGGAACAATCGTATGGCATCTTCTCACTCATCAATAGACTTCGTGATGACCTTGCTTCAGCGCAGGGTGGTAGCCAGACGCTTGCACGGGTTAATCTCGAGTTAGAGTCAGGTGTATCTGTCGAAGAGTTTCTAGAGTTCCAGCGTGAAAAATTGCTTATCGATTCTCTTTACCGAGAAAAGATTTGGCCAAAGGTTAATGTTTCATGGCGAGATATTCAAAGAGAGTTCGAGCAGATTTCTCTTTCAGAGTTTTCGTCAGATGATGCCAATGATGTAGACGAAGATAGATTGCAGGCGATTCTTTTAGGGCTTCGTTCTGGGCTCAACTTGGGCGCTATTCCTGAGGCGAAAGGCCTTGTCTCAATTGGCATGATTAGAGTGCCAAAAGATGATGAGACGCTTACAGCGGATGTGCAGGAAGCATTTGACCTTGGAATGTCATTTAAAGAAGTTGCGAATGATTTAGATTTGCCGAATGACGGTCTTTGGCAAACCTTTGAAATGGGTTCGAAAGGTGTTCACGACATCGATGTATCTGACCTGATGCAAGAAAAACTGATTGGTGCTAAGGAAGGAGAGGTGGTTGACGCTTTTGGCCTTGGTAGAAGCACCGTTTGGCTATCGATTCTTGAGATTCAAAAGCCGATTTCAATCTACAACCGGCCAGTTCAGATTGCAGTCAGAAATCAATTGCAGTGGATCGCATTCAACAGAGAAAAGTCACGGTTCATTGAAAGTTTGTGGGGAGAGGGCAGTATTGAAGAAGTTCAAACAATGTCTGAACGTGTTGCAAACATTGCTGTTCGGCGGTTTATTCAATAGACTTCCCTACGCCAGTCTTAGCACATCAAGCATAGCAAAACGGGGAGAGAAAGCGGCAGTTAGATTGTTGCGTCGCAGGGGTTGGTACATACTTGGCACTAATATTCGTTTTGGGAGAGATGAGGTAGACATCATTGCACTTGACGCTGATGAGCATTTGCACCTCATTGAAGTCCGTGCTTCTACCAAAGCAATTTCGCCAAGACTGACAATTTCTAATCGAAAGAAATCGTCAATGAAGCGCGTTTTGGCCTTGTTCAAAAGCAATGAGGCATACAATGAGCATCATCCCACGCTCTCAGTTGTGGGTGTAAATCTCTGTGAAAAAGGCATTTATGCTAAGTTGCACACTGATTGCGATGCCTTCTGCATCGATGCAAAGAAAAACATGCAACTCCGTGCGATAAATACGTTTTTGAAGCGTTAAACTAACAAGCGTATTCAGCGCTATCGGAGAACACAATGAATCTAAAACTTACTAAATTGATTGGAATATGCGTACTCTCATTGAGTGTTGTTTCACTAGATGCAATTGCTCAGCAGGGTCGCGGTGGTGGTGGTCGTCAAGGTGGCGGTATGAGCATGATGACTGCTGGAGGCATGACGCCTGATTACATGCTTCGTGATTTACAACGTTTTCAAGAGGGCTTGTTGCTTACAGAAGAACAGGTTCTTATTGTTGAACAGATTCTCCGCGAATACGATGAAGCCTTTCGAGAAGCTTCTGAAACATCACAACAATCAATGGGTGAGTTTTTCCGTTCCATGAGACCTTCTGAAGATGATCCCCTGATGCAAAAAAGTCAAGAAATTAGACAGGAAATGCGTGAGATTCGTGAAAAAATTGGGTCAGCACAGAGTCTTAGCGATGAAAAAGACATGACTGAAGTAATTGAAAATCTTCGGGCAAAAAGTCAATCATTGCGTGAAGAAAGTGACGCATTAAGATCTCAAATGATGGATTCTCCTGAACGACAAGCAGCTTTTGAAAATATTTCACTTATTATCAATGACCAGCTTCGATTCAAAAGAAAAATGAGAAGCGAATTTGAAAGTGACTTAGTTGCAATTCTCACTGAAGAGCAATTTGAATTTTGGCCACCACTTCAACGTCAATTAATTCGTGACCGACTCCTTCCACGTGGAAGGTTGAGTGGTGAAACAGTAGATGTTATGTCATTAGTTGAAGAGCAAGAATACGATGACGAAAAATTGCTTTTGTTATTACCTGTTTTAATGCAATGGGATGAAGATGTTACACGTGCGCTTACTGCTAGAAATGATCATCTTGAGCAAAACCAAGCCTTTTTGATGTCTTCAATGACCTCTGGTGACAGTCAATCAAGTCTTGATATTATGAAAACTCAATCAGATCTTGCTGTAGATGTTCGGGACATTAACAATAATGCGGTATCCGATATTGTTTTAATGCTCTCAGATGAATTAGGTAATGATTTTAACGATATTGCCAAAGAGCGGGGTTATTCTAGAATTTATAGATTAACAAGAGCGCAAAGAGCATTTAAAGCCGCTATGGAACTTGAAAATCTTGAAGACGATATTCTTCAAGCTATCATTGATTTGAATACTGCATTTGAACTTGAACTTGAATACGCAAATGAGCAAATTTATGCGGCGACTCTTCGATGGGAAGCACAAGAACAGGTTGAAAGAATTAATCGCTGGTCGTCTCGTATGCGAGGTGGTAATGAAGAAAGACCTGAAAGTCCAATTCAAAAAGCAGAAGAAGCTAAGAGAAATATTGAAGATTCATACATTAACCAATTACGAATGTTGCTTACTCCTGAGCAAATTGAAGCTTTAGGAGGTCTTGAAACTCGAGAAGAACGAGGTAATCGTGAGGGCCGCGACTGGGGGCAAAGAAATGGCGGTTCAGGTAACTTCGACAGGGAAGGCTTCATGAAAAGATTTGATAAAAATGGTGACGGGGAAATTGATGAAAGTGAACGTCAGGCAATACGCGAACAATTTCAAGGTGGCGGTGGGGGTGGACGTGGCGGTCCTGGTGCTGGTCAAGGCGGTCGTGGCGGACCTGGTTCTGGCCAGGGTGGTCGTGGTGGTCAAGGCGGACGCGGTGGGGGCGGCGGAGGTCGTTAATCCTTTTTATTTAAGGACATAGTTAATTTATATTGACCCCGTTTCTTTTTAAGAGCGGGGTTTCCTAATTGACCGCACGCTGCCATTGCTTCTTGACCAAGTGTGATCCGTCGCCTGACAAACTGCCCAGTGCTTCTGGCAATCGAAATGAATTTGCGGACCGAATCCTCAGTCGGTTTTCCCCACGGGCTATTGTCTCTAGGGTTGTATGGGATCACGTTTAAGTGACATCCAATTGGTCGAAGGAATTCACAAATTTCGACTGCATGTTCATCGCTGTCATTGACGCCCGGAATGAGAACATACTCAGCCATCACGCCCCCGCAGTCATGACGAGGGTAGTCAAGCATTGCTTCTCTCAGTGATTCCATTGAAACTGACTTTGCCAATGGCATAATCTGTTTTCTTACTTCATCGTTTGATGCATTGATTGACACGGCAAGTGAGAGTCGCTTGTACCCATTTGTCCGTGCGAGGCAAGCGAGTTGATTGATGCCCTCAATTCGTCCAACTGTTGACACACAGATTCTTGAAGGGGCGATAGAGGGACCATTTTGGTCAGTTAAAATATGAATCGCATTGATGACGACATCAATGTTTTCCATAGGCTCACCCATCCCCATGAAGACTATGTTGTCGATCGGCGTGCCTAATGCGTGTCTTGCCGCATGCCATTGAGCGATGATTTCAGCAACGGACAGGTTCCTTAACAAACCCATCTGGGCGGTTTGGCAAAACTCGCAACCCATGGCGCAACCGACTTGGGATGAGACACAGAGGGTTTGTCGAGTCTTCTTATACCCTTCGATTGGAAGGATGACTGATTCGGTCTCAAGCCCATCTTCCATTCTTAGTAAGAACTTAGTGGTCATTCCATCTTTGACCACCTTGGATGGGTTAACTGATGTTTCAGGGGAAATTTCGGCGTCACCATCACGGAAAAATCGTCTCCATGTTTCTATGTTCGCATCTTTGCTTTGTATGCCAAGCATCTGATACAAGATACTAGAATATGCAAATGAATCAAATGAATGAAGCCGAACATTCTCCTCATGCCTCACTAGGGCAACGCAGACTGCCTGCATCGTTCATCACAGGTGCTGGTGGTGAAGTTGGGCATGGCCTTATTCAATCTCTAAGCGAACGATCTGAGCATGAACTCGTTGCTACAGATTTAAGGGAACTCGACGAGGATGTTCGAAAGCAATGTGCAAACACTTATCTAGCGGACGTATGCGACAGAGACACGCTTGACAGACTATTGGCGATGTATCAAGTTGAAGAAATTTACCATCTTGCTGCAGTCCTCAGTACAAGAGCAGAGTTTGCTCCAGAAGTAGCACATCAAGTGAATGTTTCAGGAACGGTCAACATCTTGCAAATTGCAGCAGAACAAGGCCGCATGACAGGAAATCCTGTCAAAGTAATCTTCCCAAGTTCAATTGCTGTGTATGGGTTTGCGAGTTTAGATGAAAAGAATTCAGCTGGTTCTGTTACAGAATATGCTCACAATAAACCTTCGACAATGTATGGCTGCAATAAGCTCTATTGCGAACATCTTGGGCGCTACTACGCTCATTCTTATAGGCAGCTTGCCTCAGACAGTGTTGCAGGCGAGGATAGAAATAGGGGAGTTGTTGATTTTCGATGTATTCGGTACCCCGGACTCATTTCAACTGATACTGTCCCAACTGGTGGAACAAGTGATTATGTTCCCGAGATGCTCCATGCTGCAGCAAGAGGAGAGCATTACAACTGCTTTGTTAGAGCAGATGCAAAAATTCCATTTATGACGATGCCTGAGGCGATCAAGGCAACATTGCAATTGGCAGATGCTGACCGAAACTCGCTAAGCAAGATTGTGTACAACATCGCAAGCTTTTCACCTTCAGCACGTGAAGTCGCTGAACTTGTAAAGCATTATTTTCCAAATGCATCGATTGACTTTGTGCCAGACGAGCGTCGTCAGGCGATTGTTGATTCGTGGCCTGCTGAAGTCAATTGTGATGCTGCAAGTGAAGACTGGGGTTTTGCACCGACATGGTCATTAGAAGAAGCATTTGAACATTACTTCATTCCAAACATTACAAAAAGATACAACACATGAGTACGACGACAGATTCACATTTCATTAACAGGACTTCCGAGATTCTTTCACACTTGAAAGAAACAGGGCAGTTAAAAGCCCTTCAGTGTATTGAAAGTGCCATGGGCCCAACAATTTCGATCCGAGATCGGGGCGAGGTAGATTGTTTTTGTTCAAACAACTATCTTGGTCTTGCAAATCACCCTGATGTTGTTGAGGCAGGGGTTGAGGGTTTGCGTAGATATGGAGCAGGGACCGCTTCTGTTCGTTTTATCTGCGGCACTTTTGAGCCCCATGAACAACTTGAAGAGCGAATTGCTTCGTTTTTAGGAGTTGAGTCAAGTTACACATTTGTTTCATGTTGGAACGCAACTGAAGCACTCTTTCCAACGATCTGTGAAGACGGCGATGTCATTGTTTCAGACGAACTGAACCATGCATGCATCATTGATTCGATGCGATTAACTACGGCGATTCACCGCGGCGTGAAGAAATGTATTTATAAGCATAGCGACATGGATTCACTTCGAGAACAATTGCAGTTAGCATCTGAACATCGCGGGGACAATGGCGCAATTTTTGTAATCACCGATGGTGTCTTTTCAATGGAAGGAGACATTGCGAACTTGCCGGCCATTCGCAGTTTGTGCGATGAGTTTGGCGCAACTCTTGTTGTTGATGACTCTCATGGTACTGGTGTCATGGGCGACACGGGTCGCGGAACGCATGAATACTACGGAATGGCTGGTTCAGACATTGACATCTTTACAGGAACGCTAGGCAAAGCCCTTGGCGGTGGTGCAGGAGGATACATCGCTGGTAGAAAGGAACTCATTGAACTCATCATTCAGAGAGGGCGTCCGACGTTGTTCTCGAATGCGCTCCCTGTCACAGTTGCGTGTTCAGCAAAAGCCGCCATTGATGTTCTTGATGCACAACCTGAAATTGTCGAACGGCTGAGGGAAAATGTTCAAGCGGCTCGTAAGGGCATCGGTGAGGTGGGTTATGAAGTTCTTGAATCGCCAACTGCAATTTGCCCAATCATTGTTGGCGAAACAGCAACAGCAATAGCAATGAGTAATCAATTGCTCGAATTGGGATGCTTTGCAATTGGTTTTGGATATCCAGTCGTTCCAGAAGGTGAAGCGCGAATTCGTGTTCAAATTTCAGCAGCCCACAACGAAGATCATATAAATCGTTTATCTGAGGCTCTCGCAAAGTTGAAAAGTAATTTATAAATGTTTTTAGTCGATACAGGACCCGAAATATGTGCAAAAACCACAGGAAATACGCCACTTTCCGAAGAGGGCGGTGCAAAATCCGGTGCAGTCGTTGCAGATGAAGTATTGGAACATCTAGTTGCCAATAGGCAACATCTGCCTGAGCACATCAAATTGGCAATACAAGCATTAATAAAAGCAGGGGAGCATTAGTTACTCACACGGTCCCCAGTTATCTATCACTATGAGCAGGTCAGATACATCGACGATGCCGTCTGAATTTAAATCTCCTGCAGGTATTGACGAGCCCCAGTAACCCAAAATAACAAGAATGTCAGCTATGTTAACTTGACCATCAGAATTTGCATCTCCTGCATCACATTCGCATTCATCAATTAGGCCATTGCCATTTTGATCGTACTCAGGATCTTCTAGGTCACATTCGTCTGGGATGCCGTTTTCATTGCAATCATTTCCTTCCAATTCACATTCATCTGGAATTTGGTTATTGTTGCAATCTTCCGCTATTCCATCTTGAACCTCGCAATAATCAAACTGCCCATTGTTGTTGTAATCATTTCCTTCCAGTTCACATTCATCTGGAATTTGATTAGCGTTGCAGTCTTCTGCTAGTCCATCTTTAATCTCGCAATAATCAAACAGTCCATTTTTGTTGCAATCTGGAAAGCCTCCATTAGCGATATCGCAATCGTCTGGGATTCCGTTTTCATTGCAATCCATAGCGATACCAATCTTAATTTCAAAGTCATCAGGGATTGTATTCCCATTGCAATCTTCCTCACAGTTGTCTGGTATCCCATCGCCATCAACATCTGGATCTGA
>PBEX01000033.1 GCA_002718515.1 Phycisphaerae bacterium
GAATTAGATGAAGATGAAAAACAACTTCTTGATGAATCCGCATCTCATGTTGCAGATCTTGTTGAAACAGTGAAGACAACATTTCCTGAGCTGGTATAAGAGGCTCTTTCTTCCCTAAAAATACAACCCCATGCAGAAGCAAGGGGTTGTATCAAAATGGGCCGAAGTGGACTCGAACCACCGACCTCACCCTTATCAGGGGTGCGCTCTAACCAGCTGAGCTACCAGCCCTTTTGAGCTCCTAAAGAAACTCGGTCGCGACTCAGATGAATCGCGACCGAGAATTATATCAAATTGCAGCGAATCGTTGAGTTATTCGCACGGTCCCCAAGCACCAATTGCTTCTAGGAGGTCTGTGACGTTGACATAGCCATCATCATTGACGTCTGTATCACATCCAGAGCAAGCGCCCCAGTCAGCAATCATGGAAAGAATGTCAGTGACATTAGTATTGCCATCGCCATTCACATCAGTTGGGCAATCTGGCTCATCACAAGCACCACCAGCACATGTCGTGCCCTCACCCATCCACGTTCCGCCACCAGAGTTACAGTTGGATTCTGGGATGTTTACGCATGAACTTGTACCGATGCAGCACGCTCCAGGGACTGGTGCAGAAATAATTTTCCAAACTTCACCACCAAGATCGCAGACATAAATTTCGCCTGCTGCATCTTCGCCGAATCCTGAGACACTGCTGATGCTTCCACCGATTTCACTTGTGCGGTCTTCGTAGTCATAGACATTCGTTCCGTCCCACTTCATCGTCCACATCTTGCTTGTGCAGTAATCGCTGAAGAAGTAAGTGCCATGCAATGCAGGCATTGCTTCACCGCGGTAGACATAACCACCTGTGATTGAACAGCCATAACTGTGTGAGTATTCCCAAACAGGAAACTCCATGGTGGATGATGATGGGCAACCGCTTGTGTTGTATGAGTGGTCACCTTCGTAACAACGCCAACCCCAGTTTTCACCACCTTGGCTACTTGCTGGTTGAACGGAAACTTCTTCCCAAGCGTTTTGACCGACATCAGCCATCCAGAGGTCACCTGTTTCACGGTCGAATGAACAACGCCAGGCGTTGCGAAGACCGTAAGACCAAATCTCGTCATCGCCAGTGATGCCAACAAATGGGTTGTCAGATGGAATTGCGTATGGCGACCCACCATCAACATCAATTCTGAGCATTTTGCCAAGGAGTTGATTCGTGAGGTCTTGTGAACGGTTTCCTGGGTCGCCGCCTGAACCGCCGTCACCATTTGAAATGTAAAGGTAGCCGTCAGGTCCAAAGCCAATCCAACCACCGTTGTGGTTTGAGTATGGTTGACTGATTGTCATGATGGTGTACGCAGAACTTGAATCAACAACATCTGGGTTACTTGATGAAACTGTGAATCGCTTAATGACAGTGCTGCCATTGGTCGCGGTGTAGTTAATGTACACATAGCCGTTTTGATCATAGTTTGGGTGGAACGCCATCCCAAGTAGGCCTTGTTCAGAACTTGTACTCACTGATTGCGTGAGGTACGCAGTCGAATTCATTTGACCTGAGTCAAGATTGAAAATGCGAACTCGTCCTGTGCTACCCGAGCGTTGCTCGACAATAAAGATGCGATCATAGTCGCCTGGGATGGAGCACACTTGAACTGGTCTTGCAAGACCATTAACTACGAGCTCACTTGAAAGTTCGACATCGCCCATTGCCATTCTCACTGGATCTTGACCAGTATGCGCAACAGGTTGGAAGTCTTGTTTTGCTTTGCTTGGGTGCGTGAGCATTGTGCCAGCGCCAACCATGCAGAGTCCAGTAATTGAGCCGATGAGTAGTGTTCTTGAAATCATCTTGTCTCATTCTCCTTAAAGAAAGTCTTATGTCAGCATGCATGCTGACTTCATTGGTAAATATTCGTCAAAGCGCTTGGTCTGGTTGCCCATATCCTTCGCTAAGTGCGCACATTTACCGTTCCACCAGTACACAAGGATACTCCCCGAACACGCTTTCGGCAAGAAAAAATAGGGGTTATTGATTGGTGGAAATGGGCTTTCCAGCGTCTTCCCATCCAGTTAAACCGCCCCTTAGCGTGCGAACATCATTAAAACCATGCTCAATCAGCGATTTTGACATCGCAAAAGCGACTGCATCGTTATAGGTCTCACCAGCAATNATAATGACGCCNGCGTCATCAAGTTGCCACATTTGGGACTTGAGTTGCCCAAATGGAATGTTGATGGCTTGTGGAATGTGCCCCTTGCGATAACTCCATGTTGGTCTTGGATCAACNAGCACGACNGCTTTTTGTTCTCCAAGAAACGCCCTTTCGCCCTCTTCAATGATGACTGANGCCTCATCNGGCATCAAAAAGACCAAACTGCGGTCACTGATGCCAGAATTACAACCAAGAAGGGTGAGNGACNATCCAAGCAGGAAAAAGCATAGTATTTTAGACATGTTGAACAGAATACACGACATGCGTGTTCGTTGGAATGAGGTGATTGGAGATTGTGCATGCAACTATGCTTAGCCATTGGAATGCTTGTTTTGACCTTCAGTGGTGTTTCAGCCCCTGAATTGAATCCTGCTCGAAGTCAACCGCCTTTGCCTCTGGTTCACCCAGAAGGAATGGCTGAGGCAAGCATTCGTGCAGATGTCGGTTGGGTTGGGCCAAACCAAACCTTTCACATTATTGTGCCAATCAAACCAGTCGAGGGCTGGCACATTTATTGGAAGAACCCAGGGGCAAGCGGTGCTCCAACGGAGTTTGATGTNCAAGGTCCAGATGGTTTCACAATTGGCAACACNATCTATCCAAGACCAATTGGNTTTCATTCTGAAGAAGGTGCGACGTATGGATACAAAGAAACCGCGGCGTTTTTTATTCCNGTCACTGCGCCGGAGCANTTAGTTGAGGGTGAAGCAACATTCAANGTTGATGCCTACTGGCTTGCTTGCAAATCGAACTGTGTTCGCGGTACGCAAACACTCTCACTAACCATGAGTACGAAGAGCGAAGGNAAGGGTCCTCAGCATAAAGACATGACGCTTCAAAGGTTTCAGTCTGTACTACCAAAACCNATCGGATNGCTTGATGAAGCATCAGTTGTGTTTTCAGGAAACGCGCTTCATGTTACGGGTAGCACATCGCACACGCCAATCTCATTTATCGGTGAAAGCGCCAAGGGCGTGAGGTACTATCTCGATCACACAGNATTGAAGCGAACTCAAAATGAGTTTCACTTAACCATTCCCGTTCAACTGAACTTCGACAACGCNGNAAATGATGTTGTTGAANTCAATGGGCTNTTGTTAATGGGAAGAAATAAAACAGACCCTTCATACGTCATTAAAAAACNAGTTACAAAANCTGAGTTACATACACAGTAAANAAGGAGCATGTCATGTTCACAACTCTATTTTCAACAGCATTNATNGCAGCATCTGTAGCCACTGCACCAAAGCCGCCAACNCCCATTCATCCAGCGGGTCCACAAGGGAGACAAGAAGAAAAGAAGAAAGAAGTTGCAGAAGTTGGCGAAAAAGCGCCAGCGTTTACACTCACTGACCAGCACGGTAAAAAACATTCGCTCAAAGATTACGAAGAAAAAATTGTTGTCTTAGAGTGGTTCAATGAAAAATGTCCAGTGTGCGAAGGCGTTTGGGATTCAGGACTCATCGGAAAACTCGTTGCAGACTTAGGCGANCTTGATACAGAGGTCGTATANCTAGCAGTGAACTCAACAGCCAACCGTGAAGAAAAGGCCGTCCGTGAAAGTGGTGCAGAGTTCATCGAAGAAGCAGAAGTGAACATTCCAATGCTCATGGATTATGACGGCAAAGTTGGAAAAGCATATGGCGCGAAAACAACTCCCCACATGTACGTCATTGACCAAGAAGGTGTACTTGTTTATCAAGGTGCGTTAAGTGATGACCGCCGCGGCAAAGAAGGCAAAGATGCTGAAACACATGTCATGCGTGCCGTGAACCAAATCATTGCTGGCGACGATGTCAAACCGAACTACGTTCAGCCATGGGGTTGTTCAGTGAAGTACAAACGAGATAGCGACGGCAAAGACGGTGAGCGCCGTAGACCACGAGGTCCCAAGCGCGGTCCTGGTCGTTAACGAAGGACNTTAAGTTAAACTCACAGGCATGATGATGTAAGTGAAGTTGTTTCCGCTACGAATGAGTCCCGGTTTTTCACTCTTCTTGAGTTCAATCGTAATCTCATCGCTGCCCGCAACCTTCAACGCATCCATGATGTANACAGGGTTAAAACCGATTTCTAATCGTTCGCCTGTGAAGGATGTAATTGGAACTTCGATTTCTGCTTCACCTGTTTCCGGAGCGCGACTTGTAATCTGAAGCGAGTCACCATCAAAGGCAAGTCGAACGCCTCTTGACTCTTCGTTGGTCATAAGGTGCGCTCGGCGAATTGCTTTGTTAAGCGCGTCTGTTGCGATGGTCGCCTTGCGGTCTAAATCTTTTGGAATCACATCTTCAAATGGTGGGAATGTGCCTTCAACTAAATTGCTTGAGAGGGTTGCGGTTGTGCCTTGTTCGTGTGACACATGAACAATGATTTGACCACCTTCAACTCGAATTGAAACGGTGCCATTGTCATCGTGAAGCAGTCGCTTCAACAGCGTCATCGCCTTCGTTGGGATGATGCACTTTTGGTTTTCCTGATTGCCGTCGCAAGAGCCTGTTGCGATGGCGAGTCTGTGGCCATTCGTTGCAACGAGGCGAACTTGGTTTCCAGTTCGGTCTAGAAGCACACCGTTAATGGCGTATCTGCTGTGGTCAGTTGCAGCAGCAAATGTTGATTTTTCCATGATGGTCTTGAGCGATGCAGCGTCCATCGTAAAATCAGGTTCTAAATCACCAAACTCAGGCACATTTGCTGCCTCTGANATTGGGAAACCGAACACCTTAAAGCGGGAATCAGAAGAGCGAACCACGAGTGCGTTGTCATCGCCAACAATCGTTAAAGTGGCGTCATCACAACTCTTAGCGATTTGAGCAAATTTATCAGCGGGNACGAGGGCTTCGCCATCGTTTTCTAGGTCAACGCGGTCAATTGTCAACGTCAGCGAGATTTCGGTGTCTGATGCAGCAAGTTGCATCACGCCATCTTGACCAGTCATTCGCACACACTGTAGGGCTGGGGTCGGAGTTCTGCCTGCGACAACTCCTGTAATGAGACCCATTGCTTCTACAAGTGCATCTCGATCACAGACTGCTTTCATATTCGTCATTTCCTTTACTGCCATAGCTATTCTCTCTATCTATCTCTTACCGCACGCCAAATCCATAGGACGCCAATCTTCCTTCACTTTAGTGATGAGTGTACCAAGACAGCAAGAGAATCTCATCTTCATTCGGGATTTCCTTGAGATTTGGCATTGCCTGACATGGGGCTCCATGGGATAATAAAAAGGCTAAACCATTTGAAATCCACGCTTTTTTGTGAATAAACAATCAATCAAGCTCGCAAAACACCCNCTTGGAAGGATCCTTCATGTCGTTTGAACAAGCTATTCACGCCCGCGCGATTCACCTAGACACCATGTCACTCGAAATGTGTGCTGAATCTGGTAGCGGGCACCCAACATCTGCAATGAGTATTGGTCACATCGTCTCTGTATTGATGTACCACACAATGCGTTGGCTACCTGAAAATCCAAGTTGCTCAACTGCAGACAGGTTTGTGCTTTCAGAAGGACATGCAGTCCCTGCTGTGTACGCAGCAATGGCTGACATTGGTGCAACAGTAGAATGGAATGGCGAACCCGTAAAACTTAATCGCGAACATCTTGCGACCCTTCGCGAAGATGATTCACCACTTGATGGTCACCCAAACCCAATGGAAGGTGTAGCATTTTTTGACGCTGCGACTGGTTCACTTGGTCAAGGGCTTTCGGTAGCAGCGGGTCTTGGACTTGCAGCGCGTGCAGACAACACGGGCCGTCTTGTGTATTGCCTCATCGGTGATGGTGAGGCGCGCGAAGGTCAGATTACTGAAGCACTTGACTTCATCATGGACCACAACTTAACAAATGTCCTCCCAATCTTTAACTGCAACGCATTTGGGCAAGCCGGTGCAGTGAGCGACCAACAATCCGCTGAAACAATTGCTGCAAAACTCAAAGCATCTGGTTACGAAGTACAACTCATCGATGGTCATAATCCAAACGAGATTAAAGAAGCGTTTGATGCGTTCTCTCAGTGCAATCCGACATCACCAATGGCAGTGGTTGCAAAAACAGTCAAGGGCTGGGGTTCGCCAACAATGCAGAATGGCAACTGGCACGGAAAACCTGCTGGGAAAGACAAAGTTGAAGAGATTCTTGCAGAACTCAGACAGACGGCGCTTCAACTGACTTCATCGCTGACAACAAACACAATTTCAATCCCAGCACCCCCGGAAGCAANGAGTGCAGGTGATGAAGAATCGACACCAATGACCTTCAGAGAAGCAATGAAGAAGTGGGATCAACTCACTGTGCTTCAGTCAGGCAAAATGGCAACTCGCAAGGCATACGGCGTTGCGCTCCGCGCTCTCGGATACACACACAGTGATGTTTGGGCTGTTGATGCCGATGTTAGCAACTCAACATTCAGTAATGCGTTTGGTGATGATGAAACACTTGCTGAACGATTTGTTGAGTGCAAAATCGCTGAACAGAATATGTACTCAGTAGGCGCTGGCTTAAGCGCTGCAGGCAAGATTCCATTCTGTTCCACATTCTCAAAGTTTATTACTCGGGGTTACGATCAAATTGAAATGGCAATGAACTCAGGAGCAAACATGAAAATTGTTGGTTCACACAGTGGCATTTCTCTTGCAGCAGATGGACCAAGCCAAATGTCACTGCCAGACATTGCTTGGTTTAGAAGTTTTGGCACCATGACTGACCATCATGGCAATCCTGGCTTCTATGTACTGCAACCTGCAGATGCATGGGCAGCNTATGGATTGACAGTTGCCATGGCAGAACACAACGGGTGCTGTTATCTGAGAACATTCAGACCCGATGTGGAAATGATTTACGATGAAAATACCAAGTTCGAATTAGGCGGCATGGAAGTACTGACTCAAGGTCGAGATGTACTCATTGTCTCAGCGGGCTACATGATTCACGAATGCAATAAGGCAATCGATGAACTTGACCGCATGGGCGTTGATGCGACGCTACTCGACTTGTACAGCCTTCCGTTTGACGAAGAGCGATTGTTAGATATCGCTAACGAAAATAACGGCAACATATTGGTCGTCGAAGATAACTACGGTGCTTCGATGGGTTCCGCGGTAGCCGATGCATGCACTGCATCAGGCGACGCATTTACGATTAAACAGTTGCATGTCAGACGTATTCCAAAGTCTGCACGTTCTCCAGAATCAATCTTGAAAATGTGTGGTTTGCATTACACTGACATCACACAGACAGCTGCTTCCCTACTTGGAGTCGCAGCGACATAAGGAAGACAATATGGTTAGTTCACAATTACAAGCATTACTGAATGCCCAAATCACAAACGAATTGGGTGCAGAAATGCAGTATTTAGCAATGTCATTTTGGTTTGAACAAGAAAACCTTCACGGGATGTCCACTTGGTTTAGAAATCAAGCAATTGAAGAACATGAGCACGCAATGAAAATTGTGTCGCTGATGAACGAATGGGATTTGCCTATTGAGTTGAAAAGTCCACCAGACCCGAAGACGAATTTTGAAAGCNCTGAAGAAATTTTTGCTGGCGCATTAGAGCACGAACAAAAAGTAACTGCTCAAATTAATGACATCTTTAAACTCGCTCGCGAAGAATCAGCATGGCATGTCGAAGTGGCATTCCAATGGTTTATCACAGAGCAAGTTGAAGAAGAGGTGAACGCTCGCGACAACCTTGCTCGCATTCAACTCGTCAGCAACGACACCGCAGCGCTCATCAACTTCGACCGGCGTCTTGCAACAGCGGAGTAACGCTCCTACGTGTTTGGTTCTCATTTATCTATCGCAGGCGGCATGGAGCATGCGCTCATCGATGCCGAGTCGCTGAAGATGGACTGCGTTCAGGTCTTTACGAAGAATCAAAGGCAGTGGAATGTCAAACCAATCACAAGCGAAGAAGAGAACATTTGGCTGACAACGTTAAAACGACTCGGTTGGCATCAAACCAACCGAGTCGTCAGCCATAACTCCTATCTCATTAACATGGCTTCGCCAGATGGTGCGGCAAGGAAAAAGTCAAACACGCTTCAGCGAATTGAACTTGAACGATGCGAAGCGCTCGCGATTCCATACTGCGTAGCACATCCTGGCGCGAGGCTCGGCACGCCTCGCAAGCGCGGAGAACCAAACGAACTCGATGGTAAACCGACTAAAGAAGAAGAACGTGGTCTTGCGAGAATCGTGAAATCACTCGATTCAATTCACGATTCATTAAAGGGGTACAAAACGAGAACGTGCCTAGAGACAACAGTCGGTTCAGGGACAAACCTTGGTTATGACTTCGCCCATTTAGGATGGATTAAGGAGCGGGTAAAAGAACCGGAGCGAATTGGGTACTGCTTTGACACATGCCACGTGACAGCGAGTGGATACAACATGACGACCGATGTGAAAGCAAAGGAAGTCCTTGATGTTTTTGATGCATTCGCAGGGTTAGACGATATCGACGTCTTTCATTTCAATGATTCGATTGGAGCAGTCGGCTCTCGACTCGATCGGCATGCCCACATCGGGGATGGCACATGCGGTCTATCTTGTTTTAGAGCAATTTTTCGGGATAAGCGTTTTGATGACGTGCCCAAAATCCTAGAAACGTCCAAAGAAGAAAATGAAAAAGGGGTGCCGATGGACAAAGTCAATATCGCAAAGCTCCGCAGAATGGCGAATACAGCCCGTAAAAGCCGATAGAATCCAATCNTCTCGCGATATCACTATGTCCCCATTCCGAATCATAACCCTCATATGTACGCTTTTTGTANCGAGTTGTAGTTCAACACCAAAGGTGACGAGCCCTACAGGTCAAGTACCACTTGAAGTCCTAGATCTTACCGTTGAAGAAGAAGTATCGATTGATGCNGCACACATTGCAAGTGAGCACGGGGATTATGAAGAAGCGCTGAAACTCTTTAAGGAAGTGCTTGAAACAAATCCTGTTGCAACNGATGCGTATGTNGGNATGGGNGACATCTATCTTNCNCAAAAAGATTGGACGCAAGCGGAGCCAGCATTTGCTCGCGCTGCAAAACTAGAGCCACGTAACTTTGACGCGCAGTTTGGGCATGGCGTTTCACTGCAAATGCTCAAACGGTTTGTTGACGCTGTTCGTGCTTACCACAAAGCNCTTACGATTAACCCAGATGATCTTGGCGCAAACATCAACATNTCTACGACCTATCTACAAATGGGCAGACCACAATCGGCGCTCGTTTTTGCGCAGCGTGCTGCNGAACTTGGNGGNGACTCAGCCGGTGCTCAAATGACNCTTGCAGCAACGTATCAANTGCTNNGCAAAACAGANATGGCGCTCGGCGCATACATCGCTGCNTCAGAATTAATGGAAGAACCATCGCCGCAACTCATGCGGAATATCATCTACTTGCTTGTGCAACAAAAACGNTATCAAGAAGTAGTCAATACAACAGAACAACTCGTCCTCATTGACCCAACCACCGACTCGTACGAACGTCTTGGTTGGGCGGAGTTTCGATTAGGTGATTACGAGTCNTCGCTTGACGCTTACCGNATGTCNGTTGANTACGATGACATGAACTGGCGTTCACTCAATGGCATTGGCGTCAATGAACTCAACAAATGGCTNCTCAGTGACCGCACAGATATGAGTGCTTACCAATCATCGCGAACGGCATTTAGACGATCGCTTGGCATTCAGCCNGACCAACCNAAGGTCATCACCCTTGTGTTGCGTTACGGGCTGTAACCTCCCCCACTTAAAAAGTCGAATACAATATCGGAATGCCTGATTCATCATTACTAGAGGTGTTCCCAACACCGACAACTACGCCGTTTACGATTGAACATATTAGTGAAGAGTTCACTTCAGTCTGTCCCGTGACGGGTCATCCCGATTTTGGAACAATCGAACTGCTCTATGAGCCAAACGAAACGTGTGTAGAACTCAAGAGTCTGAAACTCTACTACCAATCGTTTCGGAATGAAGGCATTTATTACGAAGCAGTCACGAACCAGATTCGCGATGACCTTGTCAATTGTATGAATCCCACATGGCTTCAAATCAAAACGGTTTGGAAAGGTCGAGGCGGTATTCGTAGCAACATCACAGCGGTGCATGGCGAAGTGCCCTCTTGAATTNGATGGACATTCTGCTCGCGACATCCAATCCACACAAACTCATCGAAGTGAAAGCAATCCTAGAACCTCTTGGCTTTACAGTGATCGGGTTAGATGCTTTCGAAGATACTTATGCTGAGCCCGTTGAAGACGCAGACACCTTTATGGGAAACGCTGAGTTAAAAGCAAAAGGCTACGCCAAGATGACAAACGTGCGGTGTTTAGCAGATGATTCAGGACTCGTGGTTGATGCGATTGATGGAAGGCCAGGCATTCACTCAGCGAGGTTTGCGGGCGTTGGTGAAACGCGAGATGAACGCGACGAAGCAAACAATCAATTGTTACTTACAGAACTTGCTGGCGTTCCAGATCAAGACCGCACTGCTCGGTTTGTATGTGCGATGTGTCTTGCTGAGCCAAATGGCACAATCGTTGCGCAGAGTGAAGGCACGTTTGAAGGCGTGATTGCAAGAGAACCATCTGGGGCAAACGGCTTTGGATACGACCCACTGTTTTATGTGCCAGATGCAGGCGTGACGAGCGCTGAGATGTCTTCAGAAGAAAAACACAGTCGTTCTCATCGCGGCAATGCACTTCGTTCTATTGCGAAGCATTTGTCACAGTAAGCATTGCAATCTCTGCGGGGCAGTTGACACGCAAGGGAAACCACGCGCCTACGCCAACTGTGACAAACAAGTTTGCGTCACCTTCTTGATAGAGTCCCTCAGTATATTTGTGTGCTGCAGCGAGATTGACCCGTTTCTTGCGCTTGAGTGCAATCTGTCCACCATGCGTGTGACCTGAAAGTGTGAGCGGAATGGATAACTCGCTGGCTGCATGGAATGCTTTTGGATTATGAGAGAGCAGTAGATGCGTTTCGTTGCTGCAAGTGTTTTGCACTTTTACGCTGCACTGTTTTTCACTTTTTGCCCAGCCTACACCAGCGATTTGCAGACAAGCNTCCCCCTTATGAATCGTGCAAGTGGAATCTTGAAGCACATGGATGCCAACCTGTAACGCTGCATCAATGACTACTTTTGGCTTGTCGAGTTCATCGTGATTACCAAGGACGAGATAGGTTCCATACGTAGTACTGACGCTCGCAAGTGCTTCCATAAAGGACTCAACACCCTCAGCATGTAAATCAACAACATCGCCAGTGCATGCGATTAAATCTGGTTCTTGAGAAGCGGCCAAGTCAATGATTCGCTTCGCTCTCTCTAGCGGCATCAAATCGCCAAGATGAAAATCACTGACGTGGGCGATGCGAAGACCATTAAATGATGCAGGCCATTTTGAAGAATGGATTGGCACTTCATTGACTTGGATGGATTGNTCAAAGTGCTTTTTAAAGAGTTTTCCGCGAGACAACTTGTTTGGTCCAGTTGTAAANAANTTATGCCGGAGTTTTGCTCTTTGAAGTTTTCGTTGCCTTGCTTTATGCATGATGTGTCATACGCTCTTAAACAGAGATTCGTTCAAAAGAGTATTTGACCGCCAACATAAAGCCCTTGAAGCCCTGCGTCGAACTCATATGCCCCATTCTCGCCATCGAGTTCTTGCAGTCGGTACCCAAAATAACCCGCAACACTTGGCGAAAACTCAAAATCAAAACCCGCAATGACGCTAAAGACGGTCCCCCCATCATTACCCATCAACATGCCACCTAAAAACTCAGAGCGAAGCGAAACAGCATCAAGCCAAGTGACTTTATCTTCAAGATCCCACCTGAACGCTAAGTTAAACCCACANTGCAAGGAAGTAAAACTATTTTGATGAATGACTCGCTGGCTTGTTGCACTGCGCTCAAGTTCAGTGTGGATGCCGAACCACCTGAACCCTAAGACTGGCGCAAACGAGAGCGTGATGTCATTGCTTGCTTCATACGGCGTCACCCAGTCAAGCGATGCATGGATGCCAACACTTTGCAAATCAGTAGAAGCAGCCCACGCGTCGCCGTTATTAAACTGCACGCCGCCATACGTCGCATTCCCATTAAATGTACCGCTGCCACTTGTCCCAAAATCAAAGAACGAACAATGAATGTGCACATCTTCGATTGGTTCAAGTTCAAACTCTAAAAGCGCAGACGATTCTTTGTCATGNAAATCGATGTTTGTTTCAAAGCTTATTGGAGTACCGCCATCTGCGACTGTTCCGCCGAGACGTGCAAGCCACGCGCCCCCGCGGAATGTGGCGTGCGTGTCATCAATTTGAACTGGTGCAGCCAGTAATGCTGTAAGCAGAAGTGGAATCATCCGTGCAAATCGGACAAGTGAATNTTGCCGCTTCCCTCTGAAACAGTCCCCAGAACGACAGGTGATTCGCCAGAGTCTTGAAGGNGAGCACAAATNGACTCAGCAAACGCAGGCCGGACAATTAATGTGTATCCAATGCCCATGTTGAACACTTTGTACATCTCNTCCTGAGCAATGTTCCCGCGTGATTGAATGAAGTCAAAAATGGCGGGCACTTCAACGTCTTTCAACGAGATGCTCACATCGACATCATCGCCAATCGTTCTTCGCATGTTGTCAGCAAGACCGCCACCTGTGATGTGCGCCATTCCTGTGACGACCTTTTTCACTTTATATTGACTGAGCAACTTCACAATTGATTTGACATAGATGCGTGTTGGTTCAAGCATGACTTCACCGAGCGTCTGCTCAGTNCCAAGTTCTTCGTATGGTGCAGTCAAATCGCAATCCGCAATGGCAGCCCTTGCAAGCGTGTANCCATTGGAGTGAATGCCAGAGGAAGGCAAGCCAATCACGACATCGCCCGGNTCAACTCTACTCGCATCGATTGCGCGTTCAAGTTCNACAACGCCCACTGCAAATCCAGCGATATCAAAATCACCTTCCTCGTAAATATCAGGCATTTCAGCACATTCGCCGCCAATAAGAGCGCAACTCGACATTTCACAACCCTTGGCAACACCGCTCACGATCGATGCGGTGGTCGCTGGTTCTTGTTTATGAAGCCCGAGATAATCGAGGAAAAANAGGGGTTCTGCCCCCTGCACAATCATATCGTTGACATTCATGGCNACACAATCAATGCCGACTGTGTTGTACACACCTAACTCGCAGGCAAGTTTGACCTTGGTGCCGACACCATCAGTGCAAGCAACAAGCACGGGGTCTTTGTAGTTTCGCTTGAAGAGGCGTTCATTAAAATCCAGTCGGAACATGCCTGCAAAACCGCCATGCTCACCAAGGACGCGTGGTCCGTGGGTGCCCTTCATCATCGATTGAATCATGCCAACTAGTTGGTCACCTGCTTTGATATCAACGCCAGTATCAGCGTACGTCAACGGCTTTTTCGTTGGGGAAGACATATGCGTTAGTGTAGTCATATCACGCGGTTTAGGTTATCCTGTACGGTCTTATCTGGAGTAAACAATGTCGATAATTGTCAATGGTTCAACGAAAGTCATTTGTCAGGGAATTACTGGCTCAGCAGGCGCATTCCATACCAAAGGATGTCTTGATTATGGCACNCAAATGGTTGGNGGNGTCACACCGAAAAAAGGTGGTCAAACAGACGCAAATGGATTGCCTATTTTTAACACAGTGAAGGAAGCAATCGCNGAAACGGGTGCAACCGCTTCAATGATTTTTGTTCCGCCACCGTTTGCTGCGGGCTCAATCCTTGAAGCAGCTGAAGCAGGNATCGAAGTCATCTGTGCAATCACCGAAGGCATTCCNGTTGCTGACATGATGCGNGTGAAAGCAACGCTTGAACAATACCCAGACGTTACGCTCATCGGGCCAAACTGCCCTGGCATCATTACCCCAGGTAAACGCGTCTCAGGTGAAGGACCAAACGCANCATTTGAGGGCGGTTGCAAAATCGGCATTATGCCTGGGTACATTCACACAGCGCCTTGTGATGCTGAAAGCGGCAAAAGCGTCGGCATCATTAGTCGCAGTGGCACGCTGACTTACGAGGCGGTTTGGCAAACAAGTTCGCTTGGCATTGGTCAAACAACTTGCGTTGGCATTGGCGGCGACCCAATCAAGGGTGCGAATTTCATTGAGTTGCTCGACAAATTTAACCAAGATGACGAAACCGATGGCGTAGTCATGATTGGCGAAATCGGCGGAAGTGATGAAACAGAAGCAGGCAAATGGGCGCAAGAACATATGAATAAACCAGTTGTCGCCTTTATTGCGGGCAAAACAGCACCTGCAGGTAAGCGAATGGGTCATGCTGGTGCAATCATTGGNGGTGAAGATGACACTGCGAGTGCGAAAATGGAATCGCTCAGAGCAAGTGGCGTCACCGTTTCAGACTCGCCAGCAGGTATTGGCGAGGCAATGGCAGANGCNCTTGGCGTTTGTCAGCCAGCAGTAAACTAAGGTATCCTGCACGCATCCCAAGGAGGGGTTTGCATTGACAACGATCAAGGAACGATACGAAGCCGTACAACAACGAATCGCAGACGCAGCAGGAAGAGTCGGTCGAACGCCGNATTCAGTTCACCTTGTTGCAGTCACAAAATACGCATCAGTCGATGAAGTCAGACAACTNGTTGACTTAGGTCATCTCGATTTTGGCGAATCNCGNTTACANCANTTCACGCAACTCTCAGCACAGATTGAAGAGTACGTCGCGCGAAAGAGAGAGCTCAAAGAACCGACNTCAAGNGACNCANTNCGNTGGCACTTTATTGGGCATCTTCAACGAAACAANTGTNGAAGAGTNTTNCCNCTNTCNNGACTNATTCANTCAGTTGATTCCCTTCGCATTGCAGAAGAGATTCAAGAGATTGCACAAAAGAAAAGTTTGACGATTGAAGTGCTTCTTCAAGCAAACATTTCTGGCGAGCGCCAGAAAACAGGCATCGCACCTCCAGCCGTGTCATACCTTCTTGAACAAATCGAATCGATGCCAAATGTCATTCCTAGAGGGATGATGTGCATGGCGCCATTTTCTGAAAACCCNGAGGATTCTCGTTCGGTCTTTAGCAGGTGCCAAGAGNTGTTTGAAGAGATGCAAGGCGAAGAAGTGTCAGGTGAAGCNTTTAACATTTTGTCGATGGGCATGTCAAACGANTTTGAAGTCGCGATTGAATGCGGCGCAAATGTCGTTCGCGTCGGCTCTGCATTGTTTGATCAAGAAAACTCAAANACGCAGTCTGAACCNCTGACTGAAACAACGTCGTAGCAGCAGGCGCGCTCTCCNGCACGTGCATAAATCGTTACAGTACGCGTATGCGAATAGATGACATCCTGACNNGGGACAAAACCCTGTTTAGTTTTGAGTTCTTTCCGCCCAAAACGGATAANGGGTGGTCTGCGTTGTCAGTTCGCTTAGCCGCCTTCGAAGCACTCGAGCCATCTTTTGTTTCAGTGACGTATGGCGCGGGCGGTTCAACGCGAGATAAAACAAATGCGCTCGTCAAACACCTCGCAACAGAAACGTCGCTCGACCCCATTCCCCACCTCACATGTGTGGGTCANTCCAAAGATGACATCAAGGAACTGCTCACTGGTTACGCAGAAGTCGGCATTGACAACTTGCTTGCCCTCAGAGGTGATAAGCCNCAAGAAGGCGTTACTGACAGCGAGTTCAGGTATGGTGNAGATTTAGTCAAACACATCAAAGCATTCGATGGCCGATCCTTTGGCATTGGTGTTGCGGGCTACCCAGAAGGTCATCCCGAAACCCCAAATCGCTTAACGCAAATGGACCATCTCAAAGCCAAAGTTGANGCAGGAGCAGATTGGATTTGCACGCAACTCTTCTTTGACAACAACGCCTTTTATGATTGGAAAGAGCGGTGCGAGATCAGCGGCATCGANGTGCCAATGTTGGCTGGCATCATGCCTATTACATCCCTTGCAAACATGAAGCGGATNGCTGAACTCGCAGGCGGGACGAATTTNCCCGCAGCACTTCAGCGNAGACTNATGCGGTGCCAAGATGATCCAGATGCAGTTCGCAATGTTGGCATCAGTTGGGCAGCGGAACAATGCGCTGATTTACTCGACAACAATGTNCGCGGAATCCACTTCTTTACGATGAATCAATCCTCAGCAACCGAGGAAATATACAAATCCTTAGGGGTTACAAGCAGTTCTAAACTGAGGTAGCCCCNGGATTTCCAACAGATTGCTTTGGATTCTCTCTGACTCCCCACGAATCCCACTTCAGAAGGTATCCTTTGTGGCATGCTTAAGTTACGACTCATGTTATTGATGCTGCTCGCATCACCCCTTGTATCTCACCTTGCACTNGCTGCAACAACCCCCCCTGAGCCNAGTTTGCGAAAACCGCCAAGCACATGGGTTGGATATGTGCTCATGTTTATCTTCTTTGGCATCGTGATTAGCGTGAGCATCATGTCAGCAAAGCGCGGGCACCANGATTAATGAANTTATCACTGAAACAGTCCACGCTTGTTGTCATCAATGCAGTTTTACTATTTCTGCTTTGGCACAGTGTGACATCGCGTGTTAGTGAAGCACAAGAAACACGCGGCCACCGCTACATTGCAGTCGACGGCGACGTCAACAACATCACACCTGGCGTTGTGTACATTCTTGATACAACGCATCAAGAACTCGTTGCAATCACATGGGACCACAACGAAAACCGTCTTGTNCCACTTGGATATAGACCAATCGCATCAGATGCNGCATCTGCACTGAGAAACTAATGATGAACGAATCCAACGCAAATCAAACACTGTTTAAAACNGCTTGCATCCTCGCAGTCCTGCTGGCGGTTTCAATGATGTGGAAAAGTGAATCAAACATGGCTGTTGCTGGGGGCGCTGTCACGGGCGAAGGATTCTCAATGCTCTCTGTCCCAAATGGAAGCGGGACGGAGTTTCTGTATGTCATTGATGATAAAACTGCAATGTTGATGGTCTACAGCATCCCAGATGCACAAAACAGGAAGTTCATCAAGCCGGAAGCNTCTTGGCTTTTGCCAGCCCTCTTTAATACTGTTAGAAACTAGTACACTGCACTGATGCTCCAATCGGTTGANAGTGTGATGCTTGAACAACGCGCGCAATCTTTTGCGAAGCGTTCAATCAAGAAGGNCTCCAAGATGCAAGGCTTGCGTCTGGCGCTTTCGATGATTGATTTAACAACACTTGAAGGGAAAGACTCACCTGAAAAAGTGAAATCACTCTGCAAGAAGGCAGTGCACTTGTACGAAGGTGATTTGCCAGAACCATTACCACATGTCGCAGCAGTCTGCGTGTACCCGAGTCTAGTGAAAGTTGCAAAGAANGCATTAGATGGAAGTGGCGTCAACGTCGCTTCAGTTGCAACGGGCTTCCCAAGCGGTCAATACCCCATAGACGTCCGCATCAACGATGTTAAGAAGGCGGTCTCAGCAGGCGCAGATGAAATTGACATGGTGATTAACAGAGGCGCATTCCTTGCAGGCGATTACAAAAAGGTGAAAGATGAGATTGCGAGAGTCAAGCGTGCATGCGGTAAAGCGCACCTCAAAATCATCTTAGAAACTGGAGAACTAGAAACGTACGACCATGTACGCTTCGCATCGGATTTGGCAATTGAAGCAGCTGCTGAAACTGGTGAACTCGTTGACGGCGAAGTCTTTATCAAAACGTCAACAGGAAAAGTGTCCCCCGCTGCGACNCTTCCAGTGACGCTCGTCATGCTTGAAGCGATTCGCGATTTCTATGACAGCACCGGAGTAAAAATTGGCATGAAACCCGCTGGTGGAATCAAAACTGCAAAACAANCACTCCACTACTTAGTCATGGTGAAAGAGACCCTCGGAGACGATTGGCTTTCGCCGCACCTCTTCCGCTTTGGCGCATCATCCTTAGCCAACGATGTGCTCAGACAAATCGTTAAACAANCGACAGGGCATTACCCTGCAGGGTATGATTTCAGTGAGGCATAAATGATGGCTGAAGCGCAAAGCACAACTTCTCCTTGGGAATACAGTGATGCCCCAGAGTCAACTCAAGTTGACATTGCAAAAAAGTATCAGTTATTCATTGGCGGCAAGTTTGTCTCACCGAAATCTCGTTCTTGGTTTGCAACGACAAATCCCGCTACNGAAAAGAAGTTAGCNGACATTGCGANNGCAGGTAAAGCAGATGTGAACGCTGCAGTACTCGCCGCAAAGCGNGCATTGCCGGCGTGGTCGAAACTCTCAGGTTGTGAACGGGGAAAATATNTATACGCCATCGCAAGACGGATACAAGAAAGAGCAAGAGAGTTTGCGATTCTTGAAACAATGGATGGTGGNAAACCNATCAAAGAATCAAGAGATGTAGACATTCCGCTNGCCGCTCAGCANTTTTTNTATCACGCTGGGTGGGCAGACAAACTTGAGTATGCGTTTCAAGGTCAAGCNGTGAAACCTGTTGGAGTCTGTGGACAAATCATCCCGTGGAATTTTCCACTTCTCATGGCGGCTTGGAAACTTGCACCAGCTCTAGCGTGTGGCAATACTTGCGTGTTGAAACCCGCTGAAACAACTTCTTTAACGGCATTAAGACTCGCTGAGGTGTTTGAAGAAGTTGGTTTACCNCCTGGNGTTGTGAATATTGTGACGGGTGCTGGCGAAACTGGCGCAGCAATTGTGAATCATCCAAGCATTCAGAAGGTTGCGTTTACCGGTTCAACTGAAGTTGGTAAACACATCATGAATCAAACNGCAGGNAGTGGAAAATCACTCACGCTAGAACTTGGCGGGAAGAGNGCAAACATCATTTTTGCGGATGCTGCAATTGACCAAGCAATCGAGGGCATCGTCTCAGGCATTTACTTTAATCANGGTCACGTCTGTTGTGCTGGCTCTCGNCTCTTTGTTGAAGAACCGATTCTAGATACAGTCATTCGCAAACTGAAGCATCGCTTAAAGTCACTACGCGTTGGCGACCCGCTCGACAAAAACACTGACGTTGGCGCGATNAACTCTAAAACACAATTGCAAACAATTCAAAGATACATTGATGTAGGTGAAGATGAAGGTGCAACNTATCACAGTTGCCAAGCAGAGCGTCTGCCATCAAAAGGGTATTGGTGCCACCCCTGCTTCTTTACGGATGTTCAACCAAGCCACACAATAGCAAGGGAAGAAATNTTTGGTCCAGTNCTCTCAGTGATGTCCTTTAGAACACCNGAAGAAGCGCTAACGCGTGCAAACAACACGCCGTACGGACTTGCTGCGGGTGTTTGGACTGAGAAAGGCGCGAAGATCTTTGATGTTGCACGGCAGTTAGACGCGGGCGTGATCTGGTGTAACACATACAACAAGTTTGATGCATCCTCCCCGTTTGGCGGNGTGAAGGAGTCTGGCTTTGGGCGAGAAGGTGGCNTTCAAGGCCTAAGNCCCTATGTGAAGTTAGGTGGCACATCATCATGAGACGCACGGTAGCAAAGACATACAAACTTTATGTTGGCGGNAAGTTCCCAAGAACAGAATCAGGTCGTTCGACAATCGTCAAAAATAAACGAGGCGATATTGAAGCACACATCTGCCAAGCATCACGAAAAGATGTGCGCGATGCTGTTGAAAGCGCAANAAAAGCAGCAACTCGATGGTCAANCATCACGTCNTACCTTNGAGGACAAATCATGTACCGAATGGCTGAGATGCTTGAAGGACGGCGAGAAGANTTTGTTTCAGCCATTCAAATCACAAGCAACACAACTGCAGCGCAAGCTCGCAAAGAAGTCGATAGTGCNACGGATAGTCTTGTACGNTTCGCTGGTTGGACGGATAAATANGCCCAGGTTCTTGGTTGTGCGAATCCNGTCGCAGGACCTTATTACAACTTTACGATTCCTCAACCGCAAGGCGTTGTTGGGGTCATTGCTCCGCAGTCACCATCACTGCTTGGACTNNTTGCNATGATNGGCGCNCCNCTNTGTACAGGCAATACTGTTGTTGTGCTCGGCTCGCATCTTCATCCGATTCCTGCAGCAATCCTTGGTGAGGTTTGTCATACCTCGGATGTGCCAAGTGGGGTCATCAACATTTTGACTGGAACGAAGAAAGAACTGCTTGAGCATTTTGCAACCCATCGAAGTATTCAATGTCTCTATGCAAGTGATGTGACCAAGCCTGAACGGACGGTGATTGAAACAGGCGCGAGCGATAGTTTAAANCGCGTAAAGTATTTACAGATTCAAAAGGACGCTTGGTATGACCAAAACCAAACGGCGTCACCTTGGANTTTAGAAAACTTTCTTGANATGAAAACGATTTGGCATCCTTCGTCGAGCCAGTANTTAAAACTACTCTTTTTCGATGAGGTAAGAGTTGCTCTTNATGGCACTTCGNTGGCTTTGGTTGAAACTCGCTTTAGCAGTGAGTTTTGNATACGCCAAATCAGTTTCGGGTAGCTCAATTGGAATGCGGTATGTTCGCGTGACCTTGTCGAAGAGCGTTCGATTGAGTTCTGGATCATNAAGTTGATGTGTTATTTTTTTGACGAGCATTCCCGAAGGNCTCGTGAGATGCACTTCAAGCGACCCAATACCTCGACATGCGAAACCATCGCCATCAAGCATCGATAAATGTACAACGACATTGTTGCTATNTGCAAATCGCGAGAGTGGGTGTATTGANATAGACTCAGGTGCATATGCCCAAGTCGAAACACTAGATGGNCCCTGACCTTTTGGCGCAGAACAGCCCAAAAAAGAGATCGCCACAACGAACAATGTTGTGGCGATGACTAAGATTCTGGAAGGTACAACCAANGTTGGATGGTTAATCCGAAACTTCTTCAATCAAACGGTCAAATGCTGTGGACAACATATCATCGTTTAGATACGCATCATCAGCGATGGCTTGTTTGATTGCATCAATACGGTTTTGGCGTACTTCTGGGAGCTGATGTATTTTNTCAAGCCAAACTGCTTGAGTTGATAGTTCAACTGCGTCTTTGCAAGTGGAACTGACACAATCGACAACTGGAGCTTGCTCAGCTTGAGNTGCTGTTGTGTTTGCAGNTGTGTCTTTTGNCACACTTCCCACCACTGCATTTCCTATGACGGAGATTTCTGACATGAACATTACCTTTGTTTATAAAGNCGTGAAACGACGNTTCNTCAAGTCTCTAACACTTCCCTGCGTTAAATGCGTGCCTGTCCAAACCACNACGGAGGACACCAAAGCACACTATTTTTATCGTGTAACGAGGCACTTTTTCTTGAGTTTTAANGCTTTTTTGGAAGTTTTCATAAAGTCCGATAGGAAACNCCNTTAGAACCTTGATAAGGGGCATTTTCGAGGTTTATTCCGTGCGTTACGATATGCAACATGCGAAACGTTCTAGCATTCTTGATGATTGGGTTTTGGGTACTTGGTTGTGCGCCTGAAACAACGACTCCTGCCCCTGCAACACAAGACGACTTGCTCGATTTATCGAACTGGGATTTTGGCGAAGTNGAGGTGGATGAGACGCCAANTCCGCTTGGTCATNCATATGAAGATGATGCGGTATACGCCATCGCTGTTGGGACATTCTCAGGGATTGGACACCAAGAGTCAGCCAAGAAGGCGCTCGCCACACTCTCAAGGCAATATCCTCGCCTTGCTCAACAGTTACAAGTNAGAGACCGCTCACGCGGCTCAGTGCTTGCCTTTGGCTCCTACGANGGATATGACGACNCAAATGTAGCGCGTGACATAGACACGCTGAAACGAATTGTGAACCCACAAGGCAAACCGCTCTTTGGACAGATTTTCATCAGCAAGTTTAGAACTCCGCTCGCAAAGAGGAATTTGCANCCACACGATTTNTGGTCGGTTCGGAAAGAGTTTCCAACAATAGTTCCGATTTACACNTTAGAAGTCGCAGTGTGGGGTGACTTTGGAGGCGGTCAATTCCCGAAATCAAAACGAAGAGCAGCAGCAGAAGCCTATGCCTATGAGTTGCGGGCAAGAGGAAGCGAAGCGTTCTTTTATCACAACGACGACCGCGACATCAGCTCAGTAACTGTTGGGCTTTTTGGACATAACGCCGTCGACGCATCAACAGGCTTTTACAGCCCAGAGGTTGATGCGATGATTGCTCGTTTTCCAGAGCGACTTGTCAATGGAGAGCAAGTGCTGGAATACCTTGATCCAATGAACCAATCGTTTGGAACAAGAGTTCAGCAGCCCATATTGGCTGAAGTGCCTGTCGATTAACAGTCGTTTAACAGGGCGTCATCAATACTGTTTTGCTCTGGCCCAATTGAAACAGCACTCATTTTGCCAAAAGAACGCTGACGNAACCAATCATTGACATCGCCGAGTTTGACTGCATCAATCTGATCGAGTCGTTCTTGAAGTGTTCTACCTCGACCAAGTGCATAGAAATCTGACCACACGGCGTTTGCTCTTGCGGAGGTTGACTCACCACTCATGACGAGGCGGCTCTTCATNCTAAGCGTTGTACGATCAAACTCGTCTTGTGTAATGCCACCTTTAAGTTTGTAAAGTTCGTCNATGCAAACATCGATTGTTTCTTGCGATCGTTCAGGTGTTGTGCCAGCATGTATTTTGATTGTTGAACGCTCCTTACTTGGTGCGTATCTTGCAGCAACGCTGTAACAAAGAGANCGTTCTTGTCTGACCTGTGTAAAGAGNCGTCCACTAGAAGCGCCACCAAAAGCAGTCATTCCAATGGCTTCGTGCAGTGCATGCTCATCTGTAACATCCGGCGCATCAGCAGCAATGGCGATGTGCACCTGTGAAGATTGTTGCTGAATAAAACCATAACCACGNTCAGGAGAACCCTGCGATTGCACTCGACAAGCTTGGCCGNTCCATCCTGAAACTTCCTTGCCAACAAGTTGAATGATGTCATCGAATTGAAAATTGCCTGCGAGAGCGAGTATTGAACCATCTGGCAAGAATCGTGTTGTTTTAATTTCATTGAGTTGTTGAAGCGTTGCTCCCTCGATNCATTCTCGCTCGCCGTAGCCAGTCCTGTTAAAGGGCGANGNGTTATGTCGTCTGTTCAACTCGATTGAAGCAAGTGAGGCGGGGTCATCNCCTAGGGAATCTAGACTTTGCAAACAGAGTGATTTGCAGGCATCTAAATCCTCTTCTGGAAGCGAAGGCGAGTTGATGATGGAATANATCAATGGAAATGCNGCGTCAAACTTNCTCGCTAGCATGACTGCTGAGACAAATATGAATTCCTTGCCACANGAAACATGCTTACGCACGCCAAGTCTTTCAAGCGCATGCTGGTGTTCNAGNGCCGAGAGCCCATTTGCACCTCTCTGAATGAGTTCAGCAAGCACGGCACTCTCTCCATCATTTACGTTCGTTGCAATTCCTGCAGGGACAGCAAGGTGTAACGCAACAGTTTGAACACCTTCTCTTTGCTCACCGCCAATGATTAAACCGTTATCTAAACATGTATGTTCAATGTGTTGCATAAGGGAGGAAGGATACATTAATAAACAATAAANATAAAAATTTTAAANTTTTTTTAAAACGATCATCNGCNTAACATTAAACAATTGATGCAATCACTTTTNTAAATTTGAATCCGAACTATGTTCATGCGATGTATAAAAACGATTCGTTAANTATGTTTNGTTTGTTAAAACTTAAAGTTGTAAGTGNAAAAAANATAAAAAGTTATATAACAACACAATGGTATAGGTTCTTATGTTTTTAAGTTAAAAAACCTTGCGCAAAGCATTGCTAACGCGGAATTATTGTAACGTTGCATGTCATTTGTTTTTATAAACAAGTGTGTAAACAACGTTAACAATAAAAAAAATATGTAAAGCACCTTCCAAAGCGAGTCCGATACGGTTACAAATTCTATTGACGGAGGGTCCGTCAGTGGTCCGAACGTACGTACAGTTCAAACAAGGAGGTCAATGATCATGGCCAAAAAGAAAGCAAAGAAGAAAGCTACTCGTAAGAAAGCTACACGCAAGAAAGCTACACGCAAGAAAGCAACTCGCAAGAAAGCTACTCGCAAGAAAGCTACTCGTAAGAAAGCTACACGCAAGAAAGCTACTCGCAAGAAAGCCACTCGCAAGAAAGCAACTCGTAAGAAGGCTACTCGTAAGAAAGCTACACGCAAGAAAGCTACTCGTAA
>PBEX01000034.1 GCA_002718515.1 Phycisphaerae bacterium
ACGGAACCATCGCCGTTAAGGTCTGAATCACACCCACCACATGGTCCCCAATCAGCGATGACTGATAAGAGGTCGGTGACATTCACGATTCCACTGCCATCTACGTCTGCTGGGCAATCATTATTATCTCCACCAAGACCGTAGTTATTCCAGTAGATGTTGCGAGTTTCATGAACAAAACCAGCACCGTCGTACCACTGTACGTTTAAGAGCATCTCAACACCTTGAGCCTGCTCAACAGAGATACTTGTGATTCTGTGTCCGAGACCTGTGCCAGCACCCATTGATGCGAGTGGGCTATCAGGAGTGACAAACCAAACACCATTATCCATGTAGATTCCAGAAGCGCTGTTAAATCCTGCGGAGTCGAATCCAAGTGTATTCGGCAAGCCGTCTGCAGCATCATCTGACCCGATTGTGACATAAGAGTCATAAACTAAATCATCACCTAGGACTGGGTCTAACACACGATCGTGAGCAAGATCACCACCATAAGATGACTGATGGAACATAACTAGCGTTGCACTGCCATCAAACTCAGCATTACTCCAACCACGAATTTGGAGGAGGTCTGCATCTTGTCCAAACACCGAAACCATTCGAGTGTTAGGGTCTGTACTTGGGAAGTACACATCATATGTTTCCATTGCTTGACCATCTGAGCGTGACCATGTTCGAAGTTCATAGTTCAGTTCATCTGCACCTGCGCCACAAGTGATGTCTGCACAAGTCGTGTTATCTCCGTACCAGCTGCCTGAGCAGTCTTCCATTAATGTTATTGAGCAATCGATGCCTACGCAGCAAGCGCCAAGTGCACAGCCTACTGAACTACAGTTCGTCTCATCACCAGCGTAATCGCCTCCTGCTTGCTGACATTCATCTTCTTCGTACTCGTAGCAAGTACCTGAAACACAGCAAGCGCCCTGCGGAGCAACACATGAAGATGAATTACATGTCGTGTTATCACCTTGCCAAATACCGCCACCAGCATTACAGTTTGATTCATAAATTTCAACGCATGAGTTACCTACGCAGCAAGCACCTGTTGGCGCTTGGTTTGAACACGACAGGCAATTGATTGAATTTGCAAATGAGTTAATCTCGTTGATTGAACCTGCATTGAATTGGTTTGCACAGACAAGGTATGGATTCATTGTGTAACTCGTACAGTTACAGTGGCCCGCACCGAAGTTATGTCCTAACTCATGAGCAGACAAGTCTGTAGTACAGCCAAAACTGCCGCAACAATCTGACTCAGCAAGCCCGTATGCTAGGTTGGAGCAAACTGCACCAAGCCACGCAATACCAATTGTGCCATTTTGAAGGCTCTTTCCAGTGAACAAGTGAGCAACGTCTCTTTGGATGCCACCTTGGTTGTTTGACCATTCAGTGCCAAATTGATCTAACAAAACTTCTGCGTTAGAGGAAGTGTATGGATCAGCAGAGGAAGAGCGAACAATTATTGTCGTAATCTCAAATGAGATTTGAACATCTTCTTCATACTGCGTGTTTATTGCATTGACAACTTGCTCGATTCGTGATTCAGTATTGCTTCCCCAATCTTGGTAATACTCGTAGTCTGTATCAACGCCGAGTTGTGCAGTACAGATAACTTCGCCAAAGTTTGATACCTCGTTGTTCGCTGTATCTACAGCAAGCATGTCCAGAACCTTGCCAACATCCATGTGGTCTGCGGCGCCGCAAGTACCACCACTACTGATAATGTCAGAAGTGAAGTAGAACGCGTATAAGTTAGAAGCCCCACCTTTTACTCTGTCACCAATTGGCTCCATCCAAAACTCAACATCATCACTTAAGCGGATTCGTGCGTGAAGCCCATCATCCATCAGTGATCCTGCAACAATACTGCCAGAGTAACCAACAGCTTCGCCACGTAGTGTTCGCATTGGTGAGGGTTCAACTTCGTAAAGTTCACCGTCGTCATCTTGCATGAAGACTTGATAGCCCTCTGCGCGAATTGAATGCGGCTTAAGGTCAAGCGTAATCATCTCTCTGCCGTATGGAACTTCAATGACTATGGGTTCCCCTGGGAGTTGATTTATTTGCAAACGAGCATTCCAACTGTTTTCAAGTTGTAGCACGTCATTAATTTGTTCTTCTAAGCGGGTCACACCAGGGTTCAAAATTGGTGATGCAATCAATGAACTTGAACATCCAATTGCCACACAAATTGCAGTGGTTGTAGAAACCCATTTTGATAAACCAGTTGCCATGTCATTTCTCCTTGTTGAACGGCATCCCCCATAAGCGTTTCATGCTGTACGAAATCAGACGATAAAAACGAATTCGCACAATTCCTCAAGTGGTTGCGAGAATCGACTCAAAACACACAACTCTTCAGTTAGACCCTTCAGAATAACGCATAAAAGGTGTATTTCCAATACTAAATAGTTAAAAACGGTCTCAGAATGCGTGTTATCACACAGTAGAGTGATGATAGGACTGAAAAAAGGGCGTAAACACCGTTCATAGCCCCCTTGACCCTCTTTCGCACCATGCTAAAATCCCCCTCTACCCCAATGAGGGGCGGTAGCTCAATTGGTTAGAGTACCGGCCTGTCGAGCCGGGTGTTGCGGGTTCGAGTCCCGTCCGCCTCGTTACAAAAAACAAGACCTCTGGTCTTGTTTTTTTATGGACTCGCCGACATAATCAGTTTTTATTTACATTCCGCCCATGTGTTTCCAATCGATGCATCGGCAACAATTGGCACATCGAGTTCCATTGCGGACTCCATAATGTTCACAAGGTGTTGCTCAACTTCTTTTGACTCACCTGATGGAACTTCCAATATCAACTCGTCGTGAATCTGTAAAAGTAACTGAACAGATGAATATGTAAAAGCATCTTGGACTTGGTTCATTGCAACCTTGATTAAGTCTGCCGCACTTCCCTGCACCACACTATTAATTGCTAATCGCTCACCAAGCATACGTTGTTGTTGATTCGTTGCGTCAATCTGTGTGATGTATCGCCGGCGTTTTAAAATTGTTTCTACATAACCGTGTTTTTCAGCAAACGAGACGCAATCTCCAAGGAATGAGTCAATGCCTTTGAATCGACTCTTGTATTCAGAGATGATGTCATCAGCATAATCAACAGCGCATTGCAATTGACGGGCTAAACCCCACTTCGTGATGCCATACACGATTCCAAAGTTAACTGCCTTCGCATCTGACCGCTGGTCACTTGTCACTTCATCAAACGGAGTGTCAAACACTTGTGATGCAACTGCTTTGTGAATATCTTGCCCCTCTTCAAATGCTTGAATCAAGGCTTTGTCCCCACTTAAATGCGCAAGCATTCTCAGTTCAACTTGCGAGTAATCTGCAGCAACAAACGAGAACCCTTTCTTTGGGATGAACGCTTTACGCATCGCACGACCAATTTCGGAACGAATTGGAATATTTTGCAAATTTGGATCACTGCTACTTAGACGACCAGTCGACGTTCCAGTTTGATTAAACGAAGCATGGATTCTTCCAGTCCTGGCATTGATCGCCTCCTTCAATCCAACAAGATAAGTATTCACTAACTTGGTTAACTGGCGATACTCCAAGATGAGCGAGGGCAATGGTGTCTTAACACTTGGGTCATCAGATAGTTTTCCCATCACTTCCATATCTGTAGAGTGAAATGATTTCCCTTTTTTTTTGATTGGTTTTAAACCAAGCCCCGGCTTTTCATCAGACTTGTTGTTAAATAACACTTCTGACAATTGCTTCGGCGAATCAGGATTAAAAGGATAGGGCGACGCTTTTTCGATATCCAGTTTCAATTCATCAATTCTTGCTGACAACACTCCCCTTTGTTCTTCTAAGGTATCAGCATCGACTTGAATGCCATCGAGTTGCATCGAAGCAAGAACTCTAACGAGGGGCATTTCAACTTCAGCGTACAACTTGTAGAGCCCTTCTGATTGAAGTTTTGGCTCAATCACATTCCAAAGTCTAAATGTGATGTCAACATCTTCAGAAGCATATGGACATGCATCTTCAATTGGAACTTCATTGAACTTGATTTGGTTCTTACCCGTCCCAATGAGTTCTTTGATTGAAATGCATTCGTAGTCAAGCATCCCGAGCGCAACTGCATCCATGGAATAACCACTCCGTGACGCATCAATGAGCCAAGAACCGATGAGCGTGTCATGCAACGTTCCTTTCACGGTGACGCCTGCTTGCTCAAAGACAACCAAGTCATATTTTATATTGTGCCCAATTTTTGCTATGGATTCGTCTTCAAGAATAGGTCTAAGCGCTTCGATTACTTCATCTTGATCGAGATGTTTTTCAGGACATTTGGTAGGAATGTACGCCCCTTCACCTTCACCTTTTGAAATTGAGACGCCACACAACTCGGCTGCCATTGGGTTAAGGCCCGTCGTTTCTGTATCGACTGCGACAATATCTGCATCTTTGAGATGTTTCAGAAGCGCCTTTAACTTTGCTTTCGTATCTATCAGTTGATAACCCGCTGAATACGCTGGGTGACTTTGATCTGGTCCCATGTCAAACAGCCCACCACGAATTGACTGTCTAACTTTTTCACTCTTTGGCTCTTCGGTCGTTCCTGCAGCCATTGTTGCAATCTCTGACGGGAAGCGGTTAAAACCAAGTTCCTTACACAACGAAGTGATTGGTTTAACTTGCCAAGCTTCTGGGTTAGATTTTGCATCTTCAAGTTTAAACTCAAACTCAACATCCTCTATGAGCGTCACCAGTTCTCTACTGATTTTAAGTTGCTCCTTGCCAGCAATCAGGTTTTCTTTGCGTTTGCCTTTGATGGACTCAATGTTTTCGTAGATGCCGTCAATCGAACCAAACTCCATAATGAGTTTTGCAGCCGTTTTAGGACCAATCCCAGCAACGCCCTTGATGTTATCACTCGCGTCTCCCATGAGCGCCAAAATGTCCGCAACCATTGAAGGCGCAACGCCCATACCCTGTGTTTTAAACACATCATCAGGCGAAACTGTGGAGCCCTTGTGCGCGTCGAACAACTCCACAGAGTCAGTGATCAGTTGAGTCAAGTCTTTATCGCGAGAGATAATTCTGATGTCTAACTCAGGATGTTCCCGTTCCATCTGCTTTACGAGAGATGCAATGACATCATCTGCTTCGTAAACAGGTTCACCTAGAATTGGAATGTCCAATGCTTCAATAACTTCTAGACAACGGTCGACTTGACCTCCAAAGTCATCTGGTGCGGACTCACGGTTTGCCTTGTACTCCGTGTCAATCTCGCTTCTAAAAGTTTCTTGATCGCTAGCAACATCGATGACAACTGCTAAGTAATCTGGACGCTCTTCACGTATGAGTTTCAACAGCATCGACGTAAACCCATACACCATGTTTGTCGGTTCGCCAGTTGCTGGCGAACTCATCGGGTTGCGAATAGCGTAATACGCCCTAAAGAATTGAGCGTGTCCATCAATGATGTACAAGGATTTGCGTTCACTCACTTGCAAGTTGCCTTATCGCTGATTCCGTTGAATCATGAAGCACTACATTTCGCCGTTGCATGACAGTCTTGGCGACAGTCACAAATTTTTCGATGTTGTACGGTCGAGTTCCGCCATCAGTAATCCAAGCAAACCTTGCAGTTGGAGTGGGAACTGGAGTGGAAGATGCAATCATCGCGCCTGTTCCAATAATCGTACCAGTCATAATTCTAGTGCAAATCGCTGTCTTGACATGGTCTCCAATGAAACAGCCAACATACGACCGCCCTGTTTTATGACGCTTTCCATTTAAGTCTTTGACAATGATTTCACCATACGTGTTCAGTAAGTTTGAGTTTGTTGTCCCTGCCCCGAGATTGACCCACTCCCCGATAAGTGAATCGCCTAGATGGCCATCGTGCACCTTGTTTGCGTATCCTTGGAACACTGTTCCGCCCACTTCACCACCAATCTTGCAAACCGGACCAATGACTGTGTTTGCCTTAATTACAGATTGCTCGCTAAGCGTTGAATCTCTGCCGATCCAACATGGTCCTGTGATGACTGTTCCAGCTTTTATTGTGACGTTTTCTTCAACTCGAATTGCGCCATTCGTGACATCAAAAACGACATTTGGAAAAACAATTGCTGAACCGTGAACATCAATTCTATGTTCTCCGACAACTGTTAATTCTTCGCGTGACGCATACGCATCAGCAAGTTCTAAATCCCGTGAAAGATTCTCTGGCAATGCATCAAGTACACCCCACAGCGTCACCTGTTCATGTTCAATCACTTCGCCTTCTGGATTGTCTACACAAAGTAGCCCCGTGCGAGCGGAAATCATTTCGCCTCGAAGCGGATCATCGCAAACAAAACCAGCTGGTTCTGTACCTCTCTCAGCAACAATTCGTTCTAGGATCGTCAAACCACCATTGCGACATTCGAAGGATGCTCTCAAATCAGATAGTGGTTCTAAAAATGTAGAACCTGCATCTTTGATATACCACTTACTCATGCGCTCATCTCCATGTTGCCCTTCGACCAGTTGGTGAATGGAACCTCCATACACCTATGGTAGACAATAAACACCACCCAATTGGTACGGCGAAGATGCCTGTGTAGATCGATGTTCCAATCAATTTTAAAAATGCGCTAAATCCACCGCTTGTTATCGGAGGTGTCCATGGCATGAACCCACGAATGATGAGTACAAGCGCTTCCACTGCACCTGTAATCAAAACACATCCCATCGCAAACACAACAATCGTGAGAATTCTTCTGCGAAAGACGACATTTCTAAACTTTATGATGAATAAACCAGTAATGAAATATCCAAGGGCATGCGGCCCAATGAGATAAGCACCATTAGCAAGGTGACCATATCCTGGAGACAAATCGACAAGCACTCCGAGCAAAGGCACAGTCATGAGCGCTGTTATCTCAGGCGCAAAGAGCGCAACGAATACAACGATGCATGGCATAGCAACCGGTGTGACATTCCCCATTGACTTCAGAGTAAAGAGTCCTGAGAAGCCAGAGTCTAAAGCGAGCGCGAGCACAGCAGCAATAAACAACACGATGACTCGCATTTACTCTGTCCCCTCTGCACTTCCAAGAATGATGACTCTTGCGACATCCCTTGGTTTTCGTCTTGGTGTAATCTCAAGCGCACTTCTTAGTGGCGCTTTATCGATCGGATTTATTGCTGTAACTTTTCCCGCGATTAATCCTTTTGCATGTTCCGACCAACTTGAATCATCAATCACAACTAAATCACCAATCTGCACATCAAGTGAAGATGCGCACTCAGCGTATAAAAATGGATTTCCATCTGCGTATGCAAGAACAGTTGCAAGTATTGGTGATCGCCCAGATTGTGGATGTGCGGGAACAATCGAGGTGCGGACATGGCCATGGCTAGGATGAGTGGTTGGCAAAAGTGAAATGCGAGTCAGCCCAACATCAGTCACTCGGCCCACAACATCTCTTCCTACAATTGCTAAATCCCCTTCAGCGATGCGCTCAGAGACACCACGAGCTAGCTTTAACTCAACCGGTGCAGACGGGTTATGGGGGTTGATGCCAGTAATGTCAATTGGTACTGAAACAGGCGGAAGAGGATTACGCAGTGCAGACTCAGGCAACTGCTGCAACTCTCTCAAAATGTCTGCGAGTTCAGTGGAACGCAACAACTGCGCGTGATAAAGCTGACGGTAGTGTTCTCGTTCAGCAACAGCAAGTGTGTTCCGTTCATCTTGGTCCGTTGGCAAATCTGAAAGTTGAGCAGCAGATCTCATCCAACCTGTTAGCAGAATGCCAACATGAGATAGTGGCGTCACAGGGACACGTACTAAGTCAGAAATATCTTTTGTCCAGCCAAGCCAAGATGCCGGAAAAAGTGAAACTGCAATTGTGAGGGTTACCACAACCGGCAATGCTTTCACAGGTCTTCGAAATGTTAGAAACTGATTCACCTTTTCAGATACGAATCAGGCGTCAATCGCCCATGTCAGATTCAAGAACTGATTTCCAAAGTTCTAAGTTATCGAGATAGATGCTTGTGCCTCTTGCAACACAGGTCAGTGGGTCTTCCGCGATGCGAACATCTAGACCAGTTGCATTTGAAATCACAACATCGATGCCGCGAAGCAGTGCGCCGCCACCTGCGATACAGATGCCGTTGTCAACGAGATCCGCTGCAAGTTCTGGTTCCGCACGCTCTAGTGTTCGAGTGACAACATCAAGAATGTCTTGAATTGGCTCGGATAACGATTCGCGAATCTCTTCACTCGTAACGGTCGTTTTGCGAGGCAATCCCGTAATGTTATCCCGACCTCGGACATCGATTGTGGTCTCTTTCTTCATCGGTGCAGCAGAGCCTACTTCAATCTTGATTCGTTCAGCAGTTTGTTCACCAATCGTCAAACTGTAATTCTTCTTCATGTAGTTGATGATGGCTTCATCTAAATCATCACCCGCCTTGCGAACAGACTCGCAGGTTGCGATGTCACCGAGTGACATAATTGCAACTTCAGTCGTGCCACCACCGATATCAACAACCATCGATGCTGTCGGTTCAACAATAGGCAAGCCAGCGCCAATGCCTGCTGCCATTGGTTCTTCTACGAGATATACTCGCCGTGCACCAGCGCGTTCTGCTGAATCTAACACTGCTCTTTTTTCTACTTCTGTAATGCCAGATGGAACTGCAATGACAACTCGAGGGCCAATGACTCTGCCTCGCCCACTCACCTTGCGAATGAANTAACTCANCATCGCNTCAGTGATTTCAAAATCNCTGATGACGCCATCTTTCANTGGNCGAATNGCNGTGATTGANCCTGGNGTTTTNCCAAGCATCTCNTTAGCNCTNAAACCAACNGCATTGCCATTNTTCANCACTCNNTTNGTNTTTCTNTTTACAGCNACAACNGATGGNTCATCNAGCACAATGCCCTCNCCACGNACACATACAAGGGTATTACATGTACCTAGGTCNATCCCCATATCCACACTGAACCAACTTAAAAATTTGTCAAACACNACNTGAACTCCTCATCACTACAATCAACTCGACNTTGCGAGNTGTCTTCTTTAAGAATGATAAGGGATTTTGAAGCCTGTGAGCGANNNNGNNAGGGAACTTACTGCGTATCAATCAANACNAGNGGACCACCCTNTGACCTNTCNTCGAGTTTTGANTGCTCNGTATTGACGAGGNACATCCANGCNACNCCGCCTGCAAGCAGNAGCATAGCAACGAGTAACAGCGTCGTGAAGACATCNGGANTNGGNGAATGTGAAGAAACTGGCGTATCNAANTGAGCCATTNGTCAATTTCTTCCTTTCATCGCNAAGACTGTTGAACCTGGNACAACNAGNCCTNTTGAAGCATCTTCGAGNGTTACNCGNCCGATTGANCGGTTNATNTCAACATCTTCNATNTGNAGTCTTCCGAGNAANGTNCCGTCNTCACCAACNGTCATNATCCAACCTTCTTGAACNCCATCNCGNGAGCCAGCGTTNATNTCAACAAGNACATCATCATTGTTTCGCGAAACGGTNAGNACAGTTGANGTCATCGTNCGGTCNGGNGCAATNCCNGNTTCGACTGCTGTNACAGNNTCTANNTCNCCATANTTTGAAANATACGCNTCAATGCGAGCTTGGAGNGCNTCNAGNTGCTTCTCCATNTTGTANCGTTCTTCTTTTGATTTTTGAGATGCTCGNCGTGCTTCATCNGCTTCNTAGCGAGCTTGCTCAAGNTGNTCTTCCATTTCCATCACCATTCGTTCNGAATCNATGACTTCTTCTCTNAGGTTGTANTTNTCATTCACGAANCGNTNCTTCAACTCACTNTTGACTTCACTNGCGTTNGAAAGTGTTTGNAAGTTNGCATTGCTTTGAGCNANTTGTGCTTCAAGNGTTCCAATGCGNGCTTCNAGTGAACTNATTGTTGCAAGGGANTGAGCAGANTGNCTNCGAAGTGAATCGATTGNGCCTTGTCTTGNNTCAATCTCNTGNTGNAGTTGCATNCGTTGNGCNGCNAGNGCNGTTTCNGCATCTTGAGCACGNACAGTTGCAACGCGTCGCTGATCATCTGCTGCGCGATACTTCGTACGGTAACTATTTTCGTTCATTGTGAATGTNGCTACGAGNGGNACCATTGCAACTGCAAGNAGCGTAACGAGAACGATGAAAATTTTTGTCAAGATGTGCACGAGTTTACCTCTTTNAAACCTCTTAAATNAGTNACGCTTAGGGNTGGACATGGTTGGTGAACATTCACCAATGATTAAAAAAGNCCCTAAGTCGTTTCTTTGGGGGTATTTTGTACCNTGATAAGGGAATATTGTCAATGGACTCCGGCAACAGAATCGCCCTTATCGATGCGTAAAATGGCACCAGCAGCTGCGATTTGGACATTTGGGTCAGAATCTTTGAGCATGAGTGCAAGTGGACCTAAATTCACTTGGTTCCCCTCAATTCCAAGGGTCGTTGCACTTTGAGCTCTCAGCAGTGGAAATTCACTCGATGTGAAACCGAGCACGATATCTGTCGGCACTTTTTCCGAGTTGATCTGTGCAATTGATGCTGCCGCTACAAGTCGAATCTCATCTGGATACCGATCAGGTGATGCCGCAATACTCTCTAGTGTCGAGAGTATTTGAACGTCATTCACACGTCCTGCAATCTGACACGCGAGTGCAGTAATCTCTGCCTCTTGAAGTGAACTAAAGATTGCCGCTCTAATGATTTCTAAATCTTTTTCTTGTCCAAGTTTGACAAGTGCTTCTGCCATTTGAAGATTGATTACCCTGCGCCGAATTGTTGGAATCGAAGAAGGCGTTGTTCTTGAAGCATGGCGTATCAAACTGACTGCTGATTTGTTACCCATTTCGCCAAGAACAAGTGCCGCGTTGCCTCGTTGCTCTGGGTCACTACTATTCAACATCTGACCAATTGGATTCAAATCAACTTGTTGGCCACATTTGTATAGCGTACATAGCACTGCCGATCGAACTGAGGGCGAGGGGTCATCGAGTAACGGCTCAAGCAGTACGGTGTTATCACATAATTCTGCATCACCCATCATCATGACTGCAACAAAACGAACACCCCTGTTTTCATCAACAAGTCCTGCACGGACTGCATCGCTTAGAGAGTCTGAGTCCGCATGTCTTAACGCCTCAATAGCATTTGCTCTGCTTCTCGGGTCATCTGATGCAACCGCTTGATTTAAGATTGACATTGCACGGTCGCGGACTGTGTCGCCATGGACGACCATTGGAGGGCGATACGCCTTTCCGCTTTCCATTGCTTGTACTGATTCTTGCTTTGTGCTCCACGGGTTTTGACTGGCCCTATCCATTGGCTTTGGACCACATGAAGTAGCCACGATGGCACCGCACAACATAAGTATTTTATTCAACATCGCTTGAACTCCGTTTCAAGTATGAACTGACTATGAGCAGGATACTCCCAATCAATGAGCACCATGCAACTGAGTCGCCAATAAATACGCTGATTGGTCGTTTTAATCCGTTGCCGACTCTTGCGGTAAAGATTGTTGGTACGTCAATCGCAAGTTTGCCTTCAACCATCGCATACTCGACCTCTCCATTTGGACGAATGACTGAACTCACTCCAGTGTTCGCCGCCCGCAGCATATACATGCGGTTCTCGATGCAACGCAGTCTTGCTTCTCGGTTGTGTTGTAACCGCGCCGCAAGATCAGAACCAAACCATCCATCATTACTCAGACTCACTAGGACATCTGATGTTCGCTTTCCTGAATCCCATACTAATCTTCTGACAACATTTGGCATCGCGACTTCGAAACAAATCGGTGTTCCAACTGAAATGTTCACAACCGAGTCGCCCTTCTGCGATTGGAAGGTCAGCGGTTTTGGTTCTTTCCCAGGCTCAAGATCTGCAAGTTGAGCTGCACCTGCAAACGAACGCACCCAATTGTTGAGTGCTGGAATTGCACCTACGTATGGCATCCATTCACCAAATGGCGTCAAGGCCATTTTGTCATACCGTTGTGTCGCTCCATCGGGCATGAGTAGAACGGCAGAGTTGTAATGTTTCTCAGGACTGACACTAATCGTGGTGTCCGTCTCAACAACTTCGACATTTTCCCACGTTTGCGTTCCAACAAGAATTGGTGTTTGGATATCTCTTGCTAAATACTGTAACTCTTCAGCCCAAATCCAAAATGGCGTGAATTGTTGTGCCCATTGTCCGAAATCTTGCCTGCTTGCTTCAAAGCCTGCACCTGGCAACATCGTCTCTGGCCAAACGATGAGATCGGGCTTCTCGGGTTCCTCTAGTGCTGCAGCATCCAACGTCATTTGGAACATCGATGATAAGTCTTCTCTTTGTTGTTCATATGTCCAACGGTCTTTGTTTGACTGCGGGACATTTGATTGAATCACTGAACATTTGAAGAGCCTTAAATGCTTTGCTTGAAACTGAGGCCACACAACAGAAAAAGCAATGATGCAAACCAAAAGGACTCTTGGAATCATATGAAGTGTTCTTAATAAAACTACTGCTGCGGCAATTCCAACGGTGACAAAACTCACTAGCCAAACACTGCCGATGGATGCGAGATTGACAAGGAAGGTGTCCGCCATCCCAGTTCCGGTGAGATACCACGGATATCCACCAAACAAGACCAATCCCCTTAAACACTCGATACCAACCCAGATTGTTGGCGCTGTGAGATATAGCGGAAGGTTTAACTTTGTGTTCACTTTATGAAGCAAGCACACAAACAGTGGTGCCCAAATCGACATGTACACACTCAAGCAAATCCAACCCGGAATTGTGATATCAAATGTCCACTTCTGAAGATACAACCAGAGCGGCAACTGTGTAAGAAACACAATCAGAAACGCCTTCCAACTCCATGGCCCTCGCATCACAATCAAAATTAACAAGAGCGGCGCGACCAACGCGGCAATTCCGCTCCCGATTGGCTCAGTTGATAACAGTGTGCATACTGCTGAGAGAAACGCACAAAGCACAAGTTGCCAGAATTTCATTATTTACCCGCGTAGTCGATAAGACTTGAGATTTCTGAACGCAACTCGCTTCGCGGCACAACGCAATCTACAAAGCCGCTGTCTTGCAGGAACTCTGCTCGTTGAAACCCTTCTGGCAAATCCTGTTTAATCGTTTGCTTAATCACTCGAGGGCCTGCAAAACCGATGAGCGCTTTAGGCTCAGCAAGAATGACATCTCCGAGCATTGCAAAACTTGCAGTAACGCCGCCCGTTGTTGGGTCCGTTAGAAGCGAAATATATAACCCGCCCATGTCATCGAATCGTGCAAGGGCTGCCGACGTCTTAGCCATTTGCATGAGCGAGTAGCCAGACTCCATCATCCTCGCTCCACCAGAAGCAGAAGCGATAATGAGTGGCAAATCTTGCTCGGTTGCACGCTCAATTGCGCGAGTGATCTTTTCACCAACAACACTACCCATTGAGCCGCCAAGGAATGTGAAGTCCATGATTGCAAGAACAACTTTTCGACCCTTGATAAATGCAAATCCTGTTTGGATTGCGTCCTTGACTTGCGTCTTCTTTTGAGCCGCAGCAATTCGGTCTGGATAGGCTTTCAAATCGACAAACTCTAAGGGGTCTTGCGACTCCATTTCAACGTCAAATGCTTCAAAAGTTTCTGGGTCAACGAGTTGGTCGATTCGCGTTCTTGCGTCAACCCTAAAGTGATGTTGACAGTCAGGGCAAACCCACAAATTATTTTCGACACTTCGCTTGAACAAAATCGTTCCGCAAGCGTCACATCGCATCCAAAGACCATCTGGAATAGAGACCTTTTTCGCAGGTGAGCTTGCTTCATCTGCCCATTTTTGTTGTGTATCTTTTTGTGCCATTACTTCATCCGACTTACTGAAGCATATCGGTTATCCCTCCCTAAGCCCAGTAATTGCACTTGCATAGTCATCTGTTTTGAAGATTGCAGATGCGGCAACGAGCGTATCACAGCCAGCACTTTTACACGCTTCACATGTCTTTAAACTCACTCCACCATCCATTTGCAGACGCTGATTTTCTCTAAGCAAAGGTTTAATTGTCTCTACTTTACTGAGTACTTCTGGGATGAATGCCTGACCAGAGAAACCTGGGTTCACACTCATCACAAGGATTAAATCAAACGCTTCAACCCATGGAAGAATTGCTTCTACATCTGTTGGCGGATTGATTGCAAGCCCTGCGTCCATTCCTGCATCGTGAATTGCTTCAGCAAGTTCATGAGGATTACAGTCCGCTTCAATATGACCGGTAAACAAATTGCCACCTGCTTTGGCAAAATCTTCGATGTACTCCATAGGCCTTTGAACCATAAGGTGAACATCTAGATATGCATCAGGGAATTGATTTCGAAGCGATTGGCAAAGTGCTGGCCCCATTGTCAAGTTCGGCACAAAGTGACCATCCATGACATCAAGGTGTAAGAAATCTGCGCCGCCATCAAATACTNCTTGNCANTCTGCACCNAGATTNGCAAAGTCNGCAGAAAGGATCGACGGTGCTACAAGAGGTAACACTGGTGGCGCAGTCAGTAAACTCGCTGTTTGACTCATTGTCATAACTCACTCAATCAGCAACGGCGTGCTGTTGTTGCATTCGATATGAATCAAGCGTGAACTTGTATTGCTCCTTCTCTTTTTCTCTTGCAGAGAAGTANGCTTTACGNTGCCATTCAATTGCCTCGTCTACATCACCATTGTGGAAATGAACGAGTGCAATTGTCGCGAGATATCTTGGGTCTGTTTTCCGTTTTGCAAAACTGTGAGCAGTCGTTGCTGCTTTCATCGCAACATCCATTCGCCTATTCATTGGCGTTAACTGATCGTTTGTTGCAATGAACTCTGCAATCCAAGTTAACAGTTCTGGGTCTTCGGAACCCCTGTCAGAGATGACCTTATTGATGTANGTATACGCACCTTCTGTGTCTCTCTGTTCAAGCAGATACATTTCCATTAACTCTAGATTTAATCTTGCAAAAACAATCGGGTCAATTGCGATTGCATTTTCGTAAGCGTCTGTTGCTTCTGACCAACTTGTGCCAGAACGNAATTGTTTTGCTGCTTTGATTGATGGCGCTGCTTCTTGTTCCTTCTTCTTGTCATATCGACCGGTCATAACTTTTGCAAGCGTGTCATCAAACTCTTCTGAAAGCGGATGACCAATGAATTGAATCGTTCCGTTTTTATCAACGATNAATGCTGCTGGAATCCCTTTGAGTCCTGCAGCNTCCATCCANGCTCGTTGGGTTCGACGTCGATTGTCGATGCCAACGATGTAATCCATTTTTANGCCTTGTTTATTGACGAAGGGTTCAACCTTTTCAGTTTCTGAATCAGTTGAAATCCCAACAACCTTTAATCCATCCAACTCATATTCTTCTTGAATCGCTGTGAGGTGTGGAATTGANTTTCGACANGGTGCGCACCAAGTTGCNCAAAACTCAAGAACATAAACATTCCCATCGCCTGGGTTGAAAGAGCCCTTGACCCATTCTTCTACNTTTAGACCAGGAGCTGCTGAACCAACTTCTAGTTTTTTGTTACGGCCGCCGGGCTGAGCAAAAACCTCTGCTCCGAGCATCGCAATTGTGAGTGCAAAAACAGTACTGATCGTGCGTAAACGCATATAAACTCCTTCTCACAGCATGAAACGCTGAGATATGCTCATGATACGGTATCGTCGAGTAAAGATACACTTAAAAATTCTTTTCCTTCAAGCATTTGTAGGCTTGCCCCGCCACCAGTGGATATATGGGTCATCTGCGTTTCTAGCCCAAACTGAGCGATCGCAGCGGCAGAATCNCCACCTCCAACAATTGAAACTGCCCCTTGAGCTGTTGCCTCAGCAATTGCTTCAGCGACACCCTTGGTGCCAAAAGAGAAAGGCTCACATTCAAAGACGCCCATCGGACCGTTCCAAACAATTGTTTTTGCTTGCCTGCAAGTCTCTGCAAATGCAGATGTTGTCATTGGACCAATATCGAGCCCCATCACGCNATCTGGAATGTCTCCTTCNACGAGCGTCGTTTCAACATCCTCTGCAATCTGTGTTGCACAGACATGGTCGCTGGGCAACTGAATCGCGGTCCCNTTGACTTTCGCTCTTTCGAGCATTTCCTTTGATTGCTCTATCAAATCCAACTCAACAAGACTGTTACCAACGCTCACACCTTTTGCAGCAAGCAATGTGTAAGCCATTGCTCCCCCAATCACGATCGTGTCGACTGTGCCNATGAGGCGATCTATCGCACCAAGTTTGTCTGAGACTTTTGCACCGCCAAGAACAGCAACAAAAGGTGTCTCTGCATGNTTAATNGTTTCATCAAGGTACTTCAATTCTCTTTCTAGAAGAAGACCAGCAACTCGCGGCTTCCCCTGCATNTGCGTTGGAACTGCAACCATCGATGCATGGTTTCTGTGCGCNGTACCAAATGCGTCATTACAATAAATGTCACAACCCTCCGCAAGCATTGCACCAAACTCATCGTCACCTGATTTTTCCCTAGAATCAAACCGCAAATTCTCTCGCAACACGACAGCATCCTCTGACGATTCATCGAATGCAACCGGTGTCTCTAGTAACTCACTTAAACGATCTGCTACTGGTTTTAATGTAAATGCTTCTTCAAAACCATCNCCACTGGGCCTCCCGAGATGACTAATCAACGTGAGTTTCCCGCCACGCTGTAAAACGCTTTGAATTGATGGAAGCGCCATCTGAATGCGNCTATCGTCTGTGATNTTGCCATTTTGAATTGGCACATTAAAATCGACTCTCATCAAAACGCGTTTGCCTTGAACATCAACTTCTTTAATTGATTGCTTCATATTGGGTATCTTATGCTCATAAGATGACACTATGCGACCAACGATTTTGATTCTTGGACCAACCGCGGGCGGCAAAACCACGTTATCTATTGAGCTTGCAAATCAACTTNTGGGTGGAGGTGAATGCATTATTGCTGATTCAATGCAGGTGTATACAGATATGAACATTGGTACTGCAAAGCCAACGCAAGAAGAACTCAGCGCTGCNCCTCATCATCTTGTCAACCTCGTTCCAGTAGACAGCGAAGGGTTCACTGTGAATAGTTGGCTTGAGGCTTCTGAACAATCGATTGAAGAGATCCAATCACGCAACAAGTATCCAATCATCGTTGGTGGCACGAACTTATATATACAAGCATTCCTTTTTGGACTATTCGAAGGCCCGCAAAGTAATGAGCAGATTCGGGAATCACTTGCNGGGTTANAAAACAGCGAGTTGTTTGAAAGACTTCAGAAAGTCGACCCTCTATCAGTGGAACGAATTCACATAAATGACCGAAAGCGACTCATCCGTGCGCTAGAAGTTTTTGAGTTGACTGGCCAACCCATTTCAGAACTTCAAAATCAGTGGCAGGGACGACCCCCACGAGAAGACGTCATCATTGTTGGACTTGACTGGGCAGTCTCAACAATAAACAAACGAATCAACAAGCGCGTCAAATTGATGATGGATAACGGGCTCTTAGAAGAAGTGTCATCGCTGAGAGGCAAATTCAACAGCCAAGCCAGCGAGGCACTTGGGTATAAGCAAATTTTGAGCCATCTTGCTGGTGAGTGCACCCTAGATGAAGCCGTAGAACGAATCAAAATTCTGACCCGTAGATACGCCAAGCAACAACGAACTTGGCTCAAAAGGTTCAAAGTCCTCCCAAATACGCATTTTATTGAAATGGGAGACAAGAATATGCAAGTCGCTGTCAATGAAGCACTTACGCATATACAATCTCACCTNCCTCTCAATGAGTAGACTTGACAACGCTCAAAAAGTCGTTTCAATGCCCATCCTCAGTTCATGTAAACCGTCTTTGCAATGACTGATGGTGCTTGTGCGTCTGNCGTGCGAAAAGGGATAAGTTGATTGGCTAAGAAGAAAACAACAAAGAAGACAACAAGAAAGAAGCAAGCCGTTCCAGACGCGAAGGGAAAGCATCTTGTGATTGTCGAATCTCCTGCTAAAGCACGGACGATAAACCGCTATCTCGGTGACGAGTATGCTGTGACATCCTCAGTTGGTCACATCAGGGACCTTCTCGCTAAAGCCCCGAAGGGAACAAAGAAGCCAAAAGATTTACCGGAATGGAAGAAGCCCGTTCCCGGTGTTGATTTAGAACACGATTTCAAACCAACCTACGAAGTCCTCAAAGGCAAGAACTCGCTTGTTACTGAGTTAAAGAAAGCAGCAAAAGGTGCAAAAGACATCTGGTTTGCAAGCGACCTTGACCGTGAAGGGGAAGCGATTGCATGGCATCTCGCGGAACTTCTTGGCGTTGACCCTAAAAATGCCAAACGCGTCATCTTTAATGCAATTACCAAAAAGCAAATTGAAGAAGCGTTTCAACATCCACATCCAATCAATATGGATTTTGTCAACGCCCAACAAGCAAGACGGATTCTAGACAGGGTTGTCGGCTATCAAGTTTCTCCTCTACTTTGGAAACGAGTTGCTGGTGGATTAAGTGCGGGCCGAGTGCAATCGGTTGCAGTTCGCATCATTGTTGAACGAGAGAAAGAGATTGAAGCGCATATACCTGATGAATCATGGAATGTCACAGGACAATTCTCGCTCAATCAAAATGATGTCAGTGGACTTAGTTCGACTTGGGCATCGTTCCTCTCAACTGTTGACGAACGCGGTAAAGGTCCAACTCGCAAAGCAATGATTGCATTTCTCGCTGAACATCAATGTGTTGAAGGCACGCTTGTAGAGATTGGCGGGAAACCAGCAAAGTTTACTCGCCCTTCTGACTGCAGCGATTCAATCGAGAACCACAAAGAGAAGTTGTTAGAAATGGCAACACTCATCGGAATCGATAACCCTTCAATTGAAGATACAGAAAATGAAAATGGCAAGGGCCCAGCGAAGCACACACTCACGATAAACGGAGATGTCAAGGAAGGCACATCGTATGAAGTCAGTGACATTGCTCAAAAGGACAACACGGTAAGACCCCCTGCACCATTCATCACATCCTCATTACAAGCATCCGCTTCTACAGTTCTTGGATTTGGCGCAAAACGAACAATGCGAGCCGCACAAGCACTCTACGAAGGTGTCCGGATTAAAGGTGAGGGGCAAGTTGGTTTNATTACATACATGCGTACGGACTCAACGCATTTGTCATCGGATGCAATTCAAGCTGCACGAACATATATCGATAAGTCGTTTGGCGTGCCTTATCTTCCGGACAAAGCAAATGTATACACATCTTCAAACGAGTCTGCCCAAGAGGCACACGAGGCAATTCGACCCACAGATGTGTCAAGACATCCAAGTTCACTACCAGCTTCACTAGATGAAGATCAACGACGACTTTACACACTGATTTGGTCACGCTTCGTAGCATGCCAAATGACTCCTGCAAAATGGCATCGCACAGAAATCTTCTTCAAGAGAACAGATGTCGATACAGGAGCGGTCTTTAAAGTAGCTGGCAGAACNCTCGCGTTTGATGGTTTCTATAAAGCAAGTGGAGTTCCAACTTCAGACACAGAACAGAATCTTCCAAAGTTAGATGAGGGAACTGAACTATTCCCCTTCAACTTCAATCCAAGACAAGTGTTTTCATCACCGCCTTCAAGGTATAGCGAAGCATCACTCATCAAGAAATTAGAAGCAGAGGGCATTGGCAGACCCTCAACTTACGCATCAATTATCGATGTCATTCAATTCAGGAAGTATGTTGAAAAGATAAATGGTTCGTTCCATCCAACAGACTTAGGTGAAGTCGTCACTGAAAAACTCATCGAAGGCTTCCCGATATTGATGGGAGTTGATTACACACGTTCTTTAGAAGAGCGGTTAGACAATGTCGCTTCAGGTGATGTTGAGTGGATTGAAATGCTCCATGATTTTTATGGGCGATTCAGCAAGCGACTTGAAACAGCATACGAAGAAATGTCTCACGCAAAAGCTGAGACTTCACCAGCACCTTATAAATGTCCAGAGTGTGAAAGCAGAACTGAATATAGGTTTGGGAAAAATGGCCGGTTTCTTTCTTGCACTGCTTACCCAGATTGTAAGTACGCTGCACCGATTGACAGGCAGGGTCAACCGCTACTCCCCGAACGCGTCAACGTTGCGTGTCCTGAAGATGGTTCTCCGATGGAGAAACGCAACGGTCGCTTTGGNCCATTCCTCGCATCAGTGAATTANCCCGACATCAAGACTGTCGTTAATCTTGATAAAAAAGGTGGCATCAAATACCCCTCACCTCCTGCATTACTTGTCGAATCGTTGCAGTGTGAAAAGTGTGAAAGCCCTATGAACCTAAGAAACGGCAAGCGAGGACCATGGCTTGGTTGCTCNACGTTCCCGAAGTGCAAAGGAAGAATGGGCTGGAAAACACTTGAAGAGGATAAACAACAAGAACTTGAAGCCGCGCTNGAGGCTCATGAGTTAGAACATCCTCAAGTCAAGATTAAATCTCTCGACGGAACTGTTATCCCAGAAGGCACTCCAATTGAGACCTTACTCATCGAAGGCAATGTGGCAGAACTAGAACTTTACGATTCTTGATTGAGTTGCACCTATAACCCTCGTGGTAGAATGCCACTAATGCAGCGACACAAAACTCGACAAATCAACGTAGGTGGCGTTTTNATAGGCGGAGACGCACCNGTTGCCGTCCAATCAATGACGAGCGGTTATACCTTCGAGATTGACACTTGCGTTGCAGAAATCAACAAACTCGCAAATGCTGGGGCAGATATCGTTCGCGTTGCTGTNCCTAAAAAAGTCGACACTGAAGCACTNCCGGAAATTCTCAATCAAGTGAATGTTCCAATTGTTGCNGATGTTCANTTCCATTACAAAAGAGCCCTCGAAGCAATTGAAGCAGGCGTTCATAAGATTCGCTTAAATCCAGGCAACATCGATGACACAGACCAAGTCAATGCAGTCATCGACGCATGTANAGATGCAGGTATCCCAATNAGAATCGGTGTGAATGAAGGCTCTGTCGTTGAACGCAAAGACAAACAAAAGAGACAAGCGGAACTCGCAAAGTTTTTTGCAGAAAGAAAACAAGGGCATCTGCTTGCAATGATGATTGCGAAAGTTGAAGAATATCTCGATATCTTTGACAAACGAGATTTCCATGACATCTGCCTGAGTGCGAAACTGATGGACGCGAGGTTAGTCATAGATATCTACTCCGAACTTGCAACTCGTTTTGATTACCCACTGCACCTTGGTGTTACGCATGCAGGTCCAAGAGAAACAGGCGCAATCCGTTCAATCAGTGCGCTTGGCTCCCTTCTCTCCCAAGGCATTGGTGACACCGTACGAATCAGTTACGCAAGTGACCCAGTCTATGAAGTTGAAGATGCGGTCGAATTGTTGAATTGTTTGGATTTACGAGATCGAGTTGGTGCTGAACTCATCGCATGCCCAAGTTGTGGAAGAATCCAAGTCGATTTGTTCTCACTCGTTGAAGATGTACGCAACCAACTTGAAGATGATATCGAAGTACCAATCAAGGTTGCAGTCATGGGCTGCGTCGTCAATGGTCCGGGTGAAGCCGAGGGCGCAGATGTAGCAGTGTTTGCTGGAGACAGACGTGGCATCATTTATGTTCAAGGCGAACGCGTTGCGAATGTCCACGAAGACGAGATTCTTGACAGACTACTCATGGAGTGCAAACTTCTTCAAGAACGCGTAAAGAATGGAGAGACGAAACTCGGCGACAAAGCAGTGAGCATTAATGTGCCTGCGATTACTGTCGAAGGTGAGTCCACGTGATTCAAACACCTTTTCACAACCGAAGAGGGTTCTCATTAACTGAAATTGTTGTTGTCATTGCAATCATTGGAGTCCTTGTCGGGATTCTCGTGCCTTCCATTTTTTCCATCAAAATGAAGGCAAAGAAAACGAAAGAACTCAACGTTCTTAAGCAAGTCATGACTGCATGGGCAACGTATAGCAGTGATCATCAAAACAAATTGCTTCCGGGCTATCTTGATGTGTCTTATCAAGAACACTATGAACTTGCATGGGCGTTTCCAGACGAAACACTCATTCCACCAGCACCTTCATACGATTCCGATTACTTAAACATCGTAGGACCTTGGCCGTGGCGACTCCTTCCATATCTCGATGAAAATTGGCGCTCCCTGTTGTTTTACAAAGAACTAGATTGGGAACCATTTGCTGAGCGAGTCAATGCGCATGCTAATGAGATTACTCAAACACCTGCCTTTGGCTACAACGGCATGTATCTTGGTGGTTGGAAACTGTTCAACGAAGCTGAGGGTAGGACGCAGACTTTGTTTGGCAATGCAAAACTCGCCGATGACACGCGAATGAATGTTGTGACTTCTTCGCTAGCGCAAGTCAATTCCCCGACAACGACGATTGCTTTTGCAAGCACTTTTCTAGGCGAAGACCACTCTTACGGCGAACTTCCTGATGACATTGACGGCGCCAACATGGCAATCCCAAGTGTGTTAGCCGATTCAAAACGATGGACAATATTACCCGATGGGAAGATTAACTCATACGCTGAAACGTACGTTCCTGTTGGTCGCTATAACGGAATGCCAGCAATTGGTTTTGCGGATGGGCATGTTGAAAACGTTGTTATTCACACACTTCTAAATCAAAAAATGTGGATTCCAAAAGCACGTGAAGTAAATGGCGTTCCTGTTGAAAAGTTCACTCACTCGCCTTGAGTAGCCGCTTTCTGTTCTTGTGCTTGCTTTGCTTTATACATTTGATAACGAAGCATCATCTTTAAACGTCTGAATTCCTTATCATCAAGCAGTGATTCTTTTGGATTTACACTCATTGCAGTAAACCACCGCTCTTCAGCGATTTCATAATCAAACAGCAGTGCTAGTCGCTTATGAAAATCATCCATATGACCTGCACCATACAATACTCCAATCGATTGAACCCCTTCGACAACATCGAGCGTCACTCCGATGTCTTTTAACACCTCTGTGTTTCGATCAATGATGATGACCTCCATGAGTTCAGGTTGCAATTCGCTTGAAAGTTCCATGCTGTCATCCATTGACAACAACTCAATCATCAACAGTTTTACTGTTTCAATAACACCACCACCTGCGAGTGAGTCGAACATTGGCACAAGCCTCATCAGACTCGCTGATAACTTTGCTGTTAGCGTCGCACCCGAGAGCGAATCAATCACTGCTGTGTCTGCACCTTTATCTTTAAGCAAACTATTGACTTCACCAATGGTTAAGTCACTACAGAACCAGTTTGGCTCTTCGTAAGGAAGCGCGTCAAGCTGAAACTCCAACTCAAGCATGTCGGCAAACTCTGCTTGAATGTTTACTGTTTCTTCTTCTTGAGTTTGAACTACGCCATCTGCAAACACATCTTTCAATGTCACAGACCGCTTGACAAAGAGGTCTGCCGCATATCCTTCACCACCAATTGCCCCGTCACTACCGTAACTCCATATTCCAAATGCAGATTCTTCTGGGAACGCTTGTAATGCAAATGGCCTATTCCATGCGTCTACAGATGCATCTTCTACCCAACCACTAAATCTACGGTCGATCAGGGATGCGTCAACAATAATGTCATCAATCGACTCTGGCAACTCCCCAAACTCTTCTGCAACTCTCACGCCTAAATTTGCGACAAACTCCATAGATGTTTTAGTAGACTTGACTGCATGTTCTGGTGAAGTGTTTACTGGAGGTCTTGCGCCATCTGGTCGAACCGATTCATAAAGGACTACATCGAATTCATCTAACAATGTCTCAATCTGCATGTAAAACGATTCATCTGCAACGTGTGACACGCCAACAAGCCATAAATCCGGCTTCCCCTCTGCGCTATATTTTCGAGATGCAATCTCGAGCGCAGCAAGATTCTCATCCGTCCGTTTCCGTATCCACGATGGTACATCTGCAATGTCAGAAACATGAGGCGTCACTTGCTGTGTAGGCTGTGCTTCTTGCAAAGAAGATAAAACAACAAAAACCAAGTATTCAATCATGACTATTCTCCTCACCTTGCTGAGCTGATGCCACAATTGTTTCAAGGTGGCTTATGGATTGAGATGACCATTCTCTAAAGAGCATGTATGGGAAAAGCGTAACAAGTGCAATCGTGAGCCCCGCAGCAGTCGTTAACAACGCAGATGCGATTCCTCCAGCCACATCAGCTGGATCAGTCAGCATCGATTGATCACCAAGAAGTTGAAATGAATCAATGATCCCGATGACAGTACCTAAGATTCCGAGAAGAGGTGCTGCTGTAATGATTGTAGATAACGCGACCATGTAACGTTCAAAACGAGGGCGCTGGTGTTCGATGGCTGCAATTGCAACTGCGTCACTATTGCCCTCAGTAAGCAAAGATTGAATCACAGATGCAAAAATGGTTCGCTTACGCTTCACATTCTTCTCAATTGAATCTCGCTTACCTTTTCTTAACAGGTCGTTGTAGGTCGCAATTGTGCTTGCGGGACAATATCCACCGCCAAAACACCAAAACCAAAAGCGTTCGAAAATGAGTGTCAAACTAACAACACTCAACATAATGAGTGGAAGCATCACAATTCCACCGCGTTCGACGAGGTGTAAAAGATGTTCCATTAAGCCAAGTAACATCCCTAGATTGTAATTGTTCGGCGTACAATCTGTAAGTGACTGAAAAATCAACATCTGAACCTCCTCAATTTTTCATCGACCAGATTCCAAGCATTGAGGACGCCTTAAAAAATCAAATTCTCTCGTTCAACTTACCCAATGAGTTAGAAGAAGCAACTCTTTACGCTGTTATGAACGGCGGAAAACGAGTCAGGCCAGCCCTCACCCTCCTATGCGCTGAAGCGGTTGGCGGTCAAGTTGAACTCGCAATGCAAGCAGCCATTGCCGTTGAGTTTATCCACTGTTTTAGTTTGATTCATGACGATTTACCTGCTCTTGATGACGATCATTTACGACGAGGCAAACCAACTTTACATATCAAAACGAATGAAGCAATGGCGATCTTGGCTGGCGATAACTTGTTGACACTTGCATTTTTACAACTTGCTCACTCAACATTTGATGAATCCACCAAAGTGAAGATGTCAAATGAACTTGCTGAAGCGACTAAAAACATGGTTGTCGGGCAAGTGTATGACACGCTTGGAAATCTCCCCGCAGCGTTGTCACCAATCGAACAGGTACAACTTGTGCATGAAAACAAAACTGGTGCATTGATTCGGTGCGCGTGCGTTTTCGGTGGCATGTGTAGCGCTCAAGATAAAGTCGCAGTTGAAGCCATCGCGTCGTACGGAACACACATTGGCTTAATGTTTCAGATTGTCGACGATTTGATTGATTTGCACGGTTGTGCAGAACATGTAGGGAAAGCCACTCGTAAGGATAGCGAGGCAGGAAAACTCACATACCCAAGTGCAGTAGGAGTGGAAGAATCAAAAAACATCATCGAACACCTAAAAAGCGAAGCAGAACGTGCTTTAGAACCGCTTGGTGCATCCGCAGATTGTCTGCGTTCTTTCAATCTTTGGTTGGCTCAGCGGACCCGTTGAGCGTACAATAGTCATTTCAATGTCAAACTCAGTCCTTTCGACAATTCAATGTCCCTCTGATTTACGCAAAATCCCTGTGGAAGAACTTCCCGTTCTTGCTAAAGAAATGCGTGAAGCAATCTGTAATCAAGTGCAGAAAAGTGGAGGCCATCTTGCTCCAAACCTTGGAGTTGTCGAGTTAACAATTGCGTTGCACTACGTGTTTGACTTTTCACATGACAGATTACTTTTTGATGTTGGTCATCAATGCTACCCACATAAACTGTTAACTGGAAGACAACATCTTCTTGATAAGTTAAGACAACGTGGCGGGATGTCTGGGTTCCCAAATCCGGACGAATCACCCTACGACCTCTTTCAGGTCGGACATGCTGGCACTGCAATTTCAACGGCAGTCGGCATGGCGCGTGGCGACACGCTGCTCAATGAGGGATATGACCCTGACACCAACCCCGATGGCAGAAGAGTAGTCGCCTTTGTTGGCGATGCAAGCATTGTCAATGGCGTTGCAATGGAAGGGCTCAATAACGCAGGAACATTGAAGAGGCAATTCCTTGTTGTCCTCAATGATAATGGCATGAGCATCGCAAACCCTCAAGGCGCAATTGCAGATTACTTTGACCATTTAAGAGTTGGCTCAACATACCGCTCGATGAAGCGTACAGCAAAAGAAGTTATGGGCAAGTTGCCTGGCGGTTCAATGCTTGAAGACATGTCTCACAGAATGACTGAGATGATCAAAGACGCAATCTTTGAAGACTCTTGGTTTGAACACTTCGGCCTAGTCACTGTTGGTCCAATCGATGGACATGACTTACCTTCGCTTATTGATATGCTTGTTGAAGTGCGAAATGTTGACAGACCCCTACTCCTTCACGCGCACACCGTGAAGGGCAAAGGGTTTGAATACACTGAAAACAATGCGACTGCATTCCATTCACCAAAACCATTTGAAGTGAAAAAATGCTCGGTCGAAGTTCAAAAATCTGGACGTTCGTTTACTGCAGCTTTCGCTGACAGCATGATCGAGTGTATGAAAGAAGATGCGACAGTCGTAGCAGCAACTGCCGCAATGCCTGATGGAACAGGACTCGACAAGGTCATGAAGGAATTCCCAGGCCGTACCTGGGACACAGGCATCTGTGAATCACATGCAATGGATATGCTTGCGGGCATGTCGAAGAGTGGCTGCAAACCGTTCTTTGCCGTCTACTCAACATTCCTACAGCGAGCGTTTGACCAAGCATTTCAAGAAGTTGCATTGCAAGGACTGCCGCTTCGGTTATGTTTAGATAGAGCAGGACTTGTCGGTGGGGATGGTGCAGTACACCACGGCTTTTGTGACATTGCACTCTTAAGAGTGTTGCCAAACGCTGCCCTTCTTGCAGCAATTGACGAGCCAAGTTTACGAGCAGCAATGCAATGGATGATGGGTTACGACGAGGGTCTGTCTGCAGTGCGATATCCTCGTGATGCCGTCCAAGAGGACCCTCTACAATGCCCACCGTTTGAGTTGGGTAAAGCAGTAAAACTGCATCGTTGTTCGCAAACACCCAAGTTAGCAATTCTCGGATATGGCACAACTGTATACGATGCGATCACTGCAGCAATGCGAGTATCTCCGGAACATATCGACGTGTACGATGCTCGATTTGCGAAACCAGTCGATGGCGACCTCATTGAACATCTCATTGAGCAAGGCGTTTCGATTCTCACAGTTGAAGACCACTCAGTTATTGGCGGTTTTGGGTCGGCTGTTGTTGAAGAAGCATCAAAACGAGGATGTGACACTTCTCAAATCGAATCAATTGGGTTGCCAGATCACTGGATTGGTCATGGCTCACGAGCAGAGCAATTAGAAGAAGCAGGTATCGATGCAAAATGCATCGCATCGAAAGCAACAGAAATGTTACATGCATTTGAAGATGCACAAACATATGTAACGCAGTAAAATCAAAACACTATGGCAATTCTCATCATCGAACACAGCAATCTAACTGGCGCAGACCGCCTTGGCGAACGCCTTCTTATGGATGGACATCGACTTGTTACAGTTCGAGTACATCTTGGCGAACAACTCCCAACCGATTTGGATGAGATTGATGGCGTGATCAGTTGTGGCGGACCCCAGTCACCACTCTCTATTGATGAGTCCTGGCTTGAACAAGAACTTTCGCTCTTACGAGAAGCAAACAAGCGGGAGATACCCGTTTTAGGGATCTGCTTGGGCTGCCAACTCCTTGCACTGGCACTCGGAGGAGAAGTCACAAAACTTGATGAGCCAGAATATGGCTGGTGTGACCTCACACTTTCACCACAGGGACGAGAATGCGTCATCTTCGCTGGGCAACCTTGGTATGGCACGCAACTTCAATGGCATGAGTTTGGGGTAACAACATTGCCTCCAGATTCAACATTGCTTGCTTCAAGTGAGCGATGCAAAGTGCAAGCGTGGTCAAATGGAATCAATTCATTTGGGATTCAGTTTCACCCAGAGTGCGACCGAGAAACGATTTCTGTTTGGATTGAAGATGATTCAAGAATGCTCCACGAACGCAACATGTCTAAAGATGATTTAGAAACTCAAAGCGATGAACAATTCCCCGAATACGAACGGCTGACCAATCGATTTTACGATGCAGTGTCGCAAATTCTCATGCCGGTCCACAATCGCTTGCATAGACAGCGCAACTAAACACAGTGGACTATCTTGAGCCCTACAGAGAAGCTGCAAAGGAACACGGCGGGTCGTTTTACGCCACGCTCTGGAGATCAAGAGAAGGACAACAACTGAGATTTCGAACGATGTGTAATGGCATCGATTTTTCTGACATGTCAATCCTAGATGTTGGGTGCGGACTTGGTGATTTTGCTGACTACTTGATTGATCATCAGATCTCTTTCGCATCATTTCAAGGCATCGATGCAATGGAACAGATGATTTCTGAGGCGAATAACAAGTCGCTTCCTCGTTGCACTTTTTCAATTGGCGATGTCATCGAAAACGAAGGCCTATTGCAAGGGTTTGACTGGATAACGATGTCTGGCACACTCAACGCGATGCCTCAATCCCTCGCCATGGAACTTGTTTCAAAGGCATTCTCAGCGTGCACTATTGGAGTTGCATATAACTTCCTATCTAATCAATGCAAACAAAATCTAGAAGAGGATTTAACTCCTGCAAGTCGGTTTGACACGGTTCAAATGCTTGAACAAGCATTCAAACTCACTCGGAATGTGACGTTCGACCAATCTTATCTTGATGGTCATGACGCGACGATTATTCTCAAAAAAGTGCAAGACTAAGAAATTAAGCGCTTCATTTCAGTTTCCAAAGAAGCCTTTGTATCTTTGGATTCGATGTTTATCAAAATCTTAACGCTCCTCATCTGTTTGACACCATCGGCTGAATTGTCATGTGAACGAATCGCTGAAGAACTCCGCTTGAGGATGGATTCAAGCCGACTTTGGGAGCCATCTACTGCAACGGCAAGTTGGTTGTCAAAACATTTTGGAGGCACAACTGCAATCGTCACGCTAGCACTTGCTGAACATGGCGAAGATATTGAACACGCAGCAACTCAATTGTGGGGGATTCCATCTCCACACTTGTATGTTCGGTCGTTGAGGTTACTCATATGGAACACCAACATAGAAAAATACCGTGAACGAGCAAGGCGCGATGCCAAATCGCTTGTCAAAGAATGCAATACTGATTCCCTTTTGCAATTGCAATTCTGCTTGATGGCACTTCAAGAATCACACAGGAATGGCATTGAAATTCACACTAAATACTGGAAACAGATTGCTGAACAAGTGCTTCGCAAGCAGCGCACTGATGGTGGATGGGGTTACCCTCAACAAAAAGAATCAACGCATAATCTCACAGTCGCAGGCCTCAATTGCTTGCTTGCGATTGCCGAATCAACCCAACATTCATTAACTCAGTCGCAACATGAAACCATAACAAAACATGCACAGCATGCTGTGGACTGGCTTAAGAGCATGCCTCTTCCTTCTCAGAATCCTGGTGGAACGTCATTTATGAGTTTCTTTTACACCCTTGAACGAGTTGCCATGTGTTGCGGTTTCACGACAATCGGGGAACAAAACTGGTACCTCACTGGGGTTAATGAAGTGTTAAAGAGCCACTGCAAACCCAGAACAGTGAGAGGGGCAACTGTCAATCTAGCATTTGCGCTCTTGTTCTTAACAAGAGGCAATTCGCCATACATAATCTCTGAGTACGCTGAGACAACAGGTGTCATCCCAAAAGGTCAACTCAGTCAACAATTGTCGAATGTATATGAGAACAAAACTGAACAACGCGCAACTTGGAAGCAAGTCTCGCTCGATGATTCAATCTCAACTTGGCTTGAAGCACCAATTTTACTTAGTGTTAATGAACATGCTCTTGGGATTCCAACACACCATCTCCAAGAGTACATTGAGGATGGCGGACTACTTGTAGTCGTTGCTTCAAAAGTTCACCGAACACGCTTTGTTGAACGAATGGCATGCGAGTTTCCGCAGTTCGTTAATACACCACTCACTTCTACTCACTGGTCTCAGCAAGAATTCGTACAGGCAAAACAAACTCGCGGAATAGTTTGGAATGATGGCGTTAGGGATGTGGCAATATGCATTGAAGGCGAAGTGAACAGGCGAGGTGCGTTCCCTGAGAACTGTATCAACACGCTTACGAATGTAGCGCTTTGCGCTAGTGAACTTGGCCAACTCCGAGCTCGTGATCAAAAGTTTCTAGTTGAGCCATGTCCGTTTCCCGTTTACTCAATTGAGACAATGCCAACGATACGGAATCTGACTAATGAGCTCCCAATCCTCATTGGTAGCACCAAAGACAGCGACATCGAAGATGACTTGATTGACGAGTTAGTTGAATTCGTTGAAACTGGCGGCACAGTGATTATTGAATCGCTTGGCAAAAGAAACCCCTTTGCTCAGTTGGTACAACAACAAATCATTAGGGATGGAAAAGTACAACTTCAGCAGCACAATGCAAACATCCTTTCACCACAAAAGAGAGGATGGTCATTAAAACACCAGCCCCAAATCGAAAAGGTTTTGTTTGCTGAAATGGGCAAAGGGCGAATCTATTTTGCACACTTCGATATCAGGCACGCGTTCATGCAAACAACTTCATGGCAAATTCATGGGTACAACCATCAAACAACGAAGGAGTTGCTCGATACGATATTGATGGTCCATGAATCATCGTAGTGTGACAATAGGATTAGTCGTGTTAACTGCTGTGTATGCTGCAGTCATTCTCAGTACTGAGAACGATGCCGCAGAAATCAAAACGCTGTTGCAATCGAGTTCCGAGTTAGATGTCAAGAAAGGCATTAAACAATCCAAACGGCTTCATTACGATGTTTGCAAACCTCTACTAGTGCCTTTGATTGAGCAGAGCTCCAAGCATACCACTCAGTGTGAAGATGTCCTCATTGAACTTGCATCTCGCGATAAACGGGTTCTTGATTTAAAAGTAGGTGGTCTTACTACAGAGATGAATGATGTTCTTCGGTGGTGGCTAAATAGTCCCCCGCAATTAAAAGAATCCTCTGAACCAATATCCGAAAATTCATCCCAGTGGCTCATGCGACTCTGGTCACTCCAGCAGGAAGAGTTAGACATTCAAACACTGCTCGCAATCAACACAACACCCTTTCATGATCGAGATGGTAGCGTGCTGCTATCGGTACTTGCGATTAACAAGCACACCCCGCTGCAGAAACGAATTGCAACAACTGCATCTCTATTGGGCGCACTCGATAGTGATGATGTGCGTACTGGAACATTACTCTCAGCAATCTGGGGCTACACGATTGATCAATTTCAACCCAGCATGAATGACGAGTTGATGACGATCTCAAAAGTTCTCCAAACTCGTGACACTGCCCTTGCTTGGCGGACCCTTCATCATGAAGATGGCACCATTCGACCTGACCAAATGCTCGCTGGACTCATCATCAGTGAAACAGAGTTTTTGCCCATATTGATAGACAGTGCAATTGGTGAGCAGTGGGCGCATCCTGAACATGCCGTTGAACTTGCAAGATGGATTCGACCATCAATCACGCAAAGATTACCTACAAAAGGACTAACTACGGTAAAATCTAGACTTGATTGGTGGCGCAAGTTCAAATGTGGTTACTTGATTGAACAAGGAATTCGAAATGGCTAATTCAATAGCACTAAGTGTTGTCATGATGCCGAGAGACGCGAACGCATATGGTTCCATCTTTGGGGGGATTATCCTTTCATACATTGACCAAGCGGGTTTCATTGAAGCACGTAAGCACGGTGTTCATCGATGGGTAACAGCATCGATGGATCGAGTTGATTTTGAAAAGCCCGTGTACGTCGGTGATGTTGTTCGTTTTTACACAAACACGATTAAGACCGGCACAAAATCTGTAAGCGTAGAAGTCACAGTCATCGCAGAGCGCTTTGACAACAATCAACAAGTTGAAGTGACCAAAGCAGAGTTAACGATGGTGAGTATCGATGCCGATGGCAACACCATCCCATTTTTATCTTTACCGACTGCGCACGAAAGACATTCATGACCATTGATATTGCAGTGCTATTTAGTGGTGGTGGACGAACGGTGCTCAATCTGCTCAACCAAATCGAAGCTGGTAACCTAGATGCAAAAATCTCCCTTGCAATCGCATCAAAGGAAGGCCTCGTTGGGATTGACAGGCTGACTGAACGCGGTCTCGACGTAGCAATTGCAAGAGGTGTTGATGAACCCCTCGAGTTAGGTGATTCGCGAACATCCTCTTGGCTTGATGACGCCCGCCCTTGTCTCATCTGCCTTTGTGGCTACCTTCGATTACTCAACATTGAGCCATGGATGGAAGGCCGAGTCATCAACATACATCCTGCGCTTCTCCCAAAGCATGGTGGAAAGGGAATGTTCGGCATGCATGTTCACAAGTCTGTCATCGAAAGTGGAGACCAGCAATCGGGTTGCACAGTTCATTTCGTTGACGAGCAATATGACCATGGCGAAACAATCGTCCAGCACACTTGTGAAGTCGATGCCGATGAAACTCCGCAATCACTTGCTGACAAAGTGTTCCAACTTGAATGCAGTGCATATGTCGAAGCAGTTAACAAAGTTGCCAGCCAACTCAAGGTATGATGGATAGCAGATATGAGTGAACAGAAAAAATCTAGACCATTTTTGAGAGGGCTTGCAGTTCTGCTTCCTTCCGTATTGACTTTGTGGCTTCTTGTTAAGGCGTATCAATTCATTGATTCTGCAATTGCTGAGCCAATCAACAGAGGCATTCGGGCTGCATTCATAGAACTTTCATCAAAAGTTACTCCAATTGCAAAGCAGTTTGGTGTTTTGCCATCGCAAGAAGCAATTGAACAAGCCGCTCAAGAACAATTTGTTGCGATGAGCCAAACAGAAGAAGTGGCAACAATCACGCACCAACTCCTAACGACCAATGTCGACACTTGGTGGGCAGAACACCCCTACATGAACTTCGTCGGTTTGATTGTTGCAGCCTTCATTGTTTACATTTGCGGCAGACTTGTTGGCGGGTTCCTTGGACGCTCCCTATACAAGAAACTTGAACAGATCATGAGTTCGATTCCAGTGATCAGTAAGATTTACCCTTACGTTAAACAACTCGTTGATTTTCTCATCAGTGACAGTGACAAACCAAAGTTCAGCCGAGTGGTTGCAGTTGAATATCCCCGTAAAGGCATCTGGTCGGTCGGTTTCCTCACTGGCGAATCAATGAATTCACTTCAATCAAAACTCCCTGACTCAGTCACGGTTTTCGTTCCAAGTTCACCAACTCCGTTTACTGGATACACAATCACAATCCCTCGTTCTGAGATCATCGACTTACCAATCACTGTTGAAGAAGCAATCCGATTTGCTGTTAGCGGTGGCGTTTTAAAGCCAGAACACGAGTTAAACGGTGAAAATGCCGGTTCTAAACTTCGTGATAGAATAGAAGACGAAGTGACAGAAGCTTCAGGAAGTGAAGATTCATGCAAGTAACGATTGCCGCCAAACATATTGATTTATCAAGTTCAATCGAGGAATACGCTCGATCAAAAGCTGAAAAACTCACAAGATATTATGACCGGACGGAACAAATCGATGTAAAAATTGAAAAAACGACGCATGGATTTATTATCGAAATCATTTGCGACGTTGTACATCACGACCCGATCGTCTCAACATGTGAAGAAAATGATGTCTATGCAGCAATCGATGGCTGCTTAGACAAGAGCGTTCGTCAGTTGACGGATTTAAAATCGAAGACTAAAGACCACAAACATAACACGCCAACTGGAGGCCAAGAACGATGAAACTGATGGATATTGTAGTTAAGGAAGCAATCATTCCTGAACTTGCAGCAACGAAACGCGATGGCGTTATTGCTGAACTCGTAGACGCACTTGTCGCTGCAGGATGCGCAACAGAAGATCAACGAGAAGAGTTTACAAAGGCCATCATTCGGCGTGAGAACAAAGGTTCTACAGGATTTGGACATGGTGTTGCCGTGCCGCACATCAAACATCCTGATATCAAAGAGATGAAGATTGCAATCGGAAACAGTCCAGAAGGCATCGATTTCAAGTCTCTCGATCGCGAACCTGTCTTTTCAATCGTGCTTTTACTCAGCCCTGAAGACCAACCTGAAAATCACCTTGATGCCATGGAAGCGATTTTTAGCAACTTGAGCCAAGACACTTTCAGAAGGTTTTTGAGACAGGCAACTTCACCAGAGGAAGTACTTACACTTCTAACCGAAACTGATGAAGCAGTGAGGTAAACCTCATAAACAAAGATTGTTCGCGAAACAGTTTCATGACTGTAATCGCTATTCTCCCCTCAATTTTTTCAACCCACTTTAGATTTAATCTCGTGACAACAGCAACAACAACCGTAACAGTCTCAAACAAACTGGGCATGCACGCACGTCCGGCGATGTTGCTTGCTGAAGTTGCTGGAAGATTCAGTTCATCTATTACAGTTTCACATGACGCACATGACCCCGTTGATGCAAAGTCAATCATGCAACTCATGCTCCTTGCTGCGACAAAAGGAACAAATCTTCATATCACAGCAGACGGTGACGATGCAAGTCAAGCAGTCCAAGAACTAGAGTCGCTTGTTAAAGCCGGATTCAACGAATAGTTACTTTCCAAGTTGTTCTTCTTTTTGATCGCGAGACATCAGTCCTTGAATTGCGTCACTTAGAGGAAGCCCTTTGTAAAGGACTTGGTACATCATTTCTGAAATTGGCATATCGATGGCGTGTGTTGTAGCGAGCGTACGAACTGCTTTCGTTGTTGCAACGCCTTCTACAACACTCCCCATGTTTGACTCAATCTGGTCTAACGATTCACCTTGACCAAGTCGTTCTCCGCACGTTCTGTTTCGTCCGTATGGACTAAAGCAAGTCGTTGCCAAATCACCGACGCCAGCAACACCAAAAAATGTTTCCAGTTGCGCGCCCATCGCAACGCCAAGTCGTGAAATCTCCGCAAGACCCCGTGACAACATTGCTGACTTTGCGTTGTCACCAAGTGACATGCCATCGCAAATACCCGCTGCAATTGCAATCACGTTCTTAAGCGCTCCAGCAAGTTCTACGCCAAGTGGATCATGATGCGTATACAAACGAAGCCATGGAACATCAAACAAATCTTGAAAGTACGAAGCAGTTTCAGGAGTAGAAGAACTTGAAACGAGTGCAGCAGGTTTTCTTAAAACAAGTTCAGTTGCAATGGTTGGACCTGAAAGTACGCACATTGAATGTTGCCTACCAACACACTCTTCGATAATCTGCGTTGGCAACATGAGCGTTTCAATTTCAATGCCTTTTGCAACACAACCAATTGGAATGCCTTCTTCAAGATTTGGCTTCACATCTTTCCAAACTCCCCTCACAAACTGCGTAGGGATTGCATTGACTACGCAATCTGTCTCGCTTAGGGCTTCCGCCTTATCCCCCGTCACACCAATGGCCTCCGGCAACTCCATCGAAGGAAGCCGCGGTGAAACTCGCGATGTTGCAAGTTCCTCGACATGTTCTTGGAATGGCCCCCACACTGTGACCTCGATTCCACGTGCATGCAGGGCATCTGCAAGCACAAGCCCCATCTGTCCATCGCCTAAAATTGTTGCTCTTGAAGTCATTAAGTCTGAAAGTCCTCTTTGGGTCCCATTTTCCAATAAGATAACCATATTCCATATCGAACAAATGGCACTTGAGATGCCTATAGTAATAGAGTTAATTAGAGAGACCCGTAATGAATATGTCTGAAATGGCTATTTCTGAATCAAATAACGAGATTAATCCATCAATCGAAGGAGCGATGGAAGGTGCTCAACGACTAGAACGACGGCTGCTTATTGCTTTAGGTGGTGGCGTTTTGCTTGCTGTTTCATGGCTAGGACACCTTTTGGGAGCACATCAACTCATTTCTGAGATTCCTGCTGCAATTGGAGCAATCATCCTCGTCGTTCCGCTACTCGGTGGCGCTTGGAAAGAAATGAAAAAGGGACACCCATCAAGTGACGCACTTGCTTCACTTGCCGTTGTCGCAGCACTTTCTGCTGGCATGTATCTGGCGGCTGGATTCCTCGCGCTCTTTCTTTGGATGGCGAATCTCATTCTTAGCCGAACTGCATGGGGCGCGCAACGAGCGATTCGAGACCTCATCGATTTAACACCAGGTCAAGCGCGAATTATTGAGAATGGCAAGGAACGTACTGCTCAACTCAAAGAAGTTGCAATCGGAATGGTTGTTCGCGTACGTCCCGGTGAAAACTTACCCGCAGACGGTGTCATCATTTCTGGCCATTCGGATATTAACCAAGCATCACTAACTGGTGAAGCAGTCCCTGTCGAAGTACAAGAAGGCACTGAAGTCTATGCAGGAACAACTAACTTAACTGGGCAAATCGATGTCAAAGTAACAGCGGTTGCAGCAGAAACCACAATCGGTAAAGTTGAATCCCTCATCCGCGAAGCGGAGTCAACACGAACACAAAAACAAGAACTGATTGAGCAACTCGCAAGTTATTACTTCTCAATCGTTGTCATGGTCGCAGCAGTTGTTTGGTTCTTCACGAGCAGGAGTGCTGACGAAGCCATTCGTTCAGCAGCTGCAGTGAGAGCAATCACAGTGCTTGTCGTCACTTGCCCTGGCGGCCTGCTTATTGCACATCCAACTGCAATGGTTGCAGCATTCGCAGCAGCAGCGCGTCTTGGCATCATGATTAAGCACACAATGACGTTGGAGTCAGCAGCAGGCGTAGACACAGTCATTATGGATAAGACAGGCACACTGACAACAGGCAAGTTCGCAGTCAGTCGCCTCGCTCCAGCTGAAGGTGTTGAAGGCGCTGCGCTTTTAAAAGCAGCTGCAGATGCCGAACAACATTCAAACCACCCTCTTGCAAAATCAATTCTGGAAACTGCAACGCAAGCAAACATCACGCCCGGCGAAGTCGAAAAGTATGAAGAAGTTCATGGTCGCGGAGTTATTGCTCACGGTAAAGATGCTGAAATTTATGCAGGTCGTGGTGCTTGGCTCATTGAACTGAACAAGGAAGTAAGTGACCAAGTTAAAGTCGTCTCTGAAAAGATTGAAGGCATGTCTTCAGTCCACATCATGAGAGGCACTCAATATTTAGGCGCAGTTGGATTAGAAGATAAACTCAGACCACACGCAGCCGAAGCAGTCGAAGAAATGAGACGCAATGGCGTTCGCCGTGTATCAATCTTTACTGGTGACCGCCTCGATGTTGCGAAGCGTGTCGCGCAATCTGTTGGTGTTGATTCAATCGAAGCAGAGTGCTTGCCAGAAGAAAAGCACGAAGAACTCAAATACCTCATCAGCAGAGGTCATAGCACGCTCGTCGTTGGTGACGGTATTAACGACGGTCCAATCCTTGCAACTGCTGATGTTGGCGTTGCAATGGGATTAAGCGGTTCTGATATTGCAACGAACTCTGCTGGTGTTGCACTCATGAACGATGAACTGAGAAACATCCCGTTCCTCATTTCACTTGCTCGCAAAACGAAGTCTGTCATCGGACAAAACATAGGCGCTTCGCTTGTGTTAGCAATCGTTGGTTTAGCACTTGCCGCAACCGGCAACATCAACATTTGGGTTACGCCATTCTATTATGCGCTTGGATATGTTGTTGTCATCGCAAATAGTCTTAGACTCATACGATTCGGAGAAGACTTCACTTCTGTTGTTGAATCACAAAGACGAATGGAAGAAAGTCGCGTTGCTAAACCAACAAGACAGATCGCTTCCACATAAAACTAAACCGTACACAAAAAAAGACCCTCCTTTGAGGGGCTTTTTTATTCATTCATACTGTCGTGTTACGCAATGGTTACTGTTTCATCAAGATAAACATCTTGAATGGCATTGAGTAACTCAACACCTTCATTCATCGGTCGCTGGAATGCTTTGCGACCTGAGATGAGTCCGCTACCACCAGCACGCTTATTGATGACAGNCGTTCGAACGGCTTGGCCGAAGTCGTCATCACCTGATGCGCCACCACTGTTGATAAGCCCTGCTCTGCCACTGTAGCAATTGAGCACTTGATAACGGCAAAGATCAATTGGATGATCACTGCATAAGTCATCGTACATCCCTTGACTGTACTTACCATAGGAAGCCCCGCCTTCATTAAGTGCAACATATCCACCATTGTTCGTGGCGAGTTTTTGTTTAATGATGTCTGCTTCAATGGTCACCCCNAGATGATTGGCTTGACCNGTTAAGTCTGCTGCAGCGTGATAATCTTCGCCACCAACTTTAAAGTCACTGTTTCTGAGGTAACACCAAAGCACTGTCGCCATGCCTAACTCATGAGCCATCGCAAAAGCGTGTGAGACTTCTTGAATTTGTCTATTTGATTCTTCAGAACCAAAGTAAATCGTTGCGCCAACTGCAGCANCACCTAAGTTCCACGCTTCTTCAACAGTTCCGAACATGATTTGGTCAAAGTTGTTTGGACTTGTCATCAATTCGTTGTGATTGATTTTGACGATAAATGGAATCTTGTGAGCGTAATCTCTAGCAACTGAACCAAGAACGCCGTAAGTTGTCGCAACTGCATTGCAACCGCCTTCAATTGCCAGGTCAATGATGTTTGATGGGTCAAAGTAAAGCGGATTCGGGGTAAATGAAGCACCACCTGAATGCTCAATTCCTTGGTCGACTGGCAAGATGGATAGGTAGCCCGTCCCACCAAGGCGGCCATGACCATAAATCGCTGCCAAATTCCGCAGAACTTGTGGGTTTCGGTCGCTGTTCTTCCAAGTTCGGTCAAGAAAATCAAAACCGGGAAGATGAAGTAAGTCACTTGACACCTTTGCTTTATGTCCGAGCAAGTCATCAGTGTCTGATTTCAGATAGTTTTGGACTGTCGTAGTCATAGTTTTTCCTCTCTGTTGAGGTGGACATTATACCTAAGGTCAATGGTGCTCGTTTTAGAAGCCGATTGCTTGGCCATCACGTCGTGAGTCACTGCCTGCAACATAACCATCCTGCACTTGGTAGACCACTTGCCCGCCTCCAAACTGGACTGTTCTTTCATTAGCAACCTTGACATCATGTCCCATCTCCTTGAGCGCAGCGTACACCTTGGCATCGAAACCCGATTCAAGGTGTACTGTTCTCCCTGCATCAACGCGCCACCGTGGCGCGTCGAGCGCTGCTTGCGGGTTTTGATGAGCAAACAAGAGCCTACAAGCAACCTGCACATGACCTTGAGGTTGCATTGGCCCACCCATTACGCCCATTGGTACGTTGCCCCCCTGTGCAAGTTCGATGAACGCAGGAATGATGGTGTGAAATGGTCTTTTTAACGGTCCGATAGCATTTGGATGCGACGCATCAGTTGAAAAACCACGCCCTCTATTCTGCATCGCAATCCCAGTGTTTGGAATGACTACCCCAGAACCGAATCCTTCAAAATTACTTTGGATAAACGACACCTGCATTCCGTTTGCATCACCAACTGCTAGATACACAGTAGAACTGTAAGTTGGAATTGTTTCTTCACGAATACCCGAGGCTTCAGTCGTAATCGAATGCGCATGTTTTTCAATTCGTGCATCATCAAGCAATGCTTCACAACGACCACAACAATCTGGGTCAGCGACAAATGCGTGTGTATCTGCGAACGCGCATTTCATTGCTTCAATCTGAGCGTGTAGCACTTCAGGTTCATCAACCTTTGACAAATCAATATCGAGTTTCTGAAGAATTTTTAGCGCGATGAGCGCAGCAATACCCTGACCGTTCGGAGGTAATTCAGAAAACACATGTCCATCAACATTGATTGAAATCGGATCAACCCAAACTGGTTGATGCGATTTTAAATCTTCTTTTCTTAGATAACCGCCCTGTTCAATTGATGCCTTATGCATCTCTTCAGCAAGTGCACCTCGGTAGAACGAATCACCATGTGTCGATGCAATGTCTTTAAGTGTTTCAGCATGATGTGGAAGTTTGATGAGTGTTCCTGCTTCAGGCACTTCACCATTCACTAAAAAAGTGTCCTTCCATTCATCGCAAGAGGCATATCTAACAGCACCCCGCTCAAAACCGACTGCTGTTTGAGGAGAAAGCAAGAAACCGTTGCTTGCATAGTGAATCGCTGACTCAAACAACGCTTCAAATGGCAATACGCCAAATCGTTCATGAAGGGATGACCACGTTGACACTGCGCCAGGCACTGTGATTGGAAGCCAGCCGACTGATGGAATGTCACCTTCAATCTCATTTGGCATAAGCGCAGGTGATTTGCCAGAACCATTGATGCCATGCAATCCATCACCATCTTTCACAATTGCAAAGGCGTCACTGCCAATACCGTTTGCACAGGGTTCGACAACCGTAAGCGTGATTGCTGTCGCAATTGCTGCGTCAACCGCGTTACCACCCTTCTTTAAAATGTCAATTCCCGCTTGCGAAGCAAGCGGATGCGATGTAGCAACGACATTCGATGCGTAAACTGGTTCTCGGTTTGAAGGATATGGAAGCGATGGCTTCATCATGAAACCTCAGTAATCCATCCGCCGCAAATGACCTTTGTGCCTTGATAACACACAACTGCTTGACCAGNAGCACCGCCTCTTTGTGGTTCATCAAACTCAACTTCAAGCTTGCCATTATTGGCTCGGACTTTACCACTTGCAGGATCAGTGTTGTAACGAATCTTTGCAACACATGGAATCCACTCACTGCTTTCATCGATGAGCCAATTCTGCTCACTTGCAAACACGCGGTGTGTATCAAGCATTGCTTCTCCGCCAATTGTGACCGTGTTTAACACAGNGTCTTTCTTGACGACGTACAGTGGTTTTGGCGATGCAATCCCAAGACCACGCCGTTGACCAATTGTAAACTTTTGTTGCCCTTGATGTTTTCCTATGACATTCCCTTCAACATCAAGCACATCACCCTCGACTAAACTTCCCGGCGCTCGCTTATCAATGAGTTTTGCGTAGTTATCGTCAGGCACAAAACAAATCTCTTGTGAGTCTGGCTTGTTAAAAACGGGCAAATCAAATGACTTTGCTAGTTCTCTGACTTCACTCTTTTGAAGATGACCGATTGGTAACATCATTTCACCAACGCGTTCTCTTTTTGCACCAAACAGCACGTAACTTTGATCTTTGCCAGCATCCGCGCCCATATGAAGTTCAGCACCATCTTCACCCTGTTTGATTTGTGCATGATGCCCAGATGCAACATACTCTGCCCCAATTGAGTGGGCATACTCGTGCAATCTGCCAAACTTAAGCCAATCATTACAACGCACGCAAGGATTTGGCGTTCGACCAGAGTTGTATTCATCAACGAAGTAATCAATGATGCGGCCGAAATCTTGTTTAAAATCTAAGGCGTAAAACTTCATTCCAAGTTTTGCGCTGACATGCCGAGCGTCGTGGGCGTCATTGATTGAACAACACCCCTTATGACCAATTGAAATATCGGCTTGCTCATCAAGTTCATCACCAACATTCCCAAGTCGCATAAAGCACCCGATGACTTCGTGCCCTTCTTCTTGAAGAAGCGCAGCAGCCACAGATGAATCCACCCCTCCTGACATTGCCATAAGTACTTTTGCCATTGAACACACATTTTACAGGGTAACTGCAACCTTTTTCGCATCAAGACGATGAGAAGTGTAGGTATGATTTGGGCGTGCTGATTTACGCAGGCATCGATGAAGCAGGTTATGGACCAATGTTTGGACCACTCTGTGTCGCATCGTGCCTTTTTGTGTTGCATGATTATGACCCCGCTCAGGGCGAACCTGACATGTGGTCGCTCTTATCCAAAGCCATTTGCAAAACCAGAAAAGAAGCATTTCCTCGCATCGCCATTAACGATTCGAAGAAACTGAAATCGAACGCAAAACACAAAGCGCTCACGCATCTTGAACGCGGCGTGCTTGCCTTCCTTGCTTCGTCATCGAAATCTATCCCAGAGAATGACAGTGAATTTTTCGCAGAAACGGAATCTGTGAATCATGATCAAGCTTGGTATCAAGGGCAAACTGCATTACCACTTGGCAATGATTTGAATGTTCTGAAGATTGATAACGCAATGCTTCGCAAACATCTAAAACAAGCAAACATCTCATGCCCAAGGATGAAATGTACTTCGATAGATGTTGGTGATTACAACGAACAAACCAAAATTGCATCTAAAGCGGCACTCAACTTTGCGACTGCTATGAAACACGTTGATGGCATCCTTGCTCAGTTTGGCTGTGACCATCCGAGAATCATGATTGACCGACATGGTGGGCGGATTCAATATAGGCAGGAACTGCAACTCTGCTGGCCTGAAGCGAACATTCAGATTCTCGCTGAAGACAAATCGATGAGCAGGTACAGATTGTCACTCGGTGCGAAAAAAGTGACACTCACATTTGCTTCAAAAAGTGATGAACGGCATATGCCAGTAGCACTTGCATCAATGCTTGCAAAGTTTACGCGCGAGCTCCACATGATTCGGTTTAACAGATACTTTTCAGCCCAAATCCCTGATTTAAAGCCAACAGCGGGGTATGTTCAAGATGGTCGCCGATTTTTGAAAGAAATAGAGCCCATTTTGGCGAAAAATGGCGTTCAGCAAGAACAACTTGTCCGTTCTTCATAAAAACGATTGACTCGTACTCTGCTTCGTATAAAATACGGGGCTTAGCCTCATTTTTGCACAGTGCAATTTGATAGGCAGACAACCCATGGCCTCTGTCACTCACNTGACGCTGCGAAGGAGAAACTCCGTTGCAANAAGATGATGAAGAAGAGGCCCGGCTGAACTGATGGCACCGATCACTGAGTAATACAGTGAAACGCCTGACGGTAAGTCGGGCAACCAAAGTTACAGCTCACCCAAAGGTATTGGGTATAGCAACAATTGATTAATAGAAGAACACCGCGTAGCGTGTGTCTAATGTAGGAGAAAAGCCATTTTTGGCTGAGGTATTTAAAAATGGAAAGCGATCTAAGAAAAGTACGGAACATCGGAATTTGCGCTCACATCGACGCAGGTAAAACAACAGTGACGGAACGTGTGTTGTATTACACAGGCAAGTCTTACAAAATTGGTGAAGTGCACGAAGGCACAGCAACCATGGACTTCCTTGAAGAAGAACAAGAGCGTGGCATTACGATTCAATCTGCTGCGACAACTTGCCCGTGGGAATTTAATGGTGAAACTTACACCATTAACCTCATCGATACTCCAGGTCACGTTGACTTCACCATTGAAGTAGAACGCTCAATGCGTGTTCTTGACGGTGCCGTTGCAGTCTTTGACGGCAAGGAAGGCGTTGAAGCACAATCAGAAACTGTTTGGAGACAAGCAGACCGCTACAACGTTCCACGACTTTGCCTCATCAATAAGATGGATAAAGTTGGTGCTGACTTTGAATTCAGTTTCGGCACAATCCGTGAGCGTCTTGGTGCAAACGCTGTTGCAGTCCAACTTCCAATTGGTGCAGGCGACTCATTTGAAGGCATCATTGACCTCATTGAAATGCAAGCGTATTACTTCGACAGTTCAGAACTCGGTGCTGTTGTTGAACAACGTGAAATTCCAGATGACATGAAAGAAATGGCTGAACTCTGGCGACATGACATCGTTGAACGAATTGCTGAACTCGATGACGAGTTGACAGAACTTTACCTTGAAGACGAAGCAGCAATCACCGCTGAACAACTCAAGGCAGCCCTTCGTCGTGCTACACTCGACATGCGTGCGTTCCCAACTTACTGTGGTTCAGCACTCAAAAACATTGGTGTACAACGTGTACTAAACGGCGTCATTGAATATCTTCCAAATCCAACTGAAGTTCCAGACGTTGAAGGTACAAATCCAAAAGATGAAGACGAAAAACTCACTAGACCTCACTCTGACGATGCGTCATTCTCTGGTCTAGTCTTTAAAGTCGTCAGTGACTCACACGGCGATCTTACTTACGTTCGCGTTTACTCCGGTCGTCTTGAAAAAGGCAGCCGTGTTCTAAACCCCGGCAACGGAAGAAAAGAGAACGTCTCGCGTATCTATGAAATGCACGCGAAAGACCGTCAAGCACTTGATTATGCAGGCGCGGGCTCAATCGTTGCAGTCATCGGATTGAAAAACTCAGGTACTGGTGACACACTTTGTGACACGAATGACCCAATCATCTTGGAAAGAATGCACTTCCCTGATCCTGTGATTTCAATGTCAATTGAACCAATCACAAATGATGACAAAAAGAAACTTGGTGAAGCCCTCACTACAATTACTCGTGAAGACCCTTCATTTAGAGCAAACTACAACGACGAAACTGGCGAAACAATTATCTCTGGCATGGGTGAACTTCACCTCGAAATCGTCAAAAACAAATTGCTTCGTGAAATGAAAATCGGTGTAAATGTCGGCACACCTCGTGTTTCCTACCGTGAAACAATCACAGGTGGCGCGGATGCGATTCGCGGCAAGTTCGTCAAGCAGTCTGGTGGTCGTGGTCAGTTTGGTGACGTTGTTCTTAACGTCAAACCAATGACGCAAGCAGAAGCAGAAGAACAAGAACTCACAATGAAGGACGGTATCGTCTTCGTTGACAAGATTTCACACGGTTCAATTCCACGCGAATATGTTCCATCAGTTCAAACTGGTGTGAGAAATGCTGCCGCTTCTGGCATTCTTGGTGGTTACCCAATGGTTAACGTCTGCGTTGAACTCGTTGACGGTTCATACCATGAAGTTGACTCTAGCCAAGTTGCATTTGAACAAGCTGGTGCTCTCGGTTTTAGAGAAGCATGTACGGCTGCTGGTCTTGCACTTCTTGAACCAATCATGAAGGTCACAATTACAACTCCTGAAGAGTTCTTCGGAAGCGTAACTGGTGACCTTGCTAGCCGTCGTGGTCAAATCAATGACTCCGAACTTCGTGGTGTTGTCAGAATCATTAACGCTGACGTTCCACTATCAGAAATGTTTGGTTACACAACTGTACTTCGTGGTATGACTCAAGGTCGTGCTGCAAGTTCAATGGAACCAGCAGAATACAGACTTATGCCTGAAAACCTCAAAAAGGAAGTTTTGAAAGCATAACTGTTTTAGTTTAGACCTCCCTCCTTTAGAATCCCCACTCACGCTTGTGACGGGGATTCTTTTTTTGTTACCCTCTACACTTCATGCACAAGAACACTCAACAGCACATCACTCGCGCAATTGAACTTGCAAAGCTTGGTCATGGACTTGCTGAACCCAACCCAATGGTTGGATGTGTCATTGTCAATGACGCAGGCGAGATTGTTGGAGAGGGCTATCACGAGAAGTTTGGAGAAGCCCACGCTGAAGTCAATGCACTCAAGATGGCAGGCGACAGAGCAAAAGGTGCTACAGCATTTGTCACACTTGAGCCTTGTAATCATGAAGGCAAAACGCCACCCTGCGCTTTAGCACTCATCGATGCTGGTATTAGCAAGGTAGTGATCGGTTCAATCGACCCACATCAGTTATCTACCGGAGGGGTGAATTCGCTTAAGAACGCTGGCATCGACGTAGAAGTGCTTGATGACGAGGCATGTAACAGATTGCTTGCGCCATTTACAAAGAGAGTTTTGACAGGACTTCCGTGGGTCATTTGTAAATGGGCACAAACAATTGATGGTTCAACTATCACGCCTGAAGGCGAGTCGCCGTGGATTAGTTGCGAGGAAAGTGTCAATCGCGTGCAAGAAGAACGTGGCTGCATCGATGGCATCCTCGTTGGCGCAAGCACAGTGATCAAAGATAACCCAAAACTCACTGTCAGAGGCAAAGTGCAACGAAGGATGCCGATTCGAATTGTGCTTGACCCATCACTTCGCTCCCCAATCAACGCAAATGTTTTTAATGACGACGCAAAAACAATTCTCGTTCATGATTCATCAAGTGATTCGAGTGACTATTCTTGTGAAACAATTGCTGTCGAGTTGGCGGATGGAAGTTTTGATCTAAGCGCATTGCTGTCTACACTTTCAAAGTCTTATGACATTACGAACTTAATCGTTGAGGGTGGCGCTGAAACGATTAAACATTTTTTAGACGCCTCACTCGTTGATGAACTTTGGGTGTTCAAAAGTCAAGCCAAAACGGACTGTACTGAATACTTCAATATGAATGATGTCATTGAACAACTCGATACAGAATGCATCCTAGAGCGCCCCTCTGGTGTTGATACGGAGTTTCGTTACCTGATAAATGGCTGAATAGCGTCAATCTTGTCGCTCGCGTGCATTCGTAGCACATTGTCGCCATTTTCCAGAATGAGTTTGCCATCTTCGCTTGTTGCAATTCTAACTGTNTCNATTGGNAAGAANTCATACCCAACAAGAGTGACTGTCGCGATTTCAGACTCTCTTGGATAGACAGCAATACCAATTGATAATGCTTCAGCATCAAGTACTAAGTTAAGGAGTGCATCAAGTCCATTTGAATCAAAAACGCCCTCGCCATTAACGAGGTTCCAAGTTTCTAACCCCTTTTCAAATGTCCACTCGCCATTGCTNGNTCGAATGACAACTTGTTTAACATCAAACTTNGAAGTCGAACTACCNCTTGGGTCAATAAGTAGTTCCGCTCTTGGGAAGAGTTGTGANAGTGAGTCCCACTTCATCGAAAAGACCATAGGTTGTCCTTCAATCATGACATACCTGTCTTGCGAACCTGCAGCAATCCTAGAACCAACCAATAACTTGCGCTCAACACCTTGGCGATTTGTTGTGCTAAAGGACGCCTGNGGGTGACGNAAACCGAACAGTTCTAAGTTTTCAGGATGATCTGCTACAAATNCACTCGCTCTAGCCCCTGCNATTTGACCGACCCATTCCTGCACCAATCCTTGATTTGCTCTTGTTGGCACCGGCTCCTTCATTGCCCAACCAGTGTCACCACGTTCAAGGACTAGGCGATCACCCGCCACTTCACGAACCATTCGTTCACCATCTACAGCAAAGTCAGGGAACACTCTCGCATCTCTCCAATACTTATGGTCCATATCTAATGCCATAGCGTGGATGTGTTGTGAAACAACGATTGGCGCTTCATCATCAACCTGAGCATACGCTCTACCACCAAGAGTTTTACGACCGAGCGTGATGGAAACTGAATCTGTTCCGTTTGATAACTGAATTGAATTTGAACCATCAAGATTCACTGCGTCACTGTCAACTTCATCTAAACTCGTAAACACAACTGTTCCAAAGACAGACTCAACAAGCCCCTGCATTGAAGCAGCATCCATCGACATTTCAAATGGATCCACTTGTGTCCAGATCGGACCGGTCTTTTGAAACTCAAACTTCGAACCATCTTTGGTCAATACAATTGATTGAATCTCATTTGACTTTAAAGTGTTTGATTGCAANACAGTGGTTCGCACAAACTGTTCTTGCTGACCCTCGCCCTGNTGCATGACAAATGCTGTCAACACAGAAGCAATCGCGACCACAAGAACCAAAATGAATTCTCGATTTGGAATCATGCCGCATACCTCCACTTCCGGAGCAAGAAAACACTCGCAANNAACTCAAGTGGAATACCAAACACTAATCCAATTGACCAATAGACATGCGCATTTGCTGACAGCCCTGAAATGCGGCCAATCTGATTTCCAATAGGACCTGCGGCAATCCACTCATCAAGATTTGAAAGCCACTCAACTGACGAAAGTAGAAACTCACTGTTTCCAGGGTTTGCCATCATGACATTTTGNCCACCAAGTTGAGTGCCTCTTTCAAGTGCCCATGAAAAGAGCCATCCGCCCGAACCAACAACAATCGCTCGCTGCTGCCCTGCGCCCGACCCCGATTCAACGAGTGAAACCACGGGNACAGGCATAGCAATGGGCTCTTGGTCTATCTTTGTAATCGATTCATTAGCCCATGCGTCATCAAGCCATCTGTCTGTTGAAGGCAAAATCTCATACACATTCTCACCGCCTTGAACTTCAATTGGCAATGGGAAAAACATCGCTCTTCCATTTAACGCCCTTGCTATGAGCGATTCACCGATTGTGTTGTGCAAAGTCTGACTTCGGTGGATATCAAACTGATTCGGACCAGTGGCAACTTGCTCAAGCACTACTTTACTCGTTTCAGCANTCACCCCTAGTTGATGCACTAGATTCGCCCAAGGATCTTTTTGACCATACTTTGGAAGCAAACTGGGCTGCAAATTCACCATGACATTTGCGCCACTTGCAATCAAACTTCTCGTTGTTTCGATGAGCCCAAGTTCGGTTGGGGTTGGTTCCAACCCTGCACGCGCTGCCGGTGGGATCACAACCCATGCAACATGGTCACNCCTAATTTCTGGCATCGCTTCTTGGTGCGGCATCCACTCTAAAACTTCAAATCGCGCAGANTCAAGCAACGTTTTTGCGGATAACAAGTCCGCATTGTTTGGACGGACACCAAACAAAGAACCTTGTTCACCATGTACAAAAACAACTTTCGGTGTTGCATCTGAGTTCAACTTTCGCATTGCAGATGAGATGATTTGCTCACCTCTAAACCTTCGGTCTGCTGCAACTGTCGTTTCAACTTGTTTTTCTGGAAAGAGAAGTCTCGCAGGAATCATCGCAGCCCTCTCTTGGCTGAGCAAGATTGCGCCCTCGCCAGACTGCAATTGTGTTGCAANCAGGCCAACTTCAATGTCACCGAGTCNGAGCAATTGCGATTCGGTGTCTTTCAGCGACCTCGCCATCTCTTCAAACGCAATGGATTCCCGCATGCAGAACTCTGCAATCTCTTCTGAGCGATTTGCTCGTAGCCACCACGCAACTTCGGCAAGTTCTCTTGCCCATCGGCTCGTTGCAGTCAGCAGAATATCTCTTGCGAAACTGAGTCTCGGAAGTGGCGCATTCACATCTACCAATTGCGCTTTATCTACTTCATCAAGGATGAGTCCACCTTCTTGCGCTAACAAAGCAAGGGAACTCGTCAAGGTCTGAAGAGTTGTCTGTTCATCTTGATTGATCGTTGCTTGATGCAGTGTTTCTGCGACCGATGACATACTCGCAGCAAACAATTGGAGGGAGCGAAATGTCTCAATGCTTGAGTCGATCACTGATTCGCATTCTGCCATTTCTGCTGCATATCGCTCACGCAATTGCCTNATCAGTAACTCATACTCAGCAATTGCTTCAGGATGCGATGGATTGATTCGATTGACAGCAATCCAATCTGACTGCTGTTTGATTCGTCTTAACACTTCATCAATCTGCTCAACAGATGACCTAGAGGCCTGCGTCTCATCAAGAAGAACCGTAATCTGGTATGGCGATTCGATTTCACGAATCAGTGTTTTGGTCTGTTCACTTAGGGTGTATGCTTGAGAACCCGTCGCATCGAAACGCCATCTCACAGACTCTTGTAGTGAAATGACGTTGAATGAAATCACGCAAGCAAGCAGCAACACACAACTCGCAATCAATCTAAACACCGGAATCACCCCCTGCCTTGTGTTCCGTACAGCGAGCATTGCAAGCCAGCCAAATGCTTTGATAATGACAAAGAAATACACGATGTTTGCTGTGTCTATGAGCCCAATTGAGAATTTTGAAACACGCAATTCGGGGTCAATGTAAAAGAACCAACTTGAATATGCAGATGGGACATATTGGGGCAACGCTTTTGCGGCAAGTGAGACTGTCAACCAAAAGAAAGTCGTCACCAAGTAAGCAACCGTTTGGGAGTTTGTACATGCTGAAACCATCAACCCAGTCGAAAGGACAGCGCCGCCAAAAAGAAGCAAACCAANGTAACCGGATAAGACCGCACCAATGTCAACAGACGCATACATCATCAACACGATGACGAGCGGGAGTGTCGTTAACAGCAAACAGATGAGCAGTAGCCACGCCGCCCAAAACTTTCCCTTAATGATTGAAAGTGCGCTTGCTGGTGAAGCGAGTGTTAACTGCCACGAACCGACTCGGCGTTCTTCCGCAANGAGTCTCATTGTGATTGCAGGACACAGAATAATGAGCAGCCACGATGCGCCGTTAAAGACGGGTTGCATCGACGCAACACCATTTGGGACGAACACTTGACCAACGAAGATGATTGAGCAAACGAGCGTAAAGATTGCTGCAATGATGCCTGCCGTAGGTACGACAAAGAACGTGCGGACATCTCTAAGGAAGATGGAGAGTGCTTGGTGCATTACACCTCTTCCTTTGTCACGAGCGATACATATGTTTCTTCAAGCGATGGCTTCACAGGATGGATGAGTCGAATCGCTCCCCCTTGTTGTTCAATCTTGCGTGCAATCTGTTCTTGTTCTTGAATTGGAATCGTGAGTTGAATCCACTGGTCATCAATTATATGGGAACAGTGATGTTCAATCGAATCTGCAACTGCGTGCGGTGATACTTCTATTTGCAATTCTGTAACACATGGAGCGATGTCATCAAATGAACCATCAACAACACACTTGCCGTCAGCAATAATCGTCACGATGTCACATGTCGCCTCGACCTCAGCGAGATTGTGGGATGAATACAAAATTGCAATGTACTGTGATAAGTATCTAAGCAATTCTCTAAAAGTAAGATGTTGTTCTGGGTCTAAACCAGTTGAGGGTTCATCAAGCACCAAAAGCAATGGTTCATGGAGTAGTGCCCCAACAATTGCAACGCGTTGCCTAAAACCACGTGACAATGTTTCAATCGGTTGCTCTAACACATCCTTAACATNGAGCCGCGTTGACCATTTTTCGATTGAAGATTGAATCTGGTCTTTAGGCAATCCATACATCCGACCTACTGCGTTGAAATACTCAACTGGATACAACTCTGGTGGCAATGGTNCGCCATCTGGAACATACCCAATCCGTTGCTTTACTTCTAATGAATCAACCGCCAAATCGAATCCATCGACTGTTACCGTTCCATCAGTTGGCGCTAGGACCCCACATATCATATTCAGCGTTGTGGTTTTGCCCGCTCCGTTTGGACCGAGTAATCCACGAATCTGGCCAATATCCACGCGCAAATCAAGGCAATCTACCACCGTTGTAGACCCATATCGTTTGCAAAGTTTTTCAGCGTTTAGCATAGAAAAAGAGCTGATTTTAGAGAAATGATGNTCAGAAGGTGCCACATTCTGACCTTATTGTGGAGTTTATCAAGCATCANGGTGCATAACTCCGATTCAATTGGGATTGCATCCCATAAAAATGGGGTTAGTCTTGCATAGAGCGTTCAACCATGTCAGAAGAAAAAAGACGCTTACACATCTCGTTTGATGCTTCTGTTTCACCTGAAGTCGAAGCCGCGCTGTCGTCTCATTTTGAAATTGTCAATTCGTCTGCTGAGGCAGATATTCAACTCACTGGTGGCGGACAGATGCAAGCAAAGATTAACGCCATTTGCGATGCTGGAATTGAATTGACCCAACTTGATGCTTCGCAAGTGAAATCATTAAACGTCGCGCAACGACTACGCCTCATGGAAGAGAAAGTCGTTCGATATGTGCACGAACTTCTCGACATGGACAATTTTGAAGTCCGCCTGCTTGACAGACGGACAGGGAATCTTGAACTGGTCATCGCGGAAAACTTGTCTCCACTCAAGATTGGCGAAACNATCAAAGCCGAAGAAAGCGGTCATGGCATCTGTGGTTACGTCGCAGCAACTGGTCAAAGTTACATTTGCGAAGACGTTTCAAACGAACCCCTCTACCGCGAGGGNCTTGATGAAGCAGCGTCAAGTTTAACAGTCCCCCTTTGGATGAATGACCAAATCATTGGCGTCTTTAACGCAGAGTCATATCAGAAAGGCGCATTTGATGACAGCGACCGTAGGCTAGTAGAGATTTTTGGCAGATACATTGCAAGTGCAATGCACACGCTAGACTTGCTCGTCATTCAGCGGTACACAACTAATGAACAAATCTCGAACATCATCGCTGAAGAACTAGAANACCCAATCGCAGAACTTGCTGAACTTGCCAAAGCGGTGGAACAATCTGATGCATCGACAGGTGAACAACTGCAGCGGACCATTAAAGACATCAAAGACCGAATTACGGCATGCACATCCGGACCTCAAACAATTATCGATGCTGACAGAGCTAACTTCGTTGAACCGGATCCAGCGATGAAAGGCAAACGAATCCTTGTCGCAGATGATGAAGAGGCAGTACGAAGTGGTGTGCATGATGTGCTGACTAAACTCGGTTGCGCCGTCATTGTTTGCGAAGATGGATTGGCAACGGTTGAAACCATTAAACTTGCACACAAAGATGACGCACCATTTGACATCATTCTTTCTGACATTCGAATGCCCGGCTGCAATGGGTATGAGGTCTATCAGGCTGCAACTGAACTCTGGCCAGACCAAATCGTTATCTTAATGACGGGGTTTGGATATGACCCGCATCATTCCATCATGCGGGCAAGTCAAGAAGGCATGCATGCTGTCATCTTCAAACCNTTTAGAACTGAGCAACTCATCGAAACAGTGACAAAAGCTGTTCGAAAAACCGCTGATTGTTAACACCTCAATCTAAACCCTCATACAATTCTGCGATGACTCAAACGACGGACCAATGGACGACGGAAAAGTTACTCGATTGGATGACGCATTCTCTTGAATCACATGAAGTAGATTCACCAAGGGTACTCGCTGAGATGCTCCTTACTGAAGTGTACGGAGGAAACAGAATCGACTTATACGCAAACGCCCAGCGAGTCGCGAGCGAAGATGAGCGTGAACAGTTACGCTCGCTAGTCGCAAGAGCCATGAAGCACGAGCCAGTGCAGTATATTCTTGGAAAGTCGCTATTTTTTGGGCATGAATTTTCCGTGAATCAATCGACGCTCATTCCAAGAAGTTGCACTGAAGTCCTCGTCATGCAGGCAATTGAACATTGCAAGGNCATGACGCACACCCCACGCGTTGCAGACATCGGTACTGGAAGCGGGTGNATTGGAATNACNCTTGCCAAACAACTCGATGCAGACATCACGCTCACTGACATCNGCNCTGATGCCCTAGCACTTGCTCAAGAAAATGCTGAGAACTTAGGCGTCTCGGAGTCGCTTACATTGATTCAGGGTGATGGGCTTGAACCGCTCACTGGCACCTACGATGTGCTTTGTTCAAACCCCCCCTACATCCTAAGTCATGAGATGGATGAACTCGCTCCAAATGTCAAAGAATGGGAGCCAGCATTAGCACTTCATGGCGGGCAAGATGGGCTAGAAATCATCCGCCCAATGCTTGAAGGAGCACATGAGTTTCTTTCCGAAAATGGCTGTATTCTCATCGAAGTTTCGCCTTCTATAACTGCTGAAATCAAGGCTTTAATGACCTCTATTTTGACCCTTAGAGAGGGTGTGATTTTAAAAGACCAGTTTGGGGATGAGCGGTTTCTCAGAGCGTATAAATCCTAGCAAACACTTGGCTAGATAGATACAATACGCCGTCCATGGCACTATTCAAGAAAAAGCAAAAACTGTCAAAGGTTGTTGAGGCAAAGACCCTGAACACCAATAGCGTCTTTGATGCTGCAACCGAGCAACGCATTCAAGCAATCGGCACACGAATTCTTGACCACGCTCGCAATCAAAAGCAGAGTTGGCTATCAACTGCATTCTGGTCAGACAAATTGATGGACTGGGCTATGGAAGATGAACAGTTTAAGATTCAACTCTTTCGATTTGTCGACACATTCCCGACGCTTGTCACACCTGAACAAGTCCACGACCATCTCATGGATTACTTGTCACAACCGGGAGTNAANTTGCCACCGGGAATGGGTCTTGGGTTAAAAGCAGGCGGCATNATGCAAGGCACCATGACCAAGACTGTCACAAATCAGATTACAAAAATGGCGCAACGGTTCATTGCAGGCACTGACGCAATGAGTGCCCTGCCATCACTTGAAAAANTTTGGAAGGAAGGCGTAGCGTTCTCAGTTGACCTGCTTGGCGAAGCATGTGTCAGTGACGCAGAGGCTGCTGAGTATCGACAACGGTATCAAGACCTCATCGCGAACTTACCTGAAACTGTGAACAATTGGGAACCAAAACCAGTTCTTGAAAATGACCACCTTGGAGCAATTCCACGAACAAACATCTCAATCAAAATCAGTTCGCTCTTCGCAAATACTGACCCGATTGCAAATGAGGCGTCGATTGATGGTTTGTTTGAAGCGCTTCGACCACTTCTTGAAGAAGCAGGCCAGAATGGCACACTCATTAACTTCGACATGGAACAGTTTGAGTACAAGGATTTAACCCTTGAACTCTTCATGCGTTGTTGCGATGAAATTGATTTCCCTGCTGGTCTTGCGATGCAGGCATATTTGCGAAGCGGTGATGAAGATGCAAGACGCATCATCGAGTGGTCAAAGCGGACAAATCGCCAAGTGACCGTCCGGCTCGTCAAGGGTGCGTATTGGGATTACGAAACAATTCACGCAGAAGAAATGGGCTGGCCTGTTCCGGTCTGGAGCAGAAAAGTAGACACCGATGCTTGTTTTGAGCGAATGGCTGCTCAATTCATTGAGTCAACACCAAAAGAAAAAGGCGAAGGTGGCGTTAAACTCGCACTTGGCTCTCACAACATTCGTTCAATTGCAACTGCACTTGCACTTCTTGAAAAACGAGGACTGCCAACTGCTGCACTTGAATTACAAATGCTCAGAGGGATGGCAGATGAATTGAAATCAGCAGTACTTGCTGAAGGTCTCCGCTTAAGAGAATACGTACCAGTCGGAGAGATGATTCCGGGCATGGCGTATCTTGTTAGAAGACTACTTGAAAATACTTCAAACGAATCGTGGCTTCGTTCAAGTTTTGTTGATGATGCAGACGCCTCTATCTTGCTTGCATCACCACACATCAATCACGAAGAAGTTGATCCTGGCGTTGCGAGAATTACGGAAGCACCGGAACGCCATAAACTTTCNCCCGCAGTTGAAGGTGTAGGAGATGGACGCCCCTTCTTCACCGAACCATATCGCGATTTTGCTGATGCAACAAACCGGGAGAACTTCGCGAAGGCAATTGCTGCCTCCGAAGTACCCTCAGTTAGTCGCATCGAAACCAAGGAAGAAGCCACTGCACTCGTGGATGTCGCAGAACAGGCATTCCCCGCTTGGCGCGATGAAGACCCNCTTGTTCGCTCAAACATCTTGGTGAAGGCCGCTCAACTCATGCGCGANCGAAGAGATGAACTTGCTGGAATCATCATGCGAGAAGCTGGCAAAACGTGGCGAGAAGCAGATGGCGACGTTTGTGAGTCCATTGATTTTTGCNAATACTACGCAAGAATGGCGCCCGAACTCTTTTCGTACGACCGACTCGGCGAATTCATTGGNGAACTTGACCAACAGTTTTATCAACCACGCGGTGTAACCGCTGTCATCAGTCCTTGGAATTTCCCAATGGCGATTTGTTGCGGCATGACTGTTGCTGCACTTGTGACTGGAAACACGGTCATCGTAAAACCAGCAGGCCAAACGACAGGCATTGCAAAGATTGTTTGTGAAATGCTTTGGGACGCTGGCGCACCTAAAGACGTACTCCAGTTTGTCTGTGGACCGGGCTCCGTCATTGGTTCTGCACTCGTTTGCGACCCACGTGTTGCAATTATCGCCTTTACGGGTTCTAAACAAGTTGGCCTTGACATTCTTCAAGCCGCTGGACAAACTCCAGAGAATCAACCGTTTGTCAAGAAGGTTGTCTGCGAGATGGGTGGCAAAAACGCCATCATCGTTGACGCATCTGCAGATTTAGATGAAGCAGTCCTCGGAGTTCGACAATCAGCATTCGGCTATCAAGGTCAAAAGTGCTCAGCGTGCTCCCGCGCAATTGTGCTTGAATCCGCGCATGATTTATTCCTTGAAAGACTTGTTGAATCGACGAGAACACTTGTCGTTGGTGATGTGATGGACCCTGGAACTGACATGGGACCTGTCATCGACAAAAATGCTGCAACTGAAATCCGTAATTACATCGAGATTGGGAAGAAAGAAGGCAAACTCGAACTCGGTGAACCAACGCCAACAGATTTAGAAGAACAAACTGGCCGTGATTACATTCACCCACACATTTTCTCAGGCATCTCCAAAGATGATGTGATTGCTCAAGAAGAAATCTTCGGGCCTGTCCTTGCAGTCATTAAAGTCAAAGACTTTGATGAAGCCCTTGAAGTCGCAAACTCTACCCCCTACAAGTTAACGGGCGCTGTGTACAGCCGTAAACCCGCTCACCTTGAACGGGCGCGTCGAGAGTTTAGAGTCGGCAACCTCTATCTGAATCGCACAAGTACTGGCGCTCTCGTTGGTCGTCAACCATTTGGCGGTTTCGGTATGTCAGGTGTTGGTTCAAAAGCAGGCGGCAAAGATTACCTATTGCAGTTTGTCGAGCCAAGAGCAATTTGTGAAAACACAATGCGGCGCGGATTTGCACCCGGCCTTTAAACTAGTTTCATAGACCTAGTTGTTTAAGAGATTTCCTAAGAATGGTGTATCCAACACTTTCTTCTTCGTCGACAACTTCGTCAGCCCCTGCTGCTTCAAGATGTGTTGTGTGAATTGAGTATCTAGAACGTGCAACAATTGGTACGGTTGGCGCGCATGCTCTAATCTGATGAATCGTCTGCTCACTTGTTCGATGGTCGGGCAGTGTCAATATGCATAACTGCGCTGTTTCAATACCTGCGTGTTCAAGCACATCTCTTCGCTGAGCATTTCCGAGGACTGTCATCGCGCCTAACTTCTTGGCTTCATTAATGCCGTTTTCACCCATATCAATGACGACGACTTGTTTTCCGGACTCAAGCAAGTCAGGGACAACTCGTTTTCCCGCAACGCCAAATCCTATGACGATGACATGATGATTGCCTGTGTCATCAATACCCCCTTCAATCGTTGCTTGTTCTTTACCAAGAATGCCATCAATCGATTTTGCGATTTGTTTCGCGCGAGAAATCATAAATGGCGTGATTAACAGCGTGATGAGTGATGAACTCATGAAGAGTTGAAACAAATCGTCACTGAGTAAGTTGCTGTTAAACGCTTCAGTTCCAAGCACAAAACTAAACTCNCCAATCTGAGCGAGACANAGACCGCTTGCAACTGAAATGCGGCGAGGGTGTTTTAAGAACGAACTGATGAACCAGACAATAAACGTTTTACCGATGACGATTGCGGATACAAGGAGAAGCACTTGAATTGCATGTGANCCCTCAAGAATCCACGGTATATCTGCAAGCGTTCCAGTGACTCCAAAAAAGAGCGCAAGGAAAATGTATCGAAGGGGTGCAACATCACCTCTCACTTGTGCAGCATATGGAGAACCCGCAAGCACTAACCCCGCTACAAATGCACCAAGTGCTGGCGAAAATCCTAAGAGATGTGAAAGCCACATCGTTGACAGACATGTGACGACGCCAAGCAACACTGGAAACTCACTTGAGCGTTTGATCAGCGCTGNCCCAAAGAACTTCGGAAGAATGAGTGCGCCAAACAATATAAGCGTGACGATGAGCGCAACAAACTTAACACCAGCCAATCCAAGTTCACTAGACAATTCGGTTCCAGTATCTTTCCCCAGAAATGCAACCATAATCATCAATGGCACAATTGCGAGGTCTTGGACAAGAAGCACCATGAACGCAACACGACCATGCTGCGAATCAAACTCTGATCTGTCCTGTAACACCCGNATGACGACTGCTGTCGAACTCAGCGCTGCCATTGCGCCAATNACAAGTGATGCTGACAGATCAATCGAAAAATACCGTGCGACCCCAAATCCTACTGCACCAGTCACAACGATTTGCAACGTCCCAAGCACAAGTCCTTTACCAACGAGTTCTTTCAGCATACCCCGATTGATCTCAAGCCCAATGGTGAACAGGAGCAGNGAAACACCAATCTCAGCGATTGAGTGAATTGCCTCTTCTCCAGCCGTAAGTACATCAAATACTCCAGGACCAAGAAGAGTCCCAGCAAGCAGATAACCCACAATCCCGCTTAAGCCAATCTTCTCGCAGAACATGCCAAGCACGACCGCAACGCTTAAGAGAATCGTAATCTCGCTGACGATGTNCCAAAATTCCATTGAAGCATCATACTTGCATGGTCGCGTGCATCAATACCTCATTCAAGTAAAATACAAGTCAATGGAAATCGTGATTCTTCTCTCAATTGGTTTCGTAGCGGGCGCATTGGGCGGCCTGCTTGGAATTGGTGGTTCAGTCATTATGATTCCAGCAACAGCACTCTTGCTTGGTTGGNCATTTCATCTTGCTCAAGCAGTTGCGATGACTGNGAACCCAGCAGTTGCAGTGTCTGCAACGATAAAGCATCAGAAGAACAACAATGTCTCTTGGCGCACGACGAAAGTTGTCTTGCCCGTTGCACTCATTTGCATTTGCATTGCTGCTTGGTATAGCAACCAAGTTCCAGGGCACTATCTTGAATTGCTTTTTGGCGTGTTTCTCATCTGGGTGTTAATCGACCAATGCAAATCGGTCTTTGGCAAGAGTGAGGTTGATACACACCCAGAGGGTTCGCCATCAACGCTCCGCAGTTCTGTTACAGGCGGCTCAACGGGCACGATGGCTGGTCTGCTTGGCATTGGTGGTGGACTCATACAAGTTCCACTCCTTAATCGCCTTTGTGGTCTTCCAATGAAACTTGCGATTGGCACATCTTCTTCAATCATGTTCATCACAGCATTTTTTGGTGCAACAGTGAAAGATTTGTCGCTACCAAGTTGCGTCGACGCAAACGGAGAGTCGCTTGGGCTCACCGCAATTGATGCGGTCCTCAAAGCACTCTGGCTCATACCAGGCGCACTTGCTGGCGGATTCGTTGGCGCATGGTTAACAAACAAGTTGCCTGTGAAATCCATCCGAGTTGTGTTTGGTCTTCTGGTTGCGCTTGCGTCCGTCAAAATGTTGACCGACGCTTTCAGAGAGTTACTGTAAGCGTTTCTTGATTGACGCTTGACACTGTTCATGCAGTTGAACGATTGACTCTCGTATCGCTCGCATGCCTTCTTCTTCGCCCATTTGAACAAGTGCTTCGCCATCAAATGCCTTGCCAGCACGAACTTCAATCATGCCAAACGACTTTGGTTTTGTACCTATTTTCCACGCGTCGTAAGCGCCATCAAATCCCACAGGGACAACTGGCACCTTGCTCTTCTTAATCAGTAGCCATAGCCCTCGCTGAAACTCAGCAATGTTGCCATCAGCAGTTCTCGTACCCTCTGGGAAAATCATCACGCCTTGGCCTCGTTTAATCACTTCGATTGCTCTGCGAATTGCTTTCGTGTCACTTTCACCTCGACGAATTGCAATGACTCCATAACGCTCCATGAGCCACGCGAGAATCTTTGAGTTAAACAATGTTGCTCTTGCAATTGAGTGGTAGACCCTGTCATGCGCTACCGTTCCAACGATGACTGGGTCAAAGTTAGATTGATGGTTTGCTGCGATGATGAATGGTCCAGATGCTGGAATGTGTTCCATTCCGAATCTGCGATTTTTGTAACAGATTCGCATCCACAATCGCAACAACCACAATGATAGTGTCCACCAGAAAAGCACATTCCAAGCGGATGCGCCTGACCCTCTTCGTTTAATCTGAAAGATGTTCCTCATTATTGACCGAGCGCTTCTTTGACAACGCGTTCCATCGCTTCAACGACTTCTTCAAGAGATTGCGTTGAAGTGTTAATCACAACTGCACCCTCTGGGCAAATGAGCGGGCCATCACTTCGCGTTGTATCGATATGGTCTCTGTTCTTAATGTCTTCCGCAACGACATCAGGATGTACATCCTTGCCGGCCTCTTGGAGTTGTTTTGTCCTTCGTTTCGTTCGCTCTTCTAAATCTGCTTCTAAGAAAAAACGAACTACTGCTTCCGGAAAAACTACAGAGCCCTGATCTCGACCCTCTGTGACAAGTAGTGGATGCGTTGAAGCGATGATGCGCTGCTGGTCCATTAACACAGCGCGAACCTCAGGCTGTTTTGCAACTGATGAGACGATTCCACTGATGTCAAGTTCGCGAATCCGCTCTGAAACATCTCTCCCCCCAAGCATTACAGTTGGCGGATCGTTCTCCCAGTTAAATGAAATGCCTACGCCATTCACTTTGGCTGCGAGTGCTGGTCCGTTCTTCGGGTCAATATCAAAGTCCTTCGCAAGTACAGCAACAGCGCGGTACATCGCGCCAGAATCTAAACAACCCGCGCCAATGCGTTTCGCAAGTAACTGCGCAACTGATGACTTTCCCGTTCCAGCAGCACCGTCAATTGTGATGATGGAGCGAGCGGCCATGTGAATCAATCCCCTGCTTCTAAGTAAGCGTATAGTGCCTTGGATGCTTTCGAAAGTTGAGGCATCGGACTGCCCGAACCTGTGTAGTTCAGTGCAATCGTATTGGAGTAACCCACGTCAATCACTGCCTGTAATCCCGCCTCTAGTGAAATGGCATTCTTGCCTCTCCCCGTTGGAAAGTCAGCAATGATTGCACCTGCGTACGGCGCTAACTTTTGAAGCGCTCCGATGCCGTCACCCGTTGCAATTGCAGCGGAAAATGTCGGAAGTGCTCCAATTCGGAAACCACCAACCTGTTTAATGATATCGATGTGCGAATCTGGCTTACTCGTCAATCCCTCACTTGGTTGCAAGAGCAGATTCAATTCAAGGCGTTCGACATGCTGCATTGTTGAGCGGAGTTGCTCGATGATGTGTGCGACTCGTTGTTCCTCATCTGGAAAGTGTGGCGTAATCGCAATCGCGTTGCACCCAAGCCGATTTGCTGCCACGGATAGCCGGCGAATGCGTTCAACACTCTCTTCTGATGCTTGGTTACCAAACTCTANAACNGNGTTGTCCCTCACCAACAAGCATGGCGAATTCGCTTTATCNGCANAGTTACGGAACTTGTCATATACATCAAGCGACCAGCCCGCGAGATGNTCTGCNTCCACAACNATNCCCCTCANATCNAGTTTTTCAGAGGATGTACTTGGGACATCCTCAATCTGCACCTCCCCTTTCTCAATAAGGGAGTTCATTGATTGCATCGCTAAAGTGAGTAAAATTGACATGTAAATTTGAGTTCTTCGCTCGAAATTGAGATGTGATTCTTTACGAAGCGGTACTATACCTCTCCAACCCTACCAAAGGAGAAATTTTCCAATGTCAAGTCCATCAGAATGTCGTTTTTCAGAGTCNCACGAGTGGTACACCGTAGATGGTGATGTNGTCACTGTCGGGATTTCCCAGTTTGCCGCAAACGAGTTAACTGACATTACTTATGTTGANATGCAACCCGTTGGCACAGCAGTTCNAGCAGGCGANTCAATGGGTGANGTGGANTCAGTNAANACGACAAGTGANGTNATNTCAGCNTTTGNNGGTGAAGTNNTNGAAGTNAANGATGCNGTNGCNGANGACCCATCANTACTNAATAGTGACCCATTTGGAGCTGGTTGGTTGTCCAAAGTGAAAGTCAGCGATGCTTCAGTNCTAGCCGAACTCATGGATCAAGAAACCTACGACGGNAAATATCCTGCCTAATCAANAGATGTTCCAACTTGTNAGCGAATTTAAACCNTGCGGTGACCAACCNCAATCAATTGAAACGCTNACNAATTGGATTCAGAANGGTGAGCGATACAAGACGCTTCTTGGCGCAACTGGCACGGGCAAGACGTTCACAATGGCAAACGTCATTGCGAATGTCAATAAGCCAACGCTCATTTTAAGTCATAACAAAACGCTTGCAGCTCAACTCTTTGAAGAGATGCGAGCACTCTTTCCAAACAACGCTGTGACGTATTTCGTCAGTTATTACGATTACTATCAGCCAGAAGCATACATCCCACAACGAGACATCTACATTGAAAAAGACGCTGCTCGAAATGACGATCTCGATCGGCTTCGATTGAAAACGACAAGCAGCCTCATTGGACGAGAAGATGTCATCGTTGTTTCTTCTGTCAGTTGTATTTATGGTCTTGGATCTCCAGATTCATATCAAAATCGAATCGTTCATCTTGGTGTTGGTCAAACCAAAAACAGACGGTCTTTACTGCTTGAACTCAGTGACATGCAATACCGCCGCAATGATTTAGATTTCGAACGCGGGACATTCAGAGTTCGCGGTGATGTCTTAGAAGTGTATCCCGCATATGAGCAATTCGGTATTCGCGTCGAATTCTTCGGGGACGAAATCGAACGAATCGAACTCATTCACCCGGTCAGCGGTGAGACACTTGCGCAAGAAAGCGATGTCTTTATCTTCCCCGCAGTGCATTACGTCATGCCNCAAGAGGGTTTAAAGCGAGCNACAANAGCCATTCGTTCNGANNTNATNGANCANNTNAACGCNNTGAAGGANGAAGGCAANTTGTTAGANGCCCAGCGAATCATGGCACGCACGCAATATGACCTCGAAATGATTGAGGAAGTTGGGTACTGCAGCGGCATTGAAAACTATGCGAGACATTTAGAAGATAGACCCAAGGGTTCAAGACCATTTTGTTTGCTCGATTACTTCAGACACATTCCGAATNGAGACCCGAATGACTGGCTTATGTTTATTGATGAATCACATGTCACAGTCCCGCAGATTCGCGCGATGTTTAATGGCGACCAAGCGAGAAAACGNACGCTCGTCGAACANGGNTTNNGNTTGCCTAGCGCGCTTGACAATCGCCCNCTTCAGTTTGANGANTTNAACGAACTCGTTCCACANACGATNTATGTTTCCGCGACNCCTTCTGAGTTTGAGTTANNNCAATCNGNNGGNGAAGTTGCNCAGCAAGTCATCCGNCCAACTGGACTNCTTGANCCANTCATCGAAGTCAGACCNGCTGAAAATCAAGTNCCAGACCTCATCGAAGAAGCGAAAAAGCGNGCCGGTCAAGGNCAACGCGTNCTNGTTACGGTGCTNACNAAACGNATGGCAGAGGAACTTGCTGGGTACCTTGATAAAACNACACTCAGANGCAAGTACCTCCANAGTGACATCGACACGCTTGAACGAATTGAGATNTTGCGTGAACTTCGCGAAGGATTGTTTGATGTGCTCATTGGTGTAAACTTGCTCAGAGAGGGTCTCGATTTACCCGAGGTATCACTTGTATGCATTCTTGACGCAGATAANTCTGGNTTCTTNAGNAGCGTNACNAGTTTGATTCAAACGATTGGGCGCGCNGCAAGAAATGTCGATGCGTCTGTCATTCTNTATGGTGATGAAATCACNGAGAATATGCAAACTGCGATTGATGAAACAACTCGCAGGCGAACCATTCAACTCGAATACAACGAAGCAAACAACATCACGCCTACATCGATTAAGAAAGCAATCCGCAAAGGTATTGAAACTGANCTCGCTGCAAGAAAAATCGCAAGAGAAGCGTTCCATGCCGATGGCACTGATGACGACTTTGATGTCGATGAACGAATCGAACAGTTAGAAAATGATATGCTTGATGCCGCAGATCAGTTAGAGTTTGAAAAAGCAGCGATGCTTAGAGATGAAATCACTGCCCTAAAACAGAGAACTCAATAACGCATCAGTCAAGTGACTTCTGGCTGTAATCGACACCCAATGTCTTTTCGCCAGAACGCGCCATCGAAATGAATGGAGGAACATGCATCTGTCGCTTGNGTTTTTGCNTCGTCTAAGGAATCTGCAATTGCAGTGACGCCGAGAACTCGGCCACCTGAAGTTTCGAGTCCATCATCTGTCACTTTTGTNCCTGCATGGAAAACAATGAGATTGTCACGCTCTACTGAATCAATGCCTGTAATCGCTTTGCCTTTNGNATACGAACCGGGATACCCTTCACTNCACATCACAACGCAACATGTTGTNACNTCATCGAAAGTGAGCGACGCACCATCAAGCGTTCCTGCAGCAGTTCTCCACAAAATGTCGACTAAGTCGCCGTTAAGCCGCGCCATCAGTGGTTGGGTTTCTGGGTCACCAAATCTACAGTTGAATTCAAGCACTTTGGGTCCAGCTGGCGTGAGCATGAGTCCTGCATANAGNACACCACGATAGGTCACACCGTTTCGACGCATCGCATCAATTGCNGGAACCANAATTTCTTTCTCGACATACCCCATCATCTCTTCATCNAGAAGNGGTGCNGGACANAATGCGCCCATGCCACCTGTGTTTGGNCCAACATCGCCTTCNCCNACTTGTTTGTGATCTTGACAAAGGTCAAGNACCCAAATNGTTTCNCCATCAACNAGNGCAAGCACACTNACTTCTTGCCCNGTCATCATTTCTTCGATGAGTAGNNTNTTTCCTGCTTCACCNAATGCTTTGTCTTGNATGATGAGTTCAATGGCTTCAAGCGNCTNACCAATGGTTTGGCAAAGNATGACGCCTTTACCTGCTGCAAGNCCAGAGGCCTTTACGACNCATGGNTCTTCNCGCTGNCTNAGNATTGATTGCAATTCGNTNGANAATGCTTCNGTNCCGCCTGNNCTTTCNGATTGGACTTCATCCATGAACTTGCTNATCTCAGCAGCGAGTTCTNCCTTGCCTTCCGACTCAAACTCTCTGTCNAGCCCNCGNAGGACATACCGCTTTGCNGATTCAATGTCNGNAAATGAACGAGCNTCAGCGGTTGGAATAGACGCTTGACGCATCAATTCTTTAGCGAATGATTTATCTGCCTCAACTTGAGCTGCTTCTTTGCATGGTCCAAAGACAAGTCGANTTTCTGTTGTTAACTCGTCAACGATGCCCTCAGCGAGTGGTACTTCAGGGCCAACAACAACAAGATCGATNTTGTGNTGGTCACACCANCNNCCNANGAANAANGNGCGNNTNGCNTCCCATNNTTCNTCNCANGGTNNNGCAANTTTTGCAATTCCNCCATTGGAACAATCGGNTGCNTANAGNNTNCCAAGNCGCTCNGATTGNGACATNTTCCACGCNAGNGCGTGCTCTCTTCCNCCNCCACCNATNAGCAGAACATTACACTTCTCTGGACATTCTCTTTTTCCCATTTNGGTATTGTACCACTCCTCTTACTTCTCAACTTGAACAGGAATTTTGATTTCACACTGAAATCCATCCCGTTCATATGTTCGATCAATGGTGCCATGCAACTCGTGAGAAATGAGCCCTTCAAGAAGTGAAGTNCCAGTACNCTCAGTGANANCCCCATCAATTGCAGGGCCACCCCGCTCTGTCCACGAGAACCGGCAGACTAGCGAATCGCTTGCGTCATATGCGATGATGACAATTCCATGCTCACTCGATAACGAACCATACTTCATCGCATTCGTTGCGAGTTCATGAATCACCATGCACATCGGGCGGGCATATGTCCCGGGCAATTGAAGTTCATCACCATGAATTTGGATGCGATCATCTTTACCATCCATGTATGGCTGAAGCGTTAATCGCAAGATTTCACCGAGTTCTGCACCACTCCAGTGCGTCTTCGCAAGCGATGAGTGCGCAATTGCTAGCGCATTGAGTCTGCCATCGAGCGCAGTTGCAAAGTCATCAATCGATGNNGCGTTTTGCCTTGAAAGCATCACAAGTGACATGACGGATGCGATNTTGTTTTTGACGCGGTGGTCGAGTTCACTCATCATGATCGTCTGTTGTTTTTCAAGTTCATGNCNNAGNGTNATNTCNACNGCNACGCCAGANACGCCNACAACNAGANGGTCTTCATCNAGNACNGGCGTNAACCAACCNTCNATGACNTGATNNCCNATTTCNANNCGNCCNTGNGATTCNACNCCNCCAAGNGCTTTNTTNACNTGNCGAAGNACNTCNGGNTANTTNCGNTAAATGTGNTAAANGCTTTTNCCAACNACGCTNCCACCNTCTGCNCCCATGNTGCCAAGCCCTTGNCCTTCNCTGAGTGTNAANATNCCNTGNGCNTCNATNCCAAACANAACNACTGGNGAGTGNGATGTAATGAGTCNNNANTGTTCTTCNGAACGCCNCANTTCAAACTCTTCTGCNGCNCTTCTCCNGTCNTCNATTCNNCGNNCAACTGCGNGGGCNTANCCATTNAGAACGACNNTNGCTTCTTCAATCTCCATTGGNAGCCANGTNCGCTCANTTGGCACATCGAAACATGCCATTGCNTCAACAACTCCGTTGATNACTGCAGGNACNGCAAGAATTGCGCCNACNTTGTTGTTAGAAAGCGTTNTAACAACTGACTCTGGCAANTTNGGGTCTTTGCAAGATTCAATCACGATGTGNTTNTTGAGTTCAAGTTGCGCCTTAGACCAGTGCACNGCATCNGGNTCNACTGCTTCNGGNACTTCACTCGATGCTTGNTCNNNATGCTTGACCCATTCGTGTGTGATGAATGCTCTTCCATCNGTTCTGAACCGAACNAGCCGTGCTCTATCGACGACGAGTCCCACNCCCAATATGTGTAAAAAATCATTGATTGAACGATTCAAGTCGCTTGATTCAATCAACCGNGAAAGTGATTCTCTNCCCGCCAANTGAATGCGATTNGCGTATTCTTGACTTCTTAAGTGAGTAAGGTCCGCAACAATNCCNGTGANNCAATCGCCNCTNATGCCNCATGTGTACCCNGTCCAGCGGTATCTGTNATTGGCATCACGAAAACGATATGCAAGCCGTTTTTCTTGATTTGGTTCTAGTGAGTCGAGTGCAGCGCGAATTGCATCGACATCTCCCGGATGAATTCTACCAAGCCACAATTCAGGATTATCTAGCAGTGAAAGGGAACCAAGGCCAAGTACACTTGAAAGATTATCAGATGCTTTAACGGTAACCCAATCGCTCATCTTCTTGACAGATTGAATTCCAGAAGAAAGGTGATTGATGTCACTTGCATGGACGTTTGGTTCACTCACAACTTCTACGATACTTGCTTACGTGAACTGTGTGGATGTCAACTCGTGAATTCTCTTAAGAATGTTCACTCACAATGCTCACAACTATTTGCTCGCCATGCTCTGGCTCGAGCCACGCGTGTTTGATTGCTTTTGGTATTGCTTCAATCGTCGGCGCAGAAAGTACAGGACAGACATGGCGAATCAACTTCGTACACTTCTTCGCAGCATCTAACCAATTGGCTGTTGAGAATTGCAATTCATCGTCGAGAATGACCTCATGTTTTCCAATTGACACTAACCGTGGCTTGCAAAAGTATGCCGTGAACCCGTCNTCGTTTGTGNTGAAATCAATCTCCATTTCAACCGTCCATCGTTCAAGGATTGCAGTGAGTATGACTTCACCATTTCGAGTGATGCCAATCGAACCCGAAATCTCACCGCTCCCTGAACGAGTGTCCAGGGAGCGGCATGCCGCGAGTTTTGCCGCATGAGAGAGAAAGAGAGGAATCTGTAAAACCATGTTTGCCTNTTAATCCGTATTGATTGTGAACATCAGTATGTCATTGCAATAGATATCCACAATGGTTTCTTCTTTGTCGAGTTGAATAAACCACTCTGTTTCACCATCTTTGAATGTTGCCTCGCGAACTCCGAGTTCCCCGAGATAGCGAAGGACNTCATCACGTTCGCCAGAAACATCAAGTAACAAATCATCTGGTGAGCCCTTCACACCATCTGGAAAGATAAAGAGTTCTTGTTCTAATGATGGCCACAACAGAGAATCCGAATCTGGAATCGGTACATCACCTTTCAACATGAGTTGCGTAGACATCGTTTGATTGAGGGGATCAAAAATGCCTGAGATTCCATGAACAGTTCCCAATCCCTCAAAAGATTCTTCAGAAACCGAACTGCCTGCTTGTGCATACAAGCGAAGTTCATCAATCCCAAGCGCATCGAGCAAGCGCCTGTAGTCGTCTATATGTAACCGATAGACCCGCCCTGTTCCCACCTCTACAGCAATACCAAGTGCTGGATAGAACCGATATGTCACGCCATCATGAATGATGAGCACGAAGTCTTGCCCGTCAAGGTCATACCGCTCGTGTTCTTCAACGGGTGCGTATCGAAGCACAAATCGAAACTCTCCATTTCGATGTTCTACTTCAAGTTCAAATGGGGTCGTTTGACATCCAACTACATTTCCTAAACACGCAAGCAAACTTGTTGCGATTATTTTTTTGGCATTCCACATAAATACTCCTTCCAAGATGNATCAACCTTGCATCACTACAACACTTATGAAACACCATTGCATCGATGTTTCTGAAGCATCCATTGTTGACNGACAAATTGGCAGAANAGAATTTGCTCACCTTTGTTTTTTNCCTTTAGTTTTCGCAAACATTAGAGAAAAGTGTTGCGTAAGAAAAACCGCAGTAAGTTTTCGATTCTGCAGTATCACTTGTAACTTGCTGTGTTCTTTCATTCAATCACTGTTTGCGTGTTTCTATCGAGGATGGTTACATATCTGCCGCGGNCAGAACGGGATTGAATTTCATGTTGTTTTGAAGAGACAAGGAGTAACAAATGTCACAAACACTTCAAGCAAACAGGAAGGGTAGNCTCGAACAACTGTTCGATCTTGCCCAAGCTTACAGAGGGTGGAATCGCAGAGAGCTTGCGCAAAAAATTGGTAGGGATCCCACAAAACTCTGTCCAGAGAGTGGAAACCCTAAGTTTGACCTCGTTCTAGAACTTTCAGAAGTATTAGATTGGTCTATCGAAGAAGTCGCGCAATGGATTTGGAATGGTGATGAACAACTTGACATTCCGTTGGACACTTCCTTCGAGAANCTCGACGAAAAAGCGCAAGATGCACATCGCAATGGTGATTATGAACGACTTGTCAAACTCGCTGAGATGGAATTGCAAGTTGCAACAACGCCTGAAGAACGAGCGCGTGCTTACAACCGCCTCGCTGGCGGTTGGGACGGACTTGGTCGATTCAACAGAGTGCTCAATGCGGCTCAAAACGGACTCCGTGAGTATCCCATCGATGGTGGACTTCGTTTGCTTCTGCAAACNACAACAGCAAATGCACATTACACGCTCTGGCAACTTGACGAAGCCCAAGGCATGGCACAACAAGTTATTGATTNCTTTGCAAATGTATCACCTGAGAATGAGCGTGAAAAAGTCGCTTCAGCGCACGCTTGGTATGTGCTCGGTCACACGCTTAGGCGCATGATTGATGTAGATCCTGAGCAAGCGGCTCTACATGCATCAAACGCAATTAAAGCGCTCGAGGAATCCGCAAAGCAATATGAAGTGCTCGGAAGCGAAGTACACTCTTCGTTCAGTGGTATTGCACACACCTGCTATGGCGGTGTTCTAGAGTGCNAGGTTTATCTTGGAAAAGTCGACGCACGCGAGGCAATTGCCCGCATTCTTGATGACTTTAATGACGTCATAGAACCAGACACAATGGAAAAAGGTGACTGGCTTGAAAGTTATGGTTGGTGGAGCATCTTCGGCTGCAATATCACCTTGCGTCATATCTCAGATGAAAAAGACATTCAACGGTACATGGCGCTCTTTACCAACAAAGCAGACGAAATTGCGAACTGCCTCAATCACTGGTCAATGCGAGAACGCGTGTTCTCAATGCAGTTTGAGGGTCGCAAGCGACTCGTAGGATGGACCGGTCAAGAAATTCCTGTTGTGATTGACCAAGAAGATATTCGACTCATTACTGGAACGATGGGACGCTTCCCTCAGTTTCGTGACATGGGCTGGTCAATTCTTAACTGTGGCAACATCGTTCAAGCGTAAGGAGGAACCCATGACACTTTTAACAAAAACTTATCTAACACTTGCAGTGATTGTAAGTTGCACTCAAATTGCATTTGGTGGACCCGAATCACTGTCCAAAAAAGATATTCCAAAAATTTCAGTCTATGGTCACACTGGTCAAGACCCTGTGTATAAATCGACCATTNGTAAACCCGGTGGAAAATGGGATTCCCCTCTTCTAGACCCTTCCTCCCTCGGTGATTTCTCTGTCATCTCTATCATTGAAGATGATGTGCTGAAGAAAGAAGATTGGATTGCTAGCCAAACAGATTCAACTTCATCTTTGAGCAGTGAATTCACCATTCCTCAACTAGGCGAGTTTTCTAACCCGCAAGTTGATGACAGGTACAAAGGTATTGGCGGTGGCGGCACTGTTCCTGCCCCATCAGCAATCCCTTTACTTCTCATAGGGCTNGCCTCTTCACGACGAAGACGTGCTTAACTACTTAAGCCNGTTGGCGTGTCGAACGAAAGTTCGGCACGCCAATGGCANNGGGGACATTCCCTGTGTAATCTATACATATGGCAAAGTACACAAGAATACACCGGCTTCTTGAAATCATTTCGCTNATTCAAGCGCAGCGTGGTTGGACTGCAAAAGCACTNTCNGAAAAGTGCGAAACATCAGAGCGNAACATTTACCGCGACATCGACCAAATCCGCGAAGCNGGCATTCCAGTTGAAGCGGGCAGTGGCGANGAGGGNTACCGNATCAACGGCGCATTCTTCATGCCCCCTGTTCGNCTGACATTTGAAGAAGCGCTTGCCATTGCAACGCTCGTTGAAACACTTGCTGATTCCGGTGCGATNCCATTTGCAAAACCAGCGTCGATGGCGATGAACAAGATTCTTTCTCAACTTCCTTTTGATTTGAAAGATGAACTGTTAAACCGACTCAGCACAATGCAACTGCGTCCCACAAAGACGACTGATGAGGGTGGGTACGAGGATGTTTATGACAGGGTCCAGCAAGCCCTCCTTTCAAAAACGATGCTCAACTGCAAGTATGAAAGCACATCNTCTACCAATCACNACGAGNCATTTTTGTTTCATCCGTATGCACTCTTCTTCGGAACACGCGCGTGGTATGTTGTTGGGTTCCATGAAGGTCGTGACGCCATTCGCACCCTTAAACTCAGCCGTTTTCTAGGTATTGAACAAACAAACTTGACCTATGAAATCCCTGCTTCATTTAATCTCGATGCGCATTTAGGCAACGCGTGGAATATGATTGCNGGCGACAAAGATTTNGAAGTTGAACTTCACTTNAAACATCCATTCTCGCAAACNGTGAGCGACACGACTTGGCATCCAACNCAAAACATTGATTGGCATGACGANGACTCGTGCACTTTAACTTGCACCGTGTCTGGTCTTGAAGAGATTGTGTGGTGGGTGTTGTCGATGGGGCCAAACTGCGAAGTCATTAAGCCAGAAGAATTGCGAACGCGCGTCCAATCACTTGCTGAACAAACGCTTTCGGCCTATCAACAAACGCAAACGACTTAACCCACCCTTTTCAACACTGCAATAAAGAAGCCCGANGTGAGGTCGTTTGGGATGATGCGCATTGCATGAGATAAATCTGTAGACGCTGACCAATTTTGAAAGGAAGTGAGCGGCGACCGAACTGTTGGAGGCAACAACCCTTGTGGCACTTCGATAAGTTCGGCGTTGATCGACTTCTTTTTCAGCACCTTATCGAGCACCATCTCATTTTCTTCGGGTGCAAACGTACATGTCGAATACACGACTTGCCCACCGACTTTCACGCAACGAAGTGCTGATGCCAGAATTTGTTGCTGGAGTTTTGCGAGCGTTTTGATGGATTGTTCACTCCANCGCGACATTCGTATTGGCTTCTCAACTCTGAACCGCCCTTCACCACTACAAGGCACATCGACGAGCACTCTATCAAAGCAATCTGCGTACATTCTGCCAAGTGACTCAGCGGGTTCATTGATGACTTCAACATTCGTTGCGCCTTGTTGTTGGAGAATCTCGCGTAATCGGTAGAGCCGTTTTTTAGAGCGGTCATTTGCGATGATGCGTCCTTGATTTTGCATGAGCGCTGCAATTAAACTCGTTTTAGAACCGGGGGCAGCGCACATATCGAGTACTGACAATTCTGATGACACGTTCAGGACATGCCCAGCAAGCATACTTGATGTCGATTGGATGTAGACCTTGCCTTCCTTGAACACATCAAGAGCTTGAAGGTCGCGAATAGTCCCTTGCTTAATGATGAACGATTGTGNGCACCATGCAATTGGTTCAACACTCAACTCAGAATCTTCAATTGCTCGTAGGACTTCTTCTTCTGAACTCTTCAGTGTGTTGACTCTAAACGCAACAATTCGCTCATTTGAAAATGACGCAATCGTCGAATTGAAATCATCACCAAGCACTTNCTCAAGACGCTCAATTGCGCGGCGAGGCAATTGCGGTAATNGTGAGTTGAGAGAATGAATCTCGTCCATCTCACTATTTTAGTGCAATGCTTCTGATTAGCCGCATAATCCAAGAATTTCGATGTCATCGTCGAGGCGGCCTGTAAGGAGCGTGTCATCAAGTTCGATGAGCCGAACCGAGTTGCTACTTGGGTCATCGAACAAATGAATAGCAAACCGCCCACTGTCATCACTAGCGTCATCACCAGTGTCATCACCAGTGTCATCATTTGGACTTGGGGGTGAAGTCGAGATTTGAGGCGTATGACTCTTGCGAGCGCTTCCACCAAAAGCGCCTGCTCTATCTTGCAGTGTTCGTTGAAGTTCTGATTGGTTGAGTCGCATGACCATGTGTGATTCTCCTTTTGTATGCAGCGTGAATTTCGCTGCTCTTCCTGTGCAAGAGAAGTATCGTCTACCCCACTGACAACATCATGTCAGATGCTTGATAGGTTTTTGTTAGGGTTTCTTTTAGGGCTCAAAAAAGGCATTTTGGCATAAGAATGCCCAAATCCGATAGCATGGGCACCATGATGAAAACGCTTTGGACAATNGTTTGCTTTATTGGTGGCGCTGCAATTCTTGGAATTGGCGCTTGGTCACTGTTTGACTCCGTTGTGCTATCAGCAATCGGGGCAATCATTGGAGCAGCCGCAGGAATACTNTTCAGCAAACACATCAGCTTGCTGGACTTCCTAAGTACTTAACTTATGTCGTTGCCTGAGACGGCTCGGCAGCAGTTACGATGGATTCAATCGTTGCGAGTGTTTCTACGATTGCTTCTACCGCTTGTAACAACTCATCTTTGTTGGTCGTGCGAGCAAAACTGAAACGTACTGCACCCCACTCCCCTTCTTCTGGCGTTCCAAGTGCCTCGATCACTTTTGATTCTTTCAGTGCGCCGCTTGAGCATGCTGAGCCCGATGATGCGCAGACGCCGTTCTCTGAAAGCACTAACAGCATCAGTTCGCCTTTCACATTCGGAAACAAAATTGAGGATGTCGTCCACGCACGCGCCGCACCAGAGGAGTTGATGTGAATTGTNGGCAATGCCGCTTGAAGCGCATCTTCAAACGCTGCTTTGTTTGATTCCATGGCTTCGATGTTTTCAGAAGTGAGCCACGCCATTGCGCTCTCGCACGCAACACCAAACCCTAGAATCGCTGGCACATTTTCAGTACCACCCCTGCGACCGCGTTCTTGTGGACCACCAGTGACGAGCGGTGACACTGCGATGCCCTTGCGTGCGTATAACGCGCCCACGCCCTTTGGGCCGTGGAACTTATGTGCCGCAAACGAAAGCAAGTCGACTGGCACTTCATGAATGTCAACTGGCATCTTTGCAACCCACTGGGTGCCGTCGCTATGAATGAGCACCCCGTGTTCATGACAAAGGCGAGTGGCTTCTTCAATTGGCTCAATGACGCCAGTTTCATTGTTGCACCACATCAGTGAAACAAGCGCAATCTCTGATGCGCGCTCCTCAAGCAGTTCCTTAAGGTGCGCCATGCACATCACGCCATTTGAGCAATTGCGAAGTCGAATGATTTCCATGCCACATTCAGCAAGTGCGTCTGCTTTTTCGCCGACTGCTGCATGCTCGATCTGACTTGTCACGATGACTTTCTTTTCGGGATGCAAATCGCACGCAGTTTGAATCGCAAGGTTTGCTGCTTCTGTACCACCTGATGTGAATGTGATTTCTGCAGGTGTTGCACCAATGAGTTTTGCAACTGATTCTCTTGCTAAATCCACTTGATGGCGGGCCTCTTGACCGATGCGGTGGATGCTCGATGGATTGCCCCAGTTTTCATTCATCGCAGACAACNCCACTTCCGTCACTTCTTGGAGCGGTTTTGTTGTGGCGTTGTTATCAAGATAAATCATGGCGCTTTTCATAAAACAATATTGTATTTTAGTTCAACTTTTCTGCTCATGCTTCACAACTGCGATGTGTAACTTCATTGTTAAGAACCAACATAGAACCGCGATTACACTACAAACGATAAATATATGCTGCGGGGCGTCGCCAAAGAGTGATCTGCCAACCCAATAGAGGAGCGACGCGATTGCCATAAACGAAAATGACATGGCGTTGGTGGTTGCTAATATTTGGCCTCTCCGTTCAGGCACCGCAAGCACTTGCAGAAGCGATTGAATCGGAACTGCGTACATGCCAGCAGTCATCCCTACCACAAACAAGCCGATTGACATGAGGAGCAAACTCGGNGGCATGATGCCTATTGCNAAGAGCGCGATAACCATTGCAAACGCGCTATACCTTGAGATGCGAATGTTAATGCGACCCTTTGAAATGAAACCCGCAGTCAGCGACCCGATCCCAACTGAAACGCCAAGCCCTGCAAGCAGATAAGAAATNATTGAATCACTCACATCAAGCAGTACNCCAAGTTCAGTGACGATGAGCAGGGCTACGGTCGCAATAAAGTAAAAGTTTGCCCACGCGATTGCTGCGCGAAGGAGCGGCGTCTTCGACATTTCTTTCAGTGAAATGGCATATGACGCAAAACCGTTTACTGGCACTATTCGCTTGGGATTCACGGCGCGCAACTTTGGAAGCCAAAGAATCGCAATGAGTCCAATGACTGAGACCCCGACCATCGCAACAAGTGGAAACCAAAGTGCGTCTTGTTCAGTAGATGAGCGATTGATTGAATCGCTCAGAATGCCAGCAATGAGCATTCCCACAATGACTGCGATGTTAGTGAACATGTTGAGTAAACCATTTGCTTTACTGACATCACTTTCATCAACAATCTCCGGAATCATGCCATACTTCGATGGCGCAAAGAACGTTGATTGCGTCGCGAGCAGTACCATTGCAATCGCAGTGAGCCAAAAGTTTCCCGTCACAAATCCAAGACCACCTAGAAGCGCAAGCGGAACTTCAATGCACTTCATACTCAACGCAATCGTCCGCTTTGAGAACTTGTCAGATAACGGTCCTGCCCACCCTGAGAAGATGATAAAGGGAACGAATAAACACAAAGCGATGAGCCCCTGACCACCCTCACCGAGTTTGCCTTCCCACATCCCCCTGACAACTGCAAAACTAAGAAGCGTTTTCAGGATGTTGTCATTTGCCGCGCCCATGAATTGCGCAACGAGAAGAGATACGAGTCCTCGCTTTGTTGNTTGGGCATTCACACTGCACACAATACTTGGAAATCCATCTTGCTGTGGCAAGAAAAAAGCATGGAAGGCGGCGCGCCACCTTCCATGCCCAATTCAGGAATGATTCTCTTTACTCTGCTGATTCAATATCAGCGACTTCTTCCCCTGATGCTTCTACTGCTTCTGCTTCAAGAACACCTCGAGCGACCAAGACCTTGTGCTTGATTTCATCAAACAGTTCCATGTTGTCCTTGATGAATTGTTTCGCATTCTCGCGTCCTTGACCGAGCCGCGTTTCACCGTAACTGAACCATGAACCGCTCTTGGCAACGATGCCATCCTCGCACGCAAGATCAATGAGGTCGCCAGTCAAACTGATGCCTTCGTTGAACATGATGTCAAACTCGGCTGTTCTAAATGGTGGAGCCGTTTTGTTTTTCACAACGCGAGCACGCACTCTGTTTCCGATTGGCTTGTCGCCATCCTTAATGGANCCAATGCGGCGGATGTCAACGCGGATGGATGAATAGAACTTGAGTGCTCGACCGCCTGGTGTTGTTTCAGGATTGCCAAACATCACGCCGATTTTCTCGCNGATTTGGTTAATGAAGATCACCATGCAATCGCTCTTTGCAATTGCTCCAGTAAGTTTTCGCATCGCTTGACTCATCAATCTTGCTTGAAGGCCCACNTGCGTGTCGCCCATTTCGCCCTCGATTTCAGCTCTCGGAATAAGCGCCGCAACGGAGTCAACAACAACGACATCGACTGCGTTTGAACGCACAAGCATTTCGCAAATCTCAAGTGCTTGCTCGCCTGTATCTGGCTGCGACACAAGCAGTCCATCAACGTCAACGCCAAGTTGTTTTGCCCACACAGGGTCAAGTGCGTGCTCTGCATCGATGAATGCCGCAACACCGCCCTTTTGCGCTTGTGCTGCAATGTTGAGGGCAAGGGTTGTCTTACCTGATGATTCAGGACCAAAAATTTCGATGACTCTACCGCGAGGCATCCCTTTGCCACCGAGTGCTAAATCTAAACTGATTGCACCTGTTGAAATTGCGGGGATTGCATTCGCATCTTCGCCATTTAAGCGCATGATTGCGCCGCTACCGAACGCCTTATCGATTTGAGAAAGCGCATTTTCTAATGCTTGCCGCTTCCCCTTGTCTTCAATCATCGAACTTGCTTTCGCGTCCGTTTTCTTCGTTTTTGTTGCCATTGATGTCTTCGCCTTCCGTGGTTTTGAAGCACTTTGTGTTCTGTCATCACATACGATACCGCCCTTTTCATCCTTGTCGATTGCTTTTGCAGATTTTCGAGTGGGTTTCTTTTTGTCGGCTTTGCCGTTGAGTGTTGCGGTTGTCATCGCTAAGTGCTCCTTCAATAGAGTTCCGTTTGTTAGGTTTCTGATAGGATGACATAACCATCGGCCATGTCAACCGATGTTCGGTAGTTATTCGGTATAAAAGTCGATTATTTATTCAAAAATGNGCTTTTGCCTGACACACTGTTGTCAGGAGCAAGTGCTTTATGTCGCAGAGAGCCCGCCAGCCCAGTTTGGGGTGGGCGGCGTCCATTCATCCACATCGATTGCACTGAACCACGCAATCGTCTCGGCAAGTCCATCCCCCAGTTCGACTTCAGGCGACCAATCGAGCACTGCTTTCGCTCTATCAATAATGGGCTGGCGCTGCATTGGGTCATCTGCGGGAAGCGACATGTGTTCGAGCGTCGAATCACTGCTTGTGAGTTCCAGAACGAGATTTGCAAGTTCAAGCATCGTGAACTCTTTTGGGTTCCCCAAGTTGATTGGCCCCATCGCATCACTGCACTCACCCATCCGTACGAGCCCTCTGACTAAATCAGAAACAAAACAAAATGAGCGGGACTGATCACCGTCACCAAACACAGTGAGCGCATCGCCTGCTAATGCCTGCCGAATAAAGTTGCTCACAACGCGCCCATCAAACGGATGCATGTGCGGACCATACGTATTAAAGATTCGCGCAACCCGAATGTCGACGTTGTGCATGCGGTTGTAATCAAACATCAGNGTTTCGGCTGCCCGCTTCCCTTCGTCATAACACGCACGCAATCCGATTGGATTCACGCATCCGCGGTACTCTTCTGGCTGAGGATGCACTTGCGGGTCACCATACACTTCACTCGTTGAAGCATGCACAACCGTTGCGCCTGTTTGCCTTGCAAGTTCTAAAGCGTGGAGCGCGCCGAGCACGCTGATTTTTAGCGTATAGATTGGGTCATACTGATAATGACCGGGCGCTGCTGGACACGCCAAGTTAAAGATGACATCTGACTCAACCGCGTACGGTTCAGTGACATCATGTTCGATAAATGAAAACCGTTCATGGGCGAGCAGTGGTTCGATCGTTTCCATTCTGCTCGTAAACAAGTTATCGAGACAGATGACCTCATCGCCCCTTTCAAGAAGCGATTGACAAAGGTGTGAACCAAGAAATCCAGCACCGCCAGTAACNAGTGAACGTGTTGCCATAGTGCGTAGGATAGCGTGTTACAGTACNNCCATGCGNATCNTGGTTGGCACAATGACTGGAACAAGCATGGANGGNGTTGACGCTGTTGCNGTTTCNATTGAGGGNCGNGGNCTAGACATGACTGCGACTTTCATGGACATCGCTTCGATTCCATTTGATGGCATTCGCGATGACCTTCGAGAGTTGAGTAAGAGCGAAGTGTTGCACTCAGATGAACTCGCACTTGGTGTTGGCGAGCGAACAAGGGATGCCATCAAAGCCCTCAATGTCAAAAACATCGACCTCATTGCGCTCCACGGGCAAACGATTTATCACAAGCCCCCCAAAACGGTTCAACTCATCGATCCCACACCAGTGATTGACACCTTCGATTGCACCGTGTTGAATCAGCCAAGACAGATGGACGTAGCACTCGGCGGAGAAGGCGCGCCGATTACGCCGCTTGCAGATTGGATCATGTTCCGCGAAGAGAACCGCAGTGTCGCTATTGTCAATCTTGGCGGTTTCTGCAATGTCACTGTTTTGCCTTCTGATAGAGACGTCAATGGAATTCGGGGGTTTGACGTTTGCTGTTGCAATCTTCTGCTTGACGCAATTGCAAGAGAGCGATTTGGCGAACCATTTGACAAAGATGGCGAACTTGCGAGCAAGGGCAAGGTGGATGAAGGTGTCTATGGCGAACTGACTGCGTTACTGTCTTCGCAGCACCACGACAAACAATCGCTTGGGCACCTAGACGACATCGGCAGGCATCTCTCTACGTGGAAAGATGTACCAAGTGAAGTTCTCGCGGCAACCGCGTGCGCTGCAATTGGCGATTGCATTTCAACTTCCGTTGGTGATGCAGATTGTGTGTATCTTGCAGGCGGTGGGTGCCACAATAAGACGCTTGCATCGCACATCCGAGGTGATGGCACAGTTGCTGAACTCGGCGTGCCGGTGCAAGCACGCGAGGGCATGGCAATGGCAATCCTTGGCGCACTGCATCAGGACGGCGTATCCATCACGCTTTCCCAAGTGACTGGAAGAAGCGAGTCAACGAAGCCCGTTGGATTTGCTCAGGAAAGTCCGTAAAGCGGTTTTAGTTTGCTTTCAAGATGCCGCATCAGCGGGTCGGCTGATAATGGAGCGCCCGTTACATGTTCACACAATTCCGCAGCACGGTATGTTCTTCCAAGTGCGTGAATGTTTGTGTTGAGCCATGTTTTCAGCGTTCCAAACTCACCTTGGGCAAACTCTTCATAGAGCGATGGATGGTCTGCAAGTGCTTTTTCAAAGAATTGAGCACAGTACAAGTTACCAAGCGTGTATGTGGGGAAGTACCCAAGTGAAGTCATTGACCAATGGATGTCTTGCAAACAGCCCTTAGTATCGTTTGGAACATCAATACCAAGATATTCTTTGTACCGCTGATTCCATGCATCAGGCAAATCAGCCACAGCAAGATCGCCGTTCATCAGCATTCGTTCAAGTTCAAAGCGAATCATGATGTGCATGTTGTACGTCGCTTCATCGGCTTCAACGCGAATGAAATCTGGCTTCACAATGTTAGCACCACCATAGACATCTTCAAATGAAAGTGACGCTGTTGCGTTTCCAAAGAATTGTTCCATTTGTGGATAGCACCACCGCCAGAATGCTTCACTTCGACCAACTTGGTTTTCCCACATGCGGCTTTGTGATTCGTGAATGCCAAGAGATACGGAGTGACCCATTGGCGTTCCGACATGTTCAAACAGTAGTCCTTGTTCGTAAATACCGTGACCTGCTTCGTGCATCGTCGAACCGATCGCGTCGTTGACGTTGTCTTCGTGGAATCGAGTTGTTAATCGAACGTCATTACAATGTGTCCCACTACAGAATGGATGCGTTGACTCATCAAGTCGCCCAGCATCAAAATCAAATCCGATTTGCTGTGCAATGTTTCTGACGAACGCTTTCTGTTGTTCAATTGGAAGCGCAATCTCGTTGAACGCATTGCTTGGTTTAGTTGAACTGCCCATGAGTGCATCAAGGAGTGTTTGCAATCGCTCTCTCAGTGGTGTAAAGACCTCGCTCACTTGCGCAGCGGTACAACCGGGTTCGTAATCTTCAGCAAGAGCGTCCCATGGCTCGCCACCTTCTGCCCAACCATAACATTCTGCTTTCTTTTGAAGGAGCGCAACAATCTTTTCGAGCCACGGCTGGAATTTTTTGAAGTCATTTTCTTTTCTTGCTTCAGCCCAAGCGCTTTGCCCGCGGCTTGCGAGCATTGCTTCTTCTTCAACGAGTGATGTCGGCAACTTCGTCGCTCTGTCATACGCGTGGCGAAGTTCGCGAACATTAACTGCTTCTGCACTGAGTGGATTTGCGATGAGATTCGCATCTTCTTCACACGCTTGCAACAATTCCTCGCCCTGAGTACTTGTTTTCATTTCGTGATAGAGGCGTGAAGCCACTGCAATCTGATCTGCACGGTACTCGATGCCTTTCGGAGGCATTTTGACTTCTTGGTCCCAGTGCAGAATTGCAATCGTAGTCCCGAGTGCTGTGACATCTTTTGAGTGCTTGATAAGTTGGTCATATGCTGAAGCTGTTGCTGTCGTCATTCTGTTCTCCTATTTGGGATATCCATCATAACGACAGCGAACCGCCTGTGGCGGTTCGCTGAACATACCTTACTAATAATTTCGCTTAGAGCGATTCAAGATACTTTACGATGAGTTCGCCTTGAGCATCTGTTCGCGATTTTGCGTGGTCTAACGCATTCAAGCCCGCTTTGTCCTTAGCAGTGACATCAGCACCACTTTCAACAAGCAACTTGACTTTTGCAAGCGTGACATTGTTACTTCCTGCTGCAATCATCACTGCAGTTTGCCCACCATTATCAATGGCTGTCAATGAGGCATCTGCACCGAGCAGTTGCTCAACACCAGCAAGCGTACCTGTGCGAACTGCATGCATCAGTGGCGTTCGACCCTCTGCATTGTCGCGGACGCTCACATCAGCGCCCTCTTTCAACAGAATTGGGATTGAGTTTGCATCGCCAAATCCTGATGCCCAAAGCAGAGGCGTGTAACCGAGCACTGCATCGCGAACATTCACATCAGCACCATTTTCAATAAGAAGTGCAACGCCATCTGCATTGCCAAACCCAGACGCCCACGAGATTGGAGCATTACCAAGCGTGTCGCGAGATTGAATGTCTGCACCTGCGTCAAGCAATACCTGAATTGCTTCGTTGTTTTTACTGCGTGCCGCATACATGAGTGGCGTTCGGTTCACGCGGTCTACGCGTTCAACATCTTCGCCCATGTCAAGTAAGCCAATGATTGTGTCGGCATCGCCTTCTTCAGCAGCAACACTTAACAGTGACACGCCGCCTTTATCAACTGCGTTGTACTTTCCTTTGCCTTCTTCGATGTACTTGAGCACTTTCTCGCCTTGACCTGCTTTGATGTGCCGTGCAAGTTGATCGCCAGTGAGCGGTTTCGATGGGTCTTTGGTTATCAAATCGCCGCTTGCTCTTCTTTCTCTAATGAGATCATTTAATCTTGCACGTTGCTCTGGATTCAATCTCACATTCGTTGTGATTTCTTTACAGAGCGGGTGGTCGAGTCGAATTGTCATCTTTGTTGACATGACGTTGTTCCACCATTCATCCCAATCAATCTCGATGGTTTGTTCTGGTGCTGCTTCTTCAGATAACCCAGTTGATGCTGCAGGCACCATGTTCGTCACTTTAAATGGCTGACCATCAATTGATGTAAGCGTAAGTTTCGTTGTTTGCGAATCGCCAATTGTCACAGGGTCTCTATCGATTGTGACATACGCAATTGTTTTCACTTTGACTGGAACACGCAGTGAAGGGTATCCCTCGATGTTAAATGTCACTGTTTTTGAAATCGTTCTCGCTCGACCCTTACCCGCCATTTCAACTTCAACGTCGAGTGATTCGCCAGGTTGAATGATTGAGTTTGGCTTGAAGTCTGATGTCGTGCAACCGCAACTTGCTTTGGATTGAAGAATCTTGACAGGAGCATCACTTGTGTTTGTTAGCGTGACGATGCCAGTCGCTTTTTCACTTGTTGAAATCTCGCCCAAGTCAAGCGAAGTTGGGGAAGCGACTATGACTTGGTTTGCATCGACGTCTTGTGCTGGTTGCGCACTTGGTGCTTTACCAATAGAAGGTTTTGGTCCACCAACTGATGTAGGTGCTTTTGTTCCGCTCAATCCAGATGGACTCTGTTTGTCTTGTCCGTAGGACTCAACTGTAATAAATCCAATAAGTGAGAGGGTCAAAACTGAAGTTGCAATTCGTTTCATGTTCATTTCTATTCTTCCATTTCCTTAGGAATTGATAACTCTATATATTGAGCGTAATTGCGTATTGTAAGAACACTGCCATAAAGGGCAAGTTTGAACACAATACAACGGGATTCTGAGTAAACTATTGCTGTTTCGGCTAAGAAACCCAAACTATTCAGCATATTCAATAGAAAACGATTAGAGGACCTATATATGTCATTCTCGGACCTTCCAGAACATCTTCAGATGCCTGCACTGCGTGGGTTGCAGCCCATCCCGATTAAAAAGGGCGACACCCCGCTCGTCTTGCTTAGAGATGTTTTTGCGTTATCTGAAGAAACAGTGGCAATTCCACCCCAGATTTTTGCTTTGGTCCAGCACATTGACGGTTCGAAAACCGCTGAGGAGATTGCTAAGGCAACCAATGCACCACCTGAGCAGTTTATTGAACTCCTTCAAAAACTCGACTCCGTGGGATTGCTATGGGGACCGACTTCAAAGAAACTTGAAGAAGAAAAACTCTCTGATTTAAAGAGTATTGGGTACTTCCCCGCAAAAGCGAGCGCAACGCTCGGTGAAGATGGTGACGCATGCAAAGCCGCGATTCAGAAGTGGTTCGAGGAAACGGAAGATCCTGAGATTGAAGAAACGATTACTGGAATCGTTGCGCCTCACCTTGATTACAACAGGGGTTGGCCAAACTACGCAAGCGCTTACTATGCGTGGCAAAACGCAGAAGCACCAGACCGAATCGTTATTCTTGGAACGAATCACTTTGGAAATGGTGATGGCGTTGTGCTGAGCACGCTTGGATTTGACACGCCCATCGGGACGGCGAACATCGACCAGAAAGTTGTTCAGTCACTTGAGTCAAAACTCGGCAGTGGCGTAAGCGTCGATGTTCTAGACCACAGCGCTGAACACTCCATCGAACTTCATTTGCCATGGATTCAATATTGTTTTGGTGACGTACCAATTGTTGCAGCCCTTATTCCATCTCCTCTCATCGAGATGATTGAGGACGATGGAGAGCGCACAACGACTGATGAGTTTATCCGTGCACTTGGCGATACGCTCTCGGAGGTTGGCGGGACAACCTACTTCGTTTCATCAGCAGATTTAAGTCATGTTGGTCCGCAATTTGGCGAACCAAGACCGGTCGATGACCAGCGAAAGTTCGACGTCGAACGGCACGACCGCGAGATGATGGCGAAGTTCATGGAAAATGACGCCGATCAGTTTATCGAAGCGATGAAATGGAACAATAATGCAACAAGGTGGTGCAGCATCGGAAACATGTCTGCGGTGTTAAAACTTGCCAATCCAAGCGAGATTGAACTCATCGATTACAGGCAAGCGTGTGACGACAGAGGCGCTGTCCTCGTTTCAAGTTGCGCGATGATGCTTTCTTGATTTTTTAAGAATTAGGGGAACCTTCCTTAGGGTTCCAACGAATAATGGGATGTGCCGAAAGGCACGACTATCCTACCCCCCACACAGGAGCCCGTCTGTTTTTGACAACGGGTTCTCTTTTTTTTGGGCACACCTACACAAACCACCAATTGAAGCCACAATAGCATGCATGATTGCAGTTGTTCAGCGTGTTTCAAAAGCGAGTGTCACAGTCGAAGCCGAGGGGTATGTCCGCTCGATTGATCAAGGACTCTGCGTTTTGCTCGGTGCCGAAGAAGGTGACGGGGCTTCTGAAGCCGAGTGGCTTGCCGGGAAGATAGCGAAACTCCGCATCTTTAATGATGACGAGGACAAAATGAACTTGTCCGTTCTAGATGTGGGTGGCAGTATTCTTCTCATCAGCCAGTTTACGCTCGCTGGGAACTGCGGGAAGGGAAACCGCCCAAGTTTTGTCACTGCGGCGCAACCAGAGGTCGCTGAACCCCTTGTTGAATTTGTGAGGGAACAATTAGTGACCGAACACAACATCGAAACAAAGTGCGGCATTTTCGGTGCGAAAATGGATGTCGAGATTCACAACGATGGGCCCGTGACGCTTATAGTAGAACGAAGACCGCATGACTGATAAACAAGCATTTTTAAAAGCGACTTCCAAGCTCTTTGGCGTGGACTTTATGCCGAAATTGCCTGAGCAAACAGTGATTGGAAGAAATGAAGAACTCACGCTCGATGCAATTGAAACGCAACATGCGGCGCACTGCGAGCATTGCACGAATGCAAGAGGGTACACCAACATCGTCTTTGGCTGTGGCGACCCAAACGCAGACATCATGTTTGTGGGCGAAGCGCCTGGTGAAGAAGAAGACAAACAAGGCATTCCGTTTGTCGGCGCAGCCGGTCAGAAACTCAACGAAATCATTACCGCAATGAATATGAACAGAGACGATGTCTACATTGCAAACGTCATCAAGGTGAGACCAGAAAACAATCGAACACCTCGCGAGGATGAAATTGAATTGTGCTCGCCGTATTTAGAGCAACAAATCGAATGCATCCAGCCCAAAGTCATTGTCGCACTCGGTTCCCCTGCATCAAAACATCTGCTTAAGACCTCGGTCGGCATTACGCGCCTTCGCGGCAACTGGGGATGGTTCAATTCAATTCCCGTGATGCCGACTTACCACCCCGCATACTTGCTTCGGAATTACACGACTGAAACGAGAAAAGAGGTCTGGAGCGACATTCAGCAGGTGCTGAAAAAAGTGCAGACGCTGCGTTAAAATTCACAAGTTAAGAAATACCAACAACTAATGAGAAGCCCCTTTTTCTTTGTTAAAATGGAGATTTTTACGGTTGATTTAAAAATAAAATCGGCAACAATATACACCTGTGTAGCGGTGGGCATGTCCCCTGTTTAGCCTTAAATGGCAACTTTTGTTTGGCTTTTAGTGAGAATTCACCCTTAAAGGGATTAATAATGCAGATTCCAGAAAAAATCGTAGATCAACAGATCTACAGCATGGCATTGTTCCGTTCTGCCCTTCACCCGGAGTTTTTCGAGGTTGAAGATCGCATTGAAGTGCAGCACAACGGCTACGATTTTGAAGCATGGCTTTACAAGGGCGGGCACGTACTTCGTTTTGAGTATGAAGGCACGTGCGTGACTGAAGTGGTCACTCCAGATCCAGACACACTTCCAGAGCGTGGTCATGTCACCACGATGGCGTGCGCGGGCGAGCGCGACCACGAACAAGATTTCGGCGACCGCGTCACGTTGATTACATCAATGCAAATCGAGTTTTTGCCTGACCACCTCTTTGGTGACAGTTACAACGAGTTGATTGACTTTGGCAAGGAAGTCAACGCAAAAATGCTTGAGTGGGAAGAAGAAGACAGCCCACGCAATGCGCTCATCATTGATGTTCAGCGATACAACAATCAGTTGCATTCACAGTCATACCATCTTCAAGCGAAACATGGCATCGTCTTGCGAACGCAATCGATTTTTGAAATCAAAGAAATCAAGTAATCATTCGTCATTCATTGGAATGTTTGTGCCGGGGATAAGCCCTTCGGTCCATATCTCTTTGGTCGATTGGCCATCGCATGCGCGTCTCATGAGCAAGTAGACCATCGTGCTTGCACTGAAGAATCCGCTGAATACCCAACCAATCATGCAGTCGTGAACAATGATTTCCCAACAACTGATGATTGCACTGCCCGCTTGTTCGTACCAAGCAAGACCAGTTGCTGGCGTAGACAGTGAGTCAATAGCGCCAGCACCCTGTAGCGAGTCATTGAGCGTCATACTGCCAACAAGAGCAGCAGTTACATCGAGCGTGAGCGTCGCAACCAAACGTACAAACACAAAACCAATCACCATTGCAATGACAAGCAGCAAGAGATATGTCAAGTATTGAAGTGAACGAGCAATGACGTATGAGAATGCACGCTGGACAGATTCGCCGCCCGCACAATGTTCGACCATGACTGCAGGCACTAACATTGGAAAACTCACTGCGTAAAAGATTGAAATGAGAGCGATGCATAACCCAAAGATCAGCGCGATGCCGTAGAGCAAACTGCCAATGACATTGATGATTGGAATACTAAAGAGCACCAGGCCTGCGAGCATGAGCAGAATTGAAATGCCAGCAACAAACATGGCGGGAGAGACGACTGCAAGCACTGCCGGCCTCCACTGACTCCATGAATACGTCAGGGCCTCATCGATTGAAAGTTGGCTTTGGCGAGCAAACTGACACGCTTGCATTCTCGAAATCGCACCGCCACCGATGCATAGCGTAAAGATCAAGAGGAAGCCAAACAAACTGATGAACCAGTGATGGCCTGATTGCCAAACGAGGATCGGATAATCCCAGACAATTGCGACGACGCTTTTCCACATGACGGAAAAGTCGAGGTCAAGTGCGCCATCGATGAGTGCATTCCAATGATGCGCGATGTAAAGACAAGACGATTCAAAAACACCGCGCGGTTTTAACTGTTCTGTAAGTTCGTACAACTGTTGATATTCAAGCATGTCAGCGTCGCTCACAGTGCCTTCGTATACGTAATCTTCCCACGACTCTATGAGGTACGTGTGCGCATCACTGAATGTCCATTCGTTTGAGCCCGCCGGTGCGGAATGACCAAATGCAGTTGCAATTTTTGCAATGGTCAACATTCGCTGTTCTTCTAACTCCTGGATGGATTCACTTGAAGTCCAAGAATCAATCAAGGGAGATGACGTTGAATCCCATATCCGCCCCGCTGCAAAAATCACAAGCACCATCAGTAGACCGATGGTGATCCTAACTGGTTGGAACGAACTTGCAATCGCACCAAAGATTGATTGAAACTGAAAGATGTTCTTAAAATCTATACCATCAATGTATGTTTTCTGTTGCCTGCCTTGCACAAGTTTCTCCTGACGACCATCGTATCATGTGTGGTCGCATGCTATCCTTTCTGCGAAGGAAAAACTATGTCCGTCTTACTCTTGTCATTATTAACACTTGCGCAACCACAACACTGGGACTTTACGAGTTTCCCTGCAGATCGATTTGCAGATGATGCTACAGGCGGCGGGCTACTTTTCGATGGGAAGACAGACCCCGTCTATATTGAAGACAAGTCGAGTTTGCCAGAAGACGCAATGACAGTGAGCGCTTGGGTGTCGATTGACGAACCAAACCGTTGGGGCGGCATCATTGGATGCATTCAAGACAATGGCGATCTTGAACTTGGTTGGATTCTTGGTTACAACGAGTCGCAATTCACAATGGCGCTCTCGACTTCTGGCGCGGATGATGGAAACGGCAAGTTGACTTATCTCACCTCCGGAGATGCGACGTATGAACTTGGACAGTGGTATCACGTTTCCGCTACGTATGACGGCAAAACACTACAGTTGTATGTCGATGGCAAACGCGTCAATCAAACAGCGTCGCAAAGCGGTTCAATTCTGTACAACAAAGAAATGCCCTTTACGATTGGGGGGTACGAGGATGACAATGAACTCAACAAGTTTGATGGTCGACTTAAAAGCGTCACATTAGATGCTCGCCCTAGTTCAGCGGAAGCAATCTTCGCTCAGTTTGAAGAGGGCTCAACATTGAAATCATTTGAGCCGTGGGTAGACACTGAACTTGATTGGCTCGTGCTCCCTTACATCAATTGGCCGACGACAACTGAAATGAGCATTTCGTTTGAAACGACATTGCCAACCGACGCAGAATTACAAGCGTGTCATGAAACAGGAAGATGCACGCAAACACTTCAATCTAGCAGCGAACGATTACATCACTTTCGACTTACAGGTCTAGAACCAAACGAAAAGTATTTCTACATCGTCAAAGCAACAGATTTCCGCGGCAACACTATTGAATCACCACGCCTTTCCTTTAGAACTGCTCCAGAAACAGAAGATTCATTTACCTTCATCGCGATTGGCGATACGCAAGCACAAGCTGAGGTTGTTAAACGTGTCAGCGATGTGGCGTATTCGCACAGACCAAACTTGGTTGTGCACGCGGGTGATTTGGTGACAACGGGTTCAAACAAGTCGCACTGGACGGGGCACTTTTTCCCAGCGATGCAGCCCCTAATCAGCAGAGTCCCCTTCATGCCAGTCCTTGGGAATCACGAACAAGATGCGCAGCACTACTACGATTACATGGTTCTGCCTGAGCCAGAGCGGTATTACTCGTTTACTTTTGGTAACGCTGAGTTCTTTATGATTGATGGCAACCGCTCACTTGCTGAACAGTCTGAACAACTCAACTGGCTTGAGCAATCACTTGCGAAGTCAAAAGCAAAGTGGAAGTTTGCAGTGCTCCATCAACCGCCATATACCTCTGACTCAAATGATTATGGTGACACCTATCACACGACTTCGACGCGTGGCGATATGAATGCAAGAAACATCGTCTCGGTGCTCGAGAAGTATGGCGTTGACATTTGTTTTTCAGGTCATGTTCATGACTACGAACGAACGTTCCCAATTGCAGGTGACAAGGTGATTCCTTGGGAAGATGGCGGGGTCATGTATGTGACGACTGCAGGCGGTGGCGGGCACTTAGAACATTTTGACCCAACAAACACGTGGTTTGGTCACAAGAAAGCCAACTGCCATCACCTTGTGTACATTGCCATTCATGGCGACATTCTTGAGTTTCAAGCGATTGATGAGTTTGGAAAGTTGTTTGATCTGCTAACCCTACATAAGGGAGACCGCGTCGGCTTGAACAAGATGGAATTGTGATTACAGAATCAAGGCAAACAATTACGATTACTGCAAAGAGAAAACGCCTTGCGACGAATTGTATCAATGCAACTCTAGTTATTGGACGCAGCGTTTATGTAAAGAAAAGAACGATATCCACCTCAGATTGACGAATTGAATCGACTAATCGTGGACACTTTACACTTCTTGACCTATAGTACAAGGTCGATGTTTACGCAAATGACAACCTACGCCCTGTTCATTGCGATTTCAATTCAAGTCATTTTTGGCGGACTGAATGAGCGCGTCTCTATCTGTTTAGGTGGCGGACATGTGCACGAAACAGAAGAAATGGTTGACCATTGTGGGTTTGAATGCAGTCATCACGATGACTTGTTCGCTCCAAGCCACACAGACGACCAAAAAGAACATGACGAGCATATCGATCACTGTGATTGCACTGATTTAGAACTTGGTCTGATTGCACTCATCACAACACTACGTGTTGAAGAAAGCATCGATGACCTTGAACTCCAAGCAGTTGGCGTCTCATTTTTTGAGCATCAACTGTTTTCGCATCACAATAACTCTCCCCCTCGGTGTGATGTTGATATTGGGAAACAGCAAGCGGTCGCAACTATTCGCACTGTCTGCCTGCGCTTATAAAATCACTCATATCTACTATTTGACACTTCACACTGTTGTTAAGTCAATTGTTAATGATGAATGAGGAAATACAAGTGAATTTTAAATGTTTGAAATGCGTTTGCATTTCACTGCCAACACTCTTTATCGTTGGTTGCCAATCTTATAAACCCTCACCGCTTAATATCGGTGATTACAGAGAATCTTATGATGCTCGCGCTGTTGAATTGGAGTCGCTCTCTGAGTTTGCTAGGGAGTTGCATGAAACCCATGACAACATTCCAAGCACATTTGATGCGAACGATGGCATCTCGCCCGAAGAAGGTGAAGTCGTCGCGCTCTTTTTCAATCCAGAGTTGCGACTGTCCCGTTTAGAAGCAGGCGTCGAACTTGCAGCGTTTGAACATGCCGGTCTTTGGAAAGACCCGCTCTTTGGCTTTGATGGTATCGACATTACTTCACCATCTGCGCCTTTCGGATTTGCTCTAACAGGCAGTTTGACCATCCCCCTATCAGGGCGAATGAACACCGAAAAGGAACATGCAAGCGCCGTGTACGCAGAATCGGTGAAGACAATCATTAACGAAGAGTGGGACACTCGCGCAAATGTTCGGAATGCTTGGGCATCATGGGTGACTGCGGAAGAAGAAGTACAACTCGCAACCGATACATTGCAAACACTTGAAGCAATCGATCTGATTGCGCAATCTGTGCATAACGCTGGCGAAATCAATCGCGTGCAATACCGACTCATTGACATCGAAGTCAAGAGCAAACGCGTTGAACTCGCTCGACTATCTCTTATCGCAGTGAACCGTAAGCACGAACTGCTCACGCTCATCGGCTTGCCCCCTTCATCTGGTGAGTTACTTCAAAAACGTTCACCCATCGTCATGGTCCCGTACATCCAAGATGCTACGCAGCGAATGATTCACGCGAACACTGAACTTGCGATTAAACTCGCAGCATACGAACGAACTGAAACTGCACTCCAAGTTGAAATCAAAAAACAGTTTCCTGACATCGTGCTGAGTGGTGGTTACGGGAGCGAGTTTAATGACCATCGAATGCTCTTTGGAGTGTCGATTCCTATTCCAGTGTTAAACGCAAACAAGAAAGGCATTGCTATTGCAAAAGCAAATCGCGAAGTTGCGCGGGCAGACGCCGAAACGACATTTGCTCGGCTCTACCAAGAACTTACAGCAGCATACGATTCACTTGAACTCATTAAATCGCAGCGTCTACAGTTTGAAAACGACATTATCCCCTTACTTGATGAACAAACAAAGGACATCCAAACCATTGCCGAACTTGGCGAAGTCGACACGTTTGTTCTCTTAGAAACAACAACGAAACATTACGAAGCAAAGATGCAACTCCTCGAGTTGTACTTGTCTTCTCTACAAGCGGCCAATCGAGTCCAGCGCTTACTTGGCCCACATGTTCAGTTACAACCCTCACCTGTTGGAGGATCACTATGAAACGGTTACTCATTATTCCACTCATTTGTTTGCAAGCGTGTACGAATGATACGCCATCTGACCACGCTGATGACTCGCAACATGTCGACATGCCTTCAAACAAGATTTTGATTCCGCCTGCGGTTCAATCGAACTTAGGCATCACTTTTGCAACAGTCGAGCGTCGTAATGTCACTGACTCGCTCCGCGTGCCAGGCAAGTTCGAATATCTCCCTTCAGC
>PBEX01000035.1 GCA_002718515.1 Phycisphaerae bacterium
AGTGTACTGGAACCCTTACTGTAAGCACGTGCAATGCGGCGACATTTGACACTGATCTTGTCATGTATACTGGCAATTGCGGAAAGTTGCAACAAATTGCTTGTAACGGAGATGATGACTCTTGTTCAGATTACACCTCACGCATTAATGTAAGCATTACATCAGGCGAAAATTATCTCATTCGACTCGGCGGATGGGCAAATGGTGACGCAGGTGAAGGAACATTAAATTTATATACCTGGAATGACTGTACTAAATAGTTCATCCGCCACTGGGGATCTTGTGAGTAAATAATGCTCCCCTGCTTTTATTAATGCCTGAATTGCCAATTTGATGTGCTTAGGCAGATGTTGCCACTTGACAACTCTTGATCCCCAATTAGCAAAAGGTTGACCTGCAAAGCACCAAAAAATTATTTTCTTGCATCATGATCGACCTTTATTGCGTAATAGTAAAAAATAGAAGGCATTTCAAATGGAATTAGATGGACACAAATTGACATTCCCCAAATTCTCTCTTACACGATTACTCAAAACTTCCTTTGGGAAGGGCAATATGGAAAGAGTATGCGTTCTTATTGATTTACCAAATCCGAAAGAAATTCAAGATTTTAGATTCTTGGATGATGAAACCTTATCAATTCAAAATTATGGTTACACCACATTTTATTTAGGTTTCAAAAATGGAGCGCTAGATGAAATGAACTGGACTGGTGGAGAAATTTATGCGTATGCAGAAACTGGAGGCAGCAATTTAGATTTATCAGATGAATGCTATTCTCCAGAGGGTGAAAAATTAAGTTTAGATAATGACATCTATCCAAATTACGACATCATCCTGACTGTTTCAACATATTCCGCAACTGCTCCCTTAACAGCAAAGTGCAAAGAGTATGGTTTTAGAGGCGCCACATTACATGGTTTAAATCAAATCATACTTGATTCTGGACTTTCCGTCGATTATAAAAAAGTGAGTTCTGATGCAGAAAAAATACGCCTTGCATTAACAAACGCAGATAGTTTTGAACTCGATTTTGAAGTTGAAGGTGAAATATATACCTTGACACTGTTTACTAACAAACAGGAAGCTCAAAAAAGTCATGGACTTTGCCCCCCCGGTAAACCTGACATAGCTAATTTACCCGCTGGAGAAGTTTATTTTGTTCCTGAAGGAGGCGAAGGAGTTTTTCCATTTAAATACGAAGCCGAAACAATTGGCTTACTACATGTTAAAGATGGAAAAATTTATAAATCTCAACTAGTCTACGGAGACTATTCGCTAATTGAAGAGCATAATCAAAAACTGAAAGGCGATCCCATGGTAGGAGCCCTAGGAGAACTTGGCTTTGGTACTCAAGTTTTACCTTTTTCTGGAAGAGATATTCAAGATGAAAAAATCTTCGGAACAATACATGTTGCTACCGGAAGAGATGATCACCTTGGTGGATCAATCACACCAGACCTTTTTAAAGAGCATAAAAATGCGTCGCATGACGATGTTTTATACGCATTACCAAAAACACCCGAGATAAGACTTCCAGCAGTTAGAATGAATAAAGATAATGAAACTATTCTCATTATCAAAGATTACACCCCAACTTCTTTTCTAACTGATTTGTTGAAGTAGCTTTTAGCATTACTGTTGCGCGGATGGGCATCTGGCGATGCAGGCGAAAGAACATTCGATTTATATACCTGGAATGACTGTACTAAATAACTCACTTGCATTCTTGTTCATTTTTTGAACCAAAAACTCTAACAAGAGTTGAAAAATCTTGTTCACTCAATCCCAATCTATACCCCTCTTGAAAGACTTCTTGCACAGCATCCTGAAGCATGAGATTCGTCCCGAGTGTTTTTGCAATGGACAGAACTGCTTTATGACCTTCCCCATATGCCTTGATTGACGCTTGGGTCTCCATTGTATTTCCATCTCGAATCGCTTCAAGAATTCGGATTTTCTCAGGTTTTATAGTTGCGTCACCCTTTTCTGAATGTTGCAAGAAAAGATCTAATGAGATTCCTGCTTCAAGGCAGATAGCAATGCTATTTAAAAAGGCAACAAGGGTAGAAAAAAAACCTGCCATTAACGCGCGGCTAAGAATTGTGGGCTGCTTTATACCATCACCAAGATTCGTCCATTCAGGAGCAAGTATGCGAAGAATAGGATCACAATCAGAAAGCGTATTAGATTCCCCTGCCATTAACAGTGAACTATCTTTAGTGCCAAGCTGGTTCGGATAACACATGATTGCCCCATCAACAATACGACCACCATGCTTTTGAATAAAATTTTCGTTCCAAACCACTTCTTCAATCGTGCCAGTCGTGAGCTGGATGATGCACACATTTTGAAGATCTTTTTGAAGATTATATGTTTCCATGATCTCCCTCCATACGGCATAATCAGTGAGGCATACAATGACAAAAGCATTAGTCTTTAGTGCATCATTAGGACTATCGCAAGCAATCGCCCCAGTCTTGACCAGTGCGTCGACCTTCGGACGGCTTCTGTTCCAAACAGAAACTTGATAACCCGCATCAATAAGTTTTCGTGCAATTCCAGAGCCCATTGAACCAAGACCTATTACAGAAATTGATTTAGATGATTCAGTTTTTCCATTTTGCATTGCGATAATCCTTCACTGTCTATTATGCAGTATTTATTTAAGCAATACAAACGTATAATCATGTTATGAAAATCAGGTATTTCATACTATTATCAATATTAACCCTTAGCTCTTGTACAAATAAAGTTCCAAATCATATTGCGAAGGGACATCTACTTGCCGCTTTCTGTATTGCACACCCTAAAGATAAGCCTAAGCAAGTAATTGCAATTTATCGAGAAATCATGCCTCTGCAAGCGCCAAAAAGCAGCTATACAACTGTCGCTTTCCGAGGCGGTTATGTAGGATTAGCTGGAAATAAGAATGATCATATTGGCAATCAGATTAACTTTTCAATTTGGGGTAACGATGCTACTGAATATGAATCTGCAGATCATAAGTACGGGATAATCAAAACGCGTCAATTCAACCATGAAGGAACAGGATGGGCAGGAAGACTAGCATTCCCATGGGAAACAAATAAGAAATACCGCGTTTATGTACATGTTAAACATGAGAACAACAGTACTATTTTTAGCGCGTGGTTTGGTTCTGCAGAAACTAACGAATGGTTACTTGCAGGCAGAATAAAAAAACAAGGCATTCATTATCTTAGCCATGCAGGAGGCTTTCTTGAACATGCGGGCAAGAAATTCATGGAGAAGCCAAGAAGTACTGGCTATGGTCCCTCTTGGATACACAACGGCAAAAAATGGGAGCCGTGTACTGAGGCAAGAGTTAAATTAAAAGACCCTGAAAATGCACGCTTTTATAAAGAAAACAATCTTGTGATTATTGAGATAGGCCTTGGGATAAAATCTTTAAATGGCAATGGTTTTAACTTTGAGTTATCTAAACTAAACCCTGAGCCACCAAATCTCCCAGAACCAGTTAACCCCTTGATTGAATACTAAATCTACATCTATAATTTAAAAATGAAACTAATCATATTTATACTTTTCTTAGTAGCAAGTAGTTGTGCGGGAAGAACATCGAACAGTAACACATTAGCAAGTTTTGATTCGCCAAAGTGTAACGAACAATCTGAACTTAGAGTGCTGGTCTGGAATGTGCTTCATGGCGCAAATGATGTTGACAATGGACCTGAAGAAGCACTTGGTGTCATTAAAGAAGCAAAACCGCACGTTGTTCTTCTACAAGAGAGTTATGACATCCATGACGAGCGACCAAAACTTGGTGCTTGGCTTGCAGGCGAGTTGGGATGGAATCAATATCAAGGTGACAGTACACACCTCTGTGTCTTAACGCCGTATGAGTTTGAAACAACCTTCTTTCATCATGAGTGGCACGGAGTCGGCGCAAAACTCAAAAGTTCTAATGGAAGAGAATTTATTGTTTGGAGCATTTGGATTGATTGGCGGTCGTACATTACATATGAACTAAGAAGTAATCCAGACATTTCAGATGAAGAACTTCTTCGATGTGAAACAGAACACTCGGGAAGATTTATGCAAGCAAATGCCATTATCGAACATTTAAAAAACGAAGGACAACTCGAATCAGATATTCCGCTGCTTGTCGGAGGTGACTGGAACTGCCCTTCTCATTTAGATTGGACAGAAGATACGGNAAGGNTNTTTAANCGTAGNCGTGCCCTTCCNTTACCAGTAAGTTNNNCAATGGAAGANGCAGGATTTGAAGATACATTCAGAGTCATTCATCCAAATCCAATTCATCANCCAGGCGTTACATGGTCCCCAATGGTCCGCGAAAAAGAAGAGGATGGCAAAGTCATTGAACAGTGTTTTGATCGCATAGATCGTTTGTATCTTAAAAATCCAGAACATCCAAAAGATGGGCGGACACTGAAGCCNGTCTCTGCGGAAGTATATCCANGCATTTGGGAAGATCACGACATACCGATTCGCAAACGTAAGTTCCCCTCTGATCACTGCGCAGTTTTAATTGAATTAAAATGGCAATAAGCGATTTTAAGGACAAATCCCCCATGATNCAATTAGCAATAGCAGATCATTGACTCCAACAACACCATCTCCATCTATATCTTCTGGACCCTGGTTACCCCAAGATGCAAGAAGNTGAAGCACATCATTCACTGAAACAACTCCATTGCCATCTAAATCTCCAGGACATGCAAAATCCAAATCAATTCTTGCTGTTTCNGTATATGTAACATCTTCCCAAAGCCAGTACATACCCCAAGCAAGTCCTTGAAGATTTATATCTAATCTATTATTCAAAATAACGACCCTGCTTAAATCTTGAGGTTCAAGATAATTTTGATCTACAAAATCCTCAACAAAATCAGCAATGCCCTCAAANAAATTTAAATCTCCCATATGCACAACTGGTGCATTATTAGAAGAAACTACTAATTGCTGATTNTGTGCAAGAANATCAGTTAAGTCAAAATTAAAATCTAAATGAAAACCATAAAATTCGCCTGGAAGTAANGAAAAATAACTTTCATAAATGTCTTTTGTCTTAGGATCATCCCAAATAATCCAATCCGCAGTCATTTCAATATAGTCTGCTCCAACATCAAGCGTGTAAGTATACTGACCAATAACTGGCGCTCCTACTTCTTGAAAGTCATATACGGGATATGACATTGACCACTCATCTCCAGGACCAACTTGAAAATTACCAAAATCTTCTGCTTGACCAGCAGGCAAAAACGGCGAAGGCGTAGCTTCAGAAGACAGGTTGAANTCTAATCCCCATAAGTCACTATAAACAAAGCTGTTTAAAGTTAAGACTGATCCNGATACCAATAAAAGTGTATATCTCATAATTCTCCTCTTTATCGTGCGATATAAATTGCTAATGCAATTATCCATATATTAGAGGAATNAATGCAATTATAAAATTCTAAAATATTGCTTTTCAGATCAATTTAATTATCACTAATGCCAAATTCGACNGTAACCACTACGCTGATATCTTTCATAATCGTACTTGTNTCATTGATTCCATAGCTTGANACTTCAGTTGAATTTGGTTTAGTAATTTGAATAACGCCTTGCCTNATATCTTTAATTTCCGAAATTGAGCCNCCTGCTTTTTTTGCTATCTCTTCCGCTCTTTCACGAGCATTTGCTGCGGACTTTGCAATGATATCTAACTTCGCTTCACTAACTCTACTGTAAGTATATGANGGTTTNCCACCACTAACTAAAATCCCCTCACGCAACAAATCTGTAACCTCACCTGCGGCATCAGCAATGTACTGGACATTTTCAGTACTCACTTCGATTTTCTGATTAAGNTCATACTCAATTATATCTCTNGTCTTATTACCCTCTTCATCTCGATCAAAGTGAACTGTCGTATATATTGGNAGATGAGTTATCTCTTTNCCTGTAAAACCTCGACTTTCTAGAAATGCCAACACCTTAGAAACACCCGAATCCAAAATACCATGGGCTTTTTGAATTGTCTCTCCAGAGCCTGAGATATATATGGACCAGTTTCCTTGATCACTTTTTACTGANTGAGTAGACTTNCCTTTTACAACAATTGAACGTTGAGCCTTTTCTGCATCAGAATATTTTGAACGATATGCACTAGAAGCTACAAGAGTACTTGTCACAACGCTCGCAACAATTCCAAGCGCAATTACAGCCGCTGAATTAAATGCCATTACTTTAATTTTGAACTCCGACAACAGATNCTCCTTTTAATCTATAAAAAGNGAATCGACTAAGAATTTAAATTTCTGCAATTTAAGAGANACTAANTCTAATTATGTCTTACCCTTTNANANCTGATNNATTACTANAANNNCANGCANGANGNATTTNNAGTTANANTANAAAAATGNTNANAANAATTTCATTTGCNANACTTGGATTGATTCTTTTTCTTTTATCTATNTTTTGCCTTTATGGTTTTTTACACTCAGCAGAACCAGGAACTGCTATTGGATGGCGAATAGGATATGGTCTTGNAATGTTAATNCTGTTCACTTTTGGTTNTTTTTGCNTTTACAAAGCATTAAANAGGNNANTTTTTCATTGATNCTGATGCTTATAACTGCATAATGCTATCAGAGTGCAAAGGCTACTTTTATAAAGGCNCNANNACATGNATTTATTNACTTTATTCATTTTGNTAGTANCAGAANCANCTGCNNGCTTAGANGGGAAACGNCCCTTGATNAGNTCCCCNCTNGCAGGTGAATCTGGCGCATGTTGCTATCAATCAGGAGATGAATATTTTTGCNCAGATATTCCTGGACCTGANGGGCAAAACTTATGCGAAATTATTTTTCAGGGAGTGTGGCAAGGCACTGGCTCTGATTGCCTTAGCACTGATTGCTATTCTGGCTTGACTGGAGCATGCTGTGTTGAAGATTTTGAGTATTACTGCGAAGAAGACTTAACTCAAGAACAGTGCGAATGGAACTGGGGTGGAACTTTCCTTGGATCTGATTCAACCTGTGCAGTAGAGGGCGATTATTGTCAATCTGAGATCGGAGCCTGCTGCATTGATTTTTACGATTGCTATGACAGTACGACTGACAATGAATGCTACTGGATGGGCGGTGATTTTTATGGCGATGGAACAACTTGTAGTCAGGATGCACCTAGTTGCGAGGTCTACTATGGAGCATGCTGCTTTGGTGACTATTGCGAAGATTATGTTGAAGAATTTGCCTGTGAAATTAATGGCGGTTATTCATTTTGGGCTTTTTCTTCGTGCGATGAATTAGCTGATGTTGAAGAATGCGTTTATCAAGAGCCTATTGGAGCATGCTGCGTCAATAATTCTCTTTGCTATAGTGATTTTGATGAGCATCAATGTGATGATTATGGTGGGGAATGGTTTGGCCCTAATACATCTTGCCAAATAATCGATTGCATTGATCCAACTGGTGCTTGCTGCTATGAAAATGATTGCCAAGTTCTTTCTCAATGGGAATGCGATAACCAAGATGGCTTTTTCTACGAAGAACAGGAATGCGACATATGCTCTCCTGATTGCCCTTCAGACTTAAATCAGGATGGTTATGTAAATGTAAATGACCTTCTTACAGTTATTGCAGCTTGGGGTGAAACAGAATCAAATGCGGATATCAATGGCGATTCTATTGTTGATGTTGCAGATGTTTTAGAAGTGATTGCTGCATGGGGCATATGCAATATTTAAATTAGATCTAGTTCTTTTAAATATTTACTTGTGCCAAACAAATCAAAACCCATAATAAGACTATAAAAGAGACCTTAATGATTCGCGCTTTTACAACCATCGCAATTTTAACGACCATGGCGTCAGGCGATATCCTTCTTGTTCCTGAAGAATATCCAACTATTCAGCATGCGATGGATTCAGCATCTGCTGGCGATGTAATCGATCTTGCCAATGGTGTCTGGCATGACCAAATAGTATGGGGGCTCTCTGGCGTAACTTTACGGGGGCGAGATGGAGGGGAAACGATTATTGATGGGAGCCAACAAACATGGAGTCCGGTCGTCTGCTATGGGGAACCCACAGTAATAGAAAATATTACTTTTCAAAACGGTCAAGGTTCAGATATTTTTGGTTTAATACGCGGCGGGGCAATCTACATTGAATTTGCGGATACCACCATTAGAAACTGCACATTTCAAAACAACTCTGTTGACATAAGCGAATTTGATTTGGGTGCAATTGGTGGCGCAATTTGCAATTATTACGGCTCTTTAATCATAGAAACTTGTTCTTTTAAGAACAACACCTGTAATGGCAGCCAAGAAAAATTTGGCAGTGGCGGTGGTGCAATCTATTCTATTGCAGGCGAACTCAGTGTTGNCGACTCAACNTTTNANCAAAATTTGAGCGAAACTAATGGCGGCGCAATCAATATTGATTTNCAAAATAATTCGCTGATTACAAATTGTGACTTTTCACTTAACAGCGCTGGTTATCTTGGAGGCGCAATCAATAGCCAAAAGTCAAATCCAATACTTTCGAATAATTACTTTTGCAATAACACTTATAAACAAATTGCTGGCAAATGGATTGACAATGGCGGCAATATTATGCAAGCAAAATGCGATGCATGCCCAGANATTAATGGGGATGGCTATGCAAATATCTCTGACGTACTTGCNATCTTAAACGATTGGAATATGACTAACTCCCCAGCAGATGTTAATGGCGATTCAATAGTTGACATTGCCGATATTTTAGAAGTGATTGCCGCATGGGGATCATGCTAAATTCAAAACTGTTACTGATTATGAAACCATATAAATATTAAAACGAATAAAACGATATGAAAAAGATACTTTTTAGTTTACTTATAACACTTGGAATAGCTGCTCACTCTCATGCTCAACAAACTATTAATAAGTCACTAAACGTAGATGGTACAAATAGAACTTATATAGTNTATGTGCCAATAAATTTTGACCCTTCTGAAAATATGCCTGCAATGTTTTTCTTTCATGGCGGCGGCGGCACTGCAAGTCAAGGAATCTATGAGTGCGATTTTCGATCACTTGCAGATTCAGAACGTTTCATGGCGGTGTACCCTCAGGCTATAAATAGTACTTCTGGAGCAAATAGCTGGGATTGCCTTGGCGACTACCATGGCGGAATTGACGAAATGGGTTTTATGTCAGCAATGATTAAAGCAATGTCTGCTGACTACAACATTGATACCCAACGCGTTTATGCTGGTGGCTACTCGCTTGGCGGAAGCATTGTTTACGACATAGCAGGCTATCTACCAGATCAAGTGGCAGCTATTGCACCGGTTGCAGCAAACATGTGGGAGTGGACCCTAAGTGATGTTAAATGGACAACACCTATTGCATGCATACACCTTCTTGGCACAAATGACTTTTACGCTCCATACAATGGGAATGCATACAGTATTTCTACGAGTGCACAAAATAATCACTTTGTGAACCTCAATGGCGCTCAGACGCCACCAATAAGTGAATACCTTGGCGGGAATATTACACGGTACACATGGCTGCCTGGCGAGGACTGCCATGGACACCAGCACTATGTACGTCAAGGTGGAGGTCATGATCCTCCATCTGCCTATCCACAAGGCCCTGAATGGATTTGGGACTACGTTTCGCAGTTTGATATCAATGGTGCTTTAGAGTGCGGAGATAGTTGTCCTGCAGATGCTAATGACGATTCAATTGTTAACGTAAGTGATATTCTCGTAGCTATAGGCGACTGGGGTTTAAGCGANAGTCCCGCTGATGTTAATGAGGATGGGATAGTTGGAATACTAGACATTCTTGCAATGATTGATGCTTGGGGAAGTTGCTAGGATTAAATTTATATATTGACCTTAATGACCCAAGAATCCCGTTTTAAATGCCATGTATTAGGACGATTACAAGATGGAGGCATACCTCATCTTGGCTGCATTAAGGATTGCTGCAAAAACATCGTTGAATACCCAGCATGTCTAGGCATTTTTGATTCAATCGATAAGCAACGATTAATCATTGAAGCCACACCAGCCATTTCAAATCAAGTTGCAATATTTGATGAGTTAACTGAACGTAAGAGTTTTTCAAAACCAATTGACGCTCTACTTATAACGCATGGTCATATTGGTCATTATGCCGGGCTCTTGCATCTTGGAAAAGAAGTTGGCTCAACTAAATCAATTCCAACATTTGTTTCCAAACAAATGGCTTCATTTATTGAATCTAATGCACCNTGGTCNCAACTNGTCATTGATAAAAATATTGAACTAAATGTCATAGAACCNGGCATNCCATTTGAACCTATACCNGANTTATNTGTTGAACCAATCCTNGTGCAGCACCGCGAAGATTTCACTGATACATTTGCATTTANGATTACTGGGGAACANCAAACAATTCTCTTTGCACCTGACATGGACTCACTTAATTGNGTTGAGCAGTTACTTGANGGAGTTGATGTCGCTTACTTNGATGGAACTTTTTATGATGAAACGGAACTTCCAAATAGAGATATTACAAAAGTTCCCCATCCGCTTATTAAAGAATCAATAGAAATTCTAAAAGCATTTGCAAACGAACATCCTGGCGTCATTAGATTCATTCACTTTAATCATTCTAATCCTGTCCTACATAACAAATTAATGCAATCGAAACTGAGTAATCTTGGTTTTGAAGTCACTAAACACTTAGATCAATTGAACTTTTAAACTCTACGCTCATCTCTTGGACAATATCTCAAAAATGTATCCGTCGATTGCCAAAATGCTTCTAACTTATCAATTCTTTTACGAGCCTCGTCTCGCATCTCGTCCACAACTTTTGACACAATGAGTTCTGCAGCAATGACTGCAGGAACTGAACTATCGAATGGACCTACTGCTGGGATGTCAAGTTCGCAGCGGAGCTCAGTCAGTTCAGCAAGTGGCGACAAAGGACTGTCCGTCACAGAGACAATTGTGACACCATATTCATGAAGTGTTTGCGCTGCGAGAATTGCATTTCTGCGATATCTAGAAAAATCAAATACTACTGCAACATCCCCCCTCTTTGCACCACACAACTCTCTTCCTGTCGCATGCTCTTCAATAAGGCATACATCATCTCGAATCATCGATAAGCCACTTTGAAGGACATATGCGCCAGCCATTGATGTTTCTCCAGATAAAATCCAGACATGGTTAGCAGCTGCAATTGGCAAAGCCATTTGAGCAAGGACCTCTTCACTCAGTAAATCAAATGCATGACTCATTGCAGATTCGATTTTTGCCCGTGTTCCTGACTCATCTTTTTTCCGAACCCGCTGACTTGGACTGAAGACCTGTTCAGAAAGTTCATCTTGAGCATGCTGTTGAAGTTCACTGTATCCATCAAAACCAAGCTTGTTTGCAAAGCGAATCACCGATGGAGGGCTAGTGCCGACATGCTTCGCAAGACCCGAAACCGTCCCAAAAGTTAGCAGTGTTGGATCACTAATGACCACCTCCGCAATGCGTCTTTCTGTAGGGGTAAGGCGAGAATTTGTAGTTGCAATGATATTTTTTATGGTCAAAAGTGGACTGCCTTTGGTCTATATGTTACATTGTCAATAAGACATTGTAGCATTCGTTACGCCATTCGCAATGACCAATAATGATTATTAGAGACACTCCACCATGCCAGAAAAACATATACCAACAGAACGTGAACGGACTTTTCTTGATACCGTCGAATCACCAAAATATCAACGTGAAATCGTCAATGGACTTAAACCATTTTTCAATGATAAAGTTGATGAAGATATGCAGTCGTTTTACACAGAAGGTGAAATTACTGCATTAAAAGTGTTGCATGGCACAGACCGGGATGTGGAACATCGGATGCCAGTGAAAATGACTCGGCACTACTTTGACATTGCCAATAACAGCCCTGCAATTCAAAACATTGTCAAAGCAAAACCAGAAGAAACCGCTGACCTTGTCGGTTCGGAAGATCCTGGCTACCAAATGGACTACTCCCCTGTTGAAGGTCTGCTTCATAAATATGAAATGGGCTTAATGTATGTAATCTCAACGTGTTCGTCTCACTGCCGTTTCTGTTACCGGGAGGAACTCATTGCACGCAAAGAAGTTGAGCGACATGATGGAACAGTTGCAAAGAAAGGTCTTGCCCAAATACCTGATATTGTTGCGTACATTCATAAACACAATAAAGAAGTGGCTGATAATGGCGGCATTCATCCTGAAACTGGTCGTGAAAAGTTGCGAGAAATCCTTCTTTCTGGTGGCGATGCGATGGTTCTCAATAACAAGAAACTAGCCGAGTGGCTTGGAGCGCTTGCTGAAGCTGGNATCGAATCTATTNGAGTTGGCACAAAAGAAATGGCATTCTTCCCACAGCGATTTGATGAATCACTCTTAACAATGCTCGACAATTGGCATGCAACCTATCCAGAAGTGGGCCTTCGCTACATGCTTCACTTCAACCATCCAGATGAATTCCTTGCCAAAGATGCAGATGGCAACTATATCCAAGATGATTCGGGTATTTACAAATGGATTCCTGAAACTGACAAAGCGATGAAAGGTCTTGTTTCACGGGGTTGGATTAGCGTTGAAAACCAATCCCCAATCATTAAAGGCATCAACGACGACTCCGATAAACTTCGAATCATGCAACGCGCCCTCAAACGTGTTGGTGCTGAAAACCATTACTTTTTCTGCGGTCGGGATATTATTGCTCATCGCGCCTTCAACGTTCCTATTGAAGAAGCATGGAAAATCCTTAATGACTCCCAAAAAGGTCTTTCTGGTGTAGAGACGCATGCGAGACTTTCAATCACGCACTACCTCGGCAAAACAGAAGTTTCGGCAGTAACGAATGAGCCAATTCCCGGTTTGCCAGGAAGCGAGAACGGCGTTGTCATTATGAAACTACTTCGAAACGCAGCTGGCGCTGAACTTCGAGGCAAAGTTTGCATTGTTGGCAGAAATCCCGATGCGATTTGGTTTGATGATTATGAAGACCGCGTTTTGTTCGACGAGGCGGGGCTTTATAACTATGATCGTGTCCGTGAAGTCGTTGAAGGACCACCAATCAATCAGTGCGGTCAATGTTAACGAAGCAAATTGCAAGCGTTCAGGAAGGCGTTGCCAATATCAAAGATGGCGACACCGTCATGATTGGAGGATTCGGTGAAGCGGGTAGTCCAATCGAACTCATTCACGCGCTCATTGACCATGGCGTAACTGACTTAACTGTCATCAATAACAACACTGGCAGTGGTGAAGTCGGGCTTGCAGCGCTCATCAAGGAAAAGCGTGTTGCAAAGATGATTTGTTCCTACCCCCGGACAGCAAACTCTACTGTCTTCCCTAAACTGTATAACGCAAACGAAATTGAACTCGAACTCGTCCCGCAAGGAACACTTGCCGAACGAATTCGAGCGGGCGGTGCTGGCATTCCAGCGTTTTACACACCAGCATCTTTTGGCACACCGCTTGCTGATGGCAAGGAAACTCGCACGATCAATGGTGGAGATTATGTGCTTGAGTATGGCCTCACTGCGGACTTTGCGCTCATCAAATGCAAAGTTGCTGACACGTATGGCAATCTTGTTTATAACAAAACTGCTCGCAATTTTGCCCCAATCATGGCGATGGCGGGGAATGTAACCATTGTTCAATCTGAAAGCATCGTGAATGCAGGCGAGATTGATCCTGAAACAATAGTGACGCCAGGGATTTTTGTACAACAAGTCGTCGAAGTTTCCGAACCGCTTCTTGAATCTAAACTCGTTGCGCAAGGAGTGTCTTACCCATGACTCCCGGAACTGGCTTATCAAGAGACGACATGGCAAAGCGGCTTGCGCAAGATATCCCAAGCGGTGCTTATGTGAATCTTGGCATCGGCATCCCAGAACTTGTCGCGAAGTATGTTCCTGAGGGACGTGAGTTTATCTATCACACGGAAAATGGCCTTCTTGGAATGGGACCTTCGCCGAATGAGGGCGAAGGCGATCCCGAACTTATTAATGCTGGCAAAAAACAAGTCACTGCCCTGCCCNGATCTGCTTACTTCCATCACGCTGATAGTTTTGCAATGATTCGTGGTGGCCATTTAGACTTGTGCGTCCTTGGCGCGCTTCAAGTTGCAGCAAATGGTGATTTAGCGAACTGGTCTACTGGAACGCCGGATGCGATTCCAGCGGTTGGCGGAGCGATGGATTTGGTTGCGGGCGTGAAACAAATTTTTGTACTCACGCAGCACACGACAAAAGACGGCTCGCCGAAACTTGTTGAAGCGTGCACCTACCCGCTTACTGGACTTGGTGTCGTCAATCGTGTGTATACCGATTTAGCCGTGATCGAAGTCACTTCAAAGGGCTTTCAACTTATTGAAATCAGCCCAGGTGTTGAATTTGATTACGTTCAAGAACGAACAGGTGCTGAACTCCTTCCAATGAAAGAGTGTAGCGAATGACACGAAGTGACGACATTTACAAACGCGCAGTAGAAGTTCTGCCAGGTGGCGTAAGTCGAAACACAGTCCTTCGCACGCCTCAACCCTATGCAGCGTTTGGCAAGGGATGCGTCATTACAGATTTGGATGGCGTTGAACGTGTTGATTGTTCTAACAACATGGCGTCGCTATTGCACGGTCATGCCGACCCTGACATTGTCGACGCGGTCACAGAACAATTAAAGCGCGGCAGTGCGTTCACGATGGCAACCGAAGTCGAAGTGGAATATGCAGAGCACTTGTGTTCCCGAAATGAAAGTTTTGAACAGTGCCGTTTTGTCAATTCTGGCACAGAAGCAATCATGGCNTGTTTAAAAGCATCGCGAGCGTTTACCGGGAGACCCATGATTGCAAAGGCAGAAGGCGCGTANCACGGNCAGTANGATTANGCNGANGTCAGNCANACACCCNCCCCAGGAAATTGGGGCGATGTTGATTCGCCAAACAGCGTTCCGGTCGCTCATGGCACACCNCAAAGNGCNCTTGATNATGTNGTGATTATTCCATTCAATGACAGCAAGAGNGCGATTNCGATNCTAGACAAACACAAGGATAAACTTGCGTGCGTGCTGCTCGACTTGATGCCCCACCGCATTGGACTTCGACCTGCAGACAGCGAGTTTGTTGAAGCAATTCGTGAGTGGACCATTCACAATGANGTGCTTCTTGTGTTTGACGAAGTCATTACATTNNGNAGCGAATATGGAGGATTGCAAGACCAGTACGATGTATCGCCNGATTTGACTGCGATGGGCAAAGCAATTGGAGGTGGTTTTCCAGTTGGTGCAATTGCGGGAAGGCGGGATGTCATGGATGTGATGAATCCAAAGAATACACCATTACTCTTTCCACACTCAGGCACTTTTTCAGCCAATCCGGTTACTCTGACTGCTGGACTAACGGCAATGAAAAAGTTTGACCGTGATGCAGTTGCACGGCTCAATGCGCTTGCGNCAAGAGCTCGCAGTGGNATCGAAGATGCCATTCATGAAACNGGCGCATCTGCTTGTGTGACAGGTGCAGGATCAATGTTCCGCATCCATATGAAGAAGGACATCCCGATGAACTTCCGTGAGGCGTTTCTTACTGAGGATGAGAATGCGCGACTCAAACAACTGCTTGACCATTTGTTCGATAGCGGATTCCTCATGATTAATACCTGTTCTGCTGCACTTTCAACGCCAATGACGGAGTTTGAGATTGATGGTTTAGTTGAGCAAGTAAAAACCGGTTTTCAACAATAACTCAAACCCACCTTTTAAGGGTCTGACACGGGGTCTGCCCCGGGGTCTGACCCCCAAAAAAGTGCACTTAAAGTATTTATTAACAATCGTTTATAGGGGGACACATCAGGGGTCTGACCCCGTGTCAGACCCTTTTGCACAGTTGAGAAAATGAGGGGTGAGTTATTCGGTTTGTAAGAAGATGTATTATAAGAAAAGGGGCTGGCGCACGCCGGCTTACTCGACCAACTTCAGTTGAGTCCACTGCCGGTAATCGCCTGTTTGAATTGAAACGAACAGTTCGGGCACACCTTCTGATTGATCCCAAAGTGTGTCATACACTTTGGGCATTTCCCAATCAAATGAATATGTACCCGCCCTGTGATACTGATCAATTGACCTGTCGTAAATCAAACTTCCGCGTATGAATATCGTAATGGTGACCAATTCATCCTCTGGAACTCGATAGGAAATGGTTGCGACATTATCTTTAACTGATGCGTCAATCGAACACGCACTGTTATCGAGGATTGGTTCAACGCAAGTGCTGCGAGCAAGTTGCTGGTCCTCCGGAGCGTACTTGTACACTCTATTGCCGACTGCGTAAACCACATCATCGCTAACTTTAACAAAGCGGTTGATGACATCGCCATATACCGTGTCAATCATGATGGGTTCCCACGTGTCGCCGCCATCAACAGTTTGCAATGTTTCTGCTGGATATCCTCCAATCCAACCAACATCCTCATTTAAGAAACCGATGCCATTCGCATGAAAGTTGTCAGTAAACGTTCTCTCAACCCATGTCTCTCCGCCGTCATATGTCGCAACCCACTTATCTATGTCTTGACCACCAGAGCAAACGCCATATCCAAATGAGTCATTTGCAAATCCCATCTTCCAGTAGTGGCTTGAATAGTTGGTGATTTTCGTTTCCCACGTTTCGCCGCCATCTTCGGTACAAATGATGGCCGCTTGACCTTGATGATTTCCGCCTGTGACATACCCCTTAAGAGGCGTATCGAAATGGACATCTACAAAAGTCCAAAATCCACCACTTAAATCAATCGAGTCCCATGTTAGTCCGCCATCTGTTGAACGAACGACATAACACCCGCCAGCGTAACGACCCGNACCAAAGATCGTGTTACGGTCAACTGCNTGNATACCNCAAATNCCNTTTGGAATNTCGCCNTTGATTGAAGNNAGCGGAACNGCNGTCCATGNNTCNCCNCCATCTNCNGTGNANTACAACGGNTTAGTNTCNGTCGTNCTCCCNACCCAACTGCCTGGNCCNAGATTNCCNGCCCANCCATGCAAGTCATCAATAAACGTTAAACATCGAAATGATGTGCCTTCTTGATAACAGACAAGTTCCCAGTTTTCGCCTGCGTCACTAGATTTAAAAATTTCGCCACTGACATTACAAATCCAAATCGTATCTCCGCGAACAACAATGTCATCGTGATGCAAATAAGGTGCAACTGGCGATGATGCAAACACTCGCCAAACACCTTGAAGCGGACATGGTCCCCAATTGTTAATGACAGCAAGAAGATCTGTCACATTAACTTGGTCATCACCATTAATGTCACTGTCACAGTCAATGCAACTTCCCCACTCATTAATAATGGCGAGGATGTCAGATACATTCGTATCTAAGTCTCTATTGATATCTGTTGGGCATGGGTTGTAAGGATCTTCTTCACCGAGTTGTAGCGTCAATGTCCCAGGGCCGTACGAATCTTCAACCCAGCCACCAACCCGGATGACATATGTGTCGCCCACATCTGGAACAAACTGAACAAGTGAGTGATAGGGCTGGCATTCGCTATCATTGAACGCATCACCACTGCAAGTGACATACGACAAATCATCGCAACTGCTTCCGAGTTTGTACACGATGATGCTCGTATCAAAAGATGCCGGGTCGCATGTTGATACAGTCATCTGCTCATCATCTTCGGGTGTATAAGAAAACCAAATGTCTTTATACAGTCCGCCCATCAAATCACATGGGCTATCATTTCCAAAAGGCGAGTCGTTGTAGTTTGTGGTGTTGTACTGCGTTTCCCCCTCTTGAATCACAATTGCATCACTACAATCATCTCCCGGCATACCTGCCATGCCAGAATAAAGTAGCAAGCAACTTGTAATCGCAGCGTGCATGAACATGATTACATTATGTACGAATGGATTGAAGGACGCAAGAAAAACCGCCCGCTATTTACTGAACAGATTTAAAACTGCTTGCAAGACCGCCTGCCCACCACGCACACACAAGGTAAAGCGGCATTTCGATCCATAACCACACTGGTGCAGGCACTGTCATCATGTTCATAACACCGCCTAAAAGAGTCACGCACCCAACAACCATTGCCGCAACACGAACGTGATTCTTGGAGATGAGCCCTGCAATAAGACCGCCCACAAATGCTTGCGATAAATGCGCTAAGAGCACAAGAATAAACGCTGTCTGTGGAAGTGAGCCAATCCAATCTAAAACCGCTTGCTTTGTCTCTTCATTGAATGCATCAGAGAACGAGATCCCCTCTGGCATTGGGAAAATTAGGGTGTTCGCGAAACCAATTCCCATATTGCAAAGAGAGCCAACAAAGATGCCAACAGCGATGCCAAACACTGTACGAAGGACGCTTAAAAAGTGAATCATGCATTCAGTGTACACAATCTTGACTTGAGCACTCTTTTTTATTGTAAATACTCAATTCTCGTGGAATAATGTTGGGACTATGGATGTAATAACAATATTGGTTCTTTTGCTATCTACACAAGCACATTCAGTGGACATGCAGTTTGGTTTTGCAACTAAAGATGTTGCACTTGTGCCATTTACAGTCACAACTGAAGATACACGATTCGTTACCCAAGACGGGCCATTCAAGTTTGACCCAAGTTCAGTCCAACTCTTCAAGAACAAAGATGAAACAGTATTTCTTGCAAAGACAAAATCCCACACACTTGGCATGGCGTTTGTCGATGGCAAGGAGTGGTCGCTGCAAACAACGAACGATGCTCCAATAGAGTGGAATGAAATTGATGGAACATTGCCACCTATTGGTGTTCCAGTATGCGGAACAATCGATGCCGACGTAAGTCGCGCGATGAACCGACTAGGATCTTCTTCCAACACCACATTCTCATTGCAACTCGCAGTCGAAACTGATTTTGAATACGCCGAACTCTTTAGTGGCGACTTAACTGCAGCAGCAGAATACATCGTTGCGCTTTACGGCGCAGTGTCATTCATCTATGAACGTGATGTCAATGTTTCAATTGAAGTTGTCTTTACACGACTTTGGGACACACCAGATGATTTGTTTAATGACGACAACCCCTTTTATTCTTTTGCTGATTACTGGAATCTGAATATGGGACATGTTGAGCGTGACCTTGCACAGTTCCTCACGGGGAGAACGAACTTACCTTATGGCGGCGTTGCAGCGCTTTCAGCAACATGCGATGACATTGGTTACTCCGTTTCAGGTTACACAATGGGTTCGTTTTACTCAGCAATGGAGCCGAGTTTTGCCAACTGGGATGTCATCGTTGCTGCACATGAAATTGGACATAACGCAGGCACACTACACACCCATGATTACGGCATCGATGAATGCGCGTACGGCGCAATCAACCGCGGATCGATCATGAGTTACTGTCATACATCAACTGGTGGAAACGCCAATCAAGACATGCGGTTCCATACATACACTGCACAGCGCATGCGAGAACATTTAGAAAGCGTCAATTGCCTTGACATTGACTGCAATGGAAACCATGTTGATGATTCTAAAGATATTTCATCTGGCTTAAGCGATGACGTAAACGCTAATGACGTTCCAGACGAATGTGAAGATTGCAACCAAAACGGGACGCTTGACCCCGATGACATAAACTTTGGCGTGAGTCAAGATGACAATGGAAATGGCATTCCGGATGAATGTGAACCAGACTGCAATGGCAATGGTTTACCGGATTCACTTGACATTTCAAGTGGCAACAGTGAAGACGCATGGGGCAATGGCATACCTGATGAGTGCGAATTTGATTGCGACGACAACGGCGTGAGCGATTACAACCAGATTCAAGAAGACATGTCGCTCGATATCAATCGTAATGCAATGCTTGATTCGTGTGAGGATTGCGACGGCAACTCAATTCCAGATGAAACAGATCTCGCTGGCAACAAATGGATATGGATTGCCGGTACAGAAGAAACAAGTGTGAAGGCGTTCCACCCAAGCACCGGCGTGCCAATCACTGAGACAACTGGCGATACAGTCGTTAATGCTAGAGATGTCGCAATCTTTGAGAATAACATTTTTATATCACATGGTTCTGCAAATCGAGTCGCAGTGTATGACAGACAAACGCACAACTACAAAACATCACTCACGAACGGCTTATACGCACCGGAAGGGTTGGCTATTACTGAAGACGGACGCCTGCTCGTCGTTTCGCGAAACACAGACTCCGTTGTACATTTCGATGCCGCAACCCTTGAGTCACTTGGCACACTCATAGGAACTGGCTCAGGAGGACTCAATGAGCCAAGCGCAATCGCAGTTACAGACGACGAACACATTCTTGTTTCAAGTGACAACAACAATGTCCTAGAGTTTGATGCCAATGGGCAGTACGTTAGAGTTCTTGTTGCACCAAACTCGGGTGGACTTTCAACACCACGAGGCATCGTTCAACATCCTAATGGAATGATTCTTGTAACAAGTAACAGCACTAACTCTATCGAAGCGTACAACAGAGCAACGGGGATTCACATTGAGCGATTTGATCGAGGCGGTTTAGAATCTGGATATTGGGGACTCGGTCAACCGTGGGCAATTAGAGTTGGTCCAGATGGCGACATTTATGTTGCAACACATGATGCCAACACAGCGATTCAAGTGTATGAAGCAGAAACGGGATTGTTTAAACGGCGCTTTTACATACTCTCGCAACTTGCTCAAGGCGCTACTGGCTTTGCATTTGCACCATCTTCAATGAATGATTGCAACGGAAACTCAATCATTGACACGTGTGACATTAACAGCAACATGAGTAGTGATGACAATCAAGACGGTATTCCTGATGAGTGTCAATGCATCACCGACATCAATGGCGACGCACAAACAAATGTCACAGACTTACTTGCAGTCATTAATGATTGGGGTCAAACAGATTCGCCTTCAGACGCGAACGGCGATGGCATCGTCAATGTATCAGACGCCCTACTCATTATCAGTTCTTGGGGTCCTTGCTCTTGATATCGACTGTATACTTTAAACTTGCACGCTGACATCTCTATTCCTAAACAAGAATCGACTGAAACAAACCAGAATACTGCAGGACTATGGGGACTCATTTCCTCAATCGCTTGGCTACTCATGTGTGGTTGCTGGTTACTCACAGTTCCAGGACTCATTCTTTCCATCATTGGAATCAGAAAAGAACCAAAAACAAATGCAACCGTTGGTTTAGTGTTAAGCGCAATAGGCATTATCGCCTTTCTTCTTCTAGGACCGCTCATCCTTGGTCTCTTGCTACCAGCTGTTAAACATGGTGCAGCTGCTGCGAAGGTTGCAAAAACCCAAGCAATTGTGATGCAACACCAAGCGCTACTTGAAGGTCTTCAAAAGTCAGGAACGCATCCGAAACATTTTGAAGAACTTGCCAAGCAAGCGAATATTGACAAAGATCATGTACATGACCCATGGGGAAATCAGTACCACATCGTGCAAACCGCAGGCAAGCGAGCATACGTTGCCAGCGCGGGGTTGGATGGGAAAATTGGCACTTCAGACGATGTTACCCCCGCAGTTACCCCCGAAGTTGCCCCCCATTCAAACTAATTTTTATTGCTTTTTGAACTTATTAAGGCATAGTAGAACATCTATGCAACGCTTCGCGCTGTTACTCACATTGTTGTTCTCGTGTGTTTCTTATGCAGAAACTCACGTGGTCAATTGTGGAGGGATGGCGTTTAGCCCTGCAACGATCACCGTCCAACCGGGAGATACAATCAAGTGGCAATACACTGGCGGATTCCCACACACCGCAACTTCAGGTGCAAACTGTGCATACGATGGACTCTTCCACGGTACGGTTGCAAAGTTTAATCCTACATACGAATGGGTTGTACCTAATGATGTTCCAGAAGTCATCCCCTACTACTGTATTCCACATTGCAGCGATGGAATGACGGGTACGATTTACGTTGATGGCGTGATCGCTTGCTCAAGTGACATAGATGGTGACGGAATGGTAGGTGTCACCGATTTACTTGCTGTGATTGATGCTTGGGGTCAAAGTGAATCAGATGCAGACGTCAACGATGACGGCGATATCAATGTCAGCGATGTCCTTCAGATTGTTAGTGACTGGGGTTCTTGTTAACGTCGAAGTGGTTGTCTTGGTCTTGGCGGCGCAACACCTGTTGAACGCCCGAGCATTCTCGCAATCCTAGGCGCAACTGCATCTGCCCAAATTTGGTAACCCTTTTCACTTAAATGGAGTTCATCTGGCATAACCTCTTTTGAAATCGTCCCGTCATCTTCAATAAAGTGATGGCCAATTGGTAAGAAGGTCACAGTTTTATCATCCTTGTAGGTCGCTTGCAGCGCTTGATTCACTTGCAAAAGTTCGCCGCGCATTTGGTTGAACGTCGCACCTCTAGGAAAAATTTCGAGAAGAAGCACTTGTACTTGAGGTTCTTTCTCTTGCAGCTTGTCAACAACAGCCACAACACCGTCATACACTTCTTCTGCGGTATCTTTACGATATCCAAAGTTGTTCGTTCCAATCATAATGACAGCAACTTTGGGGTCAATTCCTTCTAAGTTCCCATTGTCAAATCGCCAAAGCAGGTGCTCTGTCCTGTCTCCGCTGATTCCTAGGTTGACAGGTCGGAATGATGCAAAGGATTTCTCCCATGCTTTCGCCCCTGCTCCTTCCCAGCCCTGCGTGATTGAATCGCCTATAAAGACAACATCAACTTCACCCTTCTTTGACTCAACAATCTGGTTGATGGAGTTGTGACGTTCTAAATGCCATCCATCTCGTTTTGTTGGAACTGTTGAGGAACCATCACCTAAAGGCGACAGGCATAACACTAAGAAAAGTTGAGTTAGCATGGCATGAGTATACTCACTTCTTCGGTACGATAGTGATATGTCAAGTCGAACAAATCAACTCAGTAAAGCAATGACCAACTGGATTCATGAGCATTCACTCCGAACATCAAACGCATCTGCCAATTTGTTTAAGGAAACCGAACAACTTGAGGATTGGCTGATGATTACATCGCCCGAGCAGTTGCAGTTTCTATCTTTTCTTGCTGTTACCCTAAATGCACGCAAGACCATTGAGGTTGGCGTCTTTACTGGCGCAAGCGCGCTCGCGGTTGCAGAAGTGCTTCCTGAAGATGGAACGGTTGTTGCGTGCGATGTAACCGACGAATATTTACCAATCGCAACTAGAGCGTGGGATGAAGCCAGCGTGTCATCAAAAATTGACATGCGCATTGGTCCTGCACTTGAAACACTCCAAGAACTCATTGACAGTGGAAAGACCAATTCGTTTGACATGATGTACATTGATGCTGACAAAGTAAATAGCCACAACTATTTTGAACTTGGACTGCAACTTATTCGAGCAGGCGGCATCATCGCAATCGATAACATGTTTTATGGTGGTCAAGTTGCAGATGCGTCTTTTGATGAGGACGAAAATACCGTCGCAACGCGCAACCTTACAATCGCTCTGCACCATGATGAACGCGTCGATTTCACCCTCATACCCATCGGCGATGGGCTTGCATTGATGCGAAAACGGTGATTTTCTTCAAAAGAAGAAAAGCCGCAGTCAATTCTGGAATCTTTCAATTTGCACTTAAAATGGAAACGCTACTTCTAGAGAAAGCAGCCTTCCATGAAACATCTCTATACCCTCTTTCTAACAACACCTATTTTTGCTTCTACCGCAATTGCTGAAACAATAACCGTTTCACTATCTGATCCCGCTGACTACTAGTCAATACAAGAAGCCATTCACGACGCATCAAATGGTGACATCATTCTTGTTTATCCAGTGACATAAACAAGCAATAATCAGGCAAAAGTATTAACTACGCTTGGCAAGGAACTAACCATCGAGTCAGTTGATGGCGCACAAACTGCAATCATTGATGGGTATTACATTGATTTAGGAGGCAACACTGAGGAAGACATGTGCTGTGTTGACGATATCAATGGTGACGGACAAGTTTCCGCTGATGACATTTTGTTTGTACTCTGCCTTTGGGGACCCTGCCCCTAATGTGTTAAGATGAATGCATGCGATTACTCGTTACAGCATGTTGCCTTCTTTCTTCTTGGGCATATGCGGCAAGTGAGCCCATCAATTGCGAAGAAATCGAAGTAACAAACTTGCATGAACACCTTGCAAGTGGCAAAGCGACCACACAAAGCATAGAGGGCTACATCAGGCAAGGAAGCGATGTTAATTCGCTTATAGAGATGGATTGCATTGGGCTTGGTTATCAAAGTCAAGCACGGTGGAGGAAGCGAGGCGAGAACGAGGGATATGGTCTTGTCTCCCCGCTCATGCTTGCTGCAACTAAATATGACGCAGATGTTGTTGAGACGTTGATTAAGCACGGCGCAGACTTGAATAAGAAAGCATTCCGTGATTACAACCCACTTCTTCTTGCTGCGGGTCGAAATAAGAATCCAGATGTCGCACAATTATTGATTACACATGGTGCAAACATCGAAGCAAAGGACCAGTACGGTGATACAGCGCTCATTCGTGCGACCAAATATAACGCAGAAGTCGAAGTCGCACGAGCCCTCTTAGATGCGGGCGCAAACATTCACGCGAAGGACAGCCGAGGTCTTACACCGCTTATGAGAAGTTGTTACAAATATGATGATTATGACCTGATCGAACAACTCATCAACAGTGGCGCGAATGTGAATGCTTCAAGCAACCAAGGGTACACGCCACTTTACCTTGCTTTAAAAAACAGTTCATTTGAAATCATCCAATTGTTAGTCGATCATGGTGCTCAAACTAAAAGTTACGACGAGGGTAATCACAGCGAACTGACTTACGCTCTTGAATCAAAACGCGATATCGAATCGATTCAATTGTTGCTTGAACAGGGCTCTAAATCAACACATTTAGCACAAGGCCTGCTCTCTCCTCTTCATTATGCCGCACGGTATTATGAAGAAACTGCATTAGTCGAACTTCTACTTAAACACGGCGCGAAGATCGATCAGAAAAATCGATATGGCACAACGCCGTTGTATTACGCCCTGAGTTATCACGCATCAACTGAAACGTTGAAGACATATGTTGATTTAGGCGCTGACATTCTTGCAAAGAACAACAAAGGCAACACGATGCTGTTTGCTGCTGCCCGCTCAGACAGTCCCGAAACTGTTCAATTGCTGATTGATTTAGGTGTAGACCCACTTGTAAAAAACAATTCAGAACACACAGCCTTGATGTTTGCAACTCGATATGGCAAGAGTCCTGAAATCATCGGCATACTGCTCACAGCAGGAGTAAATCCAAAGTTAAAGAACAAGTATGGCAAAACCGCGCTCGATTACGCAGACAAGAATAAGAGGTTCAATGGCACAGACGAATATTGGCGACTGTATTACGCAACAACAGAATAACCAAACTTCTAGAAGGAACTTTGTAGCACATTCAGCATTTTTAGCAGCGCTTGGAGCATCTACGGCGTTTGGGCAGGATGAGGAAGCACCAACTGCCACAATTAAACATGCTGGCAATTTAGCGGGCATCAACTTCACAGATGAAGAGCAAGCGCAGATTCTCAATACCATTCAAGAACAAAAAGACATGTTCGCCGCGCGTGCTGCACTGGGCGAGTTACCCAATTCACTTTCTCCTGCAACTACATTTAACCCGGTCCTATCTGGAAAGGCACTAAACACAGTCACTCCAATGGAGCAAGAAGGCAATCTCCCTCCTGCTGGTCCTTGCCCAACAGATGATCTTGAACTCGCATTCGCACCAGTATGGAAACTTTCACAGTGGTTACGAAACAGAGAAGTTACAAGTGAACACCTCACACGACTTGCGATTCGAAGACTTAAACATTACAACAAACAGCTCAAGTGCGTAGTGACATTTATGGACAATCACGCCCTTGGTCAAGCACGCCAAGCCGATAAGGAACTCGACTCAGGCAAATGGCGTGGCCCACTGCATGGCGTGCCGTGGGGTGCAAAAGATATCATTGACACCGCAGGTGAAAAAACAACATACGGCGCCGCTCCGTTTAAAAATAGAGTTGCTGAGAAAGACGCTGTTGTTGTTGACCGACTGAACGAAGCCGGCGCTGTTTTGGTTGCCAAATTGTCCGTTGGCGCACTTGCAATGGGTGATGTTTGGTTTGGCGGAACTTGCAAAAACCCATTTGATTTAGAAGAGGGCTCAAGTGGTTCAAGTGCAGGTAGTGCAAGCGCAACTGCTGCAGGGCTTGTTCCATTTACATTAGGCAGTGAAACATACGGCTCAATCGTTTCCCCATGTATGTTTTGTGGCACAACGGGACTGAGGCCAACATTCGGTCGCGTCGCTAGAACAGGCGTTATGGCGCTTTGTTGGTCACTTGATAAGATTGGTCCTATTTGCAGGTCTGTTCTTGACACTGCACTTGTGCTTGAAGTGATTAATGGAAGCGATGTCGGGGACCCCTCAAGCAGAACGCTACCCTTCAAGTTCAACCCATCTCAAAATGCTAATGGGCTTCGACTTGGTTATGACCCAAACGAAGTCATGAAGCCATCTGAGTTCGGACAACGCGAGTTGTATTTTGAAAAGATTCACCCAAGCGTCTTGGATGCTGCAAAGAAGGCTGGCATGACGCTTGTTCGTGTAAACAAACCTGACATCGACAACTCACCCCTACTCATTCCATTGCTCGTTGAATCTGCTGCTGCATTTGAAGAATTGACGCGTTCTGGACGCGACGACCTTTTGGTTAATCAAGAAGACAATGCATGGCCCAACACATTCCGGCAAAGCTGGCTGATTCCAGCAGTCGAACATATCCAAGCAAGTCGGTATCGAAGAGAAGCGATGCAAAAGATGTATCAATGGATGAACGATTCATTTGATGGCTTCTTAACACCCGGCTATAGCAATTTACTTTTGATTGCGAATAACACTGGTCAACCTGCAACTGTGCAACGAACTGGTATGCTCAATGGCAAGCCCCTTGCAACAACAATTATTGGCCGGCTCTTTGATGAATCCACAATTTTGCGCATGAGCATGGCACTAGAAGCAGAATTAAAGGTTTCTACCATTAGACCGCCTATTTCATCCTCATAATCCCTGCTTTTTACTCGCCATTGAGCAGAGCATTCCGTACACTAAGTAGATGCAATACTTGATTACTGTACTGTTCCTGCACATTGCCTCATGTACTTTTGCATTTGGACAAGCACCACCATTGTTAACAAAACATATCGATCTTGGCATTCAAATTCAACATACAAAAAAGACAACAAACGTTGCTTCACTTCATGAAGTTGTGACGCTTGATAACACATCATCCTTTCAGATTGACTTCCGCGGAACGAAACTTACTGAGACCGCAGTCATCCGCATGACATCAGTTTACGATGGTGCTGTTCAACATCTCAATCATTCATCACTTGTTCAATGGCAGTACAAAAGTGCTTGGTTTAATGGCGACACTGTTGTTGTTGAACTCATCGAAAATGGCAACGGCGACTCTTCAAAACTCAACATTCACCAAGCCATAACATTTGAACAAAATGAATTTGAACAGTCAATCTGTGGAGGCGTAGATGATCGCGAACTCAGTTATGAAGCGAGAACAGCAAGAGCGATGCCTATAGGTTGCACTGCTTGGATTATAGATGACGTCAACCGAACATTCCTCTCTGCAGGACACTGTTCTAGTGGGAATGGCAATTCACTCGGCATCATGCAATTCAATGTTCCCCTCAGTGATGCAAACGGAAACTATCAACATCCCGGGCCTGAAGACCAATACCCAGTAGACGTCGATTCAATTCAGTACACTCCAGACACATACATCGGAAATGACTGGGCGTATTTTGGGTGTTTCCCAAACTCTGAAACTGGGCTTACTCCTTACGAAGCCCAACAATCCTATTTTGAACTTGCAGATGAAGCACCTGGAGTCAATGGACAACAAATCCGCATTACTGGTCATGGCACAACATCTGCGCCAGTCAGTAACACATGGAATGGTGTTCAGAAAACTCATGTTGGACCTTTTACTCAATCAGAAGACAACACAATCGCTTATTACACAGACACAACAGGCGGCAATAGTGGTTCTGCCGTGTTGGATGAGTCAACTGGCCTAGCCATTGGCATACATACAAATGGCGGTTGTTCAAGTTCAAGCAATCAGAATCATGGTTGCGCCATTCACAATGCAGGGCTCCAAAAAGCACTTGCGAATCCACAAGGCGTGTGTATCCCAAACATCTTACAGTTCGGGTTTCCAAATGGAGTACCGACGCAGACAAATCCAAATCAAGAAACGCCAATCTATTTTAATGTTGGGCCGGGGACGCAACTACCAGTTGTTGACAGCGTCATGTTGCACGTTTCAGTGAACGGTGACATCATGAGTGACCCTGTAGAACATATTGGTGGCGAGTCATACACCGCAACACTGCCCGCAGTTGATTGTGGAGACGATGTGACTTTTTGGTTTAGTGCTACTGGCAGTGCTGGAGACACAGCGTACTCACCATTTAACTACGAAGATGCGCCATACACCCTCGTTGTCGGCGAGATCGTAAAAGTTTTTCTGAGTCTTGAATCATTTGATAATGGGCTGCCTTCAGACTGGACCCTTGATGGACTATGGAATGCATCCTCTACTTGCATCCCAAATGGAGATTGCGGCGAAGCACCATTTATGTATTTTGGTGACGAAAGCAGTTGCACTTATGACAATGGAAACACTGTCAGTGGCTTACTGAACTCCCCTACCTATTCATTTGACGACGCTGTCTCAGAAGTTGCAGTGTCTTTTTGCTATGCACTTCTAACGGAATCGTCTAGTTCGTACGATTTTGCGAGTGTTTACGCAAATGGCACTTTAGTAAATGAACTGAGTGATTCTGAAGATTGGTCTACGCATTCATTCAGTGCCATGCCTGATGAGGATGGCATGCTAAATCTATCATGGGGCTTTGACTCTATTGATGATGTGTTCAATGATTTCAGAGGTTTTCACATTGACAACGTTCAATTAACCTTAGTTACTGTTGAATGTGATGATTCGAGTGATTGCCCAACTGATGTCAACGGCGACGCAATGACAAATGTCACTGACCTACTTCAAGTGATTGACAATTGGGGACAAAATGGCGGGCCCGCTGACGTCAATCAAGACGGAACCGTCAATGTCTCTGATGTTCTACTCATTGTGAGCGAGTGGGGAGTTTGCGAGTAACCATCAATCTTTTGGGAGCAAAGCATCCATATCACTCAGTTTTAAATGGATACCGCGAATGTATGGTTTTTTAACGCCATCCCAATGACCATACGTCACAGTGAAAATTGTTCCGTCTGGAAGCAGTTCAACACCAGGATACGCACAGTCACCTCGGTGCGTATTGTCAGACAATCGAATGCGATACTGCCCTTCCTTACCCTGTTCTAAATCATCAAAGGTACCGACCCATGCGACCCAATCGCCTTTGCTCGGACTTTCATTTCCAGTATCACGGAATGAAACAAAGAGTCGACCATCATTTGTGTACGTTGCCTGATGTCTGTCGCCTGTGAGCGAACCGGACATTGCTACTGGCGTACTCCATGTTTTGCCATTATCATTGCTGAAACAGATTTGGCTATTTGCCTTACGACTGTTCTCTCGTAAGAGCATTGCGTACTTTTTCCCATCAGGTGATTTGATTAGCCCTGGTTCGCATAAATGCAGTTCAGGATTATGGGCAACAACACGAGGTGCACTCCACGTCACACCGCCATCTGTAGAATCAACTGCGTACACATGAAACGCACTCCACTTTCCACCCTCTTTAATGAACCGGCCATCATCGTGAAAGAATGCTGTGTAACTTCCTTTACCGGTTTCGATGACATCAGCCATCGCAACGATTCCGCCATAATCACCAATCTTTTCTAGTTCGCTCCAAGTGACTCCATCATCTTCACTCACGGACATGCGAACGGGATACAAACTTGAAAAAAGAATGAGCCGCTTTGTACCCTCAGCATCTACTACTGGATACACATGAGGCGTTTCCTTTGAAGTCGCCCACGAATCTGGAACTGGCAATCGCTCACTCCAAGTATGACCACCGTCAACACTTTTCTTCATCACTAGCGCGCCCCTACCATGCCCTTTTGGATACATGCATAAAATCGTCTTGCCATCTTCAAGCAAAACAGTAGTTGGATGTCCTAAGTATTGCCCCTCTTCCTTATCAACAGTCACTTGCATGTCACTTTTGTGAGCGATATCGACTTGAGGAATAGAAAACCCGGTCGGATTAAGCAAAAACAATGAGAGTATGGAATGTATAATCATGGGTCCTATCATACTGAGAAGACGAATATGAGATTCCAACCTACCTTAAAAATCCTAACCTTATTGCTGTTAGCGCTGTTGATGAACTGCGAGACTGTTCAGCGCGCTGAAGAAGTCAAGCGACCTACGCGCGCAAACATTGGAACCGATTACAGTGAAGTCCCAAGCATGCTTAGAGGGACAATCAAACAGCATGTTGCATTGATGGGATATTCAAGCACCTACAAGGATAGTTATGAACCTGTGATTGCATCAGGGTATGGCCTCGTCGTAGGACTAAAAGGAACTGGCTCAAGTGACATTCCGCCACAAGTCCGCGCTCATATGATTGCGGATTTAGCACGTCGTGGCATTGGCGAATCAACGCGCGGTTGGGGTGATGTAACACCAGAGCAACTCATCAATTCCGAAGATACTGCAGTTGTGATCATCGAAGCCGTGATTCCACAAGCTGCTACTGGACGAAAGCCAAGCAGAGGAAATCTCAGACCTGACCACCCTTCTCTTAGAGGGACGCTGTTTGATGCGAGAGTCAGAGCAGAACCAAGCAGTGCAACGACAAGTTTAGAAGGTGGCTATTTATTGCCATCACTTCTTCGTACAGGTCAGTTAACGACGGGACGAAGCCAAACTCGTGAAATTGCTTTTGTCTCTGGTGATGTCTTCCTCAACCCATTTGCAAATCCTGGCTCTGTTGGTTCAGATGCAGTGCACCGTACCTCTGGCAGAATTCTTAAAGGTGGCGAAGTGCTTCATAACTTGCCGATGCGGCTCGTTTTACTTGAACCGAGTCACACACGGTCTTCTTTGATTCAAAATGCAATTAACCGCGTTTTTCCTGAAGAATTTGGT
>PBEX01000036.1 GCA_002718515.1 Phycisphaerae bacterium
CGTTGCGAGATGACAATCGCATCTTCAAAGTTGTAACCATCGAATGTATTGAACGCTACGAGAATGTTCTGGCCAATTGCAAGTTCACCATCAACAGTTGAAGCGCCGTCAGCGATGATTTGCCCTTTTTTCACTTTTTGGCCCATCTTGACGATTGGCTTTTGTGATTGGCAAGTTCGTTCATTCAATCCGCGGAATGTTTTGAGTAGGTACTCGTCTGCGTTATCAATCAAAATTCTGTTTGAGTCAACAAATGTGACTGTGCCTGAACGTTTCGCTTTGACAATCATGCCGGAGTAGTTGCCAACGATTTTTTCCATACCCGTCGCAACAATAGGAGGGTCAGGAATAATCAGCGGAACCGCTTGACGTTGCATGTTTGAACCCATGAGCGCTCGGTTCGCATCGTCATGTTCAAGGAACGGAATGAGCGATGCTGATATACCAACGAGTTGTTTAGGCGAAATGTCAATGAACTTCACGTCATCAGGTGAAACTTGTGTCAAGTCACCATTGCGGCGTGCAATGACGTGGTCTTCAATGATTTTGTCTTTTTCATCAAGGACTTCAGTTGGTGCAAGCACAGTATTCATTTCTTCGTCTGCACGCAGATATGAAACTTCTTCAGTGGCTTTCAAGCGATTCACAGTTCGATATGGCGTCTGGATAAAGCCATACTCGTCAATCTGTGCGTAAATGCCAAGGGATGCAATCAAACCAATGTTTGTACCCTCTGGAGTTTCAATTGGACAGATTCGACCGTAGTGGGAGATATGAACGTCACGGACTTCAAAGCCAGCACGTTTTCTGTTGAGACCGCCAGGTCCGAGTGCTGACAATCTACGTTCGTGAACAAGCATTGATAGTGGGTTCGTTTGGTCTACAACTTGTGATAGTTCACTTCGACCAAAGAAGAAATCAATCGCTGAACTGACCGCTTTTGAGTTCACTAAGTCAGCGACTTTAGATAACTCGTCAGGGTCTTTAACACTCATACGCTCTTGAACTGTTCGACGTAACTTCAAGAAGCCTTTTCGCATCTCTTCGACTGCGAGTTCATCAAGCGTTCGAAGACGTCTGTTNCCNAGNTGGTCAATNTCGTCAATGTGTGCTGANTCANTNCGAGCACGGAGGTTCAGCATNTAACCGATGACNGCAAGGAANTCGTCTGCACGNAGGTGCATGATGTCTTCTGGNACTTCCATNTNAAACTTACGGTTGATGCGGAATCGACCGACTTTACCGAGGCGGTATCNGTTGTCATCAAAGAANTTGTCAGCAAAGAGNTGNCGAGCTTTGTCAACTTGTGGCGGGTTGCCNGGNCGCAAACGACCGTAAATCTTNAAGAGTGCAGCTTCGTGTTCAGTTGCATCTGCAAGGAAGTCAAGTTTTTCAATGGCNAGCGTATTGAGGATGAGCGGGTCNGCAGGATCNACNATGACAGCAATCTTTTTGATTGGTGACGCGAGAATTGCGTCGTATGCATCGCCAATTTGGGANCCGACTTTACAGAGTTCTTCNCCTGTTTCAGCATCAAAGATGTGTTCAGCGGAGTAATACTCTGGTTTAAGTTTGTTAACGGAAATTTCTTGGANGTCNTAGAAGAAGTTCAAGATCTTTTCAGTTGAACTGAATTCTTCATCAAGCGCTCGTAAGAATGTAGTTGCCGCAATCTTTGCAGATTGGTCAATCTTCATCGCAAGAACGTCTTTCTTCGTCACTTCAATTTCAATCCATGAACCGCGTTCAGGNATGATTCGTGCTTTGTGTAATTGGCGATCNCCAATGTCTTCTTGAATTGAGAAGTCAACACCAGGTGAACGGTGAAGTTGGTTCACAATACAACGNTCTGAACCGTTGATGATGAATTCACCACCGCCGATGAGCATTGGAATTTCACCAATGTAAATTTCTTCTTCTAAAACTTCTGCTACACCATCACGCGTAAAACGAACGCCAATTTTAAATGGACATCCGTAAGTCAATCGAAGTTCTTTGCACTCATCAACTGTGTAACGTGGCTCGTCGAGTTTGTAATACAAATACTCAACTCGCATAGAACCGTCGTACGCTTCAATCGGGAAGACTTCGCGTAGTAAACCTTCCAAACCTTGCGGTTTGCGTTTGAGTGGTTCTACCGTAGATTGGATGAGGCGTTCGTATGCTTCGCCTTGGACTTGGGTTAGTGGTGGTACAGGAATTGCGTCACCGCGTTTCGAGAAATCGCGTACCGTAATCGTCGCCATAAAGTAACCTCACAACTTGACCATAACTGCGCAACCAAANAGGTTAAAAATGCAGTTTGTCTGCCTTAGATGTGTTTGTAAATGCTCTTAAATCCTTGCCGCGACCGCCGCTGCCGAGCCNCGCAGAGTACCTTAAGGGGGATTTTTTCTCAATAGAGGTCAGTGAAAACTTGAACTAATTATGAAAAAAANCAATTTTTTTTATTTTTTTGGNAATTGGGNNGCCAACAGGGGATATTGGGCGAATTTTGGGNGNTTTGAAGGNGGGGANCCCATGAAAAAAGCCAGCACCAAGGGGTGCTGGCTTTTGTAACACTTTAAGTAGCAATATGTTACTTGACAGTGACTGAAGCGCCTGCTTCTTCGAGCTTGCCTTTGAGGTCGTTTGCTTCGTCCTCGCCAACTTTCTCTTTGATTGGCTTTGGTGCTTCGTCCACAAGTGCTTTTGCCTCTTTGAGACCAAGACCTGTGATTTCTCGAACAACTTTGATGACTGCGATTTTCTTGTCACCAGCTGATTCAAGGATGACATCAAACTCAGTTTGTGCGCCACCATCATCATCTCCACCGCCGCCACCAGGACCAGCCATCATGACTGCGCCACCTGCTGCGGGCTCGATGTTGTATGTTTCTTTCATGTAATCAGCGAGTTCAACCGCTTGTGATAGGGTTAAACCGGCGATTTCATCGCCNATTTTACTGATTGCTGCATNGAATTCTTTCGTTGCTGTTGCTTCTTCGCTCATAGTTCTAAAACTCCAATAAAAGTGTCATGCGTGGGAGAGGAGCCACCCTGTGCGACTTTTAACCAAAAAAGGCCAGTCCCAAACGCGATGTCTTTGAAAACTCCTTGAATTAGGCGATCTTGTCGATCGTCTTGCCGTCCTCCAAGCGAGTTTTGATTTCTTCGATNACGGAAGCGATGTTGCTTCCAGGACTTGTTGCTGCCTTGATGAGGTTTCCAGCAGGTGAAAGGACCAACTGAATGACTGTTGCTTGGGCTTCTTCCTTCGTTGGGTAGTCGCTCAAACGCTTTACGCCATCGTGTCCTTCGAANAGTTCACCATCAAGAATCGCCGCTTTGAGNTCTAATTCGTCGATTTTCTTTGCCCAATCGACTAACTCTCGAGCGACGTCAACGACTGAATCACCACCATATGCAAGTGCAGATGGTCCTGAAAGNANGTTTCCAAGNCCTTCAAGCGGGGTATCAGCAAATGCTGACTTCGCAAGACTATTCTTGATGACTGTGATGTGGATGTCCTTTTGATACAAGGAGACCCGTAAGTCGTTATTTGTGTTTGCTTCGATGCCACGAATATCGATGACTAAAGCATTTTGAACATCTTCAAATCGCTTCTTGTAATCAGCGACAATCATGTTTTTAATCGGTTTACTCATTGTNTAACTCCTTCAAAGACAGCAGGTTANACTGCAATCCTCACGCTAGGACTCATTGTCGCACTGATTGCACACTTCTTAATGAAGTCGCCTTTGACCGCTGCTGGTCGTGCTTTTTGAATCAATTCAATGAAGTAAGTGAGGTTTTCTACGAGATCGTCGTCAGAGAAGCTCATTTTGCCAACAACGCAGTGGATGTTTCCAGTGTCGTCATTACGGTATTCGACTTTACCAGCNGCAAACTCAGCAATTGCTGTTTCAAAGTCAGGGGTCACAGTGCCAGCTTTTGGTGATGGCATCAGACCTTTTGGACCNAGTGCACGGCCAAGTTTACCGACAACACGCATCATNTCAGGGGTTGAAATTGCGACATCAAAGTCGAGCCAGCCCTCTTCAACGCGNTTGACGAGGTCGTCAGCACCTGCTTCGATAGCGCCAGCGGCTTTTGCTGCATCAACCTTATCTTGGGGGCAGAAACAGACGACTCGAGCGGATTTGCCAACACCTTTTGGCATTGAAACTGCACCGCGAAGTTGTTGATCTGCTTGGCGTGGGTCGATTGCGAGGTGTAGAACGACCTCTACAGACTGGTCAAACTTGGTTGCTGGATACTCTTTAAGTAGTTTAATAGCATCACTTACGCTATGTGGCTCTTTGCCTTTAGCCGCAAGTTCTTTGTTTGCTTTTTGTCTTTTTGTAAGTNGTGCCATCGGTTACGCTCCCTCCACGGTNATACCCATTGAGCGGGCAGTACCTNCAATNACTCGCATTGCTGACTCGATACAAGCAGCATTGAGGTCTTCCATTTTCTCTTCAGCAATGGCTTTGACCTGTTCCTTAGTGACGGAACCGACTTTTTCTGTGTGCGGGACACCAGAACCTTTTGGAACACCTGCTGCGTCTTTAAGAAGGACTGCNGCGGGTGAAGATTTGATTTCGATGTCAAATGAGCGGTCTTGGTAGACAGTAATGATGCAACCGACCACTTTGCCATTNAATTCTCGCGTGCGATCATTGAATGTCTGGATAAATTGTCCGGGATTGACACCATTTGCACCNAGTGCTGGTCCAAGTGGAGGTGCTGGTGTTGCCTGTCCACCAGGCGCAAGCACCTTAAATTGCTTTTCGATTTTTTTGGCCATCTAGATTCTCCTGCCTTCCACCCTCTGATGTTGTCGATGCAGGCCAGCAAGAGACTAAAGAGAGTGGTNGTAACGGTTTTTGTGAATCGAGGANNATACCAAAAGTTGTGCGATACATCAACTTCATTCTCTTCCATTGACTAAGAGGTAACATGCTACGCTGTACACATGACAGAACCGCCTCGATTTCACCTGAAATCCATCCATGGTCCCGAAGAGATGACGGTGAATCTCGTCGGGGACACCCTCACCATCGGCCGAAGNAGCGATTGTGACGTNCCGCTCGTAAAGGGTGCAACCGTCTCAAGGACNCACGCGACGCTCACGAAGTTTGATCAGCAAGGGGGTGGGCAATGGCGTCTCATTGACAATGGTTCAAAGCATGGAACGTTTCTCAACGGCGTAAAACTCAGAGAAGCCCAATATGTGGGCATCAGAGGGGGNGACATCATTACGATTGAACCGTTCTCGTTCCAAGTCATTGACCAAGAAGGTGACCATCAATTCACCCAAACATTTGATGATGAGCAATCTGTTGGCGGAACGTCTATTCAACGCATTGAACGAACGATGGGTGGTGCTGGTCTTGCTCAAGAAAGATTGGCGGCACTGCTTGCGTGTAGTTCAAAGATTCACGAAGCCGAAAATGAACTTGTGCTTGCCCAGTCACTCGCAGATGCAGCGCNGGCAGGAACAGCATTTAGTAATGTCGCAGTGATTAAGCCACATGGTGGCGANGCACAAGTCGAAATTCTTGCGGCGTCTGGAAGAATTGCAATTGAGGGCTCNCCCAATTTGAGTCGTTCGCTTCTGCACGCGGCGCTTGAAGGCGAAGCCGTTCGTTATCAAAAAGCAGATGTTGTTGAAGAAGATGCCCAGTCCATCATGCAGTACAGCATTCAAGAGGCGTTCTGCATTCCGATTCAATTGGGTTCAGTTGTTGTTGGCTGTATCTACGTTGATAACCGAGATGGTCAAGTCCGCGGTCAAACGATTGATGATGATATNGAGTTTTGTACTGGTCTTGCAAAGTTTGCTTCCCTTGCGATGGCAAACCTCATGCGTGCAGAGATTGAACGACGACACGCAGAAGAACGGCAAGGGCTGTTNCTNGGAACAGTTGCTGCACTTGTTTCTGCAATNGACGCAAAAGANACATATACNAGAGGTCATTCTGANCGNGTNGCTTGGNTATCNAAAGCACTTGCNANTGCTATTGAACTAGACGATGAGACTGTTGGGAATGTTCACATCTGTGGTCTCGTTCATGACATAGGCAAGATTGGTATTCCAGAAGCGATTCTAAGAAAGCCNTCTCGGCTAACAGATGAAGAGTTTGACCAAATCAAACTTCATCCAGTCATCGGAGAGAANATTCTTCGTGATGTGCCTCAACTTCATCCAGTGTTGCCTGGTGTTCGTTCACACCATGAACGNTGGGATGGCAGNGGATACCCAGANGGAACNGAAGGTGACAAAACACCACTCTATGGACGAATCTTAGGTGTGGCAGATGCATTCGACGCNATGTGTTCATCAAGGGCATACCGCAATGCACTGAATCGTGAAGATGTNCTTGATGAGATTACNGCGTGTGCTGGTTCACAGTTTGACCCAGANCTTGCAAAAGCATTTTTAACAATTGACTTCGCGCCTTATGATGAAATGATTCAACGGCACACTGCACAAGACTCAATTGAGTGATGTTTGCAAGGCGAGTTCNCAAAACATTTCAACACCAGTTGCAAGTGCATCATCATTGAAATCGAAATGTGGGCTATGCAAGTTCGGCATACGTTCTTGTCCCTCAGGCAATAGCCCNAGCGCAAAGAAACATGAAGGGACTGCCTCNCAGTAGTATGAAAAATCTTCACCACCCATGACAGGCTTATCAAACTCAGAGATGCGTGAGCCTTCAATCGTACGATTTGCAATGTCAAAGAATGTACGCACTGCATCTTCGTGGTTTTTTGTTACTGGGTATCCAAAGTTAAGGTCAACATCTGCCTCACAGCCATGTGCTTCTGCAACGCCTTCAANGATTTCTTTAAACCGTCTTGCCGCCATTTCGCCAGTTTCTTTTTGAAGGTAACGCATCGTTCCNTTGAGTTTTACTTCGTCTGGAATGATGTTGTGTGTTGTNCCGCTGTGGAANTGTGTAATGGAACATACAAGCGCGTCGAGTGGATCAGTGTGGCGAGANACAAGTTGNTGCAAAGATGAAACGACTTGCGCGCCGCACACAATTGGATCAATGCATGTGTGAGGGAACGCAGCGTGGCCNCCTTTNCCGCGGATCGTGACATTGATGCCAATGTCTGCAGCAAGCATTGGACCAACCCGAGTAGAAACATGTCCAAGTGGNAGTTCTGACCACCCGTGTTGNCCAAACATCATTGCAATTGGCGGTCCAATGACGGAGCCATCGAGACACCCGTCTTCCACCATGNGTTTTCCACCTCCGCCACCTTCTTCAGCAGGCTGGAAGAGCATCGAAACACTATTTGGAAGGGGGGCTTCTTTTGCGAGGTCTGCAAGAATTGCTGCCGTTCCGAGCAGCATCGTCGTGTGACCATCATGCCCGCAGGCATGCATACACCCTTCGTGTGTTGAGATGTAGTCAAATGTGTTTTCTTCAGTGATTGGTAACGCATCNATATCTGCACGTAAACCAACTGCTTTGTTACTCTCGCCTCCAATATGGGCAAGTGTGCCTGTGCCGCCTGCAAGNTTNCCNGCGAANTCAATNTCNNGCTCTTCTAAGAATGAGCGAATCACTGATGCTGTTCGAGTTTCTTGGTAGCCAAGCTCTGGGTGCGCATGAATGTCATGCCGTATTTCGATGAGTTTTGGAAGTATGGCTTGGACGCGTTCTTTAATTGNTGTCATGGNTTATACCTTTAACGGGTGAAGGGAAGATTCTTTCCGTTGATTGTTTACGAATGATAATGCATCTTTATCGTGNCCAAGGAGTTTAATGACTTGGCTTGGCGAAATGTGTAGCAGTTGNGCTGCTTCTTTGTGATCAAAGNCAGTCGCTTGGAGTGCGTCAAGCACTTCCGTCAAGATATGTGGGTAGTCGCGGTGNTTGGGATTGATNGGCAACGCTTCGCCATCCCGCCGTTCTTCCCAAAGCGTTGATGTTTGGAACTTTTCTGTATCTACGTTCCGTCNNAGTTTNATTGCAAGCGTTCTNCGCAACCGACTAATTGANAGTTTACGATTCTCACTCTGTCTTCTTCGTTCCGATGCAGTGCCACTCAATGAAGAAGGNACATGCGTTGCAGTGCAAGCAGNNGCTTTTCGATTTCGATGTTGACCGCCGGGACCACCAGTACGACCAAAGTCGAANGAGACCTCCTTCAAAAATGACTCGTCGTCTAGCATTGCTGGATGTTCGCCATCGATGAACTTAACATCCTTTGCTTCAAAAGTCTCAACTGGGTCTAACCAGTCAATCCCACTCTGTTTTCGTTTGTGTTTCATGTGTNTCTCTTCATGAAATGAATGTTCGATGTTATCTACGAAGCAACTCCCTTAGGGGATGCAGTNGTTGCAAGTGTATTCGTCACATTTTGTCTCAAAAATGCAGNCCCAAGTCCAGCAATCATTGCTCCGTTATCCACGCAGTANTCGAAATCTGGAATGTGTAACGGCTTGTCATGCGTTGTTGCAAACNCTTGCAATTGATGTCGTAATGTTNTGTTCGCAGTAACACCGCCACCAGCTACNATGCTTTCGTAANTGCCTTCCTCAAACGCGATTGCAACGCCCTTCATTATTGATTCTACTGCAGCNGTTTGGAATGACGCAGCCCAATCACTTTGTTCTTGTGTTGTTAACTCACTTGCCTGACGCTCGTACGTTAATGTCCCGTCAACTCTTTTTGGAATCCCTTTAACTCCGTAGAGCAGGGCGGTCTTGAGACCGCTAAATGAATAGTAAAAAGTTTCGTCTTTCTTTTTCTTTGGTCGTGGAAGTTTGTGTACATCTTCACCNCCTTGTGCTGCTTTCTCAATGAGCGGTCCNCCCGGCCAGCCTAACTCTAAAATCGATGCTGCTTTATCGAACGCTTCGCCTGCAGCATCATCAACNGTTTTNCAAACGCATGTTGCTTCAGTNGGTGATAACAGTTTTAAGATTGAAGTATGCCCACCTGAAACAACTAGACCAAGTGCAGGGTATTGAATCTGTGTCGCTCCAAGATTTGGAGCGTAAAGGTGCGCTAAGACATGATCAACTGCGACAAACGGGAGGTCTAAACTCCATGCAATCGACTTCGCTGCAGTCACGCCTACAAGTAGCGCGCCAATNAGACCGGGCCNGTTCCCAACAGCAACGCCGTCAAGATCCTTTGGTGATACGTTCGCTTGAGTCAATGCTTGTTCAATGACTGGAAGGATGCGNTCAACGTGTGCTCTACTTGCAATCTCAGGGACGACCCCACCATACTCAATATGCAACTCATCTTGAGACGCAACAACATTGGAACGNACNATGTGCCCACCTTCAACGACTGCTGCTGCAGTTTCATCGCAACTTGACTCAATGCCAAGAACGAGCATTACTCTTGCAAACTTTGTTTAAGGTGGAGTGATTGAAGTGCNCNCTTTACGTCACCTCTAGANACTTCCCAAGATCCAATGATGTTCCCATCTTCATCAGTGAGTGTGATTGTGGTGTTGTCGTCGTTGACTTCATCTGGAATAACGATTTCTTCAACAACCTCTCCTTGGAGTGACGTTAACTGTTTGTCAATGTCAACGAGTGATTTTAAAACTTCAATTCGTTCCTTTGCGAGTTCTGTCATCTCTTCAGTGACGCCTGCGAGGACGGGGTCNTCATCGCTGAGTGTTGGCCACTCCCCAGTTTCAAGAACTGTTTGCATCGCGAGTAATCCTTCTGCGAGTTGCACGTCTTTAAGTACTTCTTGAATCCATGTTCTGTCACCACATTGAAACGCTTCTGGTTCATCTTCCGTAATGACGATGTACGGTTCTCGACTTCGAATGCGTTCAAGGGTTTCTTCTCGAGATTCTCTGATGACGAGACCGTTGTTTGGATCAACACCCCACAANCCTGAATCTTCAGAGAGTCTTTTATCGATCGTTCTGCCATTNGCAAGGTCATAGCGTGCNGTCGTAAACTTCAGCATACCGCCCGAGGCAAGTTCCATAACTTCTTGGACGGANCCCTTGCCAAATGTTCGCATGCCTAAGATTGCAGCACGCCCATTCGCTTGCAGGCTACCTGAGACAATCTCTGAAGCAGATGCCGATGTGTTNTTCACTAACACAAGTATCGGGACATCACTGAGCATGGTGTCTTGTTGTGCNTCCCAAGAACGCGATTCGGTTCTTCGACCTGAAACGGAAACGATTGTGCCTTCATTAAGGAACATGTTTGANACNGTGATGGCTGCAGGNAGAGAACCGCCNGGGTTTTCTCTCAGGTCAAGCACTAATCCCTTGATCGGCANTACNTCGTTTGCTAACTGAATTGCATCAAGTAACTCTTGAGGTGTNGTATCAAGGAATTGCCGAATGCGAATATACNCAACGCCNTTGACATCATCGAGACACCATGACCACTCTTGNTTTCNGCGAACNAGTCCAGTGACNCTTTGTGANTNAATGTGNCCNCGAANNACAGTNAACTCTTCAGTNGAGCCATCCTTGTGNGTGACATCGAGCACNACTTCNGTACCAACAGGTCCAGTGAGTCGGTCGATAAGCGCNTCAATNGTCGCATCTTTNGCNGGCTCNTTGTCGATCATTTCAACGANGTCGCCCGCTTGTACGCCCGCTCTTAGTGCTGGCGATTGTTCCATTGGTGTGATGATGGTGAGGTTTCCATCAACCATTCGAACTTCTGCACCGATGCCCGCATAGTCGCCTTCNAAATCTTTGATGAATGCATCTTCNNTNTCNTCNGGCACAAANAGNGCNTAGGGGTCNTCGAGNGANTCAATCATTGCTTCNATGACTGCTTNCTGCATGGCTTCTTGATCGGGGTCTTGTAAATGTCTGTCAACGAGCATGCCTCTGACATCAATCAGTGGATCGAACCACTCATAACTCGGAGCAGACGATGTGATTGCGATTGAGAGTTTTACGATGCAGAGTGTTGCGAGTACGACTAGCAANCCTTGTAGATATCTTGCACGTTGAATCATNGATTCAATTCCTTTTCAATTCCCCGCCATTTCGTTGTTCTTAAACGTGTTTTCGTTGATTACAATACCAAATAGACCACTTCATTTGGTGCAAAATGGGATATCAACAGAGAGAAGATTTAAATGTTGTCGAAGANCGCGCAATCTTGGTTGCCGTGACGTTGTTAGGTGAAACGATTCCGCTTGATGACCGTTTTGACGAACTCAGTGCGTTGACTGAATCTGCTGGAGGGATTGTTGTTGGGCATCTCACGCAGAAGCGAAAGTTGCCNTATGGGAAAACGTATATTGGTTCTGGAAAAGTCAATGAACTCAAAAGACTTGTCGAAGGAACAAAGGCAACGCTCATTATTTTTGACCATGATTTAACGCCTTCCCAAATNAGGCATATTGAACGAGCGACTGAATGCAAAATCATCGATCGAAGTGAANTNATTNTAGANATCTTNTCTTCGNGAGCGGCAACTGCNGANGCNAAGTTACAAGTNGAGATNGCTCAANTNGAATACACCTATCCAAGATTGCGTGCAATGTGGGANCANCTNGGCCAAGTCACTGGTGGCGCGCCAGTTGGNATTGGTACACGTGGCCCAGGTGAGCAACAACTTGAGATTGANAGACGGTTAGTTAAGCGTAAGAANAGTCAACTGAAAAAGGAACTTGCTCAAATTCAAAGCAGGGCAGTNCGGGAAGTTGAAAAACGAAANNACGACCACTTTACNGTTGGANTAGTTGGNTACACAAATGCTGGAAAATCAACGCTGTTTAACAAGTTGACTGCAGGAGGTGCTTGGTCACATGACCAACTCTTCGCAACACTCTCGACTCGAATTGAACGGTGGGAACTCGGCGGTGGCACTGGGTGCATGCTTTCAGACACAGTTGGGTTTATTCGCAGATTGCCTCACCATCTAGTTGCAAGTTTTAAGTCAACACTAGAAGAAACTATCCACTGCAAGTTGCTTCTGATCGTCATTGATGCTGCGGACTCAAACGCAATGTTACATCTTGAAACTGTTGAAGAGACGTTAGATTCAATTGGTGCAACTGCTCAGCCACGACTCATCGTACTTAACAAAATGGATAAACTTGAAAGTCCCCACGACGCTCTTGTTTGGACTTCCCGTTTTCCGGATGCAATTCAACTTTCATCAGTTACAGGCGATGGCGTTGAAGCGCTTGAAGAAGAAGTTAGGCGATTCGTTGTTGGTCCGATGCATAACGTCAAACTCTCGCTTCCGACAGCTTCGTCAAAAGCCATTGATTTCATAGAAAAGAGAACTGAGATCTTGTCTCGGGATTGGACTGAAGATCAAACGATGTACGAACTCAAAGTTGGTCAGCACCAACTTGAAAAGATGATGTCCCTTTGCCATTCAATCACAATCAACGGCAAACCCGCAAAAGAGATGGTTGAGCGGCTCTGGCCTAATCAACTTTCAGCAGGTTCTTATTGTAATGTGCCTCCACACCGATTTCATGTGTAAACTGTACGTGTGAAGTTCAGGAGAAAACACTCGAAGTGACGCCTCAAAGCAAAGGGTTAGACATTTTTGCAAACGATTTGAATCCAACAATTGTTGGAACAATTCGTTCATGGCAAGGAGACTCGGAACTAGACCCGCTGTATCACCGCATTCAACATCGAACGACAAGAAGGGGATTCTTGGACGCGTTTGCCGAAGCAATTGTTGCGTATCACGCGAGAAAGCATGGTTGCTCAATCCAAGTCGAAGTTAAAACACCGTCAGGTAAAACATGTGACTTGCTTTTAGAAAAAGATGGCGCAAAACTTTTCGTCCACGTCAAGCGGCTCGGTGGTCGCCAACCAGCAAACAAACGCATTACGATTTCTTCACGCCTAAGGGTGCTTGAGAATATCCAGCGAAAATGGATTGTTAAGATTCGCTGGCATCAAGGATTAACGGATGAACAAATGCAATCATTTGTTACGAATGTCGCTTCCTTCATTGAAACTGCAAAACTTGGTGACGAGTTTGTCGCCAGAGATGACGCACAGCATGAACTTGGAGGTGCGAAGATTATGGCACCGCATGATGGCGACCGTGTGTCTCTCGTCATCGGTCTGTCTGATGGTTTCCAAGATGACACAGTAAAAGTGACAAAACTTCTCACAAGGGCACGAAAGCAATTTATGCCTAAAGAAGCCAATTTGATCCTCGTTTGCACATCAGATTTAAAAGGTGTTGACGAAGTCGAAAGTGCATTGCTAGGCGGTCATGTTGAGCGATGGGATGAGCATCCTCAAAAAGGCAAACGNGTTGCACATGGTCGATCTGATGATGGATTCTGGCAGTTAAATCAAAAGANAGAGTCTCAACTTGCAGGGTGGTTTTGGGTAGCGCCGATGCACCATGAATATCAAGGGAAACTGTGGATTAGAAAAGANCCAACNGTTGAGNCAAGTGCCNTGAATCTCGCGAAACAACTCTTTTCAACTGAATAGTGCTTGGGTATGATAGTGGGTCAGAAAGAGGAGACCACTCATGGCAGACCCACGTTACGCAACGCTTGCTAACTTACTCATCCAACATTCAACGACCTTGCAAGAAGGCGAGCATGTCCTTATCGAAGGCTTTGACATGCCAAGCGAAATGATTGTTGAACTCGTGAAAGCAGCGCAAGAAGTTGGCGGAAATGCTCACGTCGCGTTAAGAGATACAAGAGTCCTTAGACAGCTTCAAGCAGGCGGTACTGATACTTCATTTGAAGTGTGGGGAGCGTACGACAACGAACGAATGAAGCAAATGGATGCGTACATCGGTCTTCGCGGTTCACACAACGTGAGTGAAATGAGTGACATTGAACCAAGTCGCCAACAATCTTGGGGCAAGCGATACATGTCGCCAGTCCATATGAATCAGCGACTCAATCACACAAAGTGGTGCGTCCTGCGGTGGCCAACACCTTCAATGGCGCAACTTGCTGGAATGAGCACTGAAGCGTTTGAAGACTTTTACTTTGATGTTTGCACACTTGATTATGGGCGGATGGCAGCCGCAGCGCAGGGGCTTGTCAATGTCATGTCTGCAACAGACAAGGTGCATATCCAAGGTCCAAACGACACTGACCTCACGTTCTCAATCAAGGATATTCAAGTGCAACCATGTTGTGGCAATCACAACATTCCAGATGGNGAGGTCTTTACAGCGCCTGTCAAAGATTCCGTCAACGGCATCATGCATTACAACACGCCAACGATTTACAGAGGTCATTCATTTGAAAATGTGAGACTTGAGTTTAAAGACGGCAAGATTGTTGGCTTTGACGCAGACCAAGGTGCAGAACATCTTGCGGATATCTTCGATACCGATGAAGGGTCACGCTACATTGGCGAGTTTGCTATTGGATTCAATCCATACATCAAGGAACCAATGAAGGACATTCTTTTTGATGAGAAGATTGCTGGTTCGCTCCACTTCACACCAGGAAACTCTTATGACGATGCGTGTAACACGAACAAATCTGAAGTTCACTGGGACATGGTGCTCATTCAGCGTGAGGATTACGGTGGTGGAACGATTGCGTTTGATGATGAAATCATCAGACAGGATGGCATCTTCACGCACCCTGAGCTCCTTGATTTGAACCCTGAAAATCTATCCGCAGAGGCCTGTGCCGCGGTTTAAGTGCCTGATAACTCANTTTAAGCCCGCATAATCGGTACGCCTTTTCGATTGTGACTGANGTTTTTACATTGCAGTGAAGGTGGTGTTTAGACTTGACGATGCCATCGCCATGGCTAACACATCATGGAAGAATCGTAAGCAACTTCGTATTGGCGAAATTCTCATCGAACAGGGGCTCCTCACAGTTCGAGAAGTTGATGAGATACTGCTTGAACAAGAAGCATATAAAAAACCATTTGGCGTCATCGCAGAATGGCTTTGTGGAATTTCAGTTGAAGCCATTGAAGAAGCTTGGGCGACGCAATACACGCAAAATGCTCCAGCAATTGACCCATCGACGTACAAGCCAAGGAAAGACGCGATGCTCATGATGTCTTCACGGCAAGCATGGCAATTTAGATGTATCCCGATGAATCTTGAAGGAAACACGCTCGTTCTCGCAACGACTAAAAATCATATTCACAGGGCATTGAAGTTTGCAACGCGTGTGTTGTGTTGCCCAGCATATTTCGTGTTGACGAGTGATACAAAACTTGCTGAGGCGCTTAATGAGTACTATCCACTTAGTTCGCTCGGCGATGCGAACACGACCGACCAAACGATGAAGGCCTTGATGCAAAAATTACGGTTTGACCGCTTTAAAAAGGTCGGATGAAAAAAAGCCAAGCAAATGCTTGGCTTTTTTAATGGCGAGACCCGGACTTGAACCGGGGACACCTGCATTTTCAATGCAGTGCTCTACCAACTGAGCTACCTCGCCGTGAGTAGGAAGGGAAGGGTATCAGGGTTACGTGCTTCCATCAAGGCACGATTGTCTCAACTCGCATCTTCCCAAGTAATTCTCGCTTTACATCATCAAAAACGGGGAATGCCTCTTTCCACTCCCGGATTGCGGATAATTCGATTTGAGCAGTGATGGTTTCTGCTCTATTTTGCGATGCTTCCTTCAAGATCGCACCTTGATTCGAGATGATGAGGGACATCCCTCCCCATGGTGCGATTGCATCGGTTCCTATTCGATTGGATGCAACGACAACCGCCTGGTTTTCAATGGCTCTACCGACAAGAAGCCCTTTCCATTGGTCGATTCGCGCAATTGGCCAACTTGATGAAACGGTAAAGACATCAACGCCTTCTAGGGCAGCAAGTCGCCAGAGTTCTGGGAAGCGTGCGTCGTAGCAAATCATCGGACAGATTCTGAAGCCATTGATTTCGATGATTTTGAGCGAATCTCCACAGTCATACGTGTCATTCTCGCCAAATGGATTGCATGTGTATGTTTTTTCATACGTTGCTACGACATGGCCTTTGGGCGAACAAATTGAAACGCAATTTGTACCTCGATTGCCATTTGGTTTCGCATACCCAACTTGAATCCACGCATTGAGTGATAGTGAGAGTTTCGTTGCCCAGTCGAGCGTGTCATGTTCACCAATTGCGTCGATATCCATCGACCACCCAGAGTCGGTCATTTCTTGTAGCACGATGAAGTCATCACCTTGAAGGGGTAGGGAGGAACACATCGCTTCAACAGTTGTTCTGTTTGCGTTGACATCATTAAGCTGGGCATCGAATTGGAGTGCGTGAAACTGCATGTTGGTTATTCTACTTGAGGTATGATTTGAACATGTTCGGTATCGCTCGGTGGAAAATCATTACGATTTGTTTTGTCAATTTTCTGGTTGTGTATTGTGCATACCTAGCTGCGATAAGCTTGTTTGCAGGCAGTGTTCAGTTGGAGATTGAGCTGCTGGTATGGGCATTTGTTTCAGCAGTTTTCTTTACGGGCTCTCAATTTTTTTTCCTAGTTCCACTTGGAACTCATCCTAGGGCTGGTGGTAAACCGCGATCACTGCGATTGCAAGTCATCATTGCTGCATTTATTGGCGGAGCACTAACAGTTGGATTTGCAATGATTGTTGCTTCAGTCATTTCAACGCTTTATCTAGGCGTTGATGATGATTGGGCCTATCCCATGGCTATTTACAGTTTGCTCTGGGTGCCGAATCTCTTTACGGTAGATCCCAAGTATCTTGTTGAACCACTCTTTATTGGAAGCCTCAGTTTCATTGTGTTGTCATGGAGTACTTGGGCATTTGTTCTTTGGCACCGAATCAAAATCAACCATCACAACCCTGGTTACTTAGGACGCCTTTCAGGTCGACTCTTTGCTGGTTCCATCATTGAATTTTTGCTCGCTATTCCGCTACACGTCATGGTGGATAAAAAGACGGATTGTTACTGCTCAACAGGCACATTTGGCGCGCTCGTTTTGTCGTTTATGGCAGGACTCTGGCTATTCGGTCCCTTCGTGTTTTTGCTCGCCTTCAAACACAAAAGACCATGGACAAAATCACATTGCAAGCATTGTGGGTATCCCAGAAAAGTAGCTACTGCTCAAGAATGCAGCGAGTGCGGGAAGAAACTGGTGTAAACAAAAAAGGGCGACCGACGGGGCTCGAACCCGCGACAACCAGGATCACAACCCGGTGCTCTACCAACTGAGCTACGGTCGCCGTTGGGGGGAGTCGCAGGGTATCTCACATGGTGAAATTGGTCAATATCTATTCAGAATTCATGGGGTTTATTCCTTCCCATTTTGCCGATTGATAAGTACAATATTCCGTTTCAATCAAGAAACTGAATGCACCTTCTTTTATAAGAGATTTTCAATGAAAACAGCTACTCCTAAACTCGATTTCCCAGGCGTCACTGTACACACGAATTTATCTACTGCGAAGCTCGTTGAGACAGCAATTCTCAATGGCGAAGGCGTCCTCGCATCCAATGGGGCACTTGCTTGTGATACAGGTGAACGAACTGGTCGTTCACCCAAAGACAAGTTCGTTGAAGATACGCCAGGCATCCATGATGCCATCGATTGGGATGGTGCGAACAGCCCAATAACGCCAGAAAATTTTGCAAAGATTGAAGCGCTTGCACTCGACTACCTCAAGGGTAAGGAAGAACTCTACCGGTTCAACGGATTTGCGGGTGCTGACGAGCGATACCGCTTGAATGTATCAGTCGTCACGGAAGAGGCGTGGCACAATCTTTTTGCAGCAACGATGTTCATTCGTGATGAAAACGCGACTGCTGATTTTGATCCAGATTGGACCATCATTAATGCATGCAACTTACGCATTAAAGATTATGAACAGTATGGCTTGAACTCCGAAGTTGCGGTGATTCAATCCCTCGAACAGAAAAAAGTCATCATCTGTGGCACTCGATATGCAGGTGAAATTAAGAAATCAATCTTCTATGCGATGAATTATGACATGACGGAAGTCGATGTCTTCCCAATGCACTGCTCAGCAAACGTCGACAAAGATGACGAAACAAATGTAGCGCTCTTCTTTGGCTTGAGTGGTACGGGCAAAACAACGCTATCAGCAGACCCAAACAGACCACTCATCGGTGATGATGAGCACGGTTGGAGTGAAGATGGCGTGTTTAACTTCGAAGGTGGCTGCTATGCAAAATGCATCAAGTTATCAAAAGAAGGTGAGCCACAAATTTGGGACGCAATTCGATTTGGCGCAGTGTTAGAAAACATGGTGCTCGATGCTGATTCACTTGTGCCTGATTATGACTCAGATGCAAAAACTGAGAACACGCGTGTTGCGTACCCTGTTGATTACATTCCTGATGCAAAGATTCCATCAGTGTGTGGTCATCCAAAGAATGTCATCTTCCTGACTGCAGATGCTTTTGGTGTACTGCCTCCCGTCAGTAAACTGACAAAAGAACAAGCGATGTATTACTTCATTAATGGATATACATCGAAACTTGCAGGCACAGAAGCAGGTGTGACCGAACCACAACCAAACTTCAGTCCATGCTACGGCGGACCATTCTTGCCAAGACCACCAATGGATTATGCCCAGTGGCTCGCAAAACGCGTAGACACACATGATTCAAATGTATGGCTTCTTAATACTGGTTGGACAGGGGGAGCTTATGGCACAGGAGAACGGTTCTCCCTGAAGTACACAAGAGCGTTTGTAACGGCAATCTTGGATGGCACGCTTGCTGAGTCTGAGTTTGTCACNCATCCAATCTTTGGATTACACATCCCAACAACAGCGCCAAATGTTCCATCAGACGTCCTAGACCCAAAACAAACGTGGGCAGACGGCGATGCGTACGATGTTCAAGCTCGGTCTCTTGCNGAGAAATTCCGAGCAAATGANCAAAAGTACGACATGGATGAAGGTGTTCGNAATGCTGGNCCAACAGCATAAANCCGNCTAGATTCACAAAAAACAACATTCATAGATAGTTATCGGACGCGAAGAAAGCAATTTCTTCGCGTTCGTTCGTCTTTTCCGCTTATTCCGGATGCTCTTACTGAATACGCCTCGTGAAGTCACCGATGCATTGCATTCGTAACCCACGTGGAGACGTGGATCTCATCCGTAACTTTTTATTGAAGGTGAACGAGGCAATGAATAATCCGTTCGAAAAAGATGTTTTAACTACTGGTGAAGTCGCAAAGATTTGCAATGTTGCTGCACGAACAGTCAGCAAATGGTTTGATGCGGGTCAAATTGAAGGGTATCGAATCCCTGGCTCAAAAGACCGCCGCATTCCTGTGCAATCGTTGATGAAATTTATGCAAGAACATGGCATTCCATTTGATGGTTTGATGTCAGGNCATACAAGAGTCCTCATCGTAGACCAAGATAAAGATGTGCTTGACACGCTAGAACGCGTGTTTGCAGAGCAAACAGAGTATGTCGTGCAGTCATGTTCCAATCCATTTGCTGCAGGGATGGAATGTGAGCGTTTTAGACCTCATGTCATGCTCTTTGATTTATCAATGTGTGGCGAAGATTATGCTTCGTTTACAAACAATCTCCGCAGTGGTGAAGAGCTTCAGTCAACAAAAATCATCGCGATGAGCGGTCGATTGACTGATGGTCAAGTCACACGTTTNACATGCAGTGGCTTTGACGGCGTGCTCCGAAAGCCGTTTACAGTTCGTCAAGTCGTTGACGCAATTGAACAAGCAGTTGCAGTGATCTATTGACTCCTTTCCTTTCTGGTTTTACCAAACCAGTGTGTGATACAAACAAGGGACGCAGGCTACTGCGTCCCTTGTGTTTTATGCATGCATTTGTGTCGTTTGGCACTNCTCGCTGTTACCATATGCANAGATGAGAATTGGAGTGTTTCAACTCAACCCAACTGTTGGCGCAGTCAATGAGAATGNAAAAGCAATCATTGACGCGTTATCAACGATCGAAGCAGATGTGCTCGTTACACCTGAACTTTCNATCTGTGGGTATCCGCCAAGGGACTTGCTTCTTGATGATGGTTTTGTCACGGCGTGCAACNATGCGTTAGAGACGATTAAAGGNCACGCAGGCGATTGTGCTGTTGTTGTGGGGCATCCAAGAANAGACGCTGTGACGGGAAGATTNCGAAATGCGGTCAGCGTGTTTCAACATAAANCGTTGATTGCTACTTGTGACAAACAGTTGCTCCCAAATTATGACATTTTTGATGAGTCGAGGTATTTTGAATCAGGNGATGCGCCGAGTGTCTTTGAACTCAATGGCATCAAANTNGGCATTGCAATCTGTGAAGANTTNTGGCAAGGTGAAGATGCTCATGCTGCACCANNCTATGACCTTAACCCGCTTCAAGTGTTAAAAGCACAAGGGTGCGAACTCATTCTTTCGCCNAGTGCGTCGCCGTTTGTTATTGGGAAACAACAAAAACACATCGATTGTTTGATTCAAAATGCAAAGGAATATCAAATCGCAATTGCAATGTGTAACCAGGTAGGGGGCTGTGACGATTTGATTTTTGATGGTGCGTCAACAATCGTGACACCAAATGGAGTCGTTGCNGAAGTNCCACCATTTAAGAGTGGCAGTGCAGTTGCNCAACTTGATGACGAAGTGTGTAAACCCACAATTCCAACTGATGAAAGGGCTAGCGTGGATGCGNTTGTCCTTGGTATTCGTGATTATGTCACTAAAACAGGGCACGCTCAGTTATTCTTAGGATTGTCAGGCGGCATCGATTCGGCGTTNACTGCAGCCCTCGCAACCATCGCCNTTGGCTCAGAATCAGTCACGGGCATTCTCATGCCTTCTCGGTACTCATCACTCGGTTCTGTAGAAGATGCTGAGGAACTCGCAAGTCGCCTTGGAATCCAATCCAAAACAATTCCAATCGAATACATGCATCAAGCGTTTGANAGAACATTTGAAGAAACAGAGAGTCCTTGCGACGGTCTTGCAGCGGAGAATGTGCAAGCACGATTGCGTGGTCTCATCTTGATGGCTTATGCCAATGAACACAGCGGACTCTTACTGGCAACGGGGAACAAATCGGAACTCGCAGTGGGGTACAGCACGNTATATGGTGATATGGCTGGAGCGCTTTCGCCCATTGGTGATGTTTANAAGAGTGATGTGTGGGCACTCTCTCGTTACATCAATGCGCATTTTGAAACGCTAGGNCTNTCTTGCCCGCCAATACCAGAATCGTCAATCACAAAGCCGCCTTCTGCGGAGTTGAGACCAGATCAGCGCGATGATGATTCCTTGCCACCNTATGACCAACTTGATGAAATCTTACGGTTGCACATTGATTTCGATTTAGGGATTGAAGCNATTGCNGCTCGNTGTGACATTGATCAGGAAACAATTGACAGCATCGTTTCAATGGTTGACAGAGCGCAGTTTAAACGAGAGCAATCGTCAGTCATTTTAAANTTAACGCCAAGAGCATTTGGAAGGGGACGGCGCATGCCAATCGTCATGAAGCGGANTTGGTCTCCATCAAGAGAAANAGTATGACGATTCAACTGCTTTCGCCCATNCTCATCAACCAAATCGCTGCTGGCGAAGTAGTNGATCGACCCGCGAGTATCGTGAAGGAACTCGTTGAGAATGCAATCGATGCAGGTGCGACGGAAATCTCTATTCAGTTAGAACATGGCGGCAGAGATGTCATCTCGGTAAGCGATAACGGNTGTGGTATTCAAGGCACGGAATTACACCTNGCCGTTGCNCCTCANGCNACAAGTAAAATCGTGGAAGAAGCAGACCTCGCTGCCGTCGCATCACTTGGTTTTAGGGGTGANGCACTNGCGTCAATCGGATCCGTAAGTCATTTGGCAATNACGAGTCGAACGAANGAGGANGATGCGGGCTTTCGCATCGAAGTCGATGGCGGAGTANCAAACGAGCCAGCCCCGGCAGCAGCGCGCGTTGGTACGACNGTTGAAGTAAAACGATTGTTTTANAACACGCCTGCAAGACGGAAGTTCCTGAAATCAGACTCAGCGGAAACGACAAGAGTTCGCGATGCTGTGCAAAAGATTGCAGCAGCACATCCAACAGTCAGTTTTGTTTTAAAAAGTGGAGANCGGACACTCCTTCACTACGGTGCGTCAGATACGAGAGACAGATTGATTTCAATTTTTGGTCCTGAACTCACAAGTGAACTCATTGATGTTTCGTACGAGTTAGGAGAGATGAAACTNTGGGGAGTGATTGGNACNCCAGATGTNGCAAGACCAACTTCNAGNAANATTCGNNTNCATGTGAATGGTCGCACGATCCAAGACCCATCGATTACGCATGCACTCAAAGATGCATACAAGGGATTGATTGAGCCAAAGCGTTGGCCAACAGCAGCGCTCTTTATNGAGATGGATCCAGCCCTTGTTGATGTGAATGTCCACCCGCAAAAAAGTGAAGTGCGATTCAGAGATAAGAATGCTGTATGGCGTCTTGTCAATAGAGGCGTNGCTTCNGCACTTCAAGCNAATGACATCGTTGCAACGTTNCTTCCTTCTGAGTCCNCGACTTCACCGTCATTTGGCACAGGCGAACAATTGCCAATGATTGAACAGGTNTCCACTGAATGGATGCATCAAGAAACACCATTGCCAACAATCCGCAAAAGCGATGAAGTGATGCAAGTTCATAAGTGTTTTTTAGTCACTCAAGATGAGCAAGGAATTCTCATCATCGATCAGCACGCACTCCATGAGCGAATCATGTTTGAAGAGNTGTATGAACGCATGCAACAATCTCAACTTGAGTCGCAGNGACTNCTCGTTCCAGAATCGATAGATGCGGACGGTGCAAAAATGGANTTGCTTGAAGAACACCAAGCNTTGTTTCAACAACTTGGCATCNAAGTNGAAGCATCAGGTCCNGCGTCAATTTCNGTGNANGCNTTGCCGACGCTCCTTGTGTCCCGNTCAGTAGAAGGAAGCAAGTTCNTTCAAGACATGTTTGATTTGCTTGGCGATGCGCAAGGGGAGGTCGATGAAGAAACAGTGTTAGTTGACATTCTTGACATGATGGCATGTAAAGCAGCGGTCAAGGCNGGCGACGAAATGACGCAAACGGAATTGANAGATTTGCTCTCAAAGAGNCACTTGTATGAGCGCTCAAGTCGCTGTCCACATGGAAGACCGACAACNATGCGGCTTTCGATTGAAGCATTGGAGAAGAAGTTTGGNAGGCGATAAACTGAACATTACTGTTCAATTGTTTGCTCAAGCAAGAGATGCNGTCGGTGCTTCCGAAACGCACATCGAAGTTTCCGCTGGATCAGTGCAAGCCATTATTGATTCNATTCCAGCATTGAATCAGTTGTCTGTGCCCTGTGCGTACGCTGTCGACGGCAAACTTGTTGACAAAGAAGANCGAATCACAAGCNATTGCACAATCGCGGTTTTGCCTCCCGTGAGTGGCGGGTGATTNCATGTTGACGTTCGACGAAGCAATTGNAGCCATAGACGCATCAATCACGCCGGTAGACCAACTTGAAGAAGTTCCATTGAGTGAGTGTTTGCATAGAACACTCGCNAAAGCAGTCATCGCNGACAGATCGCTTCCTCCTTTTGATCGCGCGACGATGGATGGTTTTGCAGTTGTTGCAAGCGACATTCGACTTGGCGTGACCTTGCCAATCGCTCGAACAGTGAGCGCAGGNGATGNNTGTGCAATTGAAGGAGGGTCAGGTNTGTGCGTTTCAATTGCGACTGGNGCGNCAGTTCCAAGTGGTTTTGACGCTGTTGTTAAACATGAGTCCACNCGGTTCACTGAAACTGAAGTAGAGTTTTTGATTGACGATGTGAANCCAGGTACAGCAATCCACCCAATGGGTGTAGATGCGAGTGCTCAAGATGTGCTTATTGAANCAAACACNNTGTTGAAGCATCATCACATTGGNATTGCTGNAGCAGTCGGTGCAACAAGTGTAACAGTTCGGAAACCCATTCGATTGTGCGTCATCAGTNCAGGAGATGAACTTGTTGATGGTGNTGAAACTCCAAAGACNCACGAGATTAGAAACAGCAATGGNCCAATGCTTCGCTCATTGTTTGANTCGANGGGNTGCATGGTTTCTTCGAAAACAATGGCTGATGACAAGGAACTGACAAAAGCAGTGCTTGAAGAAGCATGCTCAGCAAATGACGTCGTTGTGACAATTGGNGGCATCAGTGCAGGCAAGAAAGATTTTGTCATNCCAGCACTAAATGATCTGTCAGCACATCACATTTTCAAAGGCGTGGCGATGCAGCCCGGCAAACCCTGTTATGTCGGAACCTGTCANGATNCGGTTGTGATTGGNCTTCCGGGCAATCCTGTATCAGCGCTCGTNTGCGCAACCCTGTTTGGCAAAGCGGTGTTGCGGAAAATGATTGGTCTCGATNCAACGCCCAAGTTTAGTGAGGTGACATTATTGAATGATGTCAAACCCAACCCACACCGCGAAATGTTTCGNCCGTGTGTTCAGGAGTTGAGCGGTTTAACGATTCCAGAGTGGCAGGGGTCGGGCGATTTAGTACATACNGCNAACACGACTGGCATCGTTCGGATTCCAAAGCAAGAAGGCGTCGTCTCCGCTGGANCGACGGTTCACTATCTTCCTTGGAGTTAGTTGATGTTTAAAGTTCNGGGGTCATAAAGGGAATTGTCTTCACTTAAAAACCCTTGCGTGGTTGATTNATTGCAGGGGTTATGTCTCACGCTCGTTGATGACACATGCCCATCAAGCCAACCGACATTTGTGTTTCCNACATGACGGTATGTTTGTGTTCCTGCACACCGTGTCGCATCATCCGTATAGGGGTCATGAATCGGATCATCTTCAGGACATCGCATGAATTTATTCTTGGCACAATCGCCAAACAGGGCGCAGTGCGCAGGATGTTTGCAGTCAGACGCTGCTACGCCTTTGACTGGGTCAGCAAACATGTAATCTTCATCNCCNATAAATGATGTGTTGTAGTTGTAACCAGACATNGAACCAGTNTTNATGANNTGNTCNGGGCAAACCATGTGTTCNACACGCCGATCTACATATTGCCACAACATATCTTCGTCATCCCATGCCTTCATGACGGTCATTCCATCTTCTTGNACATANGAGACAGCGGGGACGTAGTGGCCATGCTCATTGAGATACGCAACAGAAGCAAAGATCAGTTGCTTTTGATTGTTTTTACAAACGTTGGATTGAGATAATCCAGTTGCACCGCCAATTGCAAGCACCAAGATTGAAATCAAGATGCCCACAATGGCAATAACAACTAATANTTCAATGAGCGAAAATGCTTTTCTCAACTCCAGTTTCCAATCACTGTCAGAAGNTCATTGATGTCNACGTTATAGTCNTGATTAAAGTCAACGAGTGGTCCACCAATTGGAAGTGGCCCAAATGATTCAATGACCATGAGCAAGTCNTTGACATTGACAACGCCGTTCAAATCAGCATCACCAGCCAGTTGGGAATCGACATCGACCACAGCATCAATCTCTGGTGACAACTTTCCAGCAGAGATGCGAACGTAAGAAACTTCAGTGAGTCCNGTTGTCGCGATATCAATNCCANTNCCACCACCAGAGTTTCCGTAGTAGTTCACGAGTTGTTCGCAGTTCAAATTCATCACCATATCGAGTGTGAGTCNNGGGTCNANNGGAAGNGTAAAGGATGTTTCCACACTACCTTCTTCTGCACCATAAGGCTCACTGTCAGTGTAACCATTGGTTGGCCAAAGTCCATCNGCAAGTGCNCCTTGAACCGTGAACCATGTTTTTCCGTCGCTAGAAAGTTCAACACTNCCGCCATCNNCACTGAACACGCCACCAACGATTGCAGCAGGNTACGCACCATCGAGCATGCCGGTATTCCCAAAAATGAGCAGGTCAATGCCNTAAGGATTTGTTGGATCATCGACGATCGGTTCATCAAATTGAAGGGTGAGNTGACCACCGGCACCGATGGAAACAATCTCATCAGCGAGCCATGGGGCATTGAATGGACTCACAACACCTGGCCAGACGCCTTCGCCAGTAAAGCGAGATGGTTCGCCAATTGCAGCTGCAGGATCATCGTACCCAGGAGTATCAACTTTCCCAGCGTCATATGAGACAACATGGTCAGCAAAGGGGTTTACAAGAATAGATAAAACAATAGGTAGGGTAGACATACGCGTTCTCCATACTCTAAGCCGCGAGCAGAATTGGAATCACGTTGTGTGCTTCATGCAGAACACAGTCGTGACCCGATGCGCGCGGGCGACACTGAATTGTCAGAGGAGGTTTTCCGGCTTAGAGCGTCTCACTGATTGCCTGCCTTCCCACTCCAACAATAGAGCAGTGGCGTTATGTGACAATGGAGTGCCATTCCTTGGCTTGCCCATTACGGCGGCGCGTCCGCGGTGGAGTTTCACCACCTTCCCTTTGACCCAGTATTTGGGGTCAATATTGCAGTCCGACTGCAAGACGCCCTGACAATTGGAATTATACCGAATTTGTNCTCTATCTATGCCCAAAAAAGGGTTAAGATACTGACGCATTTTCTTTTGCGGCTCAATCGAGCCGTTGTTTGGTACCCCCAACGGAGTTCATCAATGTTTAATAGTGGTCATCGCCTTTTTTCTACATTCATCGCATNTTTAGTATTGTCATGTACATTCCCTGTTGTNGCCCAAGATAACGGTGACGCAGAATCAGCATTAGACGACTTCATCCACTATTCACTCGTTGCAAACGTGGAATTCGCAGAAGCATACGCAATGTCACTTTTGCGTGACAANATGAGTGATGAGGCGTTTTACAACCTCGTGAACGCNGAGCAATCAAGGCAAGAACGATTCGATCGGGCAATCGGNTGGGCTAGATTCGTTCACGAACTTGAACCGCTCGCAGCGAAACTCGAAGAGAAGTACGAAGCAGGTCGAACTGCTGTCATTCGTGATTCAGCACGTTTAAATGAATCCATTGAGATGCTTAGCGGTTCAACACGCCAACGNTTGCTNGCNAAGAANNGNNTNATNGAAGCAGGGGAATACGCNGTCCCNCCACTACTTCGTTCATTGAACGGAAACAGCGATGCTCGCAACGCGAGAAATGTACAGGACATGNTGTCAAGTATTGGTCGTGATGCAGTATTACCACTCACAACGGCGTTGCCACACTTGTCAGATGAAAATCAAGTGCTTGTNGCAAAAACACTCGGTGATATTCGATACATCCACTCGCTTCCAACACTCAATGAAATCGTTCATGACGATCACAGTTCAGCGAGTGTACGACACGCTGCTGCACAAGCAGTTGCACAAATTGGTTTTGAGCCAAACGAAGACCTCTCAACATTAAACACAATCGTTTCTCAACAGTTCTATGATGGCGACGATTCAGTCATGCCAAGAGCAATCGATGGTTACAACATCTTTTGGTCATGGGACCCAGCCCATGGACTGACAGCAAGTGACGTGCCTGCTCACGTATTCAATGACATTATGGCAATGCACTATGCGTCAAAAGCACTTGCGCAAAACAATGAAAACATCTCAGCGATGAGCGTATTCGTTGCAGCAAACTTGAGGCGAGACAGAAACCTCGCGGGTGAAACTGATTTGGTGTATGGAAACTTGGCATATAGCCCCGCGTTCTACGCAACAGTGTTTGGACCCGAGATTGCTCAACATGTACTTGCAAAAGCAATTGTTGACAAAGACACAGCACTTGCGCTCGATGCGATTGGTGCGCTATCTAGAACAGCTGGTTCAAGTGTTCTCGCAGGCAGTGACCAGCCACTCGTTTCAGCAATGTTCTATCCTGACAGACGCGTTCAGTATGAATCAGCGATGACTTTAGGATCAACTTTACCGACGTCAGCATTCGCAGGCGATTACAGAGTTGTTCCACTACTTGCCTCAGCAGTTCGTAGCGGTGATGAATTGTTTGCAATCGTCATCGGCGATGACCCTGAAGCAAGACGCGACATCAACATGTTCCTTGAACGGAATGGTTGGAGCGCAGTTGGTGAGGGAACAAGTGCTGCTGAAGCCATTGACCTTGCTGGTGTCGTTCCAGGTATAGACCTTGCTGTTGTTATTCCAAGAAGTGCTGACCAAGGCGTCGCAATCAGGAAGGACCTTGGTGCTGCACCAGAAACGACTGTGACGCCAATTCTCACACTTGCAGATGGTGCAGACTTACAAGTCCTCACCATTGCACTTGGTGATGATGACATGGTTGAAACAGCGAACGTAGGTATTTCTGATTCAGCAAAATTGGCTGTCCTAGAGGACTTGCTCGCAAGCGCTTCAGGCGGACGCTTAAGTGCAGACGAATCGGATGAGTATGCACTTCGAGCAATCGGCGTTCTTCGTGATATCGCACTCGCTGAAACTGCACTGACGATTGATGATGCAACAGGCACGCTTATTGATGCCCTCGAAAGCGCGAATGATGAAACCAGACCGCTGATTGCTGAAACACTTTCGCTCATTGATAGTGGGGTTGCACAACAAGCGCTGATCAACGCTGCATTGCAAGATGGGGCAGTTGAAGAGCGAGTGATGCTTCTGGATTATGCTGCTGCTTCAGTAAGACACTGGGGCAATCATGCAGACAATTGGCAAGTTGATGCAATCATGATCTTGACAGAGACCTCTAGCGGCTATCTTGCAGATGCTGCTGCACGACTCAATGGTGCCTTGGATCATCCAAACACNTCNGTCATGACATTCATTCCAGCGGAGTAAATCGTTCATACGAAACAAGATGACATCAAAAAACCCCTGAGTATCAACTCAGGGGTTTTTTAATGTTCAATTGACGATGATTTAATCGTCGTCACTCATGCTGTTGCCGATGAGGGCTCCAGCGCCTGCGCCGATAAGCGTTGCGCCAGTGTCGCCACNAATGGCTTGCCCAGCAAGTGCGCCGATGCCGGCACCGAGCGCTGTGTTTTCTTCAGCTTTGGTGCAGCCAAGCATACAAAGTGTGAAAAGTGATGCAACTGTGCAGGTGAGTAAAACTTTTTTCATAGGTAAGACCTTTCCTTATTAATCTTAATCTTCGAGCCCAGTATATCCCTCGGATGTCTGAGTTGATGTCGTTGTTGTTGTGCCCGTTTTNGTGATTGAACCATCTGGGTTAAGCGTTTCATGNGTTGTTGTTCGCTTGATGGTTTGNCCATCTGCAGTCCGTTGATAACGGCGTTGTCGTTTGTCTTGGTCATTACCCATTGCGCCGCCAATAAGTGCACCTGCCCCAGCGCCAATGAGCGTTCCTTCTGAATCGCCACCAATTGCTTGACCAGCGAGNGCACCAATCAGTGCCCCAGTTGCAGCGCCTTCTTCAGTCTTTGAACAACCTAANAGAGNTGTGGTTGCGAGTGCTGTTAATNTCAGTCCTAATAGTGTTTTCTTCATTGAATGCCTCCTTTGACTTATCGTTTACAAATATTAGTATAAATAGTAAACGCACNACGAATCAAATTTCTTTCAAGAATTCGTTCGACTTGTATGTCTTGTGACTATTTTATTGTTGAAAAAAGCATAAAAAAAGAAGGTCGGGACGGCTCCTCTCGTATGTTCTCCGGAAACGAAGTCTTTAACCCTCGCCTTGCCCTATGGGGCATTGTGTAGGAGTCGTCCCAACCTGGGAGTCCAATAGTGTTATATGAATAGTATGCCCCAAAATTCTTGTCGTCACTGAAAAATGATGNNATTTCTTACAACTTTTACGGTTTCCATTTAATGTTGCAGCCAATTGCTGGTTTCTGATTCTCAGGTGCTGGNCGAGNGGTCTTGAGGCATTCAATGGCCTCTAAAAGGTCTTTGCCNTCACTTTCTGTGCCACTGTTTGGTCTTGAATCATCTAACTGCCCCCTGTAAAAGAGGTTGCCAGCGTGGTCATACAGGAAGACGTCAGGCGTGCATGCGGCGTCAAATGCCTTNGCGACGCTCTGGTCAGCATCNAAGAGGTAGGGGAAGGTCCAATTGTTTTCCTCTGCAGTTTTCACCATGTTCTCGGGAGAGTCGGNNGGGTAGTNCTCAATGTCATTTGAGTTGATGCCAACCATNTGNATGCCNGCNTCNNTGCAAGCCTCATGAATCTTNGGNAGNANGCTTGCNATGTGGACCACAAATGGGCAGTGATTACACATGAAGATGACAAGTGTTCCTCTCGCATGAGAGCATTTTGTCCATTCATTGCCATGGCAATCCTTCAATGTGAATGAGGGGATTGGGGTTCCAAGATTAATCATTGTTGATGGTGTTTCTGCCATGAGATGTTTCCTTTTGTTTGCGATATAATAGGCGATTCCATGAAAATACACGAATACCAAGCAAGACAAATTCTTTCTGACGCAGGCGTCCCGGTGCCAGCTGGCACGATGGTCNCTTCGCCAAGCGAAGCTCACGACGCNGCGTTNCAACTCCTTGAAAACGGCGCATCTTTACTCGTCGTCAAGGCGCAAGTTCACGCNGGCGGTCGAGGCAAAGCAGGCTTCGTAAAACTTTGCAGAACAATCGAAGAAGTTGATGAAGCCGCAGCCTTTATGTTTTCAAACAAAATGGTCTCTGTCCAAACAGGTCCTGAAGGTCTTGAAGTAACAAAAGTGCTCATCGCCGATGGNGTTGATATTGAGAGCGAGTACTACCTTGCAATCACTACTGATAGAGCATCCGGTTCAAATGTACTCATTGCGTCTAGTGAAGGTGGTGTTGAGATTGAGACAGTAGCGCATGAGAATCCAGACGCGATCAAAAAAGCACCAATCCATCCGCTTGATGGCTTGAGNGAATCACAAGCACAAACGCTTGCAAATGAACTTGGCTTCANCGAGTCNCAAGCTNCCCAAGCAAGTGACATCATGATGAAACTTGCAAAAGTAGTTGAAGACACCGATGCATCACTTGCTGAGATTAACCCACTNATTGTCACACCCGAAGGTGAAGTGTTAGCAATCGATGCNAAGTTTAACTTTGATGACAATGCGCTTTTTAGACATNCTGAACTCCAAGCAATGTTTGACCCAACAGAGGAAAATCCCGCTGAACTTAAAGCATCNGAATTCGGACTGAATTTCATTGCGCTTGACGGCAACATCGGNTGCCTCGTCAATGGTGCTGGNCTTGCGATGGCGACGATGGATATCATCAAGTTGCATGGTGGTAGTCCNGCGAACTTCCTTGATGTAGGTGGTGCTGCCACGCTTGAAACTGTGACTGAAGCNTTCCGCATCATTNTGTCAGATGACAAAGTTGAAGGNGTTCTCGTNAACATNTTNGGTGGCATNATGCANTGNGATTTGATTGCAGAAGCAATTGTTGCTGCGGCGAAAGAAGTTGGATTTAGTGTTCCTCTTGTTGTCCGTCTTGAAGGCACAAATGTNGATGCCGCAAAAGAAATTCTTGAATCAGCGAAACCAGAACTGCCAACAATGCAAACTGCAGACAATTTAGAAGATGCTGCAGCAAAAGTCGCTTCAGCAGTTTCAGCTGCCTGCGCTTAATGCTCGTATTGTTTGACATTGATGGCACGATGCTCTCTTCAGAGGGTATCGGTGTTNAATCAATGGAAAAGGCAGGAGAAGTCTTGTTCGGCAANCGGTTCTCCTTGAAAGATATCCCAGTCGGAGGTCGGCTTGATCCGCTTATCTGGAATGACATCTGTCTNAAGTACGGCATTGCAGAACCCGAGCGTTGGCNANGCGAGTTCAGGAGCACATACGCTTCGATTCTTGAAGAGGACATANAANGATGTCAATGTGANGATATTNCNTGGCGTCAAGGAACTGCTTCACCGTTGCGACTCAGACGAGGCAGTNTCACTTGGTATCGTGACAGGNAATTGGGAAGAAACAGGAANATGCAAGTTGAATGCTGCCGGCATTGATGTATCCATGTTTACANACTGCGCCTGGGGCAGTGATGGCAGGGAGCGTGCAGNGTTACCNCCGGTTGCNATAGGGGATTTTGAAGGTGAAGTCGTGCTTATTGGTGACACGGTNCATGACGTCACGAGCGGACATGCATCTCATTGCAAAGTTATTGCAGTTTGCACGGGCTCCCATAGTCGTGATACACTGAAAGTTGCAAATCCTGACTTGCTCGTCGAGGATTTGTCAAACACAGAAGAAGTGTATCAATGGATCAATCAACACCAATCTCAGTAAAAGAACGCATCGTCTCACTCGACGTGCTTCGCGGGGTTGCCATTCTCGGCATTCTACTGATGAATGTGGTGACGTTTGGAATGGTGCTTGGGGCATACGAAGACCCATCGGTGTACAACGATACTGAAGGAGTCGATTGGTACGTCTGGCTTATGTTGCATGTCTTTGCAGACAACAAGTTCATGTCAATCTTTTCAATCTTGTTTGGTGCGGGCATCTGCATCTTTATGGAGCGAGCAACTGCAAAAGCAAACAATGCATGGGAATTGCAAATCAGCAGAATGGGATGGCTTTTTGTCATTGCTCTCTTGCATGCCTACCTCATTTGGTTTGGTGACATTTTGTTTACCTATTCATTGTGCGGCGTATTCATTGCTTTTTTCANAAAGTGCAAGCCGTGGACACTCGTCACGCTCGGAGTGGTCATGGGAGTCATAGTCCCCATTACAATCAACATGCTATTCCATTGGTCAGTCCAGTTTTGGCCTCCTGAANNGATTAATGAANTGACTTCAGGGTCAGAGATTTTGAGCGATGAAAATCAAAAAGAAACTGCTGCTTATCTCGGAAGTTACTGGGACCAATTGAAACATCGAGCAGTGATTTCAATCTTCATGCAGATCTTCCTATTCCCGTTTTACTTGTTCTGGCGAGGTGCTGGGTTGATGTTTATCGGGATGGCGCTCTATAAATGGGGCGTCCTTTCAGGGCGTCAATCCAAGAAATTCTACGCATGGATGCTGGCAACTGGTCTTGCTCTTGGAGTGCCACTGATCTTGATAGGGGTGCACTTTAAAGTGCAGAGCGGATTTGACCCAATTCTAGGAAGATTCTCCCATTCAAATTGGAACATCGTTGGGGCGGTGTTCATGGCAATTGCATGGATTGCCCTTGTCTTACTGTTCTGTAAAACTGGAGTATGGCAAGGGTTACAAAGATGTCTCGCAGCAGTGGGTCGAATGGCGCTGACGAACTACATCATGCAATCAATCCTTGGCACTTGGTTCTTCTATGGATTTGGACTAGGATTCTATGGATCGCTTGAGCGTTGGCAAATGCTCTTCGTTGTTGCAGGAATTTGGGTATTCCAAATCATCTTTAGCATCTTGTGGTTGAAACAGTTTCGGTTTGGTCCGCTTGAGTGGCTGTGGCGATGTGCAACGTATATGCAATTCCAAAAGAATCGCTTGTGATTATTGATAGAAGGTTGGTATCATTGGGGCGTGACTGATTCATTCCGAACGCTTTGTAGTGACTTTTATGTNAACCAAAAAATGATGTTGAGCATGGATGTTCCCAAACTTCAAGAGAACACAACAGATTTGTTTGACCGGGTAAAAAGGGAGATTCCAGAATTCCAACGCATTCGCTCCTTTGAACAAGAAGTAGCGCTCGAGACTTCAGAACTTGAGGGGCGGTACCAGTGGATAGGCATACGGCCTAGGCAGATTGGGAGCGGCTTTGTGAATCCAGAGCATATTGAGTCAGCATATGACTTGCATAGACTCATGCTTGAACTCGCACCATACTACTTGTCAATCTCACCACTCCATGTCGAGTACATTGAATTGACTTTTGGATTTGATTTGCCCGCAAGAGAAAACAGAAACGCTGTCGTGATGCAATCACTTTATGGCAATTCGCCCTTGTCTTCAATTGCTTCCGATGANATCGAGCCACTGCTTGATGTTCAGCCAAGAATTGGTTTTGCACTCAATGAAGCGTGCGACTTGCAAGCATTCGTTGAAGTAAAAACAAGGACAAGCGCTGTTGAAACGGCTACTCAGATTTACCAAGATGAACCTATTAGTGTGTACCTCACCGTGAGAAAGAATGGTCCGATCGATTCAGTTGAATCATTCTTGTCTACATTTGGAAGACTCGCTGGGCATATTGAACACATCGCAGAAAACAGAGTTATTCCAGATGTCGTTGTGCCGTTGCACCAATCAATTGGAATCTAACTTTCAAACATTCCAAGAATGCTACTCGTCAGTTCAGGGGCTCCGGTCAAGCAACTGAGGCGAGCTGCTTCACAAAGTGCGAGCACACGAGGCGCGTCTGCATGCGTGTGACCAGATGACAATTCGTCACATGTTTCAATTGCATGATGGATGAGTGAAGCAAATGTCAAATCATCTTCAGTCAACAGTGAATGCTCTTTATTAATGGCATAAATACTGCGGTGCCAATCTGTTTGGTCACTAAGCAGGAGCGTTGCGCTTCTTTGATTCGGGAATGCCAAATGAACCGTCATGTTTCCTCTTAAGTCACAAGCTTCTTCTGGAACAACTTCACTATCACAAATCGCATGAACAGATTCAGGCGTTCCAATGACGTTATCAATAAAGTCCATCGCATCGAACAACCTCGCGCTTAAAGTTCCTTCACCTTGCGAGCAAGTCAGCGTGATATGGAGCAACTCAGGCAAGCCAAACTGTTCAATATCATCAAGCAATTCGCCGTGCGCTTTGCTTCTTCTAAGCAGTGGAACATAAAAAGCAGCAGGGGTTTTGCCTGCTTCATGAACAAGCTCCATCAGTGAACCGTTGAGTGGAGTCGAAGTGATTGAGGGTGTTGTACGACTCCGTAACAGTTCACACAGTGAACTGTCGTACGCAGATGGTTCTGCAATCCAAAGGGGGGCATCATCATACTGAGTCACCATTGTCCGTAAATCGGCACAATGTTCCGCCTTGAGCGCTGTCGCAATATCTGTTGATGCATTTAAATCGCTCGTGCCAACAGCAACACATTTAACACCTTTTAGTTTTTGAACTTCCAATAAAAGGTCAGTTTGAGATGGTGCAATCCATGCGACAAAAGATATTGGCTTCTTTGCCATGCTTACAGTGTACAAGTGGCATACAATATGTGTGTGGATTGGCGGTCGCGAGTTTGATTTCAAACTCGAGGAAAGTCCGGACACGACAAGGCACGGTGGTGGATAACGTCCACCGACAGTAGATCGTCTGTTAGGGAAAGTGCTACAGAAATAAACCGCCGATGGTTACTTTAGTAACACAGGNAAGGGTGAAAGGGTGCGGTAAGAGCGCACCGCTGAGTTGGTGACAACTTGGGTCTTGGGTAAACCCCACCGCGTGCAAGCGCAAGCAGTTCTTCGTTTACTTTTTGTAAACGTCTCACGCCCTTGGGGAATTGAAGAACGGGTAGCGTGCAAGAGTGACTCGGCAACGGGTCGCCTCAGATGAATGACCGCCCGCGACAGAATCCGGCTTATGTCCACACACGATCTCATACAATCCCTCTGAGTTAANCNCTCAGGGGGATTGTCCATTATGGNGCTTTNAGTGTNACTTCTATGTCGATGTTNTTCCCATCNCNTTGCACAAGNATTGTNGCNTTGTCNCCNGGNTTTGCNGCNCGGAGTTGATTCATNAATTCCATNCCNCCNGTGAGTTCNATNCCATTCCATTCNAGNAGNACATCGCCATCTTGNAGNCCTGCATCTTCNGCNGANGTNCCTTCNCTNACGCCATTNATGAGGATGCCNGTTTCAAGTTCNGCNGANTANGANGGNTGNATNCCNAGTCNAACNGNNGCNGNAGGGGCNGCACTNCCTCTNNNGCCNNCTCNNCTNGAACTCGATGATGANGTTTGNAACGANANNTTTTCNTCATCNACNAGNTCNNGTGCAACNGTNTTNATNAGNGNNGCAAGNCNNGCNGCACCNGCNGGNTTNGTTGTGTANGGTTGNTCCTTTGGNGTGTGGTATTCATCAGTNAGNCCNGTNAAGAAAAAGAGGACNGGCATNTNNGCTTGNTANAAGTTNGTNTGNTCNGAAGGNCCTGTNCCNGANGGCATGAGNTTCGCNGTCAAAATNGANGACTCAANCCANTCNGGAATCTTTAGTNTCAAANTCTNCTGCNGTNCCAGTNCCNCCAATNAGCACATTGTTNTGNCTNAANTTGCCAACCATATCNATNTTNATCATNGCATTGACNTTNTCNAGNTTNATGATGGGGTANTTNACAAAGTGNGCNGANCCNTGAAGNCCCGCTTCNTCTGCATCGAAGAANAAAAACATNACNGANCGNAGTGATTCATCNTCNCTTTNAGNGTAATACTCACTTAACANNCGNGANAGAATNAGNANGAGNGANGTGCCNGANGCNTTGTCNTCNGCACCATGGTGNAGTTGNCCNGGNTANCGTGTGCCGACATANCCATNNCCGACATGGTCGTAGTGNCCACCNATAATGAGCCATTCATCNGCTAANTCACCCNNGCCTTTTAANACGCCACCAATGTTTTTNGCTTGCATGCCNCCNGTGTTGACTTCTGNTTTNAGNNTGGCANTNATCATCAGNGGTGTNGTTCNNACTTCNCNNGCATCNGCCTTNGNTTGAAGTGAGCGNACNGNGTCATCNGTCAATGCAGCATTGATGACNNCNTCNGTCATNTGGACAACNGGNATGTTTGTNGTNCCNAANCGACTTGATGANGATGTNTCTAANCCNCGTCTNCCNTCNCGACAGTGNGGGGGNTTCACCAANATNACNCCAANNGCACCNCGNTGNATNACCGCNTTCATTTTTTCGCGTATGTTTGAATGCGGGCTAAATCGTCTGCCTGCCCACTGGCTTGCACCGTCTTCATCGAGGGGTTCGTATCGAAGCATCAATGCAATTTGTCCCGTTAAGTCGTCTGCTTCATCAAATGATGTGTAGTTACCTTCACCCTTTTCAATGGCATAACCAACGAATGTCACGGGCGCTTCAACCTCGCCATTTCCGCTGTTGCCAAGGACTGCGTAATCTCGGCCATCGATGAGTGCAATGTCATCCAATGATGCAAAAGAACTCAACACTTCAGGTGGGGCACTATCGACGTTAAAGTCAAAACGTTGATACCAATCTGTGTTATCTATAAACGCTGGCGTGAGTCCATTTTTGCTTAGGTTCCAGACGATGTATTCGCCTGCAATGCCGCTCCCTTCAGTGCCTGGTTGTCGACCGCCAAGCCACGGATTTGCGAGGAGCGTAAGGTGTTCATAAAACTCGATTGAGAGTGGTCCCGATTGTGTGAAATACGTCTCGATGATGTCATCGTTGACTTCACTCTCAGGGCTAAAACTTCTGACAGAAGTTGGTGCATCTGCGATTTGATCGCCGGGATGTGAAAGTGCATTAAAGGTTAAAAGTATTGCTGTTGAAGTGAGATGAAACATGCGTAAGAGTTTATACTTACCACTCTCATTCAGCGAGCAAAAATATGGATTACACCCAATTAAATCTCACTCAAAAGCAAGAAATGCTCCAGACAATTGGCATTGACTCAGTAGATCAATTGTTTGAGGTTATTCCCCCATCTGTACGGTGTGAGGAAGGTCTTGATTTGTCTCCAGCCCTCAGCGAATTGGAGCTGCAAAGGCAACTCGCAGAGATGGCAAATCATAATCATGGCGCTCATAACATGACCTGTTTTATGGGTTGTGGCGCTTACGACCATTTTTATCCAGTACACATAGACCAACTCTCTAATCGAGGAGAGTTTTTAACGTCATACACCCCGTACCAAGCAGAAGCGTCACAAGGATCTCTGCAGGCATTCTTTGAGTTTCAAACTCAGATTGCTCGTCTGGCTGGGTTAGACATCGCAAACGCAAGTTTGTACGACGGCGCAACTGCAGTCGCTGAAGCAGCACTGCTCGCAGTGAACACAACAAGGCGTCATGAAGTTCTCGTTGCTTCGACATTACACCCCGAGTATCTTGCTGTGCTCAAAACAGTGCTTGCTGATTTAGCAGTCACGATCAAGGAGATTCCGAGTCGCGGTTGCCGTGTGCATCCAGCAGATATTGAATCTTTACTCAGTGATAAAACAGCCGCAGTGATTGTCCAATCGCCAAATGTTTGGGGACAAATCGAAGACTGGGAGGGTTGCTTTGGTGTTGCACGCGCTGTGCCCAAAACAGCAGGCATTGCAGTCTTTAATCCGATTGCATGCGGACTTCTAAAAACACCCGGCGAATGCGGTGCGGACATTGCAGCAGGGGAAGGGCAACCGCTAGGCAACGCGTTAAACTTAGGCGGTCCATACCTCGGGCTACTTGCAGCAAAAGAAAAGTACATGCGTAAGATGCCCGGCAGATTGGTCGGAATGACAACCGAT
>PBEX01000037.1 GCA_002718515.1 Phycisphaerae bacterium
GACCTTTTGGTTAATCAAGAAGACAATGCATGGCCCAACACATTCCGGCAAAGCTGGCTGATTCCAGCAGTCGAACATATCCAAGCAAGTCGGTATCGAAGAGAAGCGATGCAAAAGATGTATCAATGGATGAACGATTCATTTGATGGCTTCTTAACACCCGGCTATAGCAATTTACTTTTGATTGCGAATAACACTGGTCAACCTGCAACTGTGCAACGAACTGGTATGCTCAATGGCAAGCCCCTTGCAACAACAATTATTGGCCGGCTCTTTGATGAATCCACAATTTTGCGCATGAGCATGGCACTAGAAGCAGAATTAAAGGTTTCTACCATTAGACCGCCTATTTCATCCTCATAATCCCTGCTTTTTACTCGCCATTGAGCAGAGCATTCCGTACACTAAGTAGATGCAATACTTGATTACTGTACTGTTCCTGCACATTGCCTCATGTACTTTTGCATTTGGACAAGCACCACCATTGTTAACAAAACATATCGATCTTGGCATTCAAATTCAACATACAAAAAAGACAACAAACGTTGCTTCACTTCATGAAGTTGTGACGCTTGATAACACATCATCCTTTCAGATTGACTTCCGCGGAACGAAACTTACTGAGACCGCAGTCATCCGCATGACATCAGTTTACGATGGTGCTGTTCAACATCTCAATCATTCATCACTTGTTCAATGGCAGTACAAAAGTGCTTGGTTTAATGGCAACACTGTTGTTGTTGAACTCATCGAAAATGGCAACGGCGACTCTTCAAAACTCAACATTCACCAAGCCATAACATTTGAACAAAATGAATTTGAACAGTCAATCTGTGGAGGCGTAGATGATCGCGAACTCAGTTATGAAGCGAGAACAGCAAGAGCGATGCCTATAGGTTGCACTGCTTGGATTATAGATGACGTCAACCGAACATTCCTCTCTGCAGGACACTGTTCTAGTGGGAATGGCAATTCACTCGGCATCATGCAATTCAATGTTCCCCTCAGTGATGCAAACGGAAACTATCAACATCCCGGGCCTGAAGACCAATACCCAGTAGACGTCGATTCAATTCAGTACACTCCAGACACATACATCGGAAATGACTGGGCGTATTTTGGGTGTTTCCCAAACTCTGAAACTGGGCTTACTCCTTACGAAGCCCAACAATCCTATTTTGAACTTGCAGATGAAGCACCTGGAGTCAATGGACAACAAATCCGCATTACTGGTCATGGCACAACATCTGCGCCAGTCAGTAACACATGGAATGGTGTTCAGAAAACTCATGTTGGACCTTTTACTCAATCAGAAGACAACACAATCGCTTATTACACAGACACAACAGGCGGCAATAGTGGTTCTGCCGTGTTGGATGAGTCAACTGGCCTAGCCATTGGCATACATACAAATGGCGGTTGTTCAAGTTCAAGCAATCAGAATCATGGTTGCGCCATTCACAATGCAGGGCTCCAAAAAGCACTTGCGAATCCACAAGGCGTGTGTATCCCAAACATCTTACAGTTCGGGTTTCCAAATGGAGTACCGACGCAGACAAATCCAAATCAAGAAACGCCAATCTATTTTAATGTTGGGCCGGGGACGCAACTACCAGTTGTTGACAGCGTCATGTTGCACGTTTCAGTGAACGGTGACATCATGAGTGACCCTGTAGAACATATTGGTGGCGAGTCATACACCGCAACACTGCCCGCAGTTGATTGTGGAGACGATGTGACTTTTTGGTTTAGTGCTACTGGCAGTGCTGGAGACACAGCGTACTCACCATTTAACTACGAAGATGCGCCATACACCCTCGTTGTCGGCGAGATCGTAAAAGTTTTTCTGAGTCTTGAATCATTTGATAATGGGCTGCCTTCAGACTGGACCCTTGATGGACTATGGAATGCATCCTCTACTTGCATCCCAAATGGAGATTGCGGCGAAGCACCATTTATGTATTTTGGTGACGAAAGCAGTTGCACTTATGACAATGGAAACACTGTCAGTGGCTTACTGAACTCCCCTACCTATTCATTTGACGACGCTGTCTCAGAAGTTGCAGTGTCTTTTTGCTATGCACTTCTAACGGAATCGTCTAGTTCGTACGATTTTGCGAGTGTTTACGCAAATGGCACTTTAGTAAATGAACTGAGTGATTCTGAAGATTGGTCTACGCATTCATTCAGTGCCATGCCTGATGAGGATGGCATGCTAAATCTATCATGGGGCTTTGACTCTATTGATGATGTGTTCAATGATTTCAGAGGTTTTCACATTGACAACGTTCAATTAACCTTAGTTACTGTTGAATGTGATGATTCGAGTGATTGCCCAACTGATGTCAACGGCGACGCAATGACAAATGTCACTGACCTACTTCAAGTGATTGACAATTGGGGACAAAATGGCGGGCCCGCTGACGTCAATCAAGACGGAACCGTCAATGTCTCTGATGTTCTACTCATTGTGAGCGAGTGGGGAGTTTGCGAGTAACCATCAATCTTTTGGGAGCAAAGCATCCATATCACTCAGTTTTAAATGGATACCGCGAATGTATGGTTTTTTAACGCCATCCCAATGACCATACGTCACAGTGAAAATTGTTCCGTCTGGAAGCAGTTCAACACCAGGATACGCACAGTCACCTCGGTGCGTATTGTCAGACAATCGAATGCGATACTGCCCTTCCTTACCCTGTTCTAAATCATCAAAGGTACCGACCCATGCGACCCAATCGCCTTTGCTCGGACTTTCATTTCCAGTATCACGGAATGAAACAAAGAGTCGACCATCATTTGTGTACGTTGCCTGATGTCTGTCGCCTGTGAGCGAACCGGACATTGCTACTGGCGTACTCCATGTTTTGCCATTATCATTGCTGAAACAGATTTGGCTATTTGCCTTACGACTGTTCTCTCGTAAGAGCATTGCGTACTTTTTCCCATCAGGTGATTTGATTAGCCCTGGTTCGCATAAATGCAGTTCAGGATTATGGGCAACAACACGAGGTGCACTCCACGTCACACCGCCATCTGTAGAATCAACTGCGTACACATGAAACGCACTCCACTTTCCACCCTCTTTAATGAACCGGCCATCATCGTGAAAGAATGCTGTGTAACTTCCTTTACCGGTTTCGATGACATCGGCCATCGCAACGATTCCGCCATAATCACCAATCTTTTCTAGTTCGCTCCAAGTGACTCCATCATCTTCACTCACGGACATGCGAACGGGATACAAACTTGAAAAAAGAATGAGCCGCTTTGTACCCTCAGCATCTACTACTGGATACACATGAGGCGTTTCCTTTGAAGTCGCCCACGAATCTGGAACTGGCAATCGCTCACTCCAAGTATGACCACCGTCAACACTTTTCTTCATCACTAGCGCGCCCCTACCATGCCCTTTTGGATACATGCATAAAATCGTCTTGCCATCTTCAAGCAAAACAGTAGTTGGATGTCCTAAGTATTGCCCCTCTTCCTTATCAACAGTCACTTGCATGTCACTTTTGTGAGCGATATCGACTTGAGGAATAGAAAACCCGGTCGGATTAAGCAAAAACAATGAGAGTATGGAATGTATAATCATGGGTCCTATCATACTGAGAAGACGAATATGAGATTCCAACCTACCTTAAAAATCCTAACCTTATTGCTGTTAGCGCTGTTGATGAACTGCGAGACTGTTCAGCGCGCTGAAGAAGTCAAGCGACCTACGCGCGCAAACATTGGAACCGATTACAGTGAAGTCCCAAGCATGCTTAGAGGGACAATCAAACAGCATGTTGCATTGATGGGATATTCAAGCACCTACAAGGATAGTTATGAACCTGTGATTGCATCAGGGTATGGCCTCGTCGTAGGACTAAAAGGAACTGGCTCAAGTGACATTCCGCCACAAGTCCGCGCTCATATGATTGCGGATTTAGCACGTCGTGGCATTGGCGAATCAACGCGCGGTTGGGGTGATGTAACACCAGAGCAACTCATCAATTCCGAAGATACTGCAGTTGTGATCATCGAAGCCGTGATTCCACAAGCTGCTACTGGACGAAAACCAAGCAGAGGAAATCTCAGACCTGACCACCCTTCTCTTAGAGGGACGCTGTTTGATGCGAGAGTCAGAGCAGAACCAAGCAGTGCAACGACAAGTTTAGAAGGTGGCTATTTATTGCCATCACTTCTTCGTACAGGTCAGTTAACGACGGGACGAAGCCAAACTCGTGAAATTGCTTTTGTCTCTGGTGATGTCTTCCTCAACCCATTTGCAAATCCTGGCTCTGTTGGTTCAGATGCAGTGCACCGTACCTCTGGCAGAATTCTTAAAGGTGGCGAAGTGCTTCATAACTTGCCGATGCGGCTCGTTTTACTTGAACCGAGTCACACACGGTCTTCTTTGATTCAAAATGCAATTAACCGCGTTTTTCCTGAAGAATTTGGTCAAGATGGACCAACTGCTCGCGGCATCAGTGATGAACAGATTGAAATCAGAGTTCCACCTTCCTGGAAAGATGATGTTCCTACGTTTATGGAAATCATGAACCACATCACAATCCGCTCTCAACAACCTGAATCAGTTGCGATGTCAGTGAAGCGTTTGCTCATTACAGACCCAAGTCCTAAAAATGCTGATGCAGCATCGTGGAGATGGCGCGCGCTTGGTGATCGAATCCTGCCGGTACTCCGCGATCTATATGACTCGCCAGAAGATTTGCCGAGAAACGCAGCACTTAAAGCAGGTGGTCGACTCAAGGATCCTATCGCTATTCCTTTCTTGCTTGAAGAAACAAAACAGGGGAACTCACTTGGCGCAAGAATTGAAGCAATTCACTTGCTTAAAGATATGCCGCAAGATCCTCGCATCATGTTTGGGCTCAGACCGCTTCTCGATTCAATTGATGTTGAGATACGATTGCAAACTGCTGAAGCACTCATCGAGAGAAGAGACCCAGCTGTCCAATCATTTGTTATTGATGATAAATTCGATTTACTATGGCTTCCATCTTCACATGAACTTGTGTACGTCACTCAATCAGGTGAGCCGCGAATCATCATAACTGGTGATGTCAACATTCAAACACCACTTTCATTAAACACTTGGAACAACAACCTTCTTGTCAAAGAAAGCGCAGATGATGAGTCGACTGTTGACGTTCGATATCACAATGAAGACAGTGGGCAAACATCACATCACAAGATTACGACATCACTGCCCAACTTCACGATGTTCCTCGCCCACCACTCGACACCTGAAGAACCAGCCCCAGGGCTTGACTTGTCATACAGCAGGACGATTGGAGCAATCCACGAGTTATGGCGTCAAGAATATCTCAACGCTGATTTCAAAGTTGAACAAGACAGATTACTCGCTGTCATTCAACGACTTACGAATGATATGACGTTTACCCCAAGGCCAGATTTTGTAACTGAAGATGAAGAAACGCTTCCCCCACCAACGTTTCTTGAGGTTCCAACACCTGAAGAACTTGGAATTTCCGACCCGGAAGCATAAAAAACAAGCGTTTATTGGCTATTTAGGGGCGATAACACCGATATTTTTCTTGTGAGAAATGGTAATGTAGTTACCATAGAGCATTCTAAGACCCATTTTTTAACACGATAAATGGGTTTTCGAGANATTGCGGGGGTTTGCTTCAGGACGGAGCAAANACAAGACAGGAGGTCCACATACATGCGGCTATCTAAAATCACTATTTCAGGCTTCAAATCCTTCGCAGACACTACGGAGTTTGTGTTCGATGCGCCTGTCATAGGCATTGTTGGTCCAAATGGATGTGGTAAATCAAATGTCGTTGACGCTATCAAATGGGTACTAGGTGAACGATCNGCCAAAAGCCTTCGCGGCGAAGCGATGCTTGACGTGATCTTTGCTGGCTCAGCAGTAAGAAAACCACTTGGCTGTGCAAGCGTCACCCTCACCTTCGATAACCCAATCACAAACGCTNCTGCGACTTCTCCAGAAGATAAGCGATTCCTCTCCATTGATAGTGATGAAGTTGGCGTCACACGAAAACTCTATAGAGATGGCAGAAGTGAATACCTCATCAATGGCAACAAAGTCCGATTGAAAGATGTGAAGGAACTATTCCTCGACACGGGCATTGGCACGAATGCNTATTCCATNATTGAGCAAGGAAGAGTTGCAGCAATGGTGAATGCAAATCCTGCTGAACGAAGATCAATTCTTGAGGAAGCAGCTGGTGTTGCGAGATTTAAAACCAGACGAAAAGAAGCAGAGCGTAAACTTGAACGAAGTGAAGTTAACCTCGTTAGAGTTCGCGAACAGTTAGCAAACACTGAGCGAAGACTCCGCATCGTCAAAGGGCAAGCTGAAAAAGCTCGTAAGTTNAAAGACCTTNACAGCCGTTACCAACACCTTCGAAAACATGTTGCACTTGACACCTACCATGAACTTCATGAAAAACTCATTGGNTTAACNTCTGCATGCGANACGATTGAGCAGAAACGTCAAGAAACTGCTCAGCAAGTGTTACAACTTGAAGATGAAAAACGAGTGTNCGAATCAACTCGGCACGAGTTACATACAAACAATCAGTCGCTTGTTCAGCANTCAGCCCAATACGANTCAAACATCAATCACACAAAACNACGTATTGAAATGCTAGAGCGTTCGATTGCTGATCAAAAAGAACAGATTGAATCCGACCGATCATCTTATGCTCAATTGAAATCCAAGATTTCAGCTCTAGAAGCCAAGAAAGTCGANGCTACTGAAGAAATCGCTTCAACTGCCGAAACGCTTGCTGACATTGAACGCGAAGTTGAAACGCTGACAGCAACACATACAGATTATCAACAACAACTCGTTTCGCTAAANGACGAACTNGCTTCCTTACAAGACGAGTTAGANACACTCAGCGTAAAACAATCACAACACCAATCCATTGTGGGCGCGATCAAAGAGAGGCTCTCTGGGTTCACGACACAAAAGGANCGATTAACTGAACAGCGGNCATCGCTCTCTGAAGAGTTGACAAACTTGAAACAAAAACGAGAAAACACGCAAGAGCGNTTCTCTCAAGTTCAACAAACTGTTCAAGAACACGAAGAAGTCTTACGAGCACACGACCANTCTGCTCATGCAATCAGCGAAAAAGCAAAAACGCTCGCAACNGATCTTGAAAAGTTAAGGCATAANCGCGCCGCCTCTGGTTCTAGATTGCACCTTCTAGAAGAAATGCAACAAGCAAGGGAAGGTCTTNCGGATGCNGTCAAACACATCTTAGACGCCCCNGAAACTTTTCCGAATGTAAAGGGCATGGTTGGCGACTTCNTAGATGCAAATCACGCTGATGCGCATCTCGTCGAGATTGCTCTNGGACCAAATATTCAACTCCTACTCATCGACAATGATNAATCTGTAGAACTCATCGAAGCGTCCCTTGATGAAGGATCNGGTCGAGTTGGACTTCTATCGCCAACGCGNNGCAACCNCCCCACGACTGCACTTCAGTCCACGCAAGCAACNCCCCTNCTTTCGCTATTGAACATTGCAGACTGTGCAAAAGACGCAATCTCTAACTTGCTNGAAACGACTGCTGTTGTTGGAACACTTGAACTTGCAAAACAACTTCAACACGCAAATCCAAATTGGCGATTTGTCACTCCACAAGGCGAACTCCTTGAAACAGATGGCAGAATCTTTGTTGGCAAAACAACTGCTGGCGACCAAAAGGGCTGGCTTACACGAAGAATTGAAATNAATGCTTTGTCTATCGAAGTAAAAGTNCTTGATTCTCAAATTGAGCAACTTCAATCNCAGTTAAGCGAATTGATGCATGAAACTGAACAAGCGAAGCAGCANCAACGNCAATCTTCAGAGCAATTGAAGAACGCACGCAATGAATCAATTGAACTTGAGCACAAACTNAAAGGCATTCAAAGCGAAGCTGAGCGTTGCCAACGTCAAGTTGCAACAAATGACTCGGAATGCCGAGCGTTAGANTCCCAGATCACAGCAAGTCAGACTGAATTGAGNGAGTCAAGTTCCACTTCCACTTCAATAGAAGAAGCAATTGCGCAACACAGCNCAAATCGCAATAACAAACGCACTGTCGTCGATCAGCGCACCGCATCCCTTCAATCCATTTCTGATCAGTTAACAAGTAAGCGAATTGACTTAGGCACTGCAACCGAAAAACATGAATCAAACAGAAGCGAGTTGCGNCACATCACGAGTGCGCTAGAAGAACAACAACGTCAATATCGAATTCACCACGACCAAATCGCACGTCGATTAAGCCAAGTTGACCAAACTGAGGCAGCAATTGTTGAGTGTAGAAACGACATTGAATCNCAAGAACAGAAAGCACTTGCTTGTAAAGAAGANCTCGATGCNTTCCATGACAATGTCAAACGAGCGGAACGCGCAATTGAAGAGGCGGCTGTAAAACTCAATAATGCAAGGAACACTGGTNNGCAACTCGACAATCAATGGGTGTCCATTGAGGGTAGCAAGCGTGAAGCTGAAGTTAAAAGAGAAGCTTTAGAAGAACGCATGTTTGAAGAGTCTGAGATTGACATCAACCTTCAGTACAAGCAATGGAAAACACAAGCATCAAGNGACGCNAGACCTGCAGAGAACCGTGAAGAGATGGATGCCGAAGCAAAGATTCTTCGAGACGAAATCAAATCACTNGGNAATGTTAACATCGANGCGATTGAAGAAGAACAAACGCTTGAAGAACGCAATGTTGATCTCGCAAATCAAGTTGTTGATATCGATGCTTCAGTCGCTTCACTCAAGGAACTGATCGACGAGCTTGAAGAACTGAGCAAGACGCGATTTGAAGAAACATTCAACATCATCCGTGAGCAGTTTGCGGGTCCACAAGGCATGTTTAGAAAACTCTTTGGTGGCGGCAGTGCTGACATTATGCTTCTGCCAGANGAAGATGGNTCAATTGANNTNCTTGAAGCTGGAATCGAGATTAAGGCTAAGCCGCCAGGCAAACAACCTCGTGTAATCTCCCAACTCAGTGGTGGCGAGAAGGCGATGACCGCTGTGGCCCTTCTACTGAGCATCTTCAAGGCGAAACCTTCNCCTTTCTGCATCCTTGACGAAGTCGACGCTGCACTTGATGAAGCAAACAATCACCGTTTTGCNCGCTCCATCCATGACTTCTTAGACCGTAGNCACTTCATTGTCATTACGCACCATAAGNGAACGATGATGGAATGTGACAAACTCTACGGCGTCACAATGCAAGAACGAGGCGTTTCCCGCCATGTATCCGTAAGCATTGACGAAGTTGGTAGCGAAGGCGAAATCTCGAAACAAGCCCAAGAGCGACTCGATGAAACACCAATTGTTGAAACAGTTGCTACGCCTCAAGCAGAAACGNTTGCATAACATCCCAAAGTGATTGCAATTGCTGAGATGGCTCCTCGCCCTCTTGGAATGGATTCGATGTATTNAACACATGGTTTGCGCCTTNAATCACTTCTCGCTGTCCATGACAATGCGCTGCAATATCCGTACTTGCTGAAACCGGAACGCTCTCATCTTCATCGCCATGAGCNANCAACATTGGGCATTCAATANNTTGAACGAGGGTGAGCAAATCGTGGNGCTCNGGTTCGTCGAGTTGTTCTTGAAGAAAAGGNANGCCAACTCTCAACTCTTGATTCGTCCTAGCAGANGGCGATATGAGATAACCATTCTTAAGCAAATNTTCTTGAACGTCTTTGCTCATCGACAAGCAAGTCGAAGGCGCAGAGAGTGAAATGAGTTTGTCAGGTTTCACAACTCCACGACCAGCAGCAAGTAGACAANTTACGCCGCCCCTAGAGTGGCCGATGATGTGTAACGGTAAATCCGGCTGTCTAAATGTGTCAGCAAGCACTTTCAAATCTTCAACTTGTCTATTCCATGTGTCTTTTTCAAACAAATCAGGACGCTCAAATGCGTCGATTCCNGCCTGCATCCCAGAATGAGAAAAGTTAAATCGATGTGANANGAAGCCAATTNAAGCGAGGTGTTGTGACAACCAAGGAAACATCCCGTAGTCTTTGTAACCTTTGAAACCGTGAGCNAGGAGGGTTACCCCCCGAGCACCANTGTCTGGTGCTTCTGTGGAACCAAAAATNGTCTCACCCTGACTGCCAACAATCGTCCAATGATTCGTGTTCATAGGGTCATCCTACTCCAAACTGTACGCTTAGTGACTTAAGATACACCCATGGCTCAGCCAACTATACAAATCGATTGCCTTATCTTTGGTGGCGGAGTTGCTGGACTATTCACACTCAACAANTGCACAGAANTAGGCTACCAAGCCCTTCTGCTTGAANCCAATGCCCTTGGNCATGGTCAAACCATAGACTCGCAAGGCATNATCCATGGCGGNTTGAAGTATGAGATTACGCATGGCGGACATNATTCCGCTGTNGCAATCAGAGAGATGCCAACCCTTTGGCGTAGAGCCCTTGCAGGAGAATCCACCCCGAACTTATCTGATGTTCAACTTAGAGCAGACAATTGTTACGTCTGGAAGACCAGATCGCTCACTTCACGGCTAGGGTTTCTAGGTGCAAAGATGGCGCTTCGAGTGAAACCAGAAGTCCTNGAAAAGGAAGAAAGACCTGAATGGCTTTGCAGCGATGGCATCACAGTTGCNCGGCTTGCNGAGCAAGTCATCGAGCCAAGNAGTTTACTTGAAGTCCTAAGCAAGAANTTAGAAGACAAACTNCTGCTCACTGCCCCNGGNGGNGTGGAAGTNAGCAAGGATGACGGATGCTGGAAAGTNTCGCTGTTAAATCCGCAAACAGGTGAACCATTGAACATTCTCACAAAAGATATTGTGCTCACCGCTGGGAGTGGGAATGAATCTCTTAGAGNTCAATTCGGACTCGCTGCTGAAGCAACACAAACTAGACCNCTTCACATGGTTCTTGTCAGAGGTGACTTACCAACNATTAATGGTCACTGTATAGATGGCGCNAAGACAAGAGTCACAATCACAACAACGACNGATTACGCAGGNAGAAAAGTATGGCAAGTTGGCGGGCAACTTGCTGAGGATGGTGTCAACATGGAACCANATCAACTGGTTTGTCATGCATCCAAAGAGTTACATGCAACTCTACCAAATCTCGATTTATCCCAAGCGGAATTTTTGACTTACCGTTCAACACGTGCAGAACAGTTTNCAAAAGGAAAAAGNCCTCAAGATGTTTCCATCGAAACTGAAGGGCACGTCCANACCTGCTTCCCAACAAAACTCGCATTCGCCCCAAGACTCGCTGAGGCAATCATTCCAAAACTACAACCGAAAACAGACTCGATAAANACAGACTNCACAAATCTCANGTGGCCAAAACCAATGGTCGCCCTACCGGTCTGGGAAAGTGACGCCATCTGGAACANGCCTGAGGTGCTTTGTACATGAATACGCCNNCTCTCAGCACACTNGGATTTGGCGCNTATCAAATNGGNCGTACGCCAGCAGACAAATATGCTTCTGCTGGNANCCCTATGCCAAGTGANCGTGAANCNCAGCAACTGCTCAATGGTGTNCTCGATTGTGGCNTCACACTCATTGATACNGCACCTGCTTATGGNGTTAGTGAAGAACGAATCGGNAAGTTCATCAGCCATCGAAGGGACGAATACATCCTTTCATCNAANGTTGGNGAANGNGTNGACGGNNCTTTTGATTTTTCNNTNNANGGCATGNCTGNNTCAGTNGAACANTCNCTCANNNCNCTNAANACAGANNATCTTGATTANNTNCTGATNCATGCTCCGCCTGANGANNTNTCNGTNCTNACTGANAGTGACGCTGTTGAGTTTATGTGCGATGCAAAGCAAAAGGGATTGGCNNCACACATTGGGTTTAGTGGCAAAACAGTTGAAGCACAAATGAAAGCCCTGCAGTGGGCAGATGTCATGATGATTGAATATAGNCTTGCTAACCAAAGCCAACAAGANGTTCTTNTCGCAGCACNCGAATCAAACGCNATTGTGCTTGTGAAAAAAGCACTCAACAGNGGGCATCTTGCGCCACAAGATGCAATTCAGTTTTTGTTAAGTGATAGCCCCGTGTGTAGTTCGATTGATTCAGTTGTTATTGGCAGCAAGTCGTTATCAAGAATGAAAGAGAATCAACAACTCTTTACAACTTTGGAACCATAACTGAGTTGCCAATTTTCAACCTGCGAGCATCGAGGGTAGGATTCGCGTCGAGGATGACTCGATACAAATTCGCATCTCCATAATGAAACTCTGCAATAGATGAAAGCGTATCGCCTTCTTTGATGACATACTGCACCATGTCGACGATTTCATTTTCTACGGTAACTGTCACAACTGGTTTCGCAACATCGCTTGATGTCGGGATTCGCAACACACGACCTGCACGAATTGAACTTGGATCACTGATTGAGTTAAATTCTGCAATGGCTTGCCATTTTGAAAAGCCGCCCGCCTCTCTTGAAGCGATTTCACCTAGTGTTTCACCTTCTTTAACGGTGTATAAGAAAAATTCTGGTTCAACAGGTGCATCAATGACCTCAGTGACCTCAGTGACATCGTCTGCTTCAATAGGGTCTACGATTTTATCTGGGGGCAGCCAGTTTTCTTGACCAACTGGAACTCTAGTATCTGGCTTTGGCTTTGGGTCAGATAGTTTTGTCAGCAGTCCAAGTTCGCTTGCCTTTTCATAAGGATCGCCGCCAAACACAGCATCATCAATCGACGTTGTTCTCGATGGAACATCTGCAGAGATGTAACTAGATTGTTGTTCAGGTGTCATGCCGTAATACACAACAAGTGCTGCGAGCAGTAACACGGATAACGATAAAATCGCTTTAGTTGTTCCCGTCATGATTGTGCCCTCCTTGGCAACTCGTCATTAACTATCTTTTATAAAATCGGCAATACCTGTGTAAAAACTTGAAATCACACAGGTTCTGGCTGAACACCGTCGAGTTCTGTTGCTTTTGGTCCTCTTGCTGGTCCCTTCTTAAAGACGAGTGGAGCAGCAATCGCAACTGAACTGTATGTACCAACACAGATACCAACAAGAAGCGCAAACGCAAACGGTCTAATACCGCTTCCGCCAGCAGAGTAGATAATGAAGACAGCAATGAGCGTTGTCACTGAAGTGAGGACTGTACGACTAACTGTTTGATTAATCGAGTCATTGACATTCTGCATCGTTGGGAGCGGCCTTTTACCTCGATTCTCACGAATTCTATCTAGGATCACAATCGTATCGTTTAGCGAGTAACCAATCACGGTCAAAAGCGCTGCGATGACACCTAAGTCAATCTGGAACGCTTCGATATGTAATGTCTGGCTGAAGAAGGTAATGTTCGCAATGTACCCTGCAAGCGCTAATGCTCCGAGCGTAATCGTAACGTCGTGAACAAGCGCAACAATTGCTGCAAGTGAGTATCGAAGTGAACCGAATCTGAACCAGATGTAAGCAAGAATGCCGAGCAGTGAGAGAATGACCGCAACAATCGCATTAGCCTTTAACGTTTCAGCAATTTGAGATGAGAAGCTGCTGACTTGTTCCAAACTCTGAGGTTGCTCCAACGCAGTCGAAACAAGTTCCCATTCGATCGCTGCAACCTTTTCATCAACAATCTCTGGCGTGTTACCAAGATAGTTCATGTTCTGGTCATAGACTGCAACTGCAATTGACTGGAAACCGCCTTCTGCACGCTTGATGCCAAAGATTTCAACATCACGAGCCCCTGCCTTCTGTGCGTATTCTGGTTGTTGACGCATTCGGTCAACACGCTTTCTGACATCTTCAACGCTCACTGCNGGTGAGATGTTCTCGACATACACCAATACACCACCACGGTAATCTTTGACTTCGCCNCGGGCAGTACCACCAATAACATCACTTACTGACTGAGCGTTCTGTGCAATCTGATGCGTGTANTTTTGGTACGCGCTTGAACCAATGCCTTCAAACACAAGAGCCGGAGGCACATCGAGATCATCACCGAATGCTTCTGTAATTGCTTCGACAACTGTTTCAGTNACGACNGTGTCATTGTTAATTCCAGGAGGATTCGCTACTTTGACTTGGAAACCATCTGAAATGACTCGNTNTAANCCATCGACNGAAGTGTCACCAACAGTAAGCACTGTTGCNCCAGCAAGTTCAGCAAGGATACGGTCTTTTTCGCTGTCCCCAGTTGCNTTTGCACCGATTGCTTGGACTCTNGCTTCTACAGAACCTTCGCCTGTGTGAGGCAGGAGCAAACGAGCATCGCCATCCATCTTTGTTCGCATTGTCATTGAAACGCCACCACGGAATTCCGTGTCAAGCATCGTGACNCCCCTGCCCATGAGAAGCCAGAGCGAGCAACCACAAAGAATGACGCTACAAGTCCAGAAGACTTTTCGCATACTGATCCAATTCACNGCAGGATGAAGGACTCTCGCAATAATCGGCACCACAATNGGGAGCATCGAGAGNTTTCGTGCACCAAAGACGTTTGTATAGAGCGTAAAGATCACTCTTGTCACAAAGAGAGATGTAAAGAGTGTCGCGATAATGCCAATCGATAACGTTACAGCAAAACCTTTCACTTCAGTTGTCGCTGTTTTATACAGCACGAAGCAAACGATGAGGTTCGTCAAGTTCGCATCAATAATCGTTGAGTACACTTTGTTGTACCCTTCGCGAATTGCCTCTCGCAAATCTCTTGCACCAGCGTTAATCTCCTCGCGAATACGTTCATANATAAGCACGTTCGCATCAACTGCCATACCCATCGTAAGGACAACACCTGCAAGACCNGGCAACGTAAANGTNCCNTCGATGAGTGCCATGATGCCNAAGATGANAATGCCGTTTGCAAGNAGCGCAAAGTCTGCAACGAATCCTGCAAACATGTAGTACACAAGCATAAACGCCATGACTGCAATGACTGACCAACCGAGTGCACTTAAACCGCGATTCAAGTTTTCAACACCAATGGATGGNCCAATGATGTTNACAGCAATTGGGTCGTNNCTCAACCTTGCTTCAAGCGAGCCTGCCGCAAGAACGCGNANCAAGTAATTGATTTCTTCTTGCGAGAAGTTGCCTTGAACGATACCACTNGTATTGATTTGTGAATTCAAGTTTGGCGCTGAATAAACCTGACCATCGAGCACGATTGCCATTGGCTCNCCTACNTGNGGGCCAGTCAACTTGCCCATCATTGAACCACCTGAGGAATCGAGNCTGAAGGCAACTGCGGGTCTNCCAAACTGGTCTGTTGATTGNTATGCACTGGCAATAGACCATTTGTTNCCNCCNTTGTGCGTCATACTTCTTGTGTCGTCATCNTAAAGAAGTAGGTAAATCGTCCCATCATATTCTGCTGCNTCAAACCCTCGGTTTGCTGCAAAGTAACCCTGCGGATTTTCAAGAAGAAGAGCTAGTTGTGCGGGAGTTTCATACCATTCGTCAACAGNGTTNATNGGATACCACGAAGCAATCGGCGAGTCTGTGTTATCAGGCCCCACTTCTTGCAATTGTGTACGCAAGTCTTCAACGCTAAAGCCCTCGGCTTTNCCTGTTTCAACTGCAATTCTAAAGTCAAGAACACCTGCACCGCGAAGCATTCTGACGAGGTCTTCTGGGTCATCAAAGCCAGTCCGTTTACTCTGGTAGTCATCAAATGAATCGACGACTACTGAGATGTCACTCGCGAGGTGCGGATACGCTTGTTCCATTTCAATCAGTGCAACATCTCTTGGTGCTGCNCCGCGAAGAATCTCATCTGTTTGAGCATCACGAATGACAAGCCCTTCTTCATCACGAAGTGGCTCACCAATAATGTCTAACTGAAGCAAGTTGATGACATCAGTACGGTCTAANCTCATGTCAAGCAGAAGCGAACGTGCGTCCTCAAACTCAATTTCAAGGTCCGCAACTTCTTGTTCAAGTGCGATATTTTCTGGNTNTGCGTCTAGTTCACTCGTCTTTAGAATCAAGTTGTCATAGAGCGACTGCAATGAAGCAACGAGCGTTCCACGNTTNCCTTCACTACCAAACTCNNNTGGNGCACTNCCANTNGCNAGCGCTGAATCAAGCGCACCTGCTTTGATTTGTGCACGAACNAGTAGTTCATCAAGTTGACCACGATANACGCCAGCAAGTTCTTTGACNTCTGGGCTTGGAAGCGGCATGACNACTTCGATACGATCTGTACCAAGTGGTGTCATTTGAATGTCTAGNACACCGTCAGGATTGACACGTTCTTTCAACACTTCAATTGTTTGAGAAAGCACTGCTTCCCGATTGGCGTCGTCTTCCATGGTGACTGAGTAAATCAAACTTACACCACCACTAAGGTCACGACCTAATCGGATTTTCTTCTCAGGTGGATTAATGCTAAACAAGCATCCAACGAGAATGAGAACTATCAGAATGATCTTCCAGAGGAGATTTTGCATGTGTTAATGATCCAAACTAATGTAAAAACTTATATAAAAAGAATGCGTTCGTTAATTTCCAGAATTATCGGCAGTCACTTGCTCAATACTATCGCGAAGAACTGTGATTCTTGTGTTTGATGATTCGTCTACTTTGAGAACAACTCGGTCTGGCTTCACTTCAACAACAGAGCCAAACACACCGCCTCTCGTGAGCACTTGGTCATGCTTTTTAAGGGCATCAAGCATCGTTGCTCTTTGCTTGCGCTGTTTGCGGCCACTGAAAAAACTCAGGACAATCATGCCAAGCAAAATGAGCATAAGCATGAGGAAGAAATTGTCTCCAAANGGGTTTGCCACTTGAGGCGTTGAACCGCCTGCTTGAGTTCCATCTGCGATGATGGTTGCAGAACTTTCTTGACCGGGGGCTGGTGGTCCTTCAGTGCCATCTTGAGCGAAAAGTGTTGGTATCNCCTGGATTGAGAATCCAAAATCATTCATAACTTGCGTGTCCTAAGTAGTTGCAGGAGAGTGTTGTAAGACAGGCCATCGGTTGATGAGCCAAGACCAGTTATTTTCGCTTATTGCAGCCCGTATGTCCACCATGAGAGACTGGAAGTGGTGAATGTTATGCACGCTNACGAGGATGCCTCCAAGCATCTCCTTGGACATATAGAGATGCCTGAGATACGCCCTACCGTGNCCATTTGAACAGGTATANCANGTGCAGCCCTCCTCAATAACACTCATATCATCCTTAAAACGGGCATTTCTAAGGTGAATTTGNCCNTTTCTTGTAAATGCGTGNGCGTTTCGNCCATTACGGCTTGGCANTACACANTCAAACATGTCAATGCCTGCGGCGACNGCGCTGACAATATCACGCTCGTANCCAACCCCCATTAAATATCGAGGTTTTTCTTCTGGAAGCAGGGCTGCCGTGTACTTCACAACTTCTGCNATCGCATTTGGNGACTCCCCGACTGCCACCCCNCCAATCGCATAGCCCGGTAAATCAACAGANCAAACTTGNTCAACACTCCGAGCACGCANNTCGAGATTTGTCCCCCCTTGAACAATACCAAACAGTGACTGGACATCTTTTTTCTGATGCGCTTTGTCACACCGNTCAAGCCAGCGCGCCGTNCGGTCGAGCGACTGCAACAACCGTTTGTGGTGCTGCTCTTCATCAAGCGAACCATCGCGNGCAGTGAGCGCGTGCCTTCTTCGTTCTAAATGTTGNGANTGNGGNGCAATNGANGATGGNCANTCATCAAAAGCCATGATGATGTCAGCNCCTAAATTNTTNTGAATTTCNATNGANCGTTCNGGNGTNACNCGNATCTTTGAACCATCAATGATTGACTTGAANGTCACGCCATCTTCGTCAATGGTGTTGATGTCAGCCATTGACCACGCTTGATACCCACCGCTATCTGTGAGGATTGGNCCTGACCATTTCATAAACTCATGGACGCCACCAAACTTCGCAATCATCTCATCGCCTGGGCGAAGCATGAGGTGATAAGCGTTATTCAAAATGATTTCTGAACCAGTTGNCTTGATNAGGTCTGGCGTGAGACCTTTAATTGTCGCTTTAGTTCCAACAGGCATAAACGCTGGCGTTTGGAAAGAACCATGGCATGTTTCAACAACGCCAGTACGCGCAGCATNTTCGGAAGACTTTTGNTTAATCGTGAACGAAAGTGGACCGCTCACTGCTCTTCCTCTTTTTGNGACTTTGATGCTTNGTGAAGAATTCGCTTTTCCTTAGCAGTCAGACTCTGGAGTCCTTTGCGGTGAATCTTGTCAAGAATCTTNTCGACATCGTTTTGNGAATGCCTNCGCTGTTTCAATGCAAAGTGTTNNGACGTTGGATCTGCCTTACCCAAGAAATCGAAGAAGCCGTTGAGGTGATGTGGATTTCGTATGAAGTACCACCCCGCAATTGCNCCNCCAAGGTGCGCGGCTTCACCGCCTTTNTTTGAACCTTCGCCACCAAAGAGCACTGTCAAAACTGCAACTGCTACAAGTGCATACGCGAGTGTAGACAACCGCATTGGAATGATGAAGAAAAGAAGCACGGTGACATTTGGAGCAAGATACGCACCAGCAAGCAAAATGCCGAAAACGCCAGCAGAAGCGCCAACAAGTGGAGTTGCGGTATCGTTAAAGAGCAGTCCGGGAAAATCAGTGCCTACGACATAGCCNGCGAGATTAAGAATGAGATACAACACTGCTCCAAAAATACCGCAGAGCANGTAAAACGCCAGGTATCGCTTCCCGCCTAGATANCGCTCGACAAGAGGGCCAAAGAAGTAGAGCCCAATCATGTTAAACACGAGATGTTGCAAACTGCCGTGTAAAAACTGAAAACCGATGAAGCGCCAATATTGAACACCCCAAATCGCGTGGTCAGTTGATAAGTGAAGCCACTCTCTTAACCGGAAATTCAAAAATGGGTCAATGACAAAAATGCCCACACAAATCATGATGAGCCATGTCGTCACGCTCAGCGAACCGCCTTGCTGTCGCCTTANTTGACGGAATTGTCCCNGTGGACGTGCGTAGTCTCTATCGTAGATACCCATGAGTTACATATGGTACTCTGAGAAGATAAAAGACGCGAGTTTCACCAGTTGGTGAAACTCGCGCTTTCAAAGGACATTCTCAATGCGTTCGATTTAGTTGTCTACAACAACGATATCGACGCGGCGGCTTGCTTNTTTCGTTGCAAGTGGTTTAGTTGGTCCCCAACTTTCAATTGCAATGTTGTTCTTTGAGACGCCCTTAGTTACGAGGTAATCTCGCACAGACCACGCTCTGTCAAACGCGAGGTGCCAGTTGCTCTTGAAATTACTCTTCTTAATCTGGTCTGTATCAGTATATCCCATGATGACAATCGTCTTGTTTGGGAAGTTCGTCGTCAACGCATTCGCAACTTCGTTCAGCGTGNTTTTTGCATTNGTTTTCAAAGTTGCGCTTCCTGAATTGAACAACAAGTCACTTGCAACAGTAAGTGCCAAGTCTTTGTCTCGCATTGAGACATCTACGCCAGTGATATCTTCAAAGATATTGATTGTCTCAGGTTGATTAGCAAGTTGTTCTTNAAGTGATGCTGCGTTTTCTTGAGCATTTCTCAAGTCGTTATTGAGGCGCGTATTGTCATCATCAGAAGCTTGTAGTGCATTTGTTGCGNCTTGATACTGTGCCCGAAGTTCTTCGTTTTCTTTTTTGAGTAACTCGTTTTCAGTTTTCAGATTTGAGTTACACCCGACGAGTGAAAAACTCATCATTCCCGAAAGTGCTGTAAGAAGCAAACTTTTCATTGTTATGCGCATCGTGCGTGTCCTTTCTCCATAACAGAGGACTGACATCCAGTNGTAGGTNAAACATCCTGTTTAACCGTGCCGGTTCCAACGGCGACTGGTGTTATGTGTATTGAAACGGAATGTGCTCCATTCGTCAAATCGTCAGAANCCATTTCTTTCTGGAAAAATTACGGGAGCGTGACGTTAGGCATGATGATGTGCCAAACGTCCTGGACAAAAGGCCTNGCAAATACAACCACAATTGTCGCTACNGCAAGGTGTGGGCCATATGGAATCTCCCGCTGTGTTTTACCTATCTTCTCTAACACGCCCGCGAACAGCACAAAAATGAGCCCACTGAATGGTGCGATGAAGAAAATCAGGATTGGGTCAAACCAACCGAGTATCGCCCCAACGCCACCGAGTAGATGCACATCCCCTAATCCCATTGCTTCTCTCCCGAATGCAAGTGTGCCAAAAATCCGAACCGCCCAAACCAATCCACCACCAACGAGATAACCAAGCAGACTCCCTGAAATCGCTTGAACAATAAACGGCGGCATTCCTTTTTCATATCCTGCAAAGAACCCAACAAAGACACCAATGATCACCGGAGTTAAAAACAGCAATTCCTTTACCATCTCCCGGCGTGCGTGTGGGTATTCAGCAATCGGATGATCTTCCGTGACATACGCTTCATAGTCCGCAAAACTATATTTAAACACACCAATGCAAAGTAAGGACGTACTGATCAAAACGCCCGTCATCCCGCCTAATGCAGTTGCTGCCCATGTCCAATCTGGCAGTGGGAATGGCCACACTTCATTTGGTGTATGCCTGAGATGAATACATGCTTGAATCCCCGCCGCGAGCACGCCCACAATGACCATCGCGTTAGGAATTTGGATCGGAATCGTAAATGTCCGTGCATCGATGACTGTCATCGACAAAAGCCCTGAACAAAGCGTCACCATCGCGAGATACATTGGAAGTGTTTTATAAATCGTGTTCGCATGCCACCACGAACCAAAAACTTCACCAAAGAATGGCGTTGATTGTGGCACCCAGTAACAAAGAACATACACACCAAGAAAAATGAGCCCAGTTATCGCTTCAACGATTGGATACTCTTTTGAAACTGGCGCTTTGCAGTGCGAACATTTACCACCAATGATGAACCATCCTATGACTGGCAAATTCTCTCTAAAGAACTTTAACTTGTGATTACACAATGGACAACTGCTTGGTGGCGTTAATAGTTTGAGTCGCCTCGGCATCCTGTAATGCACAACATTTAAGAATGAGCCTACACAGCAACCTAGAAGCAACACGAAAATTGCAGGAGGTAAATGCTCTAGCAATGATGCTTTCAATAGATAAGATTGGTAATCAACTTGTGTTGCGAGGTTCAAAGGTGTTCCTTACTGTTTATTCGTCAAGTTCTTCAACGTCCACAGTCTTTAGTTGTTGCTCTGCCTGCTCGAGTAGGGACTGACATCGTTTGACAAGCAATTGACCTCGTGCATGGGATGCCATCATGGTTTCTAAATCATCTTCTCCCTTGTCGATGCCTTCGATGATGCCATCAAGTTCGTTGGCAGCCTCTTCAAATGACATCTCCTCTGGTTTTTTTTGCTTCTTACTCATGCGTACACTCTACCTTGGACTCGATGCTTCCGTCTGCAACGACAGTTTTAATTGTGGCATCTTTCTTAACATGTTTAACTGAACGAATGGTGTTTCCATCTCCATCCTCTGTCAGCGAAAATCCTCGCTTTAACACTGCTGTTGGACTAGACGCTTCTAATCGAGATGATGCTGAGGTTAACATGACTTGCTTTCGTTGAATGATTGTTGCCATACCTCGTTGTAATCTAGAATCAAGTTCCATCAACCGCTTTTGTCTTACTTGATATCGAGCATGGGGCCTGCTTGCAGTGAGACGCTCCGATTGTGTTAGCACACGCTGCTTGCATTCCATCATCCAAGCACGAATGTTCTGAAGTAGCCCAGTTCGCTTCGCGTTAACTGATATCGATTGGTGTCTTACAAACTGCTTCATCGACTGCTTCATCCGCACATCAAGTTGATGAATCATATGGAGCAGTTCTTCTCTATCTGGAACCAGTGCCATCACTGCCTGCGTCGGTGTTGATGCTCTGAGATCCGCAACGAGTTCGATGATTGTGGTATCCGATTCATGGCCGATCGCAGCAACAATTGGAACCGAGGCATTAAAAGTCGCTTCAGCAACTCCAGCATCATTGAACGCCCATAAATCTTCCATCGCACCACCACCGCGAGTCACAATGATGGCGTCAATTCCATCTCGATTGGCAATGCCATCTATTTTGTTAATTGCTTTTGCCACCGCAGGCGCCGAAGCATCACCCTGCACAGGAACATTCACAATCAATAATTCTACGCTAGGGCAACGCTGTTTTGAAGTTGCAATGACATCCTGGACTGCTGCCGACGTAGCACTGGTTACGACAGCGATTTTCCTTGGAAACGCTGGCAATTGAAGTTTGTGCTCAACAGCAAAGTAACCCTTGCCTCGTAGCGTTTTAACAAGTGCTTCAAACTCCCTTTGCAACTTTCCTTTTTCATCTTGGAAGAGTTTTAGGGAATCAACATAGAGTTGCGTCTTGCCAAACTTGCCGTAGTGCCCAATCGTCCCTTTGGCGTGCACAACATCGCCCTGCTTGGGTTGCCAACCCGTTCTCGTGACGCTTGCTGTTTTTGACGACCACATCGCGCAATCGATCTTGGCTTCTTCATCTACCAATGAAAAATACCAATGCTTCCCAAGTTTGGGGCCATTGATTTGCCCGACGACTTCAACGCGTCCAATGCGCGACTGGAGTAACGAGTCTATCTGAGCGCTTAATTCTCCGACACTCAGTGGTTTCTCATCTTGTTGCTTTTTTTCAATGTCAAGGAAGAGGTCGTTCACTTCTTCGATGGTATCCTGCACACGAACGATTATGCAAGAAATTGACAATAATTTGACATTAAGAATTCAAATTGCCTCCTTAGACTCCATTTCAAAGGAGAACATCAGTGCACTGCAATCTCTTGGCATCTTTACTGTCGCAGACCTCATTAAACACCTCCCATACAGGTACGAGACGCACCGGACGTGCAATTCCATTGACGATGCAAAGTCACAATTCAATGAGAATACTGCAACACCAGATATCGTATCCATCGAAGGCATCGTTGCGGAAATCAAACCGAGCCACAGGTATTCAAGAACAAGAAAAGTTGAAATCACGCTTGAAGATGACTCAGATTCTCTTACGCTGAATTGGTTTAACCAACCATGGATTGCAAAAAAATTCCATCCGGATGATCGTATAAGAGTGATTGGCAAACTCTCTATACACAAAGATAAGATTCAAATGAATAATCCTAAATGGGAGCCAATTCTTGAAGATGATGAGCCACTAATTGCAGACACAGGCGAACTTTGCCCTGTCTATCCTTCATCTGAAGGCATTTCATCATCGCAAATTGCATCTCTGATTACTTCAGTGCTTACTCAGGCATACAGTGAAATTGAAGACCACTTTTCAGACGAAGAATTGAAGCGCTTAGAAATGCCTTCGCTCAGCAAAGCTTACAAAATGTGCCACACTCCAAATTGCCTAAACGAAGTTAGTGAAGGCCGTAGGCGAATCGCTTTTGACGAGTTGTTTCTCCTTCAACTTGGCGTCATGCTCAAAAGACATCAACGTCGCGAAACACTCTCCTCCCAAGCGCTTCGTTGGGATGATGAAGTGAGAGAACGAATTGCTGCTCGCATCCACTTTGACCTAACTGAAGATCAAGTTCAAGTTATCGAGGAAATCGCATCAGATGTCACATCAACGATCCCAATGAACCGGCTTTTACAGGGTGATGTTGGCTCCGGCAAAACAGTTGTTGCATTACACGCCATGCTCATGGCAGTGACTTCGCAGTCGCAAGCAGCACTCATGGCGCCAACTGAGTTGCTTGCTGAGCAACATTTCAAATCGATTCAAACACTTCTTGAAGGCTCATCTGTAAAACTTGCACTACTGACGAGTTCCGTTTCTGGCAAAGAACGCGAGCAACTAAAAGAAGACATTTCAAGTGGCGCTATTGACCTCGTCATCGGAACACATGCATTACTCACCAGTGATATTGAATTCAACAACATCGCCATTGTGATCACCGATGAGCAGCACCGTTTCGGAGTTCACCAACGCGCAACATTACGAAACAAAGGTGACGACCTGTCCATCGTGCCACATACACTTGTGATGACGGCAACGCCAATTCCAAGAACATTATCGCTGACGCAGTTTGGCGATTTAGAAATCTCAACGATCAAATCCCTGCCTCCGGGAAGAACACCCGTAAAAACTAAACACGTCCTCCCTGAAGATGCTCCAAAAGTGTATTCGTTTGCAAAAGAACAGATTGCCAAGGGGCATCAATGTTACGTCGTAGTTCCGCTTGTTGAAGATACAAACACTGGGTTAAAGTCTGCCATTGAACATTCAGAATTCATAAAAACCCGCTACTTCAAAGATGAACGCATAGAAGTAGTCCATGGACGAATGAAATCCGAAGATCGCGAATCTGTCATGGAGCGATTTAGAAATGGCGACATCGATGTGCTCGTCGCAACAACTGTGATTGAAGTTGGCGTTGATGTACCAAACGCAACACTCATCATCATCGAGCACGCGGACAGGTTTGGTCTTGCACAACTCCATCAGTTACGAGGCAGAGTAGGCAGAGGTGTCGACGCAGGCGTTTGCGCGTTGATTGCTTCACCTCAAACTGAAGATGCCTCCAAACGCTTGCAAGCAATCATTCAAACGACGGATGGGTTTCTCATTGCTGAAAAGGATTTAGAGATTCGAGGACCAGGCGAACTATTCGGCGCTAAGCAAAGCGGAATCGCGCCCTTCAAAGTCGCTGATGTCATCAAAGATGCCGCCCTTCTTCAATTCGCTCGCTCACTCGCAAAAGANATGATTAATGACGACCCTACATTAGAATCACACGAATTGCTGATGAAGCGCCTTATGAAAACATATGGCACTTCGCTAGGATTAGGAGATGTCGCGTGAGTTTAAACCGAGAACTNGCAAGCCGATTTAAAACGATGGGTGTCATCCTCCAATTGCTTGGCGAATCTGGTTTCAAGGTTAATGCAAACCTNAAAGTTGCAGATGTTCTTAGTGAACTTGTTGAAGATGTTGCAACGATTGATGACCTCACCNCAATTGATGGCATCGGTAAAGGTTCTGCTACTAAAATCAAGGAGTTTATCGACACGGGCAAGATGTCAGACTACGACGAACTCGCCAGGCANATCCCNTCTGGGCTTCTTGATGTTCTAAAAGTTCAAGGGCTAGGTCCAAAAACGGTTCAACGCCTTTGGAAAGAAGCAGATGTCATCGACCTNGATTCGCTCAAAGAAGCAATTGATGATGGACGATTACTCAGCCTTCCTCGAATGGGACAAAAGACNATTGATAACATCAAGGATTCCTTAGCATTCATTCAGTCATCAAGTGGCCGNACGAACATTGGNATTGCGATGCCAATTGCAGATGCAATCGTGTCAGANCTCTCNTCACTTGAAGGCGTTACGCAATGTGAGTTTGCNGGTTCTCTTCGGCGTGGCTGTGAAACAATCGGCGACATAGACATTCTGGTTGCAACGACGAAACCGGAAGTTGCAGTTGAGNACTTTTGTTCGATGCCAAACGTCACAAANGTGCTTGTTAAGGGTGACACAAAGTGCAGCGTTCGGATCAAAGAAGGGATGCAATGTGATCTTAGAGTGATTGATGAAGATGCATATGGTGCTGCACTCCTCTACTTCACAGGTAGCAAAGCACACAATGTCACATTNAGGGAGCACGCAATCAAGCAAGGACGCCGCCTCAATGAATACGGNCTCTTTGATGATGACAGCAAAGACTCAACACCCCCTCAAGCCAGAGGCTTGAAGCCTACTGCTTCAGATTCTGAAGAGTCTATTTATCAAGCGCTCAGTTTGAAATGGATTCCGCCTGAGTTACGAGAAGATGGNTNTGTAGAAAACGAACCCNNTGCTCTCATTTCAGAAAGTGATATCAAATGCGATTTNCATTGCCACACGACTGCTAGCGATGGCATCATGTCGATCGAAGCGCTCGCTGAAGAAGGCATCAGCCGAGGCTATCACTCAATTGCTGTCACCGACCACAGTCAAAGCCAAGCGCAAGCAAATGGGCTTTCGCCACAACGGTTAAGGAAACANATTGCTGACGTTCGGAAAGTCAATGACAAGTACTCTGAGATTACCCTTCTCACTGGTAGTGAAGTCGATATTCTTCCNGACGGCTCACTCGACTATGAGGACGCACTGCTTCAAGAACTCGATGTCGTCGTCGCATCGCCTCATGCTGCNCTCAAACAAGCACCAAAGGAAGCAACCGAGCGGCTNCTCAGGGCAATTGAGCATCCNCTTGTTCACATCATCGGGCATCCAACAGGAAGAATCATCCAGAAACGGTCAGGATTAGAGCCCGACTTGCTTCTACTCTTTGAAGCAGCAGTGAAACACAATACAGCCCTNGAACTCAATGCGCACTCACTTCGTCTTGATTTGCGAGACTGGCATATCAGAAACGCAGTCAAACATGGGGTAACAATAGCCATCAATACCGATGCTCACAGACCAACAGATTTTAACCAACTCCGATATGGCATCAAGACAGCACGGCGTGGAGGACTCACCGCTCCATCGTGCATCAACTGTCTGAATNCAAATGAACTCCATGATTGGCTCAATCAGAAGCGGTGATGGTGTTAAAATAACCGTTTAAGACATGCTTGAATCACTCTCATCAAAACTNACNCAATCGATNCGNAANCTNTCNGGTCGTGGCAGAATCAGNGAATCTAATGTTCGNGATGCGATGGCTGANGTACGAACTGCGCTCATCGAGGCGGATGTTCACATCGATGTCGTNGACGAGTTNTGCTCAGTCGTCGTCGAAGACGCCCTAGGGGCTCAAGTCACGAAGTCACTGAAACCGGGTGAAGAAATGATTGGCATTGTCAATCAACGACTCATTGATGTCATGGGTCCAGTGGATTCACACATCTTGTTTGTTGANCCNGGACCAACCATCATCATGATGTGTGGTCTGCAGGGNTCNGGTAAGACAACNACATGCGGNAAACTTGCTGCATATCTCAAAGCGCGNGGAAAGAATGTCACCCTCGTTGCTGCCGACTTGCAACGNCCTGCTGCNGTTGAACAACTTGAAGTGGTTGCGAAAGANGTTGACGCGAATGCAAAGGGTTCCGGCTTCGTTCGATGTTACAGCGAACCCGAAAAGTGTGGCGAGTATGGCACAGCAACCGGCGTCGCCGTAGATGTCTGCAANCGTGGTGTTAAGCACGCGACAAAAGATAAATCTGATGTCATCATTATCGATACAGCAGGTCGATTGCACATTGACGATGATTTGATGCATGAACTTCGGGGCATCAAATCAATTACNAATCCCCATCAAGTCTACCTCGTCGTAGATGCAATGATNGGNCAAGATGCTGTGAACGCAGCAGGCGCTTTCCACGAAGAACTCTCGGTCGATGGCGTCATACTTACGAAGTTTGATTCTGATACACGCGGCGGTGCCGCGCTATCCGTCAAACGGATCACTGGCGTGCCGATTAAGTTTATGGGTACCGGTGAGAAAATGGATGCGCTTGAAGAGTTCCATCCAGACCGAATCGCCAGCAGAATCTTAGGCATGGGTGATGTTGTCTCACTCGTAGAGAAAGCCCAAGAAGAATTCTCCGAAGAAGACGCCATGAANCTTGCTGAGAAAATGGCGAGTGGCAAAATGACTGTTGATGACTTCATTAAACAGTTGAAGTCGATCAGGCGCATGGGNCCAATGAAACAACTGCTTGGCATGCTACCCGGCGTCGGCGGCGCGCTCAAAAACATCAACGTCGACGACAAACAGTTTGACTCAATCGAAGCCATCGCTAACTCGATGACNAAGAAAGAGCGAAAAGATATCTCCTTACTTGGCAAGAGCCGAATCAAACGCATTGCTGTTGGCTCGGGCACAAATCAAACCGAGGTCAACAAATTCATCAAACAATTCCAAATGATGAACAAGATGTCGAAGCAAATGGCTGGCAACTCCATGATGTCAAAAATGGCTTCCATGCAACAAGGTGGCGACATCGACCCNTCCGCTTTGATGGGANTGGCAAAGGGCGCCACAAAAACCCAAAGTCATAAAAAGCGATTTAAACAGCGAAAACGTCGTTAGTTTTCGTCAAACGGAAGTGGGTCATCGGCCTCTCCTCTTGCCCACTTNCGCACNTTTGGNAGTACAGATTCCTGAATCAAAATCTTCACGCAAGCGGCAATTGGTATTGCAAGTAGCATCCCGTACGCGCCTAAAACGCTACCACCTGCAAGCACTGCAACNAANATCGTCACTGGGTCAAGATTCGTCGCTTTGCCNGCAATCAGTGGTGTGAGCACCCAACCATCAAGGGCTTGGACGATTGCAAACACCAGAATAGGCCAAACGATGATGCCCCACCACGCCATTCGNTCNGCCTCTGNGACACCAAGNTGTTCTAGAAAGAGCAGTCCAACTGAGACGGGAATGCCAACAAGCCCAAGGAATGGGACCGCACACAAAACACCAACCGTAATGCCAAGGATGATTGCGTAAGGCACGCCAACGATCATCCAGCCAATTGCAAGAATCGCAGACATGATGAACGCAATGACAATGCGACCGCGGACAAATCCTGCAACTGCCGCATCCATTTTTCCAATGAGCGATTCNANNTTGGNTTTTTCTTTTTCCGGAATGAGCCCCTTTGCAAATGCCACAAAGTCAGGGAACCACAAACTGAAAAAGAAAAAGTAAAACGGTATGAGNACTGCGAGAATTCCAAATCGCAAGATTGAACCGAGAATCCCGAAGGCAACGTCACCCGTCTTTTGTGCAAAGCGAAGAAGACCTTGGTTATCTTTCACGAGTGATTGAGNNGCATCACTGGCATCACCCTTTTCATTTGCACTTGCATCTTCACTCGATGAGGGAAGGTAAGAGAGCGATTCGATAATCTCATCTTGCACGTCAGTTGGCGCGTAATCCGTTGCAACTTGTTCTAACTTNGAACGGAGTTTGCCGTCTTGGATGTCATGCACNAGTGATGAAGTTTGTGAAATCACCATCGGAATTGTGATCGCCAACACAAGCANCACGCCGGTTGTNAGNAAGACNAGAATACTCGTAATNACAGGCACCCNACCCATCGGGAACTTTGGATGATTTGCNAGGTAGGAAATGAGCGGTTCAAACAAATATGCAAGAAGCAACGCAACGAGTAGCGGAATCGTAATATCCCGCATNGCGTAGCCAAGCCAAAGCAGTAAAAAGACGGCGGCTACACAAAACAAATCGCGGACCCACTGAATCTGCCATAAATGCAACTTCATAAGGTCATGATTTTTGTTGTTGTCTGATGAACCCTCACTCATCGGAACACTTTAAAGGTTAGAACCAATGGTGCAAGTAAGTTCATTATTGTGAAACGCTTCATCAAAGTTAAACACATTTCTGAAATCATCTTCACAATCTTGCGGACTTGTCCGGAGTAACTCACAGTCGACCATATGGAACACAATCGTGCCAAAATCGTCTGTTTTGTNAATTCCCCAATGTTTCAATACAAGGTGAGCAAGATAACCATATTGCTCAATGGCGTAATCTCTTAACCCCATGCAAAGNTGTTGCCCTGTGACATGGCGGTCAAACTCATCAAGTTCNTAAGCATGCTCAGCGCCTTTAAAGATNGCTGATGTATATGCAAGCCCTTCTTGCACGAATGCGAAGGCTTCTTGAGAGTAAGGCGTGTCTGCTGCAACAGAACTCCAATCAATTGACATCATGACATGGCTCATGGGTGTGTCATCATATCGGCGTGACAGTGTGTTGTGCGACAATAACAGTGATTAAAGGGTTAAAAATGGGNGTAATGCCGTTTTTAGAGCAGTACTTGTGNTGGCAACTCGCGACTTCTTAAAACGGCCTCTAGCCCTCGCTTTTNTGNATCTTTAAACTGCATGAGNCCCGCGATTTTTCCTNTTGATAACTGATANTGCGAATCGTCTAACCCCAGCGCGCNTGCGCCATTGACAGTCGCCATTTGTAGAAGTGTTGTTGCGTCTTTACCTTGTTTGTAAAGGAATCGCATGTCATCGAGCACTGTCAGTCTGTTTGGCGTATCTAAACACAAAATTGAATCTGTGCCGAGGGCGACNTTTACACCATGTTCAATCATCGTTTCCCATGGGTGATTCTCATGCCCAAAAAAAGCACTTGCTCTGGGACAATACACAACTGACGNCCTCGCTTTACACAATAACTCGTAGTGATGTTCTTCTAGGTATTGACAGTGTGCTGCTAGAAATGGGCGATNAGCAATATCGCAAATTGCATCCACAGGGTGCACATGCGAATGNCCAATGTCCTCGTTCCAAACNCCAATTGACTTTGCAAACTCAACAATTGTTCCAGACCGCTTCTTTAGGCACTCAACTTCATCGAGTGTTTCAGCAAGGTGAGTTGCAAGCGGGCGATTTGAGTCGAANGCTGCTTCATACACTTCTNTTGAACACGAATAAGGCGCATGNGGCTGAACGCCAAATCCTTCAGGCAACGCTTCAATCATTTCGATTGCGTGAGCATTTCGCTCGCCAGTTCCGATGAGTTCTAGGAAGGACACNCCAAGTAAACCTGAACGATGAAANNCTTCCATCGCTTCGCTTGTTCCTGCAATGTCNCCTACNGTGAGACANCCACCCTCTTTTGANAGTTTTACACCACGNTCTACTGCGCGTTGCACATCTTCCTTAGTTTGTTCCCTTCTGATCGGAGCAACAACTTCCTTNACCCACGGCATGAACTCCATNTCGCTTGAACTGACACCCTCAAGCGTTAAATCCAAATGCGTGTGTGCATTGACAAAACTTGGCATGACCGTGCCGTGAATATGGGTAATTTGGACATCTTCAATTGTTCCAATTGATTGTGGCGTACCAACTTGAACGATTGAATCTTCTTCAAAAAGTATCGCGCCTGGAGATTCATCGAATCCAGCACCATCTAACAAACTATCAATATGTAACAGATTTCTTCGCATTCTCAGTACAAAATAGCCCTTCGCTAGTGTTTTGAATTGCTACACTGTACACGAAGTCGGGATGGATCCCGAGAAAGAGCGCCAATAGAGGAGGATCCTAACATGCGCANATCATTTTTATTTACNACCGGAATCATGACACTTGTCGGTATGACANCTGTTGGTTGTGTNCGTCATGAACGTTATGACACNGCACGAACNGCAACACTTTCACTCCAAGANCAACTTGTTGCNGCNCANACTGAGCGTGACAGNGCAACAAGCGCNCTCTCTGTNAANGANNGACAACTCGCNCANGCTGAGGCNAANTTNTCTGCNCTTCAAGANCAATACAANTTNCTTTCTNAAATGAGTTAAACAACATCGACACAGCAAATACAGATTTGCTTGACACAGTGACAAGCATTAAGTTTGGCCCACTCCCAATCGATGTTCAACAAAAACTAGCTGCACTCGCTGCAAGTTATCCAGATGACATGTGGTTCGATGCTGAATCTGGCATGATTCGCTTCGGAAGTGATTTCACTTTCTCAAGCGGACGCGCTGCACTAAAAACAGATGCAAATGAAGTGATCAGCAGAGTCGCAAACATTCTGAACTCAGATGCTGCTGCAAACTTTGAAATCGTAGTCGTTGGTCACACCGACAATGTCCAGCCGAAATCCTCTGCACAACGCTTCCCAACAAACTGGGAACTTTCAACTGCACGTTCAGTGAGCGTGGCAAAAGCGCTCAAGGCAAATGGCGTTGATCCTTCCCGCTTTGAAATCGCAGGATTTGGCGAGTATCGCCCTCTCGTACCTAATGTAGATGGCGGAACAAAGGAAAACCGACGAGTTGAAATTTACTTACGTCCAATGAACACGACATATACTTGGGAAACTGAAGAAGCGACAACAACAGAAACTGTTGGCGTAGACCCTATAGAAGAACCAATGAAGTAAAGTATTGCTGCAATGATGTGGCATTCAACTCAAAAACGCTCGAATAAATACCGCCCCCTTACATGGGGGCGGTATGTTTTTTTCTTCGGGGTGCTGCTTTGTTGTGTTGGTGCTACGCAACAATCTGCAAGCGATATCCCGCCTGCGTTTCCGCTTGAGCGGGACCAAGGTCGCATCTACACCGTGACAAACACCGTTTCTATACCTTGGAACCAGTTAACGCCACCAACAAGAGGCGCTTCAACACCAATTGCGTATCCAACAATCCCATTTAGCAATTGGAACCAAACCGATTTAGAAGACATCTTTGTCAGACTCATTAATGGAACACACATTCAATCCAACCAACAAGGTTGGAATATGGCTAAACCTTCGAGTGTTCCAAATCAATGGAAGTTTAATATTCCTACACCAAGAGAGATTAATGGAGGCCTCGTCTTCACTGTTCGCCAAACAATTCTCGCGTTCTCTAGCAAACTAGATGAAACTGCAGCGATGAAGATTGATTGGCAGCGAAATTGGAGAGAGGATATCGCAACCTTCCTTGAACCCTCTGATTTTATTGAGTCTGACCATGAACGCTTTAAAGCCGGTCTTCAAGAAGCACTCGGTCCAAGCAGGATAAAATTGAGTCCGCATGCAACTGCCAAAACAGTGATTCGTTATTGCATCCAAAATATTGAGTCCGACGGCCAATACGCATCTTCATTTTCAAGCACAGTGAGAGGTCTCAAAGTCAACGGAGCACTTGCTGCAGCAACGACAGGCAGAGGCTCCGAATGCGATGTTGTGTGTGCATGTATTGCCATGCTTAGAAGCGCAGGCATTCCTGCCCGCCCTGTTATTGGATTGACCATTGCTGATACTGTAGGCACATCTGAAGTACCCCCTCAACTGATGGTTTGGGGCGAGTACGCGCTACCAAATGCTGGTTGGGTGCCATTTAACACGAAGCGAATGCGAGGCACAGTGAACAACCTTCCACTCTTTGATCAATGGCAAGGTCTTGGCACTTTGCAGTGGCTTAACAGACGCGTGCCAATCGCTTACGAGTTTGTCGTCAACGGCGTCAAGCATGCATACGATGCGATTGGACCGTGGAGTTGGGTTCCTATCTATCGGGACAGACCGCTCCCCGTTCCAGCATCTTTGAAAGCAGTCCCTTATTACGAAAGCCCAACAAAAGATGTGTATGTCATGATTGAGTATCAACCATCTCAACAGACATACGAAATGACGTTTGTTGGCTCACCTGGCAAAACACAATGATTGACGAGTATCCTAGCGATGAAGACATTGAGCGGTTTTCAGATGAAACCGGATTCTGCCCACATTGCGGCGAGGAAATATATGACGACTCCGATTGGTGTCCGAAGTGTGACAATCCCCTACATGGCAATGGCACGGGTCACCGCCATCCACTCAGCGCAATCATGACCAAAAAGATTGGTGTCATACTCCTCGTTGTTTTGTTACTTGCGTTTCTCTGGGCTCCCTTGAAACTCTTCCTTGGCGGATAACCGGTATAACCCGCAGATAACGTCCGAGATGATGTGCGTTTTTAGCGTGATTGCCAACAAAATCTAGTCAACACTAGACAACTCAGCATTCTCATGCATCATTAAGAAAAGCAGGGAACCACAAACTCCCCCCTGCATTCTAAAGAGAGAAATGAGAGTGAAGATATGAATGAGCGTAACATTGAAGAGAGAATGTGCAGATTGATTGAGCAACTGCATGCCCTTCCACAAGAACATCGAAAACCAATTGAAAAAGCTTGCGAACATAACTTCGCACAGCAATCAAAGATTGAAGATTCAGTAGCAAAACTTCAAGACTCACTTGATTATCTACGCTTAAGTGTGAAATATATGATTTTCGATTTAGAGGCCACACGCAGAGAGAACGTATACCTCAGGAAACTCGTCGAGCAAATTCGCCGCGACAGCACAAAAAGACAAGATGGTGAAGATGAAGGCTATTTCGGAAGTGAAGGTTCTGATTAAACCTTGCACTTTGAGAGTGCCTTGCGGGCACTTTGAGGAACTGACTCAACGATATCTTTAAGCGATTTCTGTTCATTACTCAGTTCTTTAACAAGTTTGCATAAATGCATATCTCTGTCATTTGCAAACTGTTTAAAGAATACTTCAAGTTCAGTTCGGTTAAACCGAGTCAACGGGTCATCCATTCCAGTTTGTGACATCGCCCACTCCATCAGACCTCTTCCACTTAAATCAAACTTATATAAGTCTAGAGTTCTTTTAATGCGATGTTCAATCGAGTTAAACGGGTCACGGCAAGGCAGCGGAATTGCGAGCATGATGTCCATGATTTTTTGTTCAACTGCCTCAGTAAGCCCTGACTGCTCTAATGATTCAACTTCAGCAATTGCAGGTTTTGCGTGTCCATCCCCTGGCATTGAGAATTCACTTTCCATCACTTCTAGTGGGAGTGTTGCTCCCGCGAATGTTTTTAGACCCGCACTTTTAAATCGAACTGCTATGCGAATTGCTGGCTTACCATTGATCGCAGTCTGCTCCACCTTAGTCACAGCGCCACTACCCCATTCAGGGTGTTTGGGATGACGAACAGTGTCGCCAAATGAAATTGCACATTGATTATTCAAAAATCACTCCAATGAATGGATACAAAAAAGTACGAAAGTACTGTTTATGAAGTTGTAGCATTAAAGGACCTCAACAGAGGTGCTTTGGGGGTCTTCCCACAGCGGGCATTATACCATAATCAGTGAAAATCCCAAACACTGAATAACCGAAACAAAAGTACTTAAATGACACCTTGATCGAGCATTGCATCCGCGACTTTCATAAATCCTGCAATGTTTGCACCGTCATTGTAATTGCCGACACAATCAAACGCTTCAGATGCTTCTACACACTGTTCATGAATCGTTTTCATGATGGCGCGCAGTTTTGCATCAACTTCCTCACGCGTCCAGAACAGACGACCAGACGCCTGTGACATTTCAAGACCTGACACTGCCACTCCGCCAGCGTTTGCAGCTTTTGCAGGGCCATACAGAATTCCCTTCTCCACAAAGACTTCTTGCGCTTCAGGCGTACTGGGCATGTTTGCACCTTCACTTACAAGTGTGACTCCACCCATCATCAAGTGCTTTGCATCGTCTTCAATAATCTCATTTTGAGTTGCTGAGGGGAATGCGCAATCAGCTTCAATCGACCACATCGGATTTGTCGCAACATCGTAATCACGCTCGTGGTAGGTAGCCGATGTAAACGCGTCAGCGTATGCACTGATGCGTCCACGTTTGTTATTTTTCAAGTCCATGACAAACTCAAGTTTCTCGTCGCAAATGCCTTCTGGGTCATGGATGAATCCACCACTGTCTGACATTGTGAGCACTTTGCCGCCAAGTTGATTGATCTTTTCAGTCGTAAACTGAGCGACGTTTCCAGAACCGGAGACGAGGCATGTCTTGCCTTCCATCGATTCATTACGCGTGCTTAACATTTCTTCAGCAAAATACACTGAACCATAACCAGTCGCTTCAGGTCTAATCTTGGAACCACCCCAGTTAATGTCTCGACCGGTCATCACTCCAACAAACTCGTTCTTAAGCCGTTTGTACTGCCCAAACAAGTAACCAATCTCGCGACCACCTACACCGATGTCACCGGCTGGAATGTCTGTGTTGTGCCCAATATGTCTAAAGAGTTCGGACATAAATGATTGACAGAAACGCATCACTTCGCCATCACTCTTTCCTTTAGGGTCAAAGTCTGCTCCACCCTTACCACCTCCCATTGGAAGTGTCGTCAAACTGTTTTTGAATATTTGTTCAAAACCAAGAAACTTCAAGATGCTTAAATCTACTGANGGGTGGAATCTCAGCCCCCCTTTGTATGGNCCAATTGCACTGTTAAACTCGACTCGACATCCTTTGTTGACTTGGACCCTTCCATTGTCATCAACCCAAGGAACGCGAAACTGAATGATGCGTTCTGGCTCAACTAGCCGACCGAGAATATTCGTTTCAACGTATTCNGGCTTCTTTTGAAGGACTGGACCAAGTGATACAACAACCTCTTGAACTGCTTGGATAAACTCGGGCTGATGCGGGTTACGCTTACTCAAGTCATTCATAAAGTCATCAAGAAATGGGCACGATTTGTCGGCACATGTAGTTGTCATTCAGAAACATCCTTTATTCAATGGGGATAAGTAAAAGATGGTAACCTGCTCACAATCAAAATGGAACACCCCAGCAAAGATAATCCTGTCCCGCCTGACCTCTTAACATTAAGGGCTAAAATTGATGAGGTAGACCATCAGATCCTCGACCTGCTCGTCAAGCGAAATGAGATTATTAAAGAGGTCGCAGCCGTCAAACANCAGACNGGATTTGGGATTCGAGATTTCAAGCGAGAGCGAGAATTGCTTGCAAATCGTGGCGANATTGCAGAANCAGGNGGATTACGGCGCGAGGTCATCGAGAGTCTTTTTAGAGTCATTCTCTGGGCAAGTCGAGANAAACAAGCGTCGCTCAATGCTGCCCTGCCTGCAACGGTCGATGTCAAAACGATCGGAATCATTGGCGGATTGGGCGGCATCGGTTCATTGCTGAAAACAATGTTTGAAGAAGTTGGTCACNCTGTCCTCGTTTCGGATATTGGGACTGAATGCTCAAACATAGAAGTTGCATCAACATCGGATGTNGTCGTCATTGCTGTCCCAATCGAGGTCACNATTGACGTCATCAATGAAGTTGGNAAGCATGTTCGAGATGATGCGCTACTACTCGATGTGACTTCGACAAAGACTGGNCCCGTNGAAGCAATGTGTGCTCAAACATCATGCAGCGTTGTTGGCACGCACCCCCTCTTTGGCCCAAGTGTTCATTCNCTTCAAGGTCAACGCATCGCAATCGTCCCTGAACGAGTCACCGACGAGTGGCTTTCGTGGCTTGAGCAACTTTTTAACGCTCGTGGGTTGTCTATCATTTTGACAACTTCAAAAGAACATGACGAAGCCATGGGCATTGTTCAAGTCCTCACCCACCAAGCAACTGAGATTCTTGGCAGAACGATCCAANGGCTTGATGTCGATATTCCCAAGACGCTTGAATTCACGTCTCCTATCTATCTCATCGATATGCTTATGGCTGCTAGACACTTTGCACAGTCATCTGATTTGTATGCATCAATTCAAATGTCGAATCCAGAGACATCAAGAGTGCTTGATGCACTGAGAAACTCCGGTGAGGAGTTAAGAACAATTGTTGAGTCGAATGACAGAGAGGCGTTCAACAAGATGTTCGAAGAAGTGCATCAATACTTTGGAACATTCTCCGAGCAAGCCCTTGAGCAATCGAGTTTCCTCATCGACCGNCTTGTTGAACGGGGATAGTTATTCCACTTGTTCAAGCACAACACCTTCATCCGTCGATTGAGTTGTCACTTCCTTACCAACAAGAAAATCAGCATCCCAATACGCAGACACTTCAATTCGATGTGTTAATCCAGCAGCGTCTTCAATCTCTGCTGTTACGAGCTGGGGCTTCGAAGTGTCAACATTGAGGGTTGCATCACTTTCTGAGGTATTCCAATGGAGGGCGAGCAATTTGCCTTCGATTTGTACGTTTTCTGCCATACTTCTTATTGTAATACTCAGTAGAGATTTCATTACCCCATTTTGTGAACCATTTGTAAAATGTGCCGTATCAGACCTCTATGACAACATTTAATCAAACGGAAGGTTTTAATCAAACGATGACCACTCCATCTCACACAGATATTCAATCACTTAGCGAAGAAGTAAAACTCGCAAGTGATCCATTCACAAAACTCAAAGACGCCATGCAAGCAGTCATTGTGGGGCAAGATGAACTGCTTCACCGGATGTTCATTGGCTTACTCGCAAACGGGCACTTACTCATCGAAGGCGTTCCCGGCCTTGCAAAAACGCTTGCTGTGTCAAGTCTCGCTAAAGGGTTAGATACGACATTCCAGCGGCTTCAGTTTACACCTGACTTGCTTCCTGCAGACTTGACTGGAACGATGATGTACAGACAAGACTCTGGTGAGTTTGTTGTAAACAAGGGACCTATCTTTGCAAGCATCATTCTTGCTGATGAAATCAACCGAGCGCCTGCTAAGGTGCAGTCTGCATTACTTGAAGCGATGCAAGAACGACAAGTCACAATTGGCTCAGACACTTTTAAGTTGCCTGATCCATTCCTTGTGCTCGCAACCCAAAATCCAATCGAACAAGAAGGCACTTATCCACTACCAGAGGCGCAAGTCGATCGGTTTATGTTGAAAGTGCTCGTAGAGTATCCTACGCATGAAGAAGAACGAGAGATTCTTAATCGCATGGCTAAAACATCGAGTAATACTGATGTTNATTGCGTCATGCATGCTGAGTCAATTGCGCATGCTAGGAAACTAGTTGANCAAATTTATGTCGATGACAACATTGCCGATTACATTGTGAACATCGTTCAAACAACGCGCACTCCCGAGCAGGTCTCAGATGATTTTGCTGTGTTCGTTGAAAACGGCGCTTCACCTCGTGCAACACTTGCACTGACTCTTTGTGCAAAAGCAAATGCGTTTCTTGAGGGTCGTGNCTATGTCATCCCACAAGATGTCAAAGATTTGGCACATGATGTCCTGAGACACCGAATCACCACTTCGTACGAAGCTGAAGCTGAAGGCGTCACAGCAGACAATATCATTTCATCGATTCTGAACTATGTAAAGGTTCCTTAAAGGTCTCAATCACCAATGATTCCACAAGAACTATTTAAGAAGGTTCGGCGGATTGAACTGAGAACCTCAAGACTTGTTGATGATGTCCTTGCTGGAAGTTACCACTCAGCATTCAAAGGTCGCGGCATGGAGTTTGAAGAGGTTCGCAATTATCAGATTGGCGACGATGTGCGCGCTATTGATTGGAATGTCTCCGCTAGGTTCGGCGAGCCATACATCAAACTCTTTAGGGAAGAACGCGAACTCACTGTCATGCTACTTGTTGATGTCAGCGGTTCTCAATCTTTTGGCACGCATGAACAATTCAAAGAAGATCTCGTCGCTGAAGTGTGCGCAACACTAGCGATTTCAGCCATACGAAACAACGACAAGGTCGGGCTAATTTGTTTTTCCGATCAAGTAGAAGCGTACATCCCTCCCCGAAAGGGAACAAAACACGTTCTTAGAGTCATTCGTGAGTTGTTAACAGTTGAACCAAAAAGCAAGAAAACTGATATCAGCGCAGCACTAGATTTTCTCAACAAAGTGCAAAAGAAACGTTCCATTGCATTTCTCATCTCTGACATGCAAGATCATGGCTGGCAACTGCCACTCCAGATCGCGAATCGTCGCCACGATGTCATTGCAGTCCAAACAAATGATTGTGCTGAGTTAGAGTTGCCAAAAGTTGGGATGATGCGAATTGTCGATCCTGAAACCGGAACGACTCAAACGATTGATACTTCGAGTCAAAAAGTTCGCAAAGTTTGGAAACAACTCGCCCAAGAACGACAAATCGCAATTGAACAAACTATTCGAAGGTGCAAGGTTGACTTGCTAAAGGTAGAAACAGGCGAGCCGTTTGCCAATGCGCTCGGCAACTTTTTCAAGCACCGTGAAGCAAGGAGGCGAGCATGAAGTGGCTTTTGGTTTCCATTGCAACGCTCGTATTGGCTACAACTTCGTTGCATGCAAAGCCAATCGTGACGCAACATGGTGCTATTCAAGTCACTGTGAATCGCGATGCCTATGACATGTTAGTCGGAGACACAATCAACGTCTCAATCGAAGTAAAAGCACCTCATGGGACAACCATCACCCAGAACGCAAGCCATTCATTTGACCCCTTCCAAATCATAGATGCTCAAGCATTTTTAGACATCCCAGATGGCGAAGATAGAGTGTGGCAATGGCGTTACGCTTTAGACACCTTTGATGCGTCCGCGACCCAAGTATCACTTCCACCTTTAGAGTGGAGCAATTCGAAAGGCGACTCTGGCGTCATCATGATTGACCCAATTGAAGTCAAAATGCAAAGTACTGTAGATGGAAACATCCAAGAAGCAACACTTGAAGACATCAAGGGCTACCGCAATTTATCAACAACGCAACATTGGATGACAATAACTATTGTTAGCATTGGGNCACTCTTGTTAACTGTGTTGCTTTACTTNATTTTCAAACNAAGACAAACACATGCAATCATTGCCCCGTATGAAGAGGCAATGCTCTCATTTGAATCTTTACAAGCCCAGTCACTTGAGTTTCATCCGTTTTACACTGAACTCAGCAAGATTGTGCGAAGGTATATCGAACGTCGCTTCCACATCTATGCCCAACGTCAAACGACAAGAGAGTTTCTTAATCAAGTTAAACAACACCCTCTCTTCGAACAAGTTGACCGGCGTGCGCTCGCTTCATTTTTAACTGCAGCAGATCTTGTGAAGTTTGCGAAGCATATCCCAAGCGAAGAGGCAAAAGAAGATGCGTTAAAAGAAGCAATCGCATTTGTGCGACACACAAATGATACTGAATCACTGGAGNAGGCCGCATGACGTTCCAATCACCATCGATTTGGTTTCTCTGGCTACTTGTGCTTGTGCCAATCATTGCGATTCGACTCATCATGAAGAAGAAGCGCAGCGGTATTCTTTACAGCACCGCAGTCGATTTGAACTTGCTTCCCAAGACAATTCGAACGAGAACACTTTGGATACCACCATTGTTCGCACTACTTGGGCTTTCGGTGCTTATCGTTTGCATCGCACGACCCCAAAAGGTGTTTGAACGCACGCAACAACACGCTGATGGCGTTGCGATCGAAATGGTTATTGACCGTTCATCAAGTATGAACGCTCACGATTTTACAATTGACGGCACGCAAGTCGACAGGCTAACTGCGGTGAAAAAAGTTGCAGGCGAATTCATCGAAGGCATGGGCTCACTTGATGGTCGAAGTGGAGACCTCATCGGACTGGTCACCTTCGCCGGATTTGCTGACAGCAACTGCCCAATGACATTCGACCACTCTTATCTCGTTTCNGATGTACTTTCTAGTATCAACATCGTCAATGAACGAAGTGAAGATGGTACGGCAATTGGTGACGCTCTTGCACTTGCAGTTGAACGCTTGTCNTCACTGAATGAGAAAGTCGAATCTGAATCCGGCAAGTCGATCCAATCCAAGGTCATCATCTTGCTCACTGATGGCGAAAACAATCAAGGTGACATCGACCCATTAACAGCAGCAGACATGGCNGCNGCNATGGATATCACTGTATACACAATCGGCGCAGGCACAAATGGCTGGGCACCATTCCCCTCGCAAGATCTCTTCGGAAGAACAGTCATGCGAAATCAGCCNGTTGTCATCGACGAAGAAACNCTNCAATCAATTGCANANATTACANAAGGCAAGTACTTCCGAGCGACAGANACAGAATCGCTTCANGACATTTATGAAGCAATTGATGAGATGGAACGCAGTGAAATCACACANCGTACTTACGTCAATCATGTTGACATGGCAGTACAACCAACTGTTTTTGCNGGCATGACGATTCCACCGCTTCTATTGATAGCGCTNATATGCATCATGTCGAGCATCTTCCTTTCACAAACTGTATATAAGGTGCTTGATTGATGGGTATGCAATTTAACAATCCATCAATGAGCNNGTGGCTTTGGNTTTCACTTGGACTCGTCGCNATCNTCATNTTNGGCATCACNCATCGCAAAGCGCTCTTGAGCCGGTTTGTTTCNCCGAAACTTGTTTCTCGTTTGACTGCGTCTAGTTCANGTGAACGACGAATCATNAANNGTGCACTGATTGCTTCAGTCTTGATTCTCACNACACTTTCACTCATTGATCCTCGATGGGGTACAAAATACAAAGANGTTGAACAAACTGGCATCGACACGTTNTTTGTTCTTGATGTTTCACGTTCAATGCTTGCTGAAGATGTGAGGCCAAGTCGNTTATCAAGTGCAGTGACTGCAATCAGCGANGTNCTTGATGTGATGGGTAGCGACCGCGCAGGTCTCATTACAGTCTCTGGAGATGCTGCCCTGACTGTGCCATTAACGCTCGACTANAGTTCAATGAAACTATCACTCGATGATGTATCGCCTCGNTCTGTGAATCGAGGCGGCACGATGATTGGCGATGGCATACGACTTGCAATCGACAGTTTCACTGATGATGTGCCTGAACACAAAGCAATCATCGTGCTNACAGATGGTGAAGACATGGGAAGTTTNCCAATCGACGCTGCGTCAGATGCTGCTGCGAAAGGCATCGCGGTTTATACCGTTGGCATCGGCGATGTTGAGACTGGTGCAAGGATTCCAACTACGCTCTANGGACGACCATCCTATGTTCAGTTTGAAGGTAANGATGTCTGGACAAAAATGAATCCAAGTGAATTGAAAGATGTTGCAACAGCTGGAAACGGCGTCTTCATCCCTGCTGGAACTGCAAACCTAGACCTTGCGTCCATTTATTCAAAACGAATTGCAACAGATGCTGGCAAAAGTTTCGATTCAGTTAAGTTAGAACAATACATCCCTCGCTTCCAGTGGTTCGCTATCCCTGGTGTCGTTTGCTTGCTCTGTTGGTTACTGCTAACGACTCAAGCGAAGAACATCCGTCACTCCCATTCGTATCAGGAGTTCAATCAAGCATGAATCTCCTACTCTTGCCACTTCTCGTTTTAATGCAATCAACTGACTTGCGCATGCAAGCAGATGAGTTGTTCATTGATGAGCAGTGGGCGGACCTTATTCCTGTTTTAGATGAGTTGATTGAAGATCAGCCTTCTGCTGAGTTGTACTACGACAAAGGTGTTGCACTGTATGAGCAATCTTCCTTTGAATTAGCACGTAGCGCATTTGACGAGGCAATGAACCGTGCCACAGATAACGAATTGCGAGCATACAGTGCTTACAATTATGGCAACGCGCTGTTCCAAGAGACAATGCAAGGTCTTGAAGGCACGAGCGAAGTTTCGAGCGAATCAATTCAAGCAATCGAAGATGCAAAGTCGCACATAAAGCAATCCCTCAATCACTATCGAGATGCAATTCAGCAAGATTCGAGCGATATCGACGCACGCACAAATGGGGAGATTGCGTGGCATCTCTTGAAGCAGTTAGAACAAATGCAAGAGCAGATGGAACAGCAACAAGAACAACAACGGCAAGAAGACGCCAATAACCAAGAGCAAGAACAAGAAGAACAAGATTCTTCTGGCCAAGAGCAAGAACAACAAGATGGTCGAGACAACCAAGAACAAGACGACCAGAAATCAGAACAAGGCGAGCAACAAAACCAGTCCAATGAAGATGGACAACAACAAGATTCTGAGTCAGAAGAAAGTGACCAACAGTCAAACGAACAGAATGAATCAAGTGACAAAGAAGGTGAGTCAGATGAACAACAATCTGACCAACAAAATGCTAATGATGGCGATGATGAACAAGAGCAGAAAGAGCAATCGCAGCAACAAGAAGGCAGCGAGCAAGAGCAAGAACAACAACTTCAAGATGGCGAGTTAGAAACTGCTGAACCTCAAGAGGAACTTCAGGAAGGCGAAGCGCGTGAGGGCCAAGTCAAAAAGGAAGGCAACCGACTTTCGAAGGATGAAACAAATCGGCTTCTGCAACTCATTCGTGATAAAGAAAAGGAACGACGGCAAGCAATCGCTGCAAGAAAAGCGAAAAATAGAAAACCCGTCACAAAGGATTGGTAAAGGCATGAGATTTTTCACAACAATCATCGCTGCTTTTGTTTTGAGCATGACTTCATCGCTTATGGCGCAACATGTCTCTGTGCAAATGCCCAATGACCACGGGTATGTCGGCGTGCCAATGCAGTTCATTGTTGTGTTTGAAAATATCGAACCAGATGGTGAACCGACACTACCCGAGCTCAAGGGTTTTTCGATTCGTAAACTTCCAAACAAACAAACTTCGAGTCAAACTATCATTCGGAATGGAAAAGTCACTTCAACTTCAACTGTTGCAGTGACGTTCTTGCTTACGCCTGAAGAAACTGGTGAACTGACGATTCCCCCGCTTACATTTAGAGCTGGCGGCAAAGCATTTCAATCTCAANCAAAAACGATACAAGTCACTGAACCACCCACTGGTGGCTCACTAAAGGTAACCGTTACAGGGACCCAAACGGATGTATATCTCGGTCAACCAATTGATGTAAAACTCAATATCTTTGTTGAACAGTTTACTGATAACGAACTTGGTGTCACGCTTGAGCCGCGCGATATGTTCTCATTCATACGCGCAGACAGTTCACTTGGCGTATTTGCAGATGCCCTTGCNAATGGTCGCGTACAAGTGTTTGAACAACGCGGCNNGAATGACGCTGGCAAAGAAGTTACNTTTTTAGTCTTCCAAGCATCTGCAACAACGTGGCCTGAAACCATTGGATCAGTCGAGTTGCAACCAATNCACATACTGATGGACTATCCAATTGCACTTGAGCGAACACGAGGATTTGGTTTTTTTGGTNGCGACACGCTACAAATCAGCCAGTCCCAACTCATCAGCGCTACAAGCCAAATGCCAACCATNGAAGTGTTATCTCCCCCAAGTGCGGGGCAACCCCTTTGGTATAGCGGTGCTGTNGGCTCATTTGACTTCAGAGTTGTTGCAGACAAAACGTATGTCAATGTTGGTGAACCGATTACACTCACGATGCGTGTGACTGACTTGACGCAGGGTCCGGTTAATCTTGACTACCTCTCTGCACCAGACATTANCGAGGTTGAAGCACTCACNGAGCATTTCAGAGTCGGNTCTGAAAAACCGGCAGGCAAAGTAGAAGCTCGAACGAAGACATTTACGCAGACGATTCGACCNAANCGACATGGCCAATTNGAGATTCCNGCACTACCGTTTTCAAGTTTCAATCCGGATACGGATTCNTACGAGACCTCTTGGACCAAGCCCATCCCAATACATGTCAATGAAACTGCTACTATTTCTGCTGAAGATTTAGACGGATTTTCTCCAGGCAACGAGCCTTCTGAAAATGGCAAGCAGTACACGGAAGTTGAAGGCGGCATACTCGCAAACTACNCCGGTCCAAGTTTACTTGTCAGTGATAGAGCNTTCTCAGTACGCTCAGTCGTTTTACTGCTTTCAATTCCCCCTGCATTCTTCCTCNTCATCTTTGGTTTTAGGTGCTTTATTCAAAAGCAATCATCACCAAAGGCNCAGCAACGTTCGTTAACGAAGCAAGTGAAGAAAAATGTCGCAAACATTCAGACNCTTCCTATCCCTGAACAAGCATCCGANTTGTCAAAANCACTNCGGNTACTTCANCACCANTGGNATGACTATGATGGCCATAAAACTGACATTGATACACTTGTGAATCGATGTGACGAATCTCATTACGGCGGAAAACCAGATNAAACGCTCGTTCGCGAAGTCCAACAGTTCATAGGAGCGCTCTCATGAATATCCTCTTAGTGCTCATCGCANTTCTTGGAACNCATCTCACAGATGCTCAACAAANAGCTTTGTTAGATGAAGCNCAGAGCGCCTATCAACTCGGCGTTGCAAAGCAACAAACAGATCAATTCTCAGCAAAGAAGTCGTTTAAGAAAGCCGCAGACAAGTTTAGATTGCTCACAGATGCAGGTATCGAGAATGGAAAACTGTGGTTCAACCAAGGCAATGCGTATCTACAATGTGGAGAAGTTGGCGAAGCGATTGCGGCTTACCGNTCTGCTGAGCGGTACATTCCAACAGACGCTCGATTAAAAGCAAATCTTGCGCACGCTCGATCGCTGAGTGGGGATAGCGTTCAATCAAAATCCACGACTTCGCTCATTGAACAACTAGCGTTNTGGCATCGCGGGCTTTCTACNGCTNCAAAAGTTTGGCTTGGCCTAGTCTGCTGGNTTACGCTTTGGACAGTCTTGNTTGTTAGACAATTCACACATGTCATTGCATACAAATCTNTTGCGATCGCATCTGCGATNGCAAGTTGTGCATTGTTTTCAAGCGTGTATTTCGATTTCAAACATCAACAACATACATTTGGNGTCATCGTGACTGAAGAGGCATTGGTNTACACAAATCACCAATCGGGTTCTCCCCTGCTGTTAGAGAAACCACTCATTGAGGGACAAGAATTTGAAATCGTCAATGAGCGTACCGAGTGGATTCGCATCCAACTTCCAAACGGCCAAACTGGCTGGATTCAAAAAGAAAACGCCCAAATCGTTCTCGGGGTNTGTCCCGNGGACAGACCCTTGACATAGCTGGAGCGTGACGCAGCGTCAGGAAGNAAGTGGATTCCGAATGCCGCTCTACTAAGTGAAANAATGCCAATCAAAAAAGCGACCCGCCGTGAGGCGGGCCGCAATTGAGCGTGAGGAACTCTCCTCTCTCTGAATTCCCCAGAGCCCTTGCTTAGCAAGGTCCCCACGCACCAATAAGTACGAGTATGTCATTGACTGCGACGACGCCGTCGCCATCAATGTCTAGTGCTGGGTCGCTACCGCCCCAACCGGCGATGACTAAAAGTAGGTCGTTGACGTTGACCACATCATCNCCATTGACGTCACCATNACAATCACTTGGACACGCTGGATTTTCNGTNCCNGGCGTATCAACTGCGTCTGGATCNTCNGGATCNNATTCNCCAATTGCGAAGTGGCCACACGCTGAAGTGTATCGATAGACATGCGCTGGNACATAACCATCATCAGTTGGNCCGACTTNCTCATCCATGAGGTAGGTGAGATCGCCACCAGTTGGATCTTCAATGATGCGAACACCGTCTACAGTGTTTTGCCATGGTGCATAATCAACATTTCCATCATCATCTGAATCNATGTCGTCACCAATTTCACCATAGAAGTTCATCACAAGTACGTGCGTGACGTTATCACTATTCTCAAAGTTAAGTGCCCCTGGCAAAACGTAGTCAGCGAGGACGCCGAAGGTGTCTTCATCTTCAGCAACGAGAAGCGTTCCAGTTGCTGGAATNGTCATATCTGACAAATCGATTGCACATTCGATGACNCCACTTCCGCCTGAGCCGTCGCCAATGACGAGGTACCAAACACCTGCGAGTGATTGACCACCATCGCCGCGAATTTCAAAGTACTCATCATCATCAGCACTTGGTTGATCAATTCTGATTTCTTGNAATTGAATTGCTGGCGTCGGGGTTTCGCATTCATCTGGATAACCATTGCCATTGTCATCGTGCAAATCACCATTCTTGTAATCGCAAATGTCTGGAACTCCGTTTTCGTTACAGTCATCAGCGTCGCCATTNGCGATATCACATTCATCTGGAACGCCGTTTCCGTTACAGTCATCATACGCTTCACAAGCATCACCGATACCGTTGCCGTTACAGTCTGCTTGGTCTGGGTTTGCGACATCTGGGCAGTTGTCGACATCATCGTCCCAACCGTCACCGTCACTGTCGACACCGCCAGCATCAAGAATAAGNAACTCAGCAACCATNCCACCGTTACAGTGGAATCCNATATCGCAAATGTAATAAATGCTTTCAGGCGCATCCTCTGGGACAACCCATTCAACNATTTGNGTATCAAANTCTANGTCNGANTANAACCANGCNCCNACGGANTCGCATGTTCCAGGGTTTGAGTCAACCACTGAATGGTTACCACCNCCCCAAATCCAGCGTACTGTGTCACCGATGTTNACTTCAGCAATTGCTGGGGAGAATTCGTAGCCCAATTGTTCAATGATCACGACATTACCGCCGCCACCACCACTTCCATATGACCCAATCGGCATCACACTTGAACATGAGTCGTTTGTTGAACACCCATCAACAGCGTTTGCGCCACTGTAAGTAAAAGAGGCATCATCCCAAACGCCGCCATTTGCAGGCGTCCCGTCAACACGGTANGCCCAACCATCAAGATATTCCCATGGCGTTCCATTTCCATCAGTGTTGATATCACCAAANACATCAATCACACTTCCNGCATGGAACAGTTCAATGGCATCATCACCATTGATTCCCATCGAACTTGAAACAAAATCAGGTGCGAAGCCATAGTATTTTGTAAACGCNGTGTCATTCGTCGTNACATAAATGAATGAACCAGCAGTTGCACCCANGGCAGGGAATGTAAACTCTTCACCATCACTACCGCCACCATTGTTTGCAGAACCAATGCCATATGCAGACAAGTCNGCAATGTCATTCTCTACATAGAGTTCAATGCCTTTAGGNGTNCCACCTGAAAGTGGGCCGTCATATGCTGCCGTAATAAGTAAATCTGCNGAAGCACTTGGCAANATGCTTGCTGCAATTANTCCGATTCCCANCCCACTTACATGTGNNAATTTCATANNNCTCTCCATATGTGAAATTTCGTGTCTCTACCAATCCTGAGAATAAAGGAAAAACANGAAGAAGCAAGAGAAAATAGGCAATCTTGCCTCGAAAAGTTAGTTGCACGGACCCCAANTTGCGATGAGTTCAAGCAAATCAGCGATATTGACTGTTCCATCGGGCATTCCGTCNGGNCCCGTGATGTCNGCAGNCGAATCNCTTGCTCCCCAAGCACCAATCAGAAAGAGTAAATCGTTGACATCAACGATGCCATTTTCACCAGCCAANTCAGCTGGGCAACCATCTTCATCTTCAACATGAACCCGAACTGTGAGCATTGAAATCGTTGATGCTTCACCAGGCAAATCTTCATCACTCACTGAGATCGGAAGCATCTGTTCATAGGNTCCGNCATCAACTTCATCCGTGTTGATGTGAAATGCCATCAATACAGGAATCGAACCCACCACATCCGTCGACAATCCTTCAAACATGATTGGNGGNTCNGGCGTTGTGACGTTATCAATCTCTAGTAGCGACTGCGCCGCATTAAAACCATAGTTAAAGAGCCACACATTAAACGATTGAACACCCGTATTTTTATCAAACGTAACTTCATGCACAAACCAATCGATGTCTTGNTTAAATGCAAATGATGGATTCGCATGACTCAACACTGTACCATTCAATTTTGACACTACTGGCGTTGTGTCCATATCCATTGAACTCGGCGATAACTCAATTGACGCGTTCCACTGATGCGGCATAGCGGTATCAATCGGCACTTCAATTGNCTCTGGCAATAGTGCTTCGACGTTCAANTCNGCATCNAGTTGCAAATCGCCACTGACATTGACTGTAACATCAAGCGTATCTGCGCCNNCNCTNACTGTGNCCGGCGCAACATTTGCGATATCAATAACAAGCGATGCGTCTGCATCNACAAGCACGCGACCACCACCNGCAACGAACCAATCCATNTTCGCTGGCACCATGTAATCCACAATCACAGGGATGTGNTCAGATGCTTCGATAAGATCATCTGCGAGCGCATTCCCTCGTTGCGTATCACCAGGAAAGTAAAAATTATTGCCGTCATTGATGGCATCGTTGTAATGTTGTCCATCATTACCAAAACTTCGATACGTCCCTTCNATGATGTCGAAGCCGCCACCATCGATGAGCGATTCAGAAACAAANTGAAAATCAAAACGATCGTCTAAACCGCCGCCNATCAGTCCACCATTTTGCGTTNCAAGTGGAGACTGCGTATGTTTGATTGCATGTGTTCCTGAACTCCATGCGCCATTGCCTAGNGGGTCAAACACTTGCCCGGCGCCTTCGGCAATAAACCACTGATATCCCGGTTCAGTCGGCGTATAGAAATTCATATCCCCTGCGACAATAAACTTTGCGTCACTTGGAAGTGTCATGATGTCATCACGCACATTCTCTGCGCCAGCTCGCCTCGTTTCTTGATTTGCTGAACCCGTCGAGGCCTTCAAGTGCATGCTGTATACATACAANCGCTCGTTATAACCAATGACATCGAGTCCCCATCTGTCTGCATGGCGACTTGCATAGGTGTAGATNTCACGATGCGATGGCGTGTGCTCGACAAACTGCGTCGATAGATAAAACATCGCTTGAGCGCCACCCCACGAACTGTCNTTTTGGTCCGTAAAGGTTGCGCGNGTGTANTCNGGACCGACGACCTTTTCTAAGATACTAAGTTCTTCTTCATCGACTTCTTGAAAGAGAAAAATCGAAACTGGAGTTGCAAATCCATGGCTATCGTCTTGCGACGCCTTCGCGAGCACTTGNGCCATCGCATCGGGTTCACCATTGAACTGCGCGGTGTTGTAACACATGACGCGAATTTGAGAAAACGCCTGCGTACTTACTCCACAAACCGCAACGACTGCGGCAATAAATGTCATCNNTTGTCTAAGCATGGTCTCTGCGTACTAGTGTACTGCTAGAACGCCAAAAAACCAATCAAAATCGCCGAATTCACTCGTNCCAAGGGACCTTCTCCCCTGTTTCGGTCACGATTGATGGTTGGGCATCGCAATGAATTGCCCAATTTAAAAGCGTGTTCCGCATCTCGCTGAGGACTTGCGGATAGTGCTTTGCGACATTATTCGTTTCTCCAATATCTTGCTTCAAGTTGTACAACTCAAAACGCTCNCCATCATGAAAGTAAATGAGTTTCCAGTCGCCNTGCCTTATAGCGGTGTACGGCTCAATGCCCGGACCNCTTGCACCCCATTGATGTGGCTGATGCCAACCAATNACGCGGTCGTCATANAGTTCATCAAGGNGAATGCCATCGATGATGTGNTNCTCTGGNACNNCCGCNCCAGCAAAGTTAAGAATCGTCGGAAACAAATCATGCGAGATGGTGTAGTCGTCTCTCACTTGCTGATTGCCCGTTAAATCTTTCACAATCAGTGGNACGCGAACTCCACCTTCGTAGCAAGACCCCTTCCCACTACGAAGNGGCGCNTTATGCGTGTGTTTTGTTCCGCCTCTTCCAGCCGCAGAAAGTCCACCGTTGTCAGAAGTAAAGATAACAATCGTGTTTTCTGTAATTCCAAGCGCTTCAANTTTATCTAGCAATGCCCCAAGCATTGCATCTGCGCTTTCAATCATGGTTGCGTANGCNGCTTCTNTNGGNTGNAGGTCTTGATACTTATCTATATATGTATCGTTTGGCATGATTGGAGTATGCACTGCATACGGCGCGCAGTGCAGAAAAAATGGCTTGCCTGTTTTTGTTGCCTTTTCGAGTTCGTGACACGCTTCTATCGTGAGCGCTTCAGTAAGATAAATATCTACATCGTGGTACTTTTCTAAACCGGGCACATCCCAAACTTGTTTATTGTTGAAGTCCATTTTTTCGCGAGTTGCCATGAAGCGGTGCTTGCCATAAAAACTTCCTGGACCGCCTGCACCATGCCCAGCGACATTCACATCAAATCCAAGTTCGGTTGGATCACCTCCTGGTGAATCAACTGCACCGAGGTGCGCTTTCCCAACATGAATGGTGTGGTAACCAGCATCCTGCAACAGCGAAGGGAGTGTTACATCNCCCGGTTGAAGCGCATCCTTGTCCCAATTCGGTGGAGACAGTCGTGGGTGTGGCCTCGATGTATCTTTCTCTTTGTAAAGCGTCCAATAGGTAATGTTCGAGCGTGCTGGAGCTTTGCCTGTCATCAAACTTGTGCGGGTCGGTGAGCAGACTGGTCCTGAGGCATATGCGTTAGTATATTTTGTGCCTTGCTTTGCGAGACGCTCCCATGAAGGCGTGTGATACCTCTTGTTAAGCGGCGTTACTTCTGAGTGAAACGGGACGGACGTATCTTGCCAACCCAAATCATCAGCGATAAAGAGAACGATGTTTGGTTGCTGGGCAATACATGAAGCAATGAGGGTAAACGATGTAAGCATGATTGCAGTGTATGCGAAAGAGGGGAAACAAAAAAACGCCTTCATCTTACGATGAAGGCGTTTCCTTCTCTTATGTATCATTAGACACAGTGTCGTTTGTCTCTAAGAAACAAAATCTCTTTGAGACATGAACAGTTGGGAGGCCGATCCGGCACATTGCTGTACCGATACATTGAATAAATTCAATACGAGGGTGTGCTGACAACTCGGTGCAGATCTCTCTACGGTCCGAGTCTAAGGATATCCCTTAGAAAGGAGGTGATCCAGCCGCAGGTTCCCCTACGGCT
>PBEX01000005.1 GCA_002718515.1 Phycisphaerae bacterium
AAACCTTCATTAGGTGAATCGCTTGTTGGATTAATTACGTAATCGTTGTTATCACTACAATCTGTTAACAATATCGGTAATATTAGTAATATTATTGCTATTTTAATACTATTCATACATGAATACCCATTTAGTTAGTAAATACTTTCAAATTATAATTCTTATACCATTCAATAAACCTTTTCATCCCTAATTCAATATCAATCTCTGGCTTATATCCTAATAGTCTTTTAGTTTTATCAATATCAGAACACGTTCTGATCATCTCGCAATCATCCTTATCACACAACTTAATAATTGCTTTTTTGTTTAACATTTTTTCAATTAATTTAACCATTGTTTGGAGATTCTCACTTTTACCATTACCTAAATTGAACACTTCGCATTGATAATTCTTTGATATAGACAATTTAATACCATTAATAATATCGTCAATATAGGTTAAATCTCTATCCATATTGCCAAAATTATGTAGAAAAATAGGCACATTATTATAAATCTTATCAGTAAAAATATAATATGCCATATCAGGCCTTCCTTTTGGACCATAGACATTAAAAAACCTTAATCCAGTAGTATTCAATTCATACATATTACTATAAGACTTTGCAATCATTTCATTAGAAATTTTTGTAGCAGCATATACTGAAAGTGGATTAACAATACAATCTTCAGTAGAAAAGGGCATTTTCTTGTTATCTCCATATACAGATGAACTTGACGCATAAATAAAACCTTCAACATTATGCTTAGCAGATAAATCAATTATATTTGCAAAACCAACAATATTTGAATTGATAAATTTAAGATTATTTTCATAACTAGACCTGATACCAGCTTTTGCAGCTAGATGAATAACTTTATTAGGCCTAAATTCATCAAAGACTTTATCTAAACAGGCAATATTACAAATATCAACCTCCTTAAAACTCAATGAATATAGTTTCACTAAATTACTCAATCGATATTTTTTAATATGCAACTGTTTTTGACCACATAAATTATCTAGACCTAATACTTCATTACCATCTTGTATTAAAGATTCACATAAATGTGACCCTATGAAGCCTGCTGCTCCTGTAACTAATATTTTTTCCATTATAATTTTATGATTACTTCATTATTTAAAACTATTAACAATTTCCATACTATCATGCAAATGATCATGAATATGTGTATATTTATATTTACCATTTCTTCCATTAATTGAAAGATTTTCAAATGAATCTAAATAGTTAATGATTGGATCAATCTTCAAGGTGTATGCTTTATCTAATACTGGATATGCATTATAAAGCTTGATTACTTTAGCTTGCAACAATTCAATATCTTTAAAAAAATTCAATGCAATCAATTGATTTTTTATATTCTTAATTATATCTTNATCTTTAGAATTTATCCATATTAAATCATTTTTGTCACATGGNACTTCCACCACTAATGAGGTTTTGCNAANAGGCGACATCTTAGCTGACCTATTCCTTGGTTCATATATTCTAGTAAAAATAAAATCATCTGATGGGAAATACATTGAACCATTGTCATTTATTTTTTCTTTATCTATCATAAAAATTACTAAAATCATATTTCTGTATTTAATAGATTTAGCTGATTCAACAACATTGTNAGGCGGAACAGGATCAAGCAATTTAATAAATAAATCTAAAGGTAAAGAACTGACTAANCTATCAACTTTATATATTTGATTAGAATTTAATTCTACGGAATTAATTTTACCATNAGCATGATAAATTTTAGTTACTTTTTTATCTAAATGTATGCTTTCTTTATTGCAATGAGCATAAATTGATTCGAATAAAGACCCAATGCCATATTCTGGATAATAAAAACTACCATCAAGATGCCGAACTTTTAAATTTTTAAAATTAAATAATTCAAGNATAAAAGAAATAACATTNAANCCATTAAGCCTTTTACCTGCAATGTCAATAGAAAGTTGATTTGATTTCTNACCCCATAATTTCTCACTATAACCAAGCAAAAANAATTCTGATATAGATTCACCATATTTAGATATCGAAAAATCTTTAAAATTATCAATAGGCTTATTTAAATATTTTATTTTAATAAAAGCCAATTTAATTGATTCTTTGATAAAGCTAAATAGTCCCATAAATTTAATCAAACTAATAGGNGACAAAGGGAAATCTATAAATTGATTTCTTATAAATATTTGACTAGGAACATTAATTCTTCTTAAATCACTACCCATAATACTTTTAACTAGATTAGTTACGTCTTTATTTTTATCATGAAATCTATGTGCACCAGAATCAAANAAAAAATCATCAATATTGAAAGTAGTACAGTTTCCCCCAACATATGAATTCATTTCAAATAATTGATAATCAATAGTTGCTTTTTCGCAAAAATATGCAACCCCAAGACCTGCTGGACCTGCTCCTAAAATAGTTATTTTTTTATCAATTTCCATGTAAACTGTAAATAGGTAGAGATGACCACATTCTATTNATNTATGGATTNTGATANTAAACNGTATCTAATTTTAAATTATAAGCACTATCTATTATATGAGAATAATCACCAACAATTAAAATATTNGANTCAGCAGGAAGATGATCAATTTCAAATTGGTTTGCATCAACTTCCATATTTACAAATTTAGCCTTGATATCATGAGACTTAAGATAAAAATTAACTAATGGGTTACTAATAACATAATCTAACTTTTTATTGGTAAGGTTATCCTTTAAAATAGATATGGCTGTTCCACCTACATGAGCTTTAGCAAGATTTAATGTGACAACTGATAGAGGTAAAATCATAAGCGGAATTAAATAGTTGTTTTTTTTATAACTACTTAACCAAGCAATTGATAGCACCAATGTATAGACTAGTGGAAGCACATGCCTACTTTTGAAAACTATATTTTGAAAAAAGAAAGCCCAAACTAAATAAAGAAGTGCTGACATCAGCAATAATTTAAAATTATAATCTAATTTTATTTCTCTATGATAGTAGATATAACTTGAAAATATTAAGCATATAAAAACTGTAACTATAATTGTANANATGGATCGCCCAAATAGATATCCACCAAGCCCATCTGCATAAATAGTATTTATTAAATGAATAAATCTATCTATAATATTGCTATCAGTTAATATGGTGCCACCATAATCCATGAAATGACCTATTGTATGCTTATAAGCCACATGGTAAATTGAAATAGGAGATTCAATAAAAAGTAAAGGTATTAGCCAAATTAATATCCCTATCAATAAATATGACAGAATCTGAATATATTTTTTATTTTTCATTAATAATAAAAATAAAGGAATAAATATCATAGGCAAGAATGATAGCCTTACGCCAGCTAAAATACCAACTAAAATCAATCCAATAGNATTATCAAATTTTTCAGATGAGCATACAATGTAATAAAATGATGCAATTAAAATAGCTAATCCCATTAAATCAGGCATATATCTATTGCCCATAATCCATATCATTGGATTAAAAAATATTAAAAAGGATACAATTAATGATTCTTTTGAAGAATATTTGAAATTTAAAATTTTTATGGAGTAATATATGATAGTAAAAGTTGATAGGCCACCAATTATAGAATATGAAAAACCTAAACTATTCGTAATACTATACAGNAAATTCGCTAAAAAACAAAATATNGGATANCCNGGAAAGTGNGGNTGAAAATCAGNNANACTNTATTTNTCAACNACACTTAANGCAAAACGNANNCTATCAATNTCCTCAATNAANAATATNGAAGTNAATAANCTAGAAGNNATNCATAANAAAAATAATATATAATACATAAGAAATTAAATGCCCACTAATAATTTAGTGAGCATTTAATTATCATTACTATATGAATATAACTAGAAATTAGCTAAATCAGCATCTGTAAACATATATACTGTTCCTAATGTTGCTTTAATGCTTGCAAGAGTTGTTTTGTATGCCTCTTGCTCATTAGCTGCTGGAGGAACATTACCCATACTTGTAACAATACTAGTTAAATCTGTAGAGCTAATTATATTATCAGATAACTCATTGAACTGTANTGCCATTCCAAATGCTCTCATCTCTGACCAATGTTTATTTAAATCTGAAGAATTAGCATCAATATCTGATGTAACTGAATTGGCATAATGCACTATATTAGCTGCAATTACTTTTTCCCAATTATTAGATATCTTTGTTCTTTCAACACTAATATCTGCCAAAGATCCACCTGTTGTTATTAAGTGACGACCTTGCACATATGCATTAAAGATAGCATCTCCAAATCCACCAGTATCACATCCAGTACAATCATCTCTTTTTGCTGCATATGCTGCCCAATCAAAATTTGCTTCAGATGTATAATCTATAGTACCACTTGCATCAGAATCTTTATTTGTTTTTCTTTCAGCAATTGTTTGAGTACCATAATCTCTCGCAGCTCCAAAATATCCAAAAGATTCATCCCAATGATGTTCCATCTCACTATACATATTATCACCTGATTGAGTTGTGGCATCATCATCTATNGTNCCTAAATAACCACATGCACCATAATATGATACTGCACCTAGNAGACCTTTAGCTATCATCTGATCCAATTTAACTCCATCTGTATTTTCGGATCCACCAGCCTCAACTTCAGCAAACCATGCAAGCATTAGCTGTTCAGGAGTTTGGTTGAAGCCTATCACCTGCTCTGTAGACAACTTACCTCTTAGATTTTTACCAGAATTCCCTATTTCATGATAAGTNGTTTGATCAGCAGTATATGATTGAGATGTAATAGTAGCAGTTGCATTACTATTATCTAAATACTCTACTAATTGAGCTGATGTAGTGCCTGAAGTTGCAGCAAGACCTTTAATATCTCTAATAAGGAGATTTCTAACTACTTGCCCATTATAGCTCACACTACTTTGTGTATTATCAAACTGACTTTGAAAAGCATATGATGTTGGAGCAACTACTTCATCAGGTGTTACTGGAGTATCTGTTTTTTTATCTTCGCTACAGCCTTGAAAGGCTACCATAGCAAAAACCAAAATAGCTACTTTTGTTATTATGATTTTGTTCATTTTATTTCCTTTACTTTATATGTTAAAATTGATATTTAAGATTTAGATTAATTTGTCTCCTAGGACCCGGTATTATCCCTGAGCTTATATTTGCTTCACGCTGNCCAGGGTTCGAATGCAAACGANAGCCTATATATATATTATCAAAAATATTTTTTGCAATAATGTTAAGATCTATCTTGTTTGATAATTTTAGACCAATACTAATATTTGAAGTATTATAAGATGGAATTGCCCCATCTATACCAATTTTCCCAAATCCGACAGTTTGACCATATGAATCTGGATAAACATCTAATAAACCAATATTATGTAGCTCTGTATATACTTTACCAACATATTTAAAATCATATCTAACTGTTAGATTAGTGAATATTGTTTTTTCTAATCCAATATTAAAAGTATGTTCAGGGCTATATGGCAAGCTATTACCAACAAGTGTATCTGGTGTTGAACTTGGCATAAAACTATATTCGTTTGTAACAACCTCTACAGTTTTTGTTCTTAGATATGAATGGGTTAAATTAACATCAGGAAGAAATAAAAGATATTTATCAAGGTTGAAAAACAAATTGGTTTCTGTTCCCCAAGTTTGAATCTTTCCATGATTTTGAAAATTACCAAAATCCTTACCACCTCTTCCTGCAGCTACCATATCTTGAATATCTAAATGAAAAATGGAGAACTCCAAGTTTGTTTCATTGGTAGGATTTAATGTTCTAACTCCAATCTCTTTATTCCAACTTTTTTCAGGTTTTAAATCAAGACCAGAATCATAGACAACATTACTTGCTTTAATTGAACCACTTGATGGTGAAGTGTATCCTCTATGGATTCCACCAAAAATACTAAACTTATGAAATTCCTTTATAAACCCAAAACTAGGTAAAAGTTCTACTGAAGTTTTATCTAAATATGATGCGCCATTTAGNCTATCAACCCTTTCCTGCTCAAATAGCTCCATCCTCAAACCAGTATTTAAGATTAACTTAGGCTTAACATTTATAGAATTAGAAATAAATATTGATAGAGCTGCAGTTTCATAATTATGACTTTGCCCTACAACTTGTAAATCTGCATCATATCCTGGGGTAGGATTATTATCTATATACGGTTCGTTTGTATCATAAACTTCATTGCCATCTAAATCTGTAAACTCATCNGCTTCATAATAATANACACCTGCTCTAGCATCAGGCGCATCACCTATNACTTTATCATCTAAAAAGCGTTCCCAATATAATCTATACCCAAAATCTGTTGAAGATAGTTTGTTAAAAATATTTGTTTTGAATTTATATAAATCTTCATAGCCCATAACATAGAATGTTCTAATAATCCCAAAATTACTCTGTCCNTTTCCAGTTCTTATNATATCATCATAGTACTGAAGGGTGCTAGTAGAAGAAAAAATAACTTCANNTAAATCAGTATTATCTGGATTACTTTCGCTAACGAACACATCATCTTCTCTCCACCATCTCCTATCAAAATAACTCATAAATAGCTTTCTGCTTCTTTTTACATCTTTATTAATTTGGTGAGTTTCAATTATATCAAATGAGGTTCGAATAATTTTAAAATTATCATCTTCTTTAGGGTTAAATGTGGGATCCTTACTAAAGGAATATTCAGTTAGCCCAGTATATGTAGCATTAGAATTTTCATAATTTATACCTAGTTTAGCATATATATTTTTTTTAGCTGAAACGTTATAACTTGATTTAAATGTACCATTAAACTGGTAAAAATCATTATTGTCCCTAAATCCATTACCTGCTTTGTAAAGCAACTGTACAGCATTTTTTATATTAGATGAACCAAAACCACTAACTTCAGCAAAAGCACTCTGATATCCATTTTCNCCTGCTGTTAACTTTATAAATCCACCAAATTCATTTCTGGGCCTACTTGTATAGTAATTAATTACGCCTCCCATTGTTTGAGGCCCATATTTAACCACTCCACTTCCCTTTATCACCTCAACACCATCAATCCTTTCAGATGGAGGATTATAATACATGTTTGGATAAACATATAATGCAGGTTGAATTGGAATACCATCTTCAAGTATAAGAACTCTTGATGATCTCCTAGGATATAAACCTCTAATCCCAACACTAATTCTAGAGTTACCTATACCATCATCTGCAAATCCATAAATTCCTGGAATATGCTCTAATATCTCTTGTGTCCCAACAGGATCAATCTTCTTAATTGCAGACTTGCTAATTACTGACGCTGCTCCGGCTAAATCCTTATACGGAGAATAAATATCACTAATAATACTTAGTTCAGGAACTAATATAGATTCCAATAATAATGGAAAAGTAAAATCATATTTTTCATTAACTTTAACATCGAAATCTTCAATTATTGTAGAATAGCCAATATGTCTAATTATCAACATATACCTTCNATCATAATCAGCTCTGAAAATGCAATCGCCATTAATATCAGTTGAGGATCCTGATATTTCTATATTATTTAGCTTTAAAATAATATTAGCTTTNTCAATTGGTTCTTTTGATGAAGCATCAAAGACATTAACATTTATATTAGCAGCAAATATAAAAGATGATAATAACAGAAAGTCTATGAAACGTAATAAATAATTTTTCATGATTTAAAACACTTTCGGATTTTTACTTTTTATTTCAGCGTACATATCAGATAAGGGTAAAGCTAAATTACAATAGCTTCCAGTACATTCATCTTCAACTTGTGGGCTAAGTATAGCATCATCCTCACATGAAGTTAATAGGAATACTGGAACAAAACTTGAAGCTAAAAGCAATACCTTATATATTCTTTTATAATTTNTNAAATTGAATTTAGTCATCATGCCGNCTTCTTCTTAATNCCAGACCAAAGAAAAAACATTGTAAACAACGTACCNAGATAAGCAATAAACTCTACNAAGCTTGGATTGCCATTATATCCAAAAAATCCTTTAAACAGGCTNCCAACAAAACCCTTNTCATGAAAAAGAGGATACGAACCATCAGNATTTTTTACTGGATTAATATCCCAAATTCTTCCATAGTCAGGTATCAAACCACCTGATTCGAGCTCATGAACACCATAAGCAGCCATCCCTGCGCATACAAAAATCAATANTACTGAAGTGACATTNAAAAAAGTTTTTAATGGCATGCTTTTACCTTTAACAAAAATTAAGTAACCTACAGCGAGACCTAGCAAAGAGCCTAATGAAGCTGATATAATAGATATACCATCTGTCTGAATCATTACACTATACATGAATAAAATAATTTCTACACCCTCTCTAAAAACAGCAATAAAAGAAAGGGCAAATATGCCCCACTTAGCATTTTTAGAAGCAATTGCCTGTGAGGCTTCATCTTCTAATTGTTTCCTGATATTGACATTTTTAGCCATCCATATTATCATTGTTGCCAATACAGCTGCAGCACAAAGCATAGTAATGCCTTCAAATATCTTTGCGGAATTCCCTTCAAATCCACTAGCAAAGATTTGGAAAATAAATGAAAAGATTATGCTTGCAATAATTGCAGAGTTCACACCCTGCCATAAATATTTAAAATATTCTTTTTGATCAGATTGATTAAGATACGTATATAGTATTCCTATAATTAAAGCTGCCTCTAGCACTTCCCTAAACATAATAATAAATTCTGCCATAAATAAAACCTCCGAAATTAGATATAAATGAGAATCATTCTCATTTTCAATACACTAATTTATTAATTATATGTTTATATCAGCAAATATTATTTATTTAAAACTAATGTTATGAAATGGTAATGCTAGATTGAATGATATTTTCAGAATGGATTATATTATCTTCATATGAGGAAAGTATTGTACATATAGGATCACCCTTATTGATATAATCACCTTCGCTAAATTGGAATTGAATCCCTGCATGCGGATCAACGCCCTTTAGGTTAAGAGTCAATTCATTTACTAATTGCCCAATTAGTTTGGTATTTTGATAATTAATAATTCCAGAAGTATATGATGCAATGTCAAATTTATATTTTGCACCTAAATTAATTGATTTAATATCACCACCATGTAAATATATCATTTTCGATAAAATCTCAAATGCGGATCCATTATCAATAACTTGCTGCATCTTTCTTTGAGTATCTTCAATACCCGCCATAGACAATGCAGAATTTCCAAGACTAAATACTACATCAAGCAAATCCTTATTTCCCCCACCTCTCAGCAAATCTAAACTTTCAACCACCTCACACAATAAGCCTGAGTATTTCCCAAGTGGTTGGTTCATATCTGTTGGAACAAATTCAAATGCAACACCAAAATGATTGCTTACAGTACTCAAAAATAAACCAAGGCTATTTGCTTGATCAATGGAATCCATAAATGCACCATTACCAACCTTAACATCTAGAACTAATCCCTGTATCCCTTCAGCTATTTTTTTGCTCATTATACTACCGCAAATCAAAGGAAATGATGCAATTGTATTTGTTTTATCTCTCAATTGATATATTTTTCTATCTGCTGGGCACACCTCATCTGTTTGACCAATTATTGATATACCGACATCTTCAACAATATTTTTAAAATTATCAATACTCAATAATCCATTATACCCATTAATCGATTCCAACTTATCTAGCGTTCCACCAGTATGTCCAAGAGATCTACCAACAATCATAGGCACATAGCAACCACAAGCTGCTAATATTGGACCTAAAATCAGAGAAACTTTGTCACCTACACCGCCAGTTGAATGCTTATCAACAATATATCCCTTAGGGTTTTTAAATATAACCTTGTTACCAGAATCTATAATTGAAGAAGTATAGTCAACTGTCTCTTCTAAACTCATACCATGATTATAAACTGCTTTTAGCCAACCTGTCATATCTAAGTCAGATATAATGCCATTTGTATATCTAGAAACTATATATTGGATTTCAGATGGATTATGCTTTCTTGAATTCAGTTTATCTTTAGTTATTGTAGATATATTCAATCTAATTAACCAAATGCGTGCGGTAACAAATTATTAATTAATTCTGTATCGTAATCATCGCCTTTGCCATCTGAAATATAAATTGGAATATTACCTAAATATTCATGGATTATCTGCCTACATGGGCCACATGGCATGGCACCAATGTTTGATACTATTGCAATAGCTCTAAATTTAGAAAAACCCATTGATAAAGCAGAATATATAGCAACTCTTTCAGCACACATTGTGCTAGGATAAGCAGCTGATTCTATATTGCAACCTAAAATAACATTATTGCAATCAGTGAGCAATGCGCATCCAACAGGAAAATTACTATACTTAGACTGAGAGTTGCCTTGTGCCTTAACAGCATATCCTATTAATTCTTGTGCTTTCATAAATACTATAAATTCTCCAAATATTTTAGTAAATTTAGCTGAATTTAGTTAACAACTAATTAATTATAAAAGACTATTATCTTAAATGGCTGTTAAAGAACAAAACTTATATAAAGTATGGGATGGGGAAAACCTAAATACAAATAATATTGATTTCTTACTAAAACGAACTAAGCCAGTTACATTCCCATTAGATTCTAATACCAAACAAATCATTAAGGATTTAAAAGATACATATATAGCAGTACCATGCGCTGGGATTGCAGCAAATCAGATAGGTTATAATGCAAGAATATTTGTTGGCATGGAACATGACCATGAAGAATCCTTAGAAGAGGATGATAAACAAAATATTGATGATGTAAAACCACGATCAGATAATATGGAAATGTATATAAACCCTAAAATTTTAAAAAATAGTTTAGCATCAACTCAATTAGGTTATGAGGGATGTTTGAGCATTCCAGAAATTCAATTAGAAGTCAAGAGGTTTGATAGTATTAAAGTTAGCTACCAAAATACAAATGGCCAGACAATAATAAAAAAGATTTCAAAATTTATATCTAGATTATTTCAGCATGAGTTAGACCATTTAGATGGAAAGCTTATGATACAACGTCAAAATGAAGATGAGGTGAAAGCAATACTCCCTGATGAAAATTATCACGATCTTATTTCTAAATTAAATACTTATACTTCAAATAAGATATGATTAGATTAATAATTATAATGGTAGTTGCATTTTATGCAAATTTATATGGGCAATGAGTAATGTGAGTAAACCCTTCGATGCCGGTCGGCAATCCAAATGATGGAATTGGTCTACTATCTGGTCAGCTAATGCTTTCTAACTCAACTTTTGTACAGTATATAGACTGGTACCATGATCCAGTAAGCTCTGAACCAGATTGGCAACATTCAGGTACATTTGAATCATATATAGCGCAACCATCACTTTCCATTGGGGTCACTAATGATATAAATATTTCCATTACCCAATCTATAGGTTTAAGAAGTATGAACTTCTCCCCTATTTATGTGGGTTTAAATGAACCACCAAATAATTTCATATCAGCCCATCATCGTAATGAAAATAGTTTATCAAACTTTAAAAATGCTATAGGTGGAATGCTTGGCGATCTATCAATTATGAGCAAATTTATATTGTACTATACTGATTCAAGTGAAGGCTCAAGAATATTTTTCAGTTCAGGAATTACTATACCATCATATAATATTCTTAACTCAGATCCTTATTTTCGAAAAGAAATAGATGTAAATTATGGAAATTCAGATGGAATTGTCGAACAAGCTGAAATTGCAAACTTTAATGAAAATTCAACATTTGAGTCTAAAGAACATAAACACTTTGCCATGAGTGATGGAGCATTTCGTTTTATCATTGAGCCCTCTTATTTTTACAAAAAGTTTACCAACCCAGTGTTTTTAGGCATATCACTTAGATATGCAACTCAGATTGCAAGTAGAACTACTTTTAAATCCAGTGATAGTTATGATTTGACTCTCACTTCATTGTTTGCTTCAAGCAAAATACCAACCATACAAAAAATAGTTCCAAAAAATATTAATTTCTCGTTTGGCACAACAATTTCATATATTGGATCTATGTATTGGGATGGATATAAATCCCCAATATCTGATCAACTGGTTGTTAGGCCATCATTTGGAGTATTACTTAATACAGACAGCTATGGTACATTTAATGTAAATTTTAATACTAGCTACTATTTTAAAGGTATTTTCCAAGATTCTAATGATAATGAACCTATTGGATTTGAACAACGAGCAGATGAATATAGTATATTTATCAACTATAGGATTCCAATGAATACCTACCTTTGGTAAGATAACTAATTTTATTCCAATTGAGAATGATTCTCATTATATTACGTAATGGGATATGTAGAACAATTTTATAATATAAAAGATGAATGGGAATCTTTTAAAAGAAATCCAAATAATACAAAAGTTAGAATCCGTGATGCAGCAAAAAAGCTAGATGTTAGTGAAGCAGAACTATTAAGTACTTTAATTGAATATTCTGTAGATTATATTAATTTTGATAGCTATCAAAATTTCATAAAAAAAATTTTATCACTTGATAAAATCATGCTGCTTACTAGATCCGATAATGTTGTTCATGAAATTATTATTAATACAAATGATATAGAAATCAATCAACATGACCTAATCTATAACAAAAATACTCAAAATCCATTGCTCCAAATCAAATCCGATGATATAGCTTACACTTTCTCAGAATTAAAAGAACACCAAGGTAAAAATTTGTTTAGCTTCCAATTTTTTAATGGCTATGGTGATTCAATAGCAAAAATTTATTTAAAAGGGAAAACAGAAAGTTTATTTAGGGAAATAGTTTTAGAACATAAGATTGATTATGATTATTCGATCCAAAAAAAACAACCACATATTAATAAAAAGATAGATTGCTCCAATAGCTTATCTATAGAATATAAATCTATACCTAAAAATGCAACAAAATTTAAAGCTAGTAAAAAGTTCGATGGGACAACATTAAGAACTGTTATGGAAGGTTTAGCAAAAAAATCTATTTCAGTTCAATTTCATGCTATTGCCCCAAATGCAGTACAATATTATTATGGTAAAATTAAAAATGTAATTGATTATGGGCCATGGATCAATGTTATTGATAAAACCTTTAATATTCATATTCTTGAAAATAAAATTGTTTCCTCTCAACTTGATTCATTTAAAATGAATAATAAAAATTACCATTCACTTGTTTGGTTCGATTCAAATAAAAACAATATAATGGGCATATCACCTTTAGAGGATAGTGTCACAGAATTTAAGAAATTGCTAAAAGGAGCAAGCTTATTATGAAATGTAATAAAATAATTTACACTATATGCATAGTCTTATCTATAGCATTATGTTTAGGCCAAGAAAGAATTATAACAATAGGAGGGTCTGTTACAGATATAGTATTTGAATTAGGATATGGGAAACATGTAATTGCTACTGACCAATCAAGTACTATCCCAGAAGAAGTAAAAAACCTCCCTCAAGTAGGGTATATTAGGGCAATTTCAGCCGAGGGAATTCTTTCTCTAAATCCTTCAAAAATTATCACAACAACAGATATAGGCCCTCCAAATGTCGTTGAGCAGCTTAAAAATAGTGGTGTTGATTTATATATATTTGATTCTCCATATTCATTTAAAGACATAACTCTTTTGGTGAAGGATATAGCTAGTTGCATAAATAAACAAGAGGATGGAATAAAACTAAATAACAACTTGCTTAATATTCATACTACATTAGAAGAAATCAAGAACCAATTAGATGCAAAACAAAAAATTGTATTTTTCATGAATCCATCTATTGGTTCATTTTCAGCTGCTGGTTCCAAAACAAAAGCAGACTATTTAATTCAGTATTTAGGTGGAGAAAATATTTTTGCAAATGATTTTAATAGATATAGTAAAGTAACTAAAGAAAATATTATAAAACATAATCCAGATATAATATTAGTTGGATCTACAATGGGTAAAGATGAAGAGACATCAAAATCAATCTTTTACAACTCAAAAGAGTTTAAAAATATAAAAGCCGTAATGGATAACAATGTCTTTTCTATAGATATGGGTAGTCACTTAACATTTGGATCTAGCTTTCCAAAAAACACCCTTGTTTTATTAAGGTCAATATTACAAAATGATAAATAAAAAATATCTTTTTTTTACAGGTTCGTCTTTTTTTCTTTTATCATTAATTTATATTTCAATTATATATGGTCCGGTTAATATTACTATATCACAAATTTTCAACATTATTATTAATAACATCTTCTTTTCTGATTATAATGCTTCTAGCTACTCAGCAATACAGGAATCAGTATTGTTGAATATTAGGTTTCCTAGAGTAATACTTGCAGTTTTAGTTGGAGGCGGTCTAGGAACTGCGGGAGCAATATTACAGGGTTTATTTAGGAACCCATTAGTAGATCCAGGTTTTATTGGTGTGTCTAGTGGCGCAGCTGTTGGTGCAATGATTGCAATTATGTTTACTAAACACATACCAACCCAGATAGCACCTTTCAGTATTCCTATTCTAGCAATAACAGGTTCATTTATTACTACTTTCATTGTATATAAAATGTCAAAAGTATTTAATAAAACAAATATAATGGCAATGCTTTTATCTGGAATTGCCATTAATGCTATGTCTGGTTCTATTATAGGTTTGTTTGTAAGTGTATCAAATGACTCAGAACTTAGAAGTTTTACTTTCTGGACTTTAGGAGGTCTTGATAGCGCCAATTGGGATATAATCAATCTATCATTAATCTTTATTTTAATTCCATGCTTAACTATTTATAAAATGAGATCGTCTTTAGATATATTTATGTTGGGTGACTCTGAAGCACATAATTTGGGTGTGAATACAGAATTATTAAAAAAGATAGTTATTTTGATTGCATCAATTATCGTTGGTGTTTCAGTTGCATTTTGTGGAATGATTGGGTTTGTAGGCCTAGTAACACCGCATTTAGTTCGCTTGTTTATAGGGCCAAAACATAAGTACTTAATCCCAGGTTCAGCCTTAATTGGAGGAACTCTTCTTTGTTTATCTGATTTAATATCTAAAACTATAATATCTCCAGCCCAATTACCTGTAGGTGTGGTTACATCTGCTATAGGTGCACCATTTTTTGCATGGCTTATAATAAATCAAAAAAAGAGGTTTAGTTATTCAGACTAAAGATATTATATCAATAAATTCTTTATCTTATACGATATCTAATACAAAAATTCTTCAAGATATAACATTAAAAGTTTATGCTGGAGATATTGTCTCAATAATTGGTCCAAATGGTTCAGGTAAAAGTAGCTTAATTAAACTAATATCAGGAGATGTTAAACCTACAAGAGGATCAATATCTATTATAAACAAACAAATTGATAATTGGGATATTATTAAATTAGCTCAGTCACGATCAATTTTACCCCAAAGCAACCATTTAACTTTTCCATT
>PBEX01000038.1 GCA_002718515.1 Phycisphaerae bacterium
AACTGAAACTGCATTAACAATGGATGAGCCATGGGGCGTTCGCGTTGGCCCAGATGGTGATGTGTATGTGTCACGGCACGGCGCTCATGAAGATGATGACGACGACGGTGGTCATGGTTTTAATGACCCTGAAGAACTTCATGTGAATGCCACACGGTTGCACATTTTTGATGGCGAGACGGGTAACTTCATTCGCTCATACATCACAGGTCACGACACTGAACTTTGGCAACCCACTGGATTTGATTTTATGCCCGGTCACGCAACCGACTGTAACATCAATGGCACCCCTGATGCATGCGACATCATTGCAGGCACCAGTAGCGATGCAAATGGCGACGGCGTTCCAGATGAGTGCGGCTCGTGTATTGGAGATGTGACAAACGACCAGTCGGTTGATGTTTCAGATGTGCTTGCAGTCATTGATCAGTGGGGACAAAGCGATTCGTTTGCTGATGCCAATGGTGATGGCACTGTCAACATCAGCGACATCTTGCTCATCATCAGTCACTGGGGTGGGTGTTGAGGTTGCAATCACTGGTGTTGATGGAAGCGTTCGATTGCAATTGAAATCAATGTAATGTCTGCGGGCGTAATCCCAGCAAGTCGTGACGCTTGACCGAGCGTGGTTGGTTTATACGTCTCAAGCGTTTCAACCGCCTCGTTGCGAAGTCCAGCAATGCTCTTTGGACAAAGACCCTCTGGCACTTTTCGGTTTTCTGTCTTTGCTTGTCGTTTCACTTCAGCGTGTTGGCGCTTGATATACCCCTCATACCTAATGTCGCTCACAACTCGGTGAACTAATCTCGGTGGAAACTCAGACAACTCTTCTTGAATGTCTTCGACGGGATAATCAGATTTCTTTGCATTCGTTTGATTCACTGCGCCGCGAATCGCTTCAAGCGTTTCCATTCGCTCCGCAAACGCATCCCAGCGAATGTCACTGATAAGCCCAAGTTCTCTTGCGTGTGGCGTGAGTCGTTCATCCGCATTGTCAGCGCGTAACAACAATCGATGCTCAGCACGACTTGTAAACATTCGATAGGGTTCAATTGGTGTTGTTGTCACAAGGTCGTCCATCATGACGCCAATGTACGCCTTGTCTCTGCCAAACATGATCTGTTCATCGCCGCGAATCTGAAGCACCGCGTTAATACCAGCGACAAGTCCCTGCCCCGCTGCTTCTTCGTATCCACTCGTGCCATTGATTTGACCTGCGAGGTAGAGCCCCTTTACAAGTTTTGTTTCGCATGTTGCATTAATTTGGTGTGGCCGAACAATGTCGTATTCAACTGCATATCCAAGTTGAAGAATCTTTGCGTTTTGACACCCGTCCATCATTGGGATGAGTTGTTCTTGCACATCCGCGGGCAGCGATGTACTGATGCCATTGCAATAGATGGAGTCGCCATCGATTGTTTCTGGCTCTAAGAATACGTGGTGCGCACTTCGTTCAGCAAAACGTACGACCTTATCTTCGATTGACGGGCAGTACCGCGGCCCACTTTCAGCTTCAATTGCGCCGCTGTACATCGGAGCGCGTTCAAGATTCTCACGGATGAGTTCATGCATTGCAGCAGTCGTCGATGTGATTCTGCAATCGACTTGCTTTAACACTGGGAACGTCTCGCTCGGGTAATCGCTAAATGGAACCGGCTTTTCATCGCCCAGTTGTGAAGGCAGTGTGTCCCAATCAATTGTTGCTTTGGAGAGCCGCGGCGGCGTTCCTGTTTTTAAGCGGCCAAGTTCAAAGCCGAGATTTTGCAGCGTTCCAGAAATGCCAACTGCACTTCCCTCGCCAACACGCCCGCCCTGTTCTTGAGCATCGCCCGTGTGCATGAGCCCTCGCATAAAGGTGCCGGTTGTCAGCACAACTGCCTTTGCATAGAGTGGCTCATCGAGCATGACACCTTTGATTTCGCCATCTTCAACAATCAAGTCGTCAACGGTTGCTTCAATTGTTTTGATGTTTGCTTTTGTCGCAATGAGCCGCTGTACTTCATCTTTATACGCGTCCTTGTCTGCTTGCGCGCGTGGTCCCCAAACTGCTGGACCTTTTGATGTATTGAGCATCTTGAACATGATGCCGGTTGCATCAATCGCGCGGGCCATGACTCCGCCAAGCGCGTCAATCTCGCGAACAATTTGCCCTTTGCCAAGTCCGCCAATTGCGGGATTACAACTCATGACGCCAATCTTGCTTGTGTCCATTGTGACAAATGCAACTGTGCCATTTGGCAACATTGATGACGCAGCCCACGCTGCTTCAACGCCAGCATGACCACCACCGATGACAATCACGTCAACGGAAGATGTCATTATTCAACGGTCCATGTGTTATTGCCAGCCACAAGCGATTGAAGTGTTTTGCCATCATGCTTTTCGATGACATCATCAACTTGTTCATGGAGCAAATCGTTGTAAGTGGGCTGATCTGGGTTGCAATACAGAACACCCATGGGTTCTGGGAATTCAGGCGAAAACATTTGTGTCAGTTGGAATGCAATCTCAAGATTGCGTTCATCATGAATGACCAAATCATCTTCAGTAACATCACCGCCTAGTTCAACGACTTCGATTTTCTCACCGACCCTGCGAATGCCCTTGTCACTGTCCTTGCCAAAGATCATAGGACTGCCATGCTCAAGCAGGAGCGTGTTTTCAGGTCTGGTATCTTTTTGCGATGCATAGAACCACGCTTGGTGATTAAACACATTGCAATCTTGGTAGACCTCTACAAAGGATGTGCCTTTATGTTTTGCACCCCTGTCAAGCAGCGCTGTCATGTTTTTCACATCAACATCAAGTGTTCGAGCGATGTACGTACAACCGCTTGCAACCGCAATCGCAAGCGGATTCAGTGGGGCGTCGAGCGAGCCATACGGTGTTGACTTCGTTACTTTGCCAACTTCACTTGTCGGTGAATACTGACCTTTCGTCAGTCCATAAATCTTGTTGTTGAGCAGGACGATATTGATGTCCATGTTTCGGCGTAGTGCGTGAATGGTGTGGTTACCACCAATTGATAGCAAATCGCCATCACCCGAAACAACAAACACTGTCAAATCAGGATTGGCAAGCTTGATGCCAGTCGCAAACGCTGGCGCCCTGCCGTGGATCGTATGCGCGCCATATGTGTCCATGTAATACGGGAACCTCGCGGCACACCCAATGCCAGAGACAAAAACCAGTTCTTCCTTGCGAACGCCGAGTCCGGCGCACACTTTTTTCATCGCGGTCAATACTGCGTAGTCGCCGCAACCCGGACACCAACGCACATCTTGGTTTGTCGCAAAATCTTTTGCTTTGTATTCAGGAAGTGTGACGTCACTCATGACTCACCGCCCTTCATCACCGATTCAATTTCATCTGCAAGTTCTTTGACATAGAACGAACGCCCGTGGCAATTGTTAATGCCAACCGCATCAACGAGGAACTCGCTTCTAATGAGCATGCGAAGTTGGCCGGTGTTGATTTCCGGAATGATGACGCGTTTATGACTTGCGAGCACTTCACCTAAGTTTTTAGGGAACGGATTTAAGTAATGTAAATGCGCCGTTGCGACATCGATGCCTCGGTCTTTCAATATGCTCACCGCAGTTAAGATTGACCCCTTNGTTGAACCCCATCCGAGCACAAGCGTGTCACTTTCACCACAAACTTCAAGTTCAGGAATGACNTCTTGCANNTTTTGAATCTTCTCNGCGCGGTTCTTCGTCATGAGGGCGTGGTTTGCATTGTCGTAGCAAACGTTGCCNGTCAGGTCTTCCTTTTCTAAGCCGCCAAGTCGATGCTCAAGNCCNNCTGTNCCNGGTACTGCCCANGGTCTTGCNCCATGTTCATCTCGNTGNTACGGAAGGAATGGNTCGNCAGTACTTTCTGGATGACNTCACATCGATTNTNGGNATTGNTNCTAAGTCAGGAATNTTCCATGGTTCNGCNGCATTGCCNAGCGANCCCTCTGANAGAAAGATGACTGGNCACATCGCACGCGTTGCGAGCCGGACTGCTTCAATCGCCATNAAGAAACAATCGCCCGGACTTGATGCGGCAATNACGACAACTGGGCANTCGCCAGANCGACCAAACATNGATTGCAACAAGTCNGCTTGNTCNGANTTTGTNGGCATGCCNGTTGCNGGNCCNGCNCGCTGCACNTTNACCACAANGAGTGGCANTTCCATCATCGCAGCAAGACCAACCGCTTCNGTTTTNAGTGCAAGNCCNGGNCCTGATGTACCAGTAACGCCAATCTGCCCNGCAAACGATGCNCCGATTGCTGAGACGACTGCTGCAATNTCATCNTCNGCTTGNAATGTGCGAATGCCAAAGTGTTTAAGCCGNGCAAGTCCGTGCANNACNTCAGATGCTGGNGTAATTGGATAACTCGCATAGAACATTGGCTTGCCNACTTTTTCGACTGCAGTTGCTAGNCCTAGCACNAGTGCTTCGTTTCCTGAGATGCGTCTGTATTCNCCGGNNTCNAGNGTTGCNGGTGCNACTTGNTATCNCGCNGGAAAGAGTTCNGCNGTTTCNCCNAAGTANTANCCCGCTTTNATNGCNCGACTNTTGAGTTCTGCAATNTGNGGTTTNCCTTTGACAACACCNAAGTANTNTGANATTTTTTCNATGGTNGGTTCGACATCNCGCGANAAGAGCCANGCNATGATGCCAAGTGCAAACATGTTTCGGCATCTGTCNACATCTTTAACAGAGNCCNCTTCATCTTCTTTGATGAGTGATTCCCGAGTNAGCCGNCTCATNGGCACTTTNCANATGCGGTANGTCGANTTGAGCACTTCATCNTCAAGTGGGTTGTAGNCCTCTTCGTACCCACACTTTTTNAGATTNCCTTTGTCGAANTCATCTTCGTTNACGATGATGATGCCNCCCTCTTCNACGGTGTGNAGNTTGCTTTTNAAACCNGCNGGGTTCATCGCAACCATCGCATTGACTGCATCACCTGGCGTGTGAATTTCTTGACTTGAAAACTGAATTTGGTANCCCGAGACGCCAAAAAGCGTGCCTCTTGGGGCTCTGATTTCTGCTGGGAAGTCTGGGGCAGTTGCGAAATCATTCCCAGCAAGCGCAACGATATCTGTAAAGTGAGACCCCGTCAGTTGCATGCCATCGCCACTATCTCCACAAAAACGAACGGATACCGAAGGGAGTTGTNTTGAAGCAGAAGATTCTTCAGAAGTGATCATGGAATGCCAAAATCCTTAATNAGGCGGTGTTTNGCAGGCATTGTATGCTCTATTGATNCCGNTATCAGCCGATTTTGGGGGAATGACAGACTTTACTTCACCGCCCTNCATTGGTAGAATACGCGGCTCAACACGGAGAATACCGATGGCAACTACAGCAGATTTAATTGTTCCAAATACAGANGTAACGTTNACGATTGCNAAAGANCCAAGTCGNCCTGCAGCACGCAAGACGATTGAGCGATTGATGTGGATGCAACCATCATGTGTGAAAGACCTTTCAATGCTTCAACGNCGTCGTAAGCAGAAAGACATTAAGTACACAATCCGTGCTGGTCGTGTTTGGTTTGATNGNCCANGAGCAACNAGAACTGCTCGTTGCGTCAAAGGTGAATCATTCACACTTTCAGTGACCCCGCACATCGTCAACGACCTCAAAAGCGTTGCGAAGTATCTTGAAGCAGNTCCTGCTTCATAAGTGAGNCNNNATGNTTAAAAAACAAGTTGCAGAATTTATCGGTGTCTTTGCACTGACTTTTGTNGGTGGNGGAGCAATCATTGTNACTTCGGGTCAAGANCTCATTGCNATTTCACTTGCACANGGNCTTATTCTTGCAGTNATGGTTGCNTCNCTCATGCACATCAGNGGNGCTCAGTTTAANCCTGCNGTTTCGATTGCNCTTGCNANTCNAGGCAANCAATCTTGGNGTGANGCGATTTCACTNAGNATCGTNCAACTTTTAGGNGGCATNGCNGCNGCNTTCNTGCTCAAAGCAACNATGGTNCCAGCATTTGANTTTGCGAACTCACANATTGGNGAAACGCTNGGNAAATATTCAAACGCNTCNGANCCTGACATGCTGAGCGCTTGGCGCGTACTCNTTCTTGAAGGTCTTGCGACATTCTTTTTGATGTGGGTNATTATGGGTGTTGCNGTTGACNGCAAGAATGNNAAACACANNGGNATTGCNGCGCTNGCAATTGGCGGCGTNGTNGCAGCNGACATNTATTGTTTNGGTCCTGCAACNGGNGCTTCNATGAACCCAGCGCGTTCATTTGGNCCAGCACTCGTTGTGAGCGATTGGACGCTCCATTGGTGTTACTGGGTTGGTCCGATTGTTGGTGCAGCACTTGCTGCGTTTGTCTATGACAGTGTCATGGGCACAGACGACTAAAGTAGCGATCGCATTNTTTGTGCTNCTGGGGTGAGCGGTGATGGNAATGATTTCACATCGTAAAACTGCAGTTCGTCATACTCCGCANTGCTNGTTTCGCCAGTCACTCCAAATTGATAAACGATTTCCCATGTTGAAACANCTTCGTCAAGAAAGATGCCAACCGCGATGGGTTGACTTTTCGCAGTAAGCCCTGTTTCTTCTTGCAANTCTCTGAGGATGTTTTGTTCAAGCGATTGCTGTGGTTCCACCGTTCCAGATGGCGCAAACTCCCACATGCCCTTGTAGGAATGCACATCAGAACTTCGCAATCCAAGGAGCAGTTTGCCATCATTGTCACACAGCGCGTTCACNCCAAGTGGTTTGATTCCGCAGTTGCCCACTGCATGAAATCGATAAGAAGTGATTGCNCATTGAATCGTNGCNCCGCCATAGCCATTGCGATGCACGCCAAGAACGTGGTAGATATCACCATCGACGTAGTGTTGATTCGATGCGCAAAGCGCCTCCCACTGCATNTCGACGTGGCTGATNTCCACATCTGGCACNAAGCGCTCATCGTGACATTGAATGACAGGNGGTCTTCGGAGTCGAATCAACCGAACTCAATACCTTGAGCAAGNGGCATGTCTGCACTCCAGTTGGACGTGCACGTTTGACGACGCATGTATGCNTTCCAACTGTCTGAGCCAGATTCGCGNCCACCNCCTGTGTCTTTTTCACCACCAAACGCGCCGCCGATTTCTGCACCACTTGTTCCGATGTTTACGTTTGCNATACCGCANTCTGANCCCTCTGGTGAAAGGAAGCGNCCTGCATTCCGCATTGAGTTTGTNAAGATTGCACTTGANAGACCTTGGTCTACTTCGTTGTGCATTNCAAGCGCTTCGTCGAGTGTTTCGATTGTGAAGACGTAAAGAATTGGTGCGAATGTCTCTTCTTTGACGACTTCTGGCATCGGCGCGCCTTTNGGAACGCGAACGATTGTTGGNTCGACGTAGTTGCCNGGNGTGTCNGCGAATCGNTCGATTCCTTCAACACCGCCGCAAAGAATCTCGCATCCTTCNCTTGCTGCTTGCTCAATTGACGAACGCATGTTCTCGACTGCTGCTTCATTGATGAGTGGTCCCATGAGGGTTCCATCTTCGAGTGGGTTNCCGATGTTGACTTGCTTNTATGCATTGAGNAGNCCATCAACGACTTTNTCAACGACGGATTCATGACAGAGAAGACGGCGAGTTGATGTACATCGTTGTCCTGCTGTGCCAACTGCGCCAAAGAGNGTNCCNCGGATGACCATGTCAAGGTCAGCATCNTCCATAATGATGATTGCNTTGTTACCGCCGAGTTCAAGGAGTGAGCGGCCGAGTCGTCCACCGACAACCTCGCCGACACGCTTGCCCATTCTGCATGAGCCAGTCGCTGAGATGAGTGGAAGTCGTCTATCTGCAATCATTGGTTCGCCGACNGCTTCGACTGTTCCGATGATGAGACCAAAGACGTCGCATGGGTCGCCATNNTCTGGTGTAAAGATGTCTTGGTTTCGCATGACTTCGTGCGCGACGTTTGTCATTGCGATNGCTGTGAGCGGTGTAATGTCACTTGGTTTCCAGACCATGGTGTCACCGCAGACTGCTGCGAGCATNGAATTCCATGCCCAGACTGCAACNGGGAAGTTAAACGCTGAGATGATTCCGATCGTGCCAAGCGGTTGCCACTGTTCAATCATTTGATGNCGTGGGCGTTCNGATGCAATCGTTAANCCATAAAGTTGTCNNGANAGACCNACTGCGAANTCNGCGATGTCGATGCATTCAACGACTTCNCCNATGCCTTCAGCGAGAATTTTTCCGCATTCCATGGAGACGAGTTCGCCAAGGGGTTGCTCATACTCTCTNAACGCGTTGCCAATNCGGCGAACGAGTTCACCACGCTTNGGNGCNGGNAGCATNCGCCACTCTTTNAANACNGCGTTNCTTCGCTCGACTTGGGCGTTNTATTCTTCAGTTGTTTGTTTCCGTACTGCAGCAATGGGTTCTCCAGTTGCTGGGTTGTATGAAATGATGTGATCGTCAGTTGCCTCAGATGGGTCGCAGACGAGNGGGTGTTGGATGAGGTGAGTTAAAGTTGTAGTCATTCCGGTATTCTAGCAGGACAGACAATTGGTAACATACNANGCATGCCACTAGATAGAAATGGAATTGCCAAGCGTGCCGCCCAAGAGTTAAGAGACGGTTTTTACGTCAATTTAGGGATTGGAATGCCAACNCTCGTNGCTAATTATGTCCCAGATGGGATGCAAGTTTGGCTTCAATCTGAGAATGGCCTGCTTGGAATGGGCGANTTTCCCACCGAGGAGCACGTAGACGCTGACCTCATCAATGCTGGCAAACAAACTGTGACNGCCGTTGATGGGGCAAGTTACTTCTCTTCTTCAGATTCGTTTGCAATGATNCGTGGCGGGCACATCAACCTAGCGATTCTCGGNGCGATGGAAGTTTCGCAAGAGGGTGATTTAGCGAATTGGATGGTGCCTGGCAAAATGATTAAGGGCATGGGCGGGGCGATGGATTTAGTTGCGGGCGTGAAGAAAGTTGTGGTCATCATGGATCATGTCACTCGCAAGGGTGATCCAAAACTCATTCCGTCTTGCACCCTCCCGCTCACGGGACTTCGCTGCGTCGATATGGTGATTANGGATTTATGTGTGATGGAAATGAATGAAGACGCAAAGCGATTCGAGATCACCGAACTCGCGCCTGATGTTTCCATCGACGAAGTCCTTGCAAAGACCACTGCTGAAGTGCTNGTNTCTGACAGAGTGTAATCACTCCCNNCTTTTTTCTNCCCCACCACCTTTCCGCACTTTTCCGCANNCCTTTCACAGACCCTCATGTNNTGGCGCGAAAAAAAAACGCCGCATCTTCCGTGACACGACGTTTTGAAGGAACAAATTGTTTNTGTANTCAGAACTCTTTTGAGCGATGNTGCATCTGTGCTTTGAGCCGAGCCAAAATTGATGAGTGCATCTGACTGACGCGTGACTCAGACAAGTCGAGTGTCAATCCGATTTCTTTCATTGTCATTTCTTCGTAGTAATACAGAATGANAATNAGTTTCTCTGCTCGTGAGAGTCCCTTAGTTAAAAGCAACTGTAAATCTTTTCGTTGCAAATCAAGCACTGGATTCTCTTGGCGCTGGTCTTGGATGACATCAATTTCCTGAACTTCTTTGGAAGAGTCAGAGTCATACGCTTTTCNATTCAGTGAAGTCATGCCGACTGGGCGTGAGTCCTTCTCAATCTTTTCAAACTCATCCTTATCGATTTCAAGGAAATCCATAATCTGATCTTGAGTCGCTTTATGGCCAGTTTCCATTTCAATAGACTTGCGAGCTCGGTCCACTTTCGTAGAACGCGACCGCACGAGTCTTGGAACCCAGTCCATCGCACGAAGTTCATCATAAATCGCACCGCGGATTCGCTGGGTGCAATACGTTTCAAATTTAAAGCCGCGCTCGAGGTCATATGCGTCTATGGCTTGCATCAAACCAAACAACCCTGCTGAGTACAGATCATCGACATCCACTTCAGATGGAAGTTTTTGATGAACCCGTTCCGCTGTATAGCGAACAAGTTGCAGGTAATGCTCCATGAGCACATTCCTAATTTCAAGCGTTGGTTCTACTTTGTAAATCATCCATACTTCAAGCAACTCCATTTCACCTGATGGCATTTGCACAACGACATCCAAGCCCTTTGGAATCTTTCCTTGTAGTGATGATCTAATCGATTCAACTGAGACAGTTGGCATGGTCTACTCCTTGACCCTTACACTAGACAAGCATACACATGCATGCTTTCCAATTCATCCTGCCGATCCTTGGCAACGATGTTGTGAAAACTATACCATGTTGCAAGCAGGATGTTCAAGAGAATGTAAAGGGGATTTGTCATGAAATTCAAATTGTCAATCTTTTGACACACTCCTATGAAAGTCATGAGCAAGCACTTTTCATTCACTTATTCCCACTGCTTCCCGTTTTTTTATTTATTGTAAAAAAGCCGTTTTCTGTGAAAGAGGCCTGTTTTCCAGCTCTAACTGGGCTGAAATCGATTTTGCACTAGATGGTCTAAGTTGAATAACCAGAAGAGGTTATCGGCTGTTGGGTGCAGTTAAACTCACCAATGACTGACTCAACCAACTTGTGGGTCTTTGCAATCTCTAAATGCGTTGAAACATCTTGACCATCTGTAAACCAACTTAATGATGTTCTTAAGGAACTCAGTGATGAAGCGACTGCACCATACGATTCAACTTCATCTAACTTTGTCACAATAATGCGGTCGTAATTTGTTACAGCGAATGCTTCAGCAGCGCGTAACGTCGCTGAAGAGGTTGAAGTTGCGGATAGAACAAGGTGCGTTTCCGTCGGATTTGCAACTGACAAAATGTTTGCGGTCTCTTCAATGCGATCAATATCCATCGCTGACCGCCCTGTTGTATCAATAAGCACAACATCTTCTTTATTGATTTCAGCAAACACTTGAACCATTTGCTCAGCCGTACTTGCAATCTTAAATGGCGCGTCAAACAAATCTGCATACTGACGCAGTTGATCGACGGCTGCAATCCGGTAAGTGTCAGCTGTCACAAGCGTCACTGAACGGCCTTGTTGCAATCGATACTTTGTAGCGAGTTTCGCAATTGTCGTTGTTTTCCCAACTCCAGTTGGGCCAACAAGTGCAATGGTGATTGGAGCATCGTTGCTTCGCCTTGGCGGTTGTACCACATCAGGAAGCTGAGTCATCATCGCTTCCTGCAATCTGCCCTTGTACACTTCATTAGACATGCCTGGGTACACTTGGACTGAGTTGATTAACTTCTCAGCAAACGATTCTGCAATACCCTGAGCGATGAGCCATGCTCTTGCTTCAGTGGAATGGTTGGACTGCGGCTCAACTTGTCTGTTCATTGCATTGCCAACAATATCCCGAATCTCTTGGATGCCCTGTTCGATTCGTTTTGTGTTGACTTCTAGGGGTTTGACTTCTTTGAGAAGTGATTTCGCATAAGCAATTGTTCGTTGCCTGTCAGTTTTCAACTCTCGTTGATGCGACTCAGTTTGCAACTCTGGGCACAATCTTCCAACGATGACGAGTTCAACCTCGTTCACAATTTCATTGCGACCAACAACAACAGCATTGATGTTTGCTTTGCTAAATCTCGCTTTAATTTTTCGCCTTGCTTTCATTGAAGTCACAACAACAATTGGAAGGGACTCATCTACGAGTTGTTTTGAAGCCTCTTGCATTGCAGTCGTCAACTGGAACGAGTCTAACTTCTGACTTTCTATTGCAACTTCAACAGCGGTTGGCAATTCAACGCACTTAATGATTTGTTGACCCGTTTCGTTTGTTCTAGCAATACCTTCGCAAATTTGTCTACGCAACCGTAATCGCACCTTCTCTACACAATCAGGGGCTGAGACATTCTCCCAGTCAGATGCTGTTTCTAATATCGTTTTCAAATCTACGACTGGCACTTGTTCTTCAAGCAATGCCCCAAGAATATGATGCAATCTAGAAAGCGAAACCTTCTTGCTCATGATTGATTGAACGAACTCTGGAGAAGTTGACCTCAGGTCTTCTAACATTTCGGCAACTGCTTCACGAGTCAATAACTCCGATGCGTACTGCTCAACAACATAAGCAAGATGTGTCATGAGCACTGCAACAGCATCCATTGGCTGTGCAAACAAGTCGCCAAGTTGAGAATCTGTTGGTTCGAGCCAGACGACATCAAAACCGAACACTGGATCGACATCTTGAACGCCTGTTATCGCGTGATGATTGTGCGGGGGCATGACCATCACTCTTTCTGGGTAAATGTGCCCTTCACCTACTAGACCACCCCTGACATAGAGGCGGTACCCATTTGGATGGAGGTTGTAGTTGTCCTTGATGCACATCGAGGGAACCGTGAACCCGAGCGTCTCAGATATTGAAAAACGGAGCGAAGCGAGTTGCTCAACAACATTTCCGGGCATCTCTTGTGAAACGAGAGGCAATAAACTCTTGCCAAGTTCGAGTCTCATTTTCGCGTCAAGTGGATTTGATTTTTGAATCTGCTGCTGTTTTCGCTCAATGAGGGTCTTGCCGTCTTCACTTCTCTTCATTTGCTGGAAACCTGTCCAAGCAAGTGCTCCAATCAGCGATGCAAAAACTAGAAGCGGAAGCGTTGGCAGATTCGTCATCGCAAGCCCAACGAGTAAGACAGAGAACAACCCAAGTGCAAACGGCTGGGCTGTAAATGACTGAGGAACCGAAATCCCAAGTGGCATGCCATCTTTTGAAAGCAAGGTTGCAACCCCAACGAACAAACCGAGCACAAGAATGAGTTGCCACACAAACGTCATCGAGATGACTTGAGAACTCACCATAGCAAGGGAAAGTTGGTCAATTCCCTGCGCAGAGACAGATTCTCCCCAGAGCCCTAGAACGATGCAACAATAACAGATGAGCGAAACGGTTCGCATAAGTCTTCCTGACACTTTGTTTTGGGGCATCCGTGCCCACTCAAGCACCCCTAAAAAGGGTGTAATCACTCTGAACATCGGCAACTTTAATCGATGAACATGATTATCATGCCCATTATGGCAACAAGATTTTGCGTCATCTTTTTACTTTTTTGTGCCTGCACGGCGTTTGGGCAGGAAACCTACACGCTCAATGAGCAAACTGACACATGGGAACTCACTTCGTCGCCGAAGCCCGGTTCTCCAGGTGCGCAACTGACTTCTGCTGCAAAAGCGCTCGCTAACAATAAGTACGATGATGCTATCCGCCTATCTACAATCTGGATTAATCGCAACAAACGACACCCACTTCTAGGGGAAGCGCACATGATTCGCGGCGACGCCTTGTTCAAGCAAGGCGATTACTACGAGTCATTGTTTGATTACGAGTTTGTCGCGAGCACGTTCTATGGCACTGATGTTGAAGTAGCTGCGAACGCTCGCGAACTTGAGATTGGAACCATGTTCGCAAATGGCGTTAAGAAGAAGGTCTGGGGCATGCGAATTGCAGATGCAACCGATGAAGCAGCCGAACTGCTCATGCGAGTCCAATCAAGAATGCCTCGAAGCCCCATGGCTCAAGAAGCGTGCATGGAACTCGCTGACCTTTACTTTAGACAGAACGACATGAAACTTGCGAATAAGGCTTATGGCATTTTTCTGAGCAACTACGGCAACACTGCAAACGTTCAACTTATATCGAAAGCTCAATCCCGACTGATTGACACTCGATTAGCAACATACCGTGGTCCGCTGTACTCAAACAAAGGTCTTGTTGACGCGAATCTTGAACTCGAACAGTTGCAGTTACTGAATCCAAGACTCGCCAAAACCATCAACGCGTCTGCCCGAATAACCCGATTTGATGAGTTGTTTGCCCAGAAATTGCTAAACACTGCGAACTGGTATCTCAAAACTGAAAAGCCAATATCTGCAGAGTACACACTCCGTCAGATGGTCAAAAAGTATCCAAAAACTTCAGCAACCGTTGAAGCCCTTGAAGATGTTATTCCAAGACTGCTCACACAACTTCCGCCAGTAATTCTAGAAGAAGCAGCACCGTTTTACGCCATTCAACAAGAAGCCATCTTAGGCAGAACTATTGTCATTGAATTGATGACGGAGGAAACTCAATGAGACTCTTCGTTCTGCTCGTTGGACTCATTCTCTCGGGTTGCGCGAGCGACCCAACCGTAGGTTATTCTTCGCAATCCCTTTACGCTCCACAGTTTAGAACTGTTGCGGTCCCGATGTTTGAAAACAACACAACTGCTCGACAGATGGAGATGATGTTGACTGACGCTCTTGTCAAAAAGATTCAATCACGCACGCCCTACCGTGTCGTTGATGAAATGAATGCAGACACACTGTTGACTGGCACAATTACCGATGTAGAGTTGCAACCACTCAATCGCTCAAGTGTGACTGGCTTTGACAATGAAGTCTTACTTAAAGTGACAGTCAGTTTTGATTGGATGAATCTTGGAACCGGAACACGCATCGTTGGCAAAAGAAACTTCACTGCTGATGCAATTTTTGTCCCTTCAAGACCATCTTCGGAACCCCTCGAAATGGGACAATTTGCTGCAATCGAACAGTTATCTTCCGATATTGTCGATCAAATGCAAGCAGCGTGGTAAACCACACACAGATTCGCTTCGTAGCATAAAATACTGCGTCACTTCAACGCACATGACATTCCCTTACAGGTAACTATTGATGGCAAACCCAACCGGTAATCAAAACAAAAATAATCAACAGGATCTAAACTCACCGCCTAAACAGAAGTTTAGCCGCGGACTGTTAAGTTGGATGCTAATCTGTTTCGCTCTCATCATGATGTGGGGCATGATTAATGGGTCTGGCTCAGGGCAAGAAATCACAAGTTGGAACGATTTCTTGAAACGAGCAGAAGCAGGTCAGTTTGAAAAGAACACTGTTACGCTCGAAGAGTCTAGAGTGACTGCAGTCATCGAAGATGGCTCAAACACGCCCGCTGGCTCAATCGACATTCCTGCTGGCACGCTTGTTTACTTCCCTTATGGCGGACAAAGTCAAGAGTGGTATCTGGCGCAACTCAACGAGAAGGGAATTGACCACAACACTGACATTGACAGCGGAACGCTCATGATGCTTCTTGTCAGTTGGGCGCCGATGCTCTTTATCTTGCTACTCATCTTCTTTTTGATTTCGCGAAGCGCGCGAGCCGGTGGTGCTGGGGGTATGCTCGGCAACTTTGGTAAATCGAAACACAAACTTGCGAACAAAGACACAATGAAAGTAACCTTTGATGATGTTGCTGGTGTCGAAGAAGCAAAAGCGGAAGTTCATGAGATTATTGAGTTCTTAAAGAACCCTAAAAAGTTCGCACGCCTCGGCGGGCGAATCCCTCGCGGCATTCTGCTTGTTGGTTCACCAGGTTGTGGNAAGACGCTCCTTGCAAAAGCCATTGCGGGCGAAGCAAACGTCCCCTTCTTTACAATCTCCGGTTCTGACTTCGTTGAAATGTTTGTTGGTGTCGGTGCAAGTCGNGTTCGCGACTTGTTTAAGCAAGCAAAAGATGCGTCNCCTTGCATCATCTTCCTTGATGAAATTGATGCCGTCGGACGAAAACGCGGTAGCGGTTTCTCTAGNGGTGGCCATGACGAACGCGAGCAGACACTCAACGCGATTTTGGTTGAGATGGATGGCTTTGAACTCAGTGACCAAGTGATTGTGATGGCAGCAACCAATAGAGCAGANGTCCTTGACCCAGCACTCACAAGGCCGGGTCGCTTTGANAGACAAGTNCATGTACCACTCCCAGATGTGGAAGGTCGAAAAGCAATTCTAGAAGTNCACGCGAAGAAAGTTCGCTTGTCACCGACNGTAGACTTGGACAGAGTCGCACGCGGCACTCCGATGTTCTCTGGTGCTGACCTTGAAGCGNTGATCAATGAAGCTGCGATTATCGCAACGCTCGCTGACAANGAATACGTTGACCAACTCGACCTTGAGGAAGCGCGAGATAAGGTTCGATGGGGTCGAGCAAACAAGAGCCGAAAGGTGCAAGAACTTGAGCGCGTCGCTACGGCATATCACGAAGCNGGTCACGCAGTTGTTCAACTTGTGTTACCTGACGCTGACCCCGTTCACAAGGTGACAATNATTCCACGCGGNCAATCTGGAGGTGCTACATTTAGTCTTCCTGAGAAAGACCGNTACTTCTANAACAGAAAGTTNCTTGAAGCATCGATGAGAGTATTGTGTGGCGGTCGAATCGCTGAGCGCCGTAAGACGCATGACATCTCAAGTGGNGCATCAATGGATATTCAAATGGCGACGAGTTATGCGAGACATATGGTCCTTGATTGGGGCATGTCAGACAGACTCGGTTTTGTTCAATACTCCCCCGATCCGAATCGAGAAGCAATCTTTGCAGACCGAGATTATTCCCAAGACACTGCACGCATCATTGATGAAGAAATCAAACGACTCATTGACGCAGCATACGCAGAAACTGAACGACTCATTGATGAGCATTGGGACAAGGTTGAAGCAATTGCAAATGCCCTGCTTGATTATGAAACGCTGCAAGCTGACGAACTTGAAGCCATCATGAGAGGCGAATCAATNNCACGCACTTCAGTNGATGACTTACTTCAAGAAGANGCAGACAAGACNTCATCNAGTGAACAGAAAGATGCGCCTGAAGATGATGGGCCAGATACGGCTTCTGGTGATGTTGTTCCTACGCCTGCTTAAACACTTGATTCAACCGCAAGTTCCTTCACCTTACTTAAGGCGAAGCCATACGCACGGGCTGGCATGATTGATGGTGGCATCGTTAACTCATTTGCGTCTGTCACGACATCGACAACAACAGGTCCATCCATTTCAAGCGCCCGTTTAATGCCCGCATCTAACTCAGATGGATCTTCAATACGAATGCCTTGACCACCCATTGCCTTGCCACATTCAGCAAAGTTAGGGTTCTTCAAGTCAATTCCCCAGTCTGCATAGCCCATTGATTCCATTTCCATTTTGACAAGGCCGAGTTTGCTGTTGTTAAAGACGACGCACTTGATTGGAAGGTCATACGTCACTGCCGTGATGAAGTCGCCCATGAGCATGGTGAAACCGCCATCTCCGCAAAGTCCAACAACTTGTCTTGATGTATCGAGTGCTTGAGCGCCAAGTGCTTGTGGCATTGCATTTGCCATCGAAGCGTGATTAAACGACATCAGAAAATCACGCTCTCCTTTCATATGGATGTGCCTTGCCATCCACACTGGAGGCTCGCCTGTGTCTGCAGTGAACACAGCGCTGTCTGTCGAATGTTTGCAGAGCGCTCTTGCGACCGCTTGTGGTCGGATTGGGGGTTTCTTACCCTCAGTCTTACCTTTCTTGACCATCTTTGCTTCCCAATCCTTTGCAATGGATTGTGTCTTCTCTAAAAATGAAGCGTCGGTCTTCTGAGAAATCATTGGTGTAAGCGCTTCAAGGGTAGAACGAACATGCCCCATGACGCCATACTCAACGTCGCACCGCCTGCCGATTCGCGATGCAGCAATATCGATTTGAATGATCTTTGTTCCGTGCGGAAGGAATTGTCTGTATGGATAATCGGTTCCAAGTAAGACAAGTACATCACAATGGTCAACTGCATGGACACCGCCCGTTGTTCCGAGCAACCCAAGGCCGCCAGCCCAATGGGGATGGTCTTGAGGCAATACTGATTTGCCTTTCAGTGAATGCACAATTGGCGCATTAAGTTTTGAAGCAAACGCACACACTTCTTTGGTCGCGCCTCGCGCGCCCCAGCCAATCATGAGCGCAACATGCTTTGCACCATTTAACAATTCCGCGATGTCTTGAAGGTGGGCGTTGTTTGGAATGAGTTCGTTGTCAGCAACAAAGACGTTGTGCGTGCCAGCTTCTTTGACTTTTTCAGGACCAACATCTGTTGGGATTGAGAGGTGCGCGATGCCCCGCTCTGCCATAGCCGCTTGCGCAGCGAGCACGCCAAGTCTCGGCATCTGCTCTGGAATCATCACAGTTTGGTTATAGACACAAACGTCATCAAACAACCTGTCAAGGTTGACCTCTTGGTGATAGTTTGAACCAATCTCTGAACGGGGTATCTGCCCAGTGATGGCAAGAACGGGAGCGTGGTCCATCTTTGCGTCGTACAAGCCATTTAACAAATGAATTGCTCCAGGGCCAACAGTACCTGCACAAATCCCAAGTTGCCCTGTGAGTTTTGCCTGAGCCCCTGCCGCAAATGCAGCGACCTCTTCGTGACGAACATGCATCCACTTGTATCGCTTGTCTTGTCTCAAAGCGTCTGCAAGTGGATTAATCGCATCACCCATGACGCCCCAAACCTGATTATGGGAAACTGGTTGTATGGAATCAAGTAACGCGTGAAAAACGGTTTGCTTCGACATGGATCACTCCTAACGCTTCAATACTAACAGAATACGTTTGCGTTTATTGAGTCATTCATTTTCAATAAACTTTTTATGACGCAAGTAATGGTGATAATGTTGCGCAAACCGATGTGCTTCGTCTCGCAGTTTCTGAAGGAGTTTCAACCCTTCGTTGTTTCGACCTAACTTGATTGGTTGCGTTTGATGGGGCAAGTAAATCAACTCCTCTTTTTTCGCAAGCCCCACTACATGTGGCGGACGATGCTCCCATTGTTCGAAGGTCTCCATGACAGCAGAAAGTTGGCCGCGTCCACCGTCAATCAAGATTAAGTCTGGATACAGTTCTAACCCTCTGCCTGCGTCGCGATATCGTCTTGAAATGACTTCACGCATCGATTGATAATCATCATTCGTCGATGATTTGATCTTGAACCGCCTATACCCCTCTTTGTAAGGTCTGCCATCCATAAAAGCAACTTTTGCTGCAACCGTTTCCTGACCTTGCAAATGTGCGATATCAAACGCTTCGATAAATCGAAACTCGGAATCGACGTCAAGTGCTCGCCGTAAAGACTTCATCCCCGCACTTGCATCTTTTGCAAACACTGTAATCTCGGATTGCCACACAACATCTTTACCTGAGTGGTTGTCGAGTTTTTCGATTGCTTCTATCTGATCACGCAACTCCGCAGCACGCTCGTATGCCTTTTCTTTAGACGCGTCTTGCATGGCTTCGCGCATTTCACGAATCATGACACTGCGTTTTGAAGTGAGAAACTTCACGAGCTGGTTGATTGATTCCTTATATTGAGTTTTGTCAATCTTTGCGCCACATGGAGCAGTGCAACGATCAATGGCATGAAGCAAACATGGTCTAAAGAACCGAAGTGACTCATCATTTGCATCGATTGTTAAATCACATGTTCGGAACTTAAAAATAGTTTGCAACACATGCACTGCTTGATGGAGCGAACCCGCTGAGGTAAACGGACCAAAAGTCTTTGCAGATTTAAATCGCGGCTCGCTTGGATTGCGAGTGATGTAAACGCCAGGAAAATCCTCTTTCGTTGTGATGACAAGATAAGGATATGTTTTGTCATCTAGTTGAAGCGTGTTGTACTTTGGACGGTGATCTTTGATGAGACGCGATTCTAGTAAGAGCGCTTCCCACGAAGAAGGGCATTCGATGATCTCAATGTGCTCAATATATGGCAGCATGCCCTGCTTCCAGGGGCCTAAATCAGCTGATTCCACAAAATATGAGCTCACTCGTTGCTTTAAAGAACCCGCTTTTCCAATGTATAAATAATCCCCATCGCCATCTTGCATCAGATAGACTCCGGGATTTTCAGGCAGTTTTTTAGCTTTCTGGGCTAATTTTTTGTGTTTTTCGGGCCAAGATTGTGAATTATTTATCAAGCTCATACGTAATAGGGTTACTGAAATGCATAATGAATCAGATTATTGTTGATTATGAGCATAAAAATAGTACAATAATGAATCGTGTTACAAAAAATCTTTTTACTTGGAGTTAAAAAATGAAAAACATTCTCGTCCTAATCATCACAGCTATTATTTCCCTTGGAATAACTGCTTGTAATAAAACTAATAAAGTAAATCCGTCGTCTACCTCCCATGGTCATACTCATGAGGTATGCCCAATGTCTGGAGCTACAAAAGCTTGTTGTGGAAGTTGTGGTAGCGAAGCTAAACCAGCTGCTTGTTGTGGAAGTTGTGGTAGCGAAGCTAAACCAGCTGCAGCATCAGAAGCAAGTTCATGTGCTTCAAGTTGTGCTTCTACTTGTTCCTCAATGAAGAAGATGGAAAAAATGACTAAACCAGCTGCTGTTGGCAAATCAGACAAGAAAAGTTGCTGCCCAATGAGCAACTAATCTTGAGTTCACTAGAACTTGAAGCCCCTCATCCGAGGGGCTTTTTTAATGGCTAGTTTTATGGTGTTACAATGCCCCTTATGAGTGAAGTGCTTTTAAAGGGTGGAAGAATCATAGACCCAGAAAGTGGCATGGATGAGACCGGCGACATCCTTATCGCAGATGGTCAAATCCAATCAATCAGCACAACCCAATTGCAATCTTCAGGTCAAGTCATTCATTGTGAAGGATGCATTGTTTCGCCTGGTCTTATTGACATTCATGTTCACTTTCGGGAACCGAGTAGTGGCAATCATGAAGAGACCGTTGAAAGTGGTTCAAGAAGCGCAGTTAATGGCGGGTTCACAACTGTATGCACAATGCCAAATACAACTCCAGCAATGGATGATCCTTTACTCATCAAAGAAGCTATTAAGATTGGCACAGATACCGGCCTCTGTAGAGTGCTCCCAACCTGCTGCGCAACTGTTGGGAGAAATGGTGAACAACTAGCCCCACTTGATGAGTTGTGTGCAGCAGGTGCAATCGCGATTACTGATGATGGTGACGTTGTTGAATCAGATGCACTAATGACAGCATCACTTGAGGCAGCAAAAAAGCATGACGTTCCATTCATGCAACATTGTCAGAATCCTAAGCAAACAGTTGGTGGTGTTATGAATGCTGGTGCTGTTCAAGAGGATCTTGGGTATGGAGCATGGCCCCGAGTGGCAGAAGAATGCATCGTTGAACGCGACATCTTCTTGAACAAAAACATTGGCGCTTCTTGGCACGCTCAACACATCAGTAGCGGCGGAACTGTTGAACTCATAAGACAAGCAAGGAACCGCGGCGAAGCCATCTCAGGAGAAGCATCCCC
>PBEX01000004.1 GCA_002718515.1 Phycisphaerae bacterium
ATTGCAGGCATTGATACAGTTGTTAAAAAGCCAACTCGGACGATGTTGGTAAATATGATTGGAACAGCAAATGCTTTAGAAGCTGCGGTTGAAAATAAAATCAAGGGCAGATTCATTGACTTTTCAACATCTGAAGTTTTTGGTTCTATGGCATTTAAATCTACAGAGGATGATAATACTATTTCCGGGTCTGTAGGTGAAGCTCGCTGGACATATGCAGTAAGTAAACTTGCCGGTGAACATCTTACTCATGCATTTTATAGAGAACACCAATTACCCACAGTTTCTGTTCGGCCATTTAATGTGTATGGACCAGGACAAACAGGTGAGGGTGCCATGCTAGTTTTTATAAAACAAGCTTTGAAAAATGAAACTATTCATATTGATGGAGATGGTAATCAAATTAGAGCATGGTGTTATATAGATGATTTTGTGGATTGTATTTTGCGTTGTGTTACAAATCCTAAAGCAATTGGTGAAAGTTTTAATATAGGGAATGCCCGTGCTGTTATTACTATTCTCGGACTAGCTGAAACAGTTTGCAGGGTACTAAACTCTAAATCGAAGATTGTTTTTGATCCACCTTTGTCAGCTGATATTGCATTAAGAATTCCAAGTGTTAATAAGGCTAATAATATATTGGACTTTAAAGCAAAAGTTGATTTGGATGAAGGTATTGCTAAAACTGCCCAGTGGTTAGAATCCAAATGATTAGATTAGCCAAACCATATATTCCTGATGAAGCTTTTGAAATGGTGACGACTATTTTAAAATCTGGTAATCTCGTACAAGGAGATAATGTTAGAAGGTTTGAAAAGCGTCTAGAAGAATATCTTGATGTAAAGCATGCTGTAGTCGTTTCATCTGGGACTGCTGCTTTACATTTAGCTTTGATAGCTTTAGAAGTAAGCGATGATCATGAAGTTATAGTACCAGCTTTTACTTATCCTGCTACAGCTAATGTAGTGGAGGTTATAGGTGCAAGAACTACTTTAGTTGATATAAAATTAGGCGATTATTGTATCGATGTAAACAAAATTGAATCAGTAATAACTGATAAAACAAAAGCAATAATTCCAGTACATGAGTTTGGGAATTCTGCAGATATGGGACCAATATTATATTTAGCCAATAAGTACGATTTAAATATTATTGAAGATGCAGCCTGTGCCTTAGGGACTGAATATAATGGGAAAAAAGCTGGAACAATTGGTGATATAGGTTGTTTTAGTTTTCATCCAAGAAAGGCTATCACAACAGGTGAAGGAGGGGCAATAGTTACTAATAATTCTGACTTAGCTGAAAAGATAAAATCTTATAGAAATCATGGTATTGCTTCTGATAAAAATAAAACATTATTTAAATATGCAGGTTTGAACTATAGGATTACAGATTTTCAAGCTGCTCTTGGTGATGCTCAGTTAAAAGATATAAAGATTATATTAGATAATCGTTTAGAAGCATCAAAGTTATATGATGAATCTCTTAAAGACATAAAATGGTTAGAGCTGCCAAGAAAAATAAAAGATAGTAAATCAGTATACCAAACTTATCATGTCCTATTAAATGAAAATCTAGATAGGAACAAGTTAATGAAGATTTTAAATGAGAAGGGTATTGAGTGCAATATTGGTGCATATGCAATACATATGATTGATTATTTTAAAAAGAAATATTCTTATTCAGACAATGAATTTATTTGTGCAAAAAGCGCATATTTAAAAGGATTGGCACTTCCAATTGGTATACACCTAGAAGCTGATGATTATAGCAAGGTAAAGGATGTAATCCAAATTTCAAGAGAATCTATATAGTAAATATTTTATTGAATAGATCTTTAATAGCTAAAACAAAAGAAGAATTAGTGCTCCCAATTGGTGTAAATATCATTTCCAAAGATAAAAATTTTAGATGAACTTGAAGATATAAAATCAGTTTGATGAAAATAGTAATATTATCAAATGAAACATCTGATGATTATAAAGAGTTTATAAATAATAATAAAAATACTCTTTTTTATCATCAGATTAAGTATAAAAACTTATTAAAATATATTCTTGGTTGTGATGAAAATTATATTTTACTTTATGATGATAATAAATTATGTGGAGTGTTGCCAATATTATTAAAGGATGGTAAATATGGGCATATATTAAATTCGCTTCCTTATTATGGTTCTAATGGTGGCATTATAGCTGAAAATAATAAATACAAGGCTTCTTTAATAAATATCTATAATGATTTATCTAATGAAGTTGGTTCAGCGGTATATGTTGAGAACCCATTTGAACAAAATGATTTCATTCCGAAAAGTAATTTACAGGAAGAGAGGATTTCTCAAGTAACTTTATTAGATAAAATAGAAGATATTTATGATTTAGATAATTGTTTTACACCTTCAAAAAGATGGGACATTAAAAAAGCCATAAAAAGCAAAGTTAGGATATTTAAAAACAACTCAAGAATAGCTCAGGAATTTTTATATAAAACACATAAAAATCATATGCAAAGCATTGGTATGCAATGGAAGTCAAGAGGTCTATTTGAATATATATTTTCTAATTTTATTAAAGGATCAGATTATGATATTTTTGTGGGGAAAATTAATGATAAATTAATTTCGGCACTTCTAGTTTTATATTTTAAAAATATCACAGAATATTACTGCCCTGTTGTTTTAAATAATTATAGAAGTTCGCAGGCTTTGTCGCTTACAATATATGAAGCTATGAAAAACAGCCTAGAGATGAAAAGAAAAATTTGGAATTGGGGAGCAAGTGGTGATAGTCAAAATTCATCAGTTTATAAGTTTAAAAAAAAATGGTTAACTATTGATAAAAAGTATTACTACCATATTTTAATCAATAATAAACAAATTTTTTCTTCAAATAAGTATAGTCTTGAAAAAAATTATAATGGTTTTTTTGTGATTCCATATTCAAAGTTGAAGTAGGTAGCATAATCTTAAACTAAATGAAAAATAAACTTAATATTGGAATATTCCCATTCTATTGGAGAACTTATGATGATAATCACAAAGTAAATTATCCTGTAGTAAATCTAAAATTTGAACTTAGTTATGATGAAGTTACTGGCCATCTTATACAGGTTCGAAATAACAAATTATTAAGTACTATTGAAGAAATATATAAACTTGATCATGGTATAGGATATTTACAGGAAGACCGAGATGAATTCCATACTTATGGAAAAGAATGGATAGAATTTATTTTATGCCAAATAGATAAACTATTAGATAAAGAAAATCTTAAAATATTAGATATTGGTTGTGGTGGTTGTGGAGTATTAAAAATATTATCTAAAACCTTGAAAAAGCCTCATTTGTTAGGTATCGACCCATCTCCAATTTCAACGAGCTTTTCAAAAAAATATAATATAAATATAATTAAAGATTTTTTTCCTCCTAAAAATACTAATTACAGCCCTGTTGATGTTATTTTACATTATGATGTATTAGAACATATAATAGATCCACTGCAATTTTTAAAGGATATATATAAAGATTTGAGAATGAATGGTATAGTAATAATAAAAGTACCGGATTGTACTAAATCTTTTTCTATGGGTGATATTTCTATTCTTAGTCATGAACATTTAAATTATTTCACAAAAATTTCATTAAAAAATATTGTAAAAATGGCTGGGTTTTCAAATGTTGAAATAAAAAATGGTAAAATAGGCGGGNCTTTATTTTGTAAAGCTGAGAAGCTTAATGAACATTATAAATTGAGGTTAAATAATAAACAACATGGCATAGATTTTGAGCAATTTCTAATCCGAAATAAATCTGCTGTTACTTTTTTTAAAAAAAATCTAAAAAAATATGATGGGTGTAGAATCGGATTTTATGTTCCGCTTAGAGCAATTCCATATATAGCTATTTTGAAAATTTCAAGACCATTTCGATTTTTTGATGATAGCAACTTTTTTGCAAATAGATTTTTAGATGGATTTGAAGATATACGTATTGAACCTTTTAGTGGTTTAGTAAATAATCCGGTAGATGTTATTTTTATTATGTCACATGCCTTTAGTGATAAAATTAAAAAAAGAATTTTAAGTGCAAATCTTAATTGTAAGATTGTAACGATATTAGAATTATTAAAATAGATACAAGATAATATCATTATTTAGAAAAGAGAATAAATGAAAAACGATATATTCATTGGAGCAGGATTACCTTCAATTATTATGGCCTTATATCATGTAAATAAGTTTCCAGATAGAGAAATAATAATAATTGAAAATTCAGATACAATAGGAGGATCAAATACTAGTATAAAATATTCTAATGGAGAAATTTTTGACCAGGGAATGAGAATTTATTATGAATCAGGTATCGATGAATTAGATTTTTTCATTTCTTCTTTACTGCCTTCAAATGATTTTCATTTTCTTGAGGATAATTATAAGGATATAGCAGGTTGTATTTTTAATGGACAAGTTCAAGACTACTCCCCTAACATTGATTTAAGAAATTTAGATACCATAAATAAGGAAAAAATATTAGGCGAAATTCTCAATTCAAATTTGCAAATTAGAAAAAAATCAAAATACAAAAACGTAAAAGATTATTTAGTTGATAAATATGGTGAAACTGTTTTTTCTGAAGGATTTAGTCCAATATTAAATAAGATTTATAATGTAGATTGTTCCTCATTATCAATTGATGCATTAAGAAATATTTTTGGAGCAGAGGATAGAATAATTCTATTTTCTGAAGAAGTTACTAGTGATCTTATGAAGTCAGAATCGCTAAGATCAAGATTTGGTTATCCAAACCAAATTAACCTCCCCAAAGATTATTCAAAAAGAATTGGGCGTGGTATATATCCAAAGAACATTGGAATTATTAATTTTACTAATATGTTAAAAAAAGAACTTTTAAAAAGGAATATCAAAATATATTTTAATTCTACGGTTGATAATCTTAATATCCAGAATGGGGCAATTAAAAGTCTTGATATCAAAAATCTGGATAATAATTCAATCAATAATCTTAGTGTTTCAAGTTTAAGATGGGGATCCAATTTAGTATCTTTATCTAAGGTTCTAGGGTTGGAAATAAAAAATGAATTTGATATGGGTTGCGAAACCTATTTATTTAATATAGTAACTAATAAAAAACCGTTGATTGAAAAAGTTTATTATCTAATGGATTATAATTTATCCCATTCTATTTTTAGGATAACTAATTATTCGGCATATTGTCCAAGCTCTTTTAGTGATGGGTTTTTTAGGCTTACAATTGAAGTTTGGCCTAATGGAAAAATTATAAATCCAAGGTCAATTATAACTGAATTAGTTGAATCAAAAATTATATATGATGATTCATGCATTGTTTTTTCAGATCTCAAAAAATTATCCCATGGTTTCCCACTGCCAACACTGAATAATAATTTGATCTTGGATCAAATTAGAAAAGGTATTAAAGGTTTAGAAATTTCAAATCTGATTCCCTTTTGTCAATATTCTAAAAAAGATGCTTTCTTCTTACCACAAATTCTTGAAAATGCATATAATCTTTTTCAAAATTATGAATCTTGATTAATATTTTTTATTCTGATGAAATTAAATCATTTATTTAAAAAGGATTTAGTAATATGTAAAAAATGTATTTTTGATGAAACAGTTAATTCTATTACTTTTGATAAAAATGGTGTTTGTAATTATTGTATGCAAACGAAAATCTTGAAGAAACAGTATTCAACTGGTAATAAAATAGGAAAAGAAAATTTAAATAAAATAATTTCTAATATAAAAAAGAGTGGAAAAAATAATAAATATGATTGTATAGTTGGAGTGAGTGGTGGAACAGATTCTTCATATTTATTATATCTAACTAAAAAATGGGGTCTTAGACCTCTCGCTGTTCATTATGATAATACTTGGAATACAGCGACATCTACGCAAAATATAGGTAAAATTGTAAATAAACTTGATATAGATTTATATACTCATGTTGTTAATAATGAAGAAGCAGATGATCTTTTTTTATCTTATTTTAAAGCAGGATTACTAGAAATTGATTCCTCTACAGATTTAGCTCTTGCAGAAGTTACGTACCGTGCAGCTTGGAAGTATGGAGTTAAATATGTTTTAGAGGGACATTCTTTTGTTACTGAGGGTATTTCACCTATTAACTTAAATTATTTTGATGGAAAAATAATTAATGCTGTACACAAAAATTTTGGCACAAAAAAACTAAAAACCTATCCTTTAATGACTTTTAATAGATTTATTTTTTGGACTCTATTTGCTAGGATAAAAAAAATTCGTCCATTTTGGTATTTAGATTATAATAAAGAAACTGCGCAAGAATTTTTGAGACAAAAATTTGATTGGGCTTACTATGGAGGACATCATTTAGAAAATAGGATGTCGAATTTTGCTCATACTATATATTTACCATATAAATTTAATGTTGATATGCGAAATTATACTTTAGCTGCTAGGGTTAGAAATGGTACGCTTGATAGATTAGAGGCTTGGGAAGAATATAAATCTGGTCCAGTCCAAAATAACAATCTTGTTAATTATTTTAAAAAAAGATTGAAAATAACTTCGGAATACTATGATGAAATTATGAATAAAAATCCCTCACACTGGACAGATTTCCCAACATATAAGAAATATTTTGAAGTATTACGACCAATATTCTACATTTTAAGTAAAAAAAATTTGGTGCCTTTAAGTTTCTATAAAAAATACTGCCTAAAATAATTAATGAAAACCATTCAAATAGTTGATTATGGTCTTGGCAACCTTGCATCCATTGTCAATATGCTTAAATATCTTGACTGCGATGCTGAAATTATATCTACCCCTCAAAAAATAATTTCAGCTAATAAATTAATACTTCCCGGTGTAGGTGCTTTTGATGTTGCAATGGAAAAAATAAGAAATCAAAATTTATATGAGCCATTAAACGAGAAAGCATTAGTATCAAAAATCCCTATTTTAGGAATATGCCTTGGTATGCAATTATTACTAACAAAAAGTGAGGAAGGTAGTCAAATGGGATTAGGATGGATACCGGGTGAAGTACTTAGTTTCAAAGGTAAAATTAATCAGGAATTAAGAGTCCCTCATATGGGTTGGAATACACTAAATCAAATTAAAGAGAATGTACTACTACGCGATTTTGAGGAAATAATAAAATCTAGATTTTATTTTGTACATTCATATTATGTGAAACTAAAAAATCATCGACATTCTATTGCGAAAACAAATTATGGAATCAATTTTGATAGTATTATTAATTCAGAAAATATATATGGTGCCCAATTTCATCCAGAAAAAAGTCACAAGTATGGTATGAAACTTTTAAAAAACTTTGTTGAATTATAAATGCTTAGACCAAGAATAATTCCTTGTTTATTAATCAAAAATAGGAGTTTAATTAAAACTATTAGATTTCGTAAATACCAATATATTGGAGACCCAGTTAATACTGTTAAGATTTTTAATGAATTAGAAGTAGATGAATTAATGTTTTTAGATATTTATTCATCTTCAAATAATCATGAAATTAATTATAATTTATTACAAGATGTTTCTTCAGAGGCTTTTATGCCACTATCATATGGAGGGAATATCAAATCATTAGATCAAGCTAAAAAAATATTTTCCCTTGGATATGAAAAAATTGTAATTAACTCAGCTAATTATTTTAATAAAAATATTATAAGTGATATTTCAAATTATTTTGGTTCGCAAAGTGTGATTGCATCATTAGATGTTAAAAAAGGTTTACTCCGCGCTAATTATAAAATATTCTCGCATAATGGGAAGAAAAAACAAAATATCAGGTTAATAGAATTTTTAAAATATCTAGAAGATCAAGGTGCAGGAGAAATATTAATGACATCTATCGATCGTGATGGTACTTGGGATGGTTATGATATTGATTTATTAAAAATGGTTTCTAACAGTGTTAATCTACCGGTAATAGCTAATGGGGGCGCTTCTAATATTCATTCGATTTATGACGCTTTATTTAATGGGAATGCATCTGCTTGCGCTGTAGGTAGTATGGTCGTTTATCAAAAAAAAGATAATGGAGTATTAATAAATTTTCCAACTCCAGATGTTATTGAAAAACTTTTTAAAGAATATCAGGAAATTAAAATTGATAAAATATAAAAACTTTATCTATATTTAATTTATTAATACTATTTAAACATGGAAATATTACTAGGGGTTCCACTGAGATTATTTCTATACTAAATGATTAGATATTTAATTACATGAGGTTTCAAAAAAATATAATGTCAGACATACAATTTTTTTTTATTACATTAAAAATAAAAATTTCTCAGGATAGAAATAAATGAGAGATAATTTTATTTTCACTTTTAATAGTTTAAAATCTCAGTTTGAACTTGCACTTGATTTGGGGTATAAGGTTATTACATGTGATAACTATATCCAAAATAAGAAATCATTTATAAATGAAAAGATTATTATAAATCGGATAGATTTAGATTTATCCATTAAGAAGGCTGATCGACTAGTTAGAATTTTTAATGATTTAGATATTGAAGGAAGTTTTTTTTTAAGGCTACATGCACCTGAGTATAATCCTTTTTCTTTTGAAAATTATAAGATTTTAAAAAATCTAATTCTCTCTGGGCATGAATTGGGTTATCACTCAGAAATTGTTGATCAAAGTGCTATATGGGATGAAAAGATAATTGACTGTTTAAAACGAGATATTCGAATAATAAATGAAATGTTTAATATTAATATTAGAGGGGTTGCGAGTCATAATGGCATGACAGGATTAAATAACTTAGATTTTTGGAGAAAGAATATGCCTGGATATTTTGGCTTATCCTATGAAGCTTATGATTGGTTCAATGATGCCTTTTATATCTCTGATTCAGAGATTAGCCAATGGAAATGTTATGATAAAGGTAAATTAATGAAAGGAGATAATAGGACTTTTGGGGAACACCTAATGAATAACCATCAGATTATATATCTTTTAACTCATCCAGATACATATTATGATAGGCATCCATATGATCAATAAGAAATTTTTATAAAAAAATAAATTTTTGCAACTTCTTTTATGTGCCAATCAAAAAAATTATGTTCCAGTTTAGGTGAGTACCCATATAACATAATTGATGATCTAAAAGAATTGAATAATTTGGTGAATGGGAATGATGACAATATTGATGGTAATCTACAAATCTTTAGAAATGAGTTGGCTAATTATGAAAAGGCATTGTTAGAATTTCGTAGGGGTTCCCTGCAAGAAAACGAATCTATTTTGATTGTTACTCCAGCGCCGATTGAATTGTTGACTATTTTATTTACATTTATTGAATCAAATTTGAATACTAATAAAGTTTATTTGGTTTCGATTGGGCACAATGACTTAAGTAACTTAAAGATAGGAAAAAATAGAATTCATGCATTACCACCTAAAAATGGAAAAGGAAGGACTGGATTCTATAAAAGATGATCAGATGGAATATGAAACTGATAGGATTAAAGATTGGGAAGAGAATAAATTTTTTCAATTAAATTGAGGTTATAATTAAAACATACTCAATTAAAGAACAAATAGCCTATCTATTCTCAGGAAAAGTTTTTGCTCTATTAATTCAATTTTTAATACCAATAATATTGGTTAGAATGCTAAATACAATAGATTATGGTTTTTATCTGCAATTTTTATTTGTTGGTCAATTTATTTCAAATCTTTTGATTTTTTCAGTTCCTGCAAGTTTATATTTTTTTTTACCAAATTCAGGACATAAGAAACAGCAATTATTGTCTCAGACTTTTTTTTATTTTATAATTATATCTTTAATATTTATTCCCATTTATCAATCTTGTGGCATTTATCTCAATTCTATTTTCAAGGATAATTTATTCTACAATAAAATTCATTTGCCACTTGGACTTTATATAATTTTTTCTGTTATATCTTCTTTATTAGAGCATTTATTTATTGTTGAAAAAAAATCTAATTTTGTATTTTTTTATAATACCTTATTTATAGTGTCTAAGTTAATCTTAATTACATCATCATTAATAATTTTCAACGAATTAATTGCTGTTTTTTGGTCATTAGTGTTCATTCACTTTATTATATCAATTATTTTAACAGTTTATTTATTCAAAAATTATTCACTATCTATTTTTACTATAAAATGGATTTTTGCAGACCTGTTGGCTCAAGTGAAGTATGTGATACCTCTTGGATTGTCAAATGTAGTCAATCAAATAGGGAAAAAAGCAGATCGTTTTATAATAAGCATGTTTTTTTCGTCAACGGATTTTGCAATTTATGGTATAGCTAATTATAAAGTACCTGTTGTTAATCTTTTATTTCCCTCTGTTTCAAATATTATTGTTCCTGAGATTGCAAAAAACCAAAAAGAAGGCAACATAAAAGAAGTAATAAGATTATGGCACAAAATGATAATAATGCTTGGGGCTATAACCATTCCAACAGTGATGTACTTTTTTATTATTGCAAATGACCTTATCCAAATATTATTTACAGAAAAATATATCGATGCTGTAAATATTTATAGAATTTTTTTATTATCGATGTTAATACTAATTCTAAGAGGGACAACTATATTAATGGCATTTGGGGATACAAAACCTATTTTAAATGTGCAAATTTTTTATATGGTTGCTAGTATAATTATTGGGTATACGCTTATTAGATTTTATGGTTTATATGGTGGCGCAATTACCTTTTTATTTATTTCCTCAATGCGTGAAATTTTTTATGTTTATAAATCCAAACAAATATTAAAACTACCCTTCAAAAAATGCATGCCTTGGAATGAATTAGGTTCGATTAGTTTTATTTCACTAATTGCAACGCCACTAGCGATTTTAATTTCTTTTACAAATTTCCCTATATTGGTAAAACTTATTTTATCATTCGTTAGTTATTTTGCTGTTCTTTCTGTGGGATTAAATCTGTTAGGAGTCGTTAATCTAAAAAAGATTATAATGGAATTATTTGGAAAGATTAATAATTAATAATGAATAATAAATTAAATAGAATAAGAATTTTATTTAATGATCAAGAGTTACCTTATTTGATGAAAGATTCTAATATCCCTGTAGGTGGTGCTTGTGTAAGAACTCATATATTTTGCAAAGGTTTAATCAGTTCAGGACAAAAAGTTGGTGTATTAACATGGAAAGGTGCAAAAAATTATGTTAATCGTAAAACAGATGTTGAACTTGTGGAGACTTACGATTTAAATAAAGGTTTTAGAAAACTTAGGTGGATATACTACAGAATACCGTGCATTTATAATAAAATTTATTTGTATAAACCTGATTTGATTATTTGTAAATCAACGGGTGTCCTACTATTAATTTTTGGTATAATTAGTAAACTATTGAAAATCAAACTGGTTTACATGGTAACGAATGATATTTTCATTGATAATAGAATTAATATGAGACTCAATAAATTTGACAGTTTAGCAAATAGAATTGGTTTGTATTTAGTTGATAGTGTTTTTTGCCAGAATGATTATCAATTTTCAATAGTTAGTAAAAAACTACCAAAAAAATATATATTTAAAATTACGAATCCTTATTTAGGCCATGGTTTAAATATGAGGGTTAGTCCTAGTAGAAGATATATTGCTTGGGTTGGAATTTTCCAAAAACAAAAGAACATGTCTGCATTATTAAGAATTGTAAAAAGAAATAAAAAATATCAATTTTGTATTGCTGGATCAGAAACTTCAATTTTAGATGCCAATACTAAAAATATATTAAAAAAACTAAGGTCATGTGATAATGTCAAATTTGTGGGTTATTTAAAAAGGAAAAAAGTTCTAGAATTTTTATCTAAAGCAATCGTTTTGCTTAATACATCTGATTATGAAGGATTTTCTAATACGTTTCTTGAAGCATTTTCAGTTGGGACACCTATAGTTTCTCTTAATGTCAATCCAGACAACATAATTACAAAAAATAATTTAGGATGTATAGTAGAAGAAGAATCTGTTGGTGAAAAAATTGATTTTTTTAGAAATCATTATGAAAAAGATAAAATGGAAAAAAAAATAAGAACCTATTTAAGAGATCAACATGGATATAAGGACTTATCATTAAGGCTAATAGAAAAATTAAAAAATATTTTATACAAATCTAAACATGGTTCAATAGAATGAATAGAATTGATATCCAAAAACAATCTACTTTTTTTATTTTTCTTGCAATATTATTATTATTTATTCCATTTGGAAAATCAAATATATTCCCAATAGCACCAATAAATTTGGTTTATTTAGCTATTGGATTTTTATTCTTTTTTCAAACAATATATTCAAAAAGAAATGTTGATTATTATGTATTTATGATAATAATGACAATCATTATTTATCAGGTACTCGTTTACTATCTTGACTTAATAAAATATGGTTCTGCCGAAAATTTTTACTTTATTTATAAAACAATTATTTTACTTTTAGGTTTTTCAATTCTCAAACTTGAGAAAAATTTGTTTAGACTATTTAAACTTTTTACACTTATAATCTTTTTTGCAGCTTTTTTTGGTTTACTTATTTATTTCATTGGCGAGCCATTTTCATCAATACGTATGGCTATACTAGGGTCTGAAAATCCTTATGCGATTTATGTTGGTAAAGGAGACAGAATTTCAGGTTTTGATAGTAAAATATTTACATTTGCTTACCCACTTGCAGCACTTCCTATATTATTACTGACACTTTACAAGATGGAAAATAGTAGACCCCTTTATCTCATTTTGTTATTTATCACATCTATCGCTATTATCCTTAATGGAGAAAGAGCAACTGCATTCTTCTCAATTTTAGGTCTTATTTATTTATCTTATCAATGGTTTAAAATGAAAAGAATATTCTTTACAATAATAGGTTTATTATTGTGTTTTGGTTTAATCCAGATTACAAATTTAAGTATTGATCAAAACAATTTAACTAGATTAGTAACTCAAAAAGAGGAAGGTGAAATAGCTACGAGATTATTTAGACAATTTATTGGTCTTAAATCAATATATGATTCACCATTTCTTGGTAGTCATAGAGAAACATATGAAAATTTATTTTATAATGAAATGAATGAAAAGCCAGCAAGCACGCATAATGCTATTATCAATGTTGGCGTAAGAGCAGGTGTAATAGGTTGGCTAATGTTTGGAATTTTTATTTATTATATTTTTCAATTAACTAAAATAATGAAATCTAAGATGTCATACTTTTCATACCAAATCACTCTTTTCCATGGCATAGCTGTTTCGTTAATTGTTACGCAATTAGTTGGTTTAGTACACAATGCAGGAATATTTTATTCATACGAAAAAACTTCAATAATATTGTTGGGTTTTATCATTGCATTATCTAACATGACTGATAGATATAGTGATATGAATATTGCTCAGAAGAATTTTTGAAATTGAATATTGTAAAACTTTAATGAAAATTGATAATGAATAAAAAGCAGACCAGATTAAAAATAAAAAGAGAAAAAGAAATCAATTTTGCTACGCCATCCAAATTTCCATTTATACCTCCTATGAGATCATATTTTGGTATTTATTCTAGTGTATTATTTATAATGAAAAAATTCTAAATAATAAAAATTTAATTTAATTTTTATTCACCATATTATTTTACTAATAAAGTTTTATGTATAATAAGAATATATTATTTGTCAACTATTCCTTAGGGCATGGTGGTACTGAAAAAATGTTTCTTAATGTCGTATCTGAAATACAATTAATTAATAGAAAAAAAATAGTTTTTTTCTATAATAATAACTTTAGAAAATATCGATTAAGACAAGGTTATTCTAATTCAGATGTAGATTTTTCTAATTTATACGAAAACATGCCTTTTAAAGTATATTCATTAGATAATGATAATGGAATTTTCAATACAATTTATCGTTTAAAGATGCTTCTATATATAATAAAAAAAGAAAATATAGGTTTAATACTATCGTTTTCAAGTCATGGTGCTTTACTTGCTATCCTAAGCAAAATATTTTTCCCCTTGAATAGAATAAAGGTTATTGTAAGAATGGGCTCTCCATTTAATAATTTATTTCAGGATAGTAGAGCCAGTAAAACAAAAAATAAAATTGGGAAATTTATCTCTAAATATTTCATATATAAGTTTGTTGATAAGATTATTTGTACAACGAATTATATGAAAAAAGAATTGTTATTAGTTAATCATAGATTTAATAGAAAAATATCTATAATTAGAAATTTCAGTAATGAAGGAATAATAAAAAAATTAGCAAATGAAAAGATAGAATTTTATGACAATTTTATTTTATATGCTGGTCGATTAGAAGAAGAAAAGAATGTCAAAGGAATTATTACAGCATTTAATCAAATCAATAAAGATTTTGATATTAAACTTTTGTTAATTGGCGACGGTAGTTTTTACAATAGCATTAAAGAACATATTACAGAATTATCTTTAAATGATAGTGTTATTATGTTAGGCTATGAGAAAAATCCGTATAAATTTATATCTAGGGCTAAATTTTTGGTTCTTTTTTCAAACTATGAAGGTAGTCCAAATGTAATTCTAGAATCAAAAATTTGTGGTACACCTGTAATTTCTTCTGATTTTAATGGAGTAGATGATTTTATAAAAGATATGGAAACTGGATTAATTGTTAGTAAAAATAATGAAAATCAATTAGCTGGGAAAATGAGATTATTATTGGGTAACTCTTCATTAAGAAAAAGTATAATGACTAATTCCAGCGATACATTAGAAAATTCTGTCATATCAATCAGAGAGTACGAAAGTTTGATCAAGAAACAAATGCGATGGTAAGCAGAAGAATGAAGATTGGTTATATGTTAAAAAGCACAAAAAGTTTTGTTGCAAACATAGTTCCTATTATCGATAATTCGCCCGATAAAAGCATTAAGCATTTTATTTTTCACATAAATAAAATTTATATCACAGAAAATGAAAAAGAATCAGATAGTAATGTTGATTTTATTGAGCTTACAAATATTACGAACCTTAAAGCAACATTGAAAAGATATAAACTAGATTTTATGCTTTTTTTAAGCCCTGGGCATATTTATGAACTATTAATATTAAATATTTGTAAAGAATTATCAATATTAACAATCTTTTATCAGCATGGTTTATCTTTAGACTTAAGCAGTTTTGATCCAAAGTCACTTTTTCAAGATAAATCAATTTCAAGGAGGATTTCTTCGATCAAAAAATTATTATTCTTTTATTACAGTTTCGTGCTTTCTATCTTTTTTGTTAAAAAGAAGTATCGTCTAATTCAAATACTTTTTTACAAAAATCTTCATTTTTTTATTTTCTTTTTTAGGGCGCAACAACTACATAAATTGCCAAAATATGGATTGCATTTCATCCATTGTGACTTTGCCTTTGTTTATGGTCAAAAAGATAAAAATTATCTAATTGAGACATTAAATATGAGCGCTAATAATATTACTGTTTCTGGATATCCTTTTCTAATGCCAACTGATTCGAGCAAAGATCTTTCTAAGCAGGATCAAATATTATACTTATCATCTGCATTTAGGGAGGATGGAATAATGCCAATTACAAAAGAACAAGAAAAATGTTTTTATTTAACCTTATTAAAGCAGGTGGAAGATGCTGGATATGCATTAAACATAAAAGTTCATCCAAGGGATGACTTAAAAATAATTCAGAATTATTTTATAAATCATAGTAATGTTCGAATATATAAGAATGACAATCTAGCTGATTTAACTATATTATCTAGGTATGTTATTAGTGATTTTTCAACTGCAATTTTTTATGCAATAAAATATTTCAAACCTGTAATCATATTAAATAGTGAATACTTTAAAAATTATCCATTTGATTACACAGAATATGGAATTGGAGTTAAAACTGATTTACATAATCTTTGTTTTACATTAAAGAATTATAGAGAACTAAGTAGGAGTCAGAAAAATTCATATAAGAATTTTTTAACGGACTTCTTATATGACAACAGAAAGGTAAGTACATTTCAAACCCTCTACTACCAGATGTATAGGATTCTTGGAAAGACTATTAATTGAGTTACGGAATTTAAGATGGTAACTAACAACAGATGTATTATTTGTGAGAGCGTTAGTCTCCAGAAGATTAACAGCTATAAACATTTTTGGATATCATGTAATGATTGTGGAAATATTAAACGTGAAAGAAAAGACAAATATCTGGTACCTAGATTTTTGCCTAAATTTATAGCTAAAATATTTTTCCCAGAAAAGGCACTCAATAAAATATATCCAATGGATGAAGTGATTAAAAATGAAAAACGTTTTTATGATCATTATAAAGAGGATTCACAGCTTGATGTTGATTCTACAAAATGGGCAGGGGAATCTGAAACAATAAAAAATAATTTAAAAAAATTAGATATTAGTGTTAAGAATAAAAATATTCTTGATATAAGTGGAGGCCCTGGCTTTGTAGCGCTTGATCTTGAACATTCGGCAAATAAAGTATTCGTCACTGAATATAGTGAGATTGGTGTAAATGGAATGAAAGATAATTTAGGAGTAAATGCAATCAAGTTTGATTATCAAAATGATAAAATTTCTCAAATTTTAAACGAAGAGAAGTTTGATATTGTGTTAATTAATTTTTCTATTAATTTTTGTTTAGATCTTAAATCATTTATTCTAGACTTAAAGAAAATTTTAATTAAGAAGTCAATTGTTTATATATCTTTTGTCCCACCAACTTTAGGTTGTTGTTTAAGGTGGCAACATGATGAATATGTATATAATATTTTGTATCATCCAGAGACAATGGGTAGAATCCTATCGGAAGCAGGATTTAGACCATTAAAAAAGATTATTTATCGTAGGTTTGGTTATTTAGAAAATATGCCTCTAGCCAAAAAATTATTTTTATTACCATATTTTATTTTATACACGATTCTTGCTTTAAGGCCTGGGTTATCTATAAAAAAAGAATTAATTCAAAAAGATGTACTTCATATATATGAATACATGGGTTGAGATATTACTAATAGATAAATTTAATTGTGCCCTTTATTAATAAAATTGTTGAAAAATTATTTCTTCCTACAAGTGATTTAATATTAGGTAGGACTATTTCATCGAATTTAGAATTTTTATTATCTAGTCAATGGTGGTCATCTGAAAAAATAAAAACCTATCAAAATAAAAGACTTGTTCAGTTAATAAATCATGCATTTAATAATGTTCCATACTACAATACACTTTTTTTAAAAAATAAACTTAGACCTAATGATATTAAGACAATTGACGATTTACCAAAAATCCCAATACTGACAAAGGATATAATAAAGAAAAATTTTCCACAAAATATAACAGCTAAAAATATCCGAAAGAGTCAAACAATGGAATTAGCTTCAAGTGGCTCAACTGGAGAGCCACTTTTATACAGTACAACAAAGTCTGCCTATAGTTTTAAGATGGCTACTAATTTAAGAGGTCTCTATTGGCATGGGTTTAGATTAGGTGATAAACACTGCAAGTTTAGTACTAACCCAAGGCAGACTATTAACAAAAAATTCCAAGATATTATTACCAGGTGTAAATACATTTCGTCCCAAGGTGTTACTCAGGAGGACATAGTAAAAAACGTACAGGAATTGATAGAATATAAGCCTAAAATTATTTATGGTTATCCATCAACATTATCTATACTTGCTGAATATATGGGTAAGAATAATATAAAAAAAATAAATCCATTATTTATAAATACACATGGTGAAATATTATTTCCATATATGCGAAAAATGATCGAACAAAATTTCTTTTGTCCTGTTTTCGATGCCTATTCTGGAGAAGGAGGAGCTGTTTCATTTCAGTGTAATAGTAGTCAAGTATATCATATTGCAGATGAGTATGCCATAACTGAAATTGTAAATGATGGTGAAATCATAAAAGACAAAGGGAGAGGTGAAATTGTCTCAACTGATCTTTGGAATTATGCAACACCTATGATTAGATATAATATTAAAGATATTGGCATTGTCAAAAAAGAAACCTGCAATTGTAATAAAGGCCTATCTACTATGCATAAAATTGAAGGCCGCGATTCAGATATGCTTATCACTCCAAGTGGAAAATATTTAATTGTACATTTTTTTACTGGATATTTTGAATTGATCCATGAAATAGATCAGTTCCAGGTAATACAAAATAAAACAGATGAGATTGAAATATACATTAGGGTAAATAATAAATATTCTAAATCCATACAAGCAAAGATAATAAAAGATGTTCAAGAATACATTGGAGAAGATATCCAATTACAATTGAAAATTGTTGATGACATACCATTAACTAAGTCTGGTAAAAGAAGATTTATGATAAGAAATATTATTTAGCTAAAGATAAATATGATGATAGATAAATTTAAGAGTATAATGTATAAACATGATGACTTGAGAAAAAATTGTATTAACCTTCTTCCATCAGAAAATATGTTAAGCCCAATGGCTAAAAATGCCTTATTGAGTGACATGGGGCAAAGATATTTTTTCAAAGAAAATTATGAAATAGATAGTAGTATAAAATATTCTTATCATGGCACAAAACATATTGGAGAATTAATAGATTATGGAGAACAAATAGCCAGAGAATTATTTGAAGTAGATTATGCATCTCTTTATCCAATATCAGGACATATGGCAGTTGTCTCGGCATTATCTTCTATCCCGAATAAGGATGGTACTATACTTACATATGACCCTATGTATGGTGGCTATCCTGGTCTCGATAAAAACAAAATGCCTAAGTATTTTGGTTTTAATATAGAAAGTATACCTGTTGAAAAAGATATTCCTGAAAAAATTAATCTCAATAAGCTAAATAAATTAATGGATTGTTTGAATCCAACAGCAATCATTTTGAGCTCAGCTCATACTATTTTCCCATACCCTTTAGAGGAAATAAAAAAAATATGTAGGAATGATTGTTTGTTAATTTATGATGCCTCACATCCTCTTGGCTTAATCGCAGGTAAGAAATTCCAAAATCCACTTAAGGAAGGGGCTGATATAGTTGTAGGTGGTACCCAAAAATCATTTCCTGGACCGCAAGGGGGGATTATTCTAACAAATGATTACAGCAACCAGTTAAGAAATATTGAACATTTTGTAACTGTGGATAATCCGCATTTTCATCGTATTGCATCGTTAATAGTTTCTTTAATTGAGATGAAACACTTTGGAATAGATTATGCTGACCAAGTTGTTAGAAATACAAAAATGCTTGGGTCATCAATGATGAAATTAGGTTTTCCTGTAAAGTATAAAGATTTTGGTTATTCAGAATCCCACATGTTTAAATTAAATTTATTTGAAGAATATAATATTTTCTCGAGGACACTAGAGGATATCAATATCATTATTGATACGTCAGGAAGAGTAGGTACGAATGAAATGACTCGCTTAGGGATGAAAGAAGATGAGATGGTTGAGATTGCAAAATTTATAGAAAGAGGATATTTTCACAGAGAGAATAAAAAAAATCTTAGAAAAGAAATAATTGATTTTAAACATTCCTTTAAAACTGAAAAATTTTGCTTTTAAATGATTGATTTAATTTGCTTTATCAGATTATCTTCCTCAATTCATTCGGAACTATGATATTAATAATCGATTACGGAATGGGTAACCTAAGATCAGTTCTAAAAGCATTTGAAAGGAATAATCTTAAAGCTACAGTCTCACACAAAATAAGTGATTTAGAAAAATCAAAAAAAATAGTATTGCCTGGTGTAGGACACTTTAATAAAGGGAAAGAAAATTTAGACAATTTGGGTCTTAGCGATATTTTGAATCATAAAGTGAAAAATGATAGAACTCCTATACTTGGGATTTGTCTAGGAATGCAATTAATGACCATGTTTAGTGAAGAAGGCAGTAAAGAAGGATTTGGATGGGTAGATGCAAAAACAATAAGATTTAAATTCCCTGATAATAAAGTAAAAATACCACATATGGGTTGGAATAATATAGTGAAAAAGAAAAAGCATACTATTTTGGATGGTATTAATAATAATGATTTATTTTATTTCGTTCATTCTTATCATGTAATATGTAATAAATCAGAAGACATATTATCAAAAAGTTATTATGGTAATAATTTTGTATCTGCATTCCAAAGAGATAATATAATTGGCACTCAGTTTCATCCTGAAAAAAGTCATAGTTATGGGTTAAGGATATTGAAAAACTTTGCAAAAATATAATAAATGTTTTGTCCAAGAATTATACCTGTATTACTCTTGAAAAAAAATGGTCTTGTCAAGACAGTTAAATTTGGTTCTACAAGGTATATCGGTGATCCAATCAATGCTGTTAAAATATTCAATGATTTTGAAGCAGATGAGTTAATATTTTTAGATATTGATGCTACTAAACAAAAAAAGTGTATTTCGAAAACACTCGTAAAAGATTTAGGTGATGAAGCATTTATGCCGTTTGCAGTCGGTGGGGGCATTCAAGAACTTGGACAAATTGAGAACCTTTTAAAAGCTGGAGCAGAGAAAGTTATATTAAATACAAGTGCTTATCTAAATCCAAAATTTATAAGAGAAGCCTGTGATAATTTTGGTAGCCAAAGTATAGTAGTATCTATTGATGTCAAAAAAAATGTATTTAACCAAAACACTGTCAGGATTAAAAGCGGGACATTTAACACTAAGCATAATCCAGTTGAGTACGCAAAAAATATTGAGAATTTTGGTGCTGGAGAAATAATGATAACTTCAATTAATCGTGATGGAATTATGAAAGGATATGATATTGATTTAATTAGATCAATATCCGAATCAGTAAAAGTTCCTGTTATTGCTTGTGGTGGAGCAGGCAATATAGAAGATTTAAAAAATGCTTATTATGATGGAAAAGCTACCGCATTAGCAGCAGGTAGTTTATTTGTTTATCATGGTCAAAGAAAAGCGATATTAATCAATTATCCAAATAAAAAAGAGATTGTAAAAATTTTTAATGATAAACTAGAGTTTTGAAAAAAGAAAAATATAGAAGATGTAAGAAAGGGTTATGGGATACGACTGTACCAGGAATCCAATTTAATGAAGATGGTGTATCAAACTATGCAGATATGCTAGAAAATTTAATGCGACACTACCCCAGAGGATCGAAGGGGAAAGAGTATTGGGGGCAATTGGTTAAAAATATTAAAAAAAATGCTAGAGGTAAAGATTATAATTGTATAATTGGAGTAAGTGGAGGGACAGACAGTTCATATCTTTTACATTTGGCAAAAAAAGAATATGGTCTTAATCCATTAGCTGTTAATCTAGATAATGGTTGGAGTTCAGATATTGCTGTTAAAAACATAAAAAAAATTACAGATTCACTGAATATAGATCTAGAAACCTATGTTATTGATTATGAGGAAGTCAAAGAAGTTTTAAGATCTTTCATGAAAGCATCATTACCTTGGATTGACTCACCCACAGATCTTGCAATCAAGGCTGTGCTATATAAAATTGCTGATAGAGAAAACATAAAATATATTTTAAATGGAAGTGACTTCAGGTCAGAGGGTAAACAGCCAACAGAATGGACATATTCAGATGCTAAGCAGTTATTATTTATTATTAGGGAATATGGCACAGGAAAAAAATTAATAACCTATCCATATTACAATATTATTAATTTATTTATTTATGGTTTTGTAAAAAAAATAAAAATGATTAGGCCATTTTATTATCTTGATTACAAAAAAATAAAAGCGCAAAAATTTCTAACAAAAGAATATGGTTGGGAGTATTACGGGGGACACCATCACGAAAATATTTTTACAAAATTTGCTATTGCTTACTGGTTACCAAAAAAGTTCAATATAGATAAAAGAATAATCACTTTATCTGCCCAAGTATTGAATGGAGAAATTGATAGAAATGATGCAATTCAATCATTAGAAAAACCACCCTACAATCATAGACAAATGGAAAGAGATAAAGATTTTGTACTAAAAAAACTTGATTTTTCTTCAGATGATTTTGATCGAATATTTCAAAATACTAATAGGTATTTTAATGATTATCCATCATATTTTCCTTTGCTAAGAAAATACCAAAAATTAGCTAATACATATTTTAAACATATTTTACCCTTCACTCCTGGAATAGTAGTTGAAAGAAAATTTCGGAATTAGGTGAGAATTTTTATTGATATAGGTCATCCTGCTCATGTCCATTATTTTAAAAATTTTATAAAAATAATGGAAAAAAGAAATCATCAATTTTTAATTCTTGCACGTAATAAAGATGTAACACATAAGTTGTTAGATTATTATGACATTAATTATGTGGACAAAGGGAAAGGCAGTAATAATCTTTTTGGGAAATTTATTTATGGGATTTATAGTATTCTTAAAATTTTTCGTTTAGCGATAAAATTTAAGCCACATTTATTTTTTAGTTTTGCATCTCCCTATGCTGCTCAAGCCTCTACAATTTTGAACAAACCCCATATTACTTTTACTGATACAGAACATGCTTTTACAAATAAAGGTTTGATTCTTTTTTCAAAAATTGTTTGTACTCCAAAAAGTTTTAAAAGAGATTATGGTGATAAACACAGACGATTTAACGGCTTTTTTGAGTTAGGATATTTACACCCTAAGTATTTTTCTGCTGATTCGTCGGTATTAAAAAAGGTTGGCATTAGGGAAGAAGAAAAATTTATAATAATCAGATTTGTTTCTTGGCATGCTGGTCATGACTTTGGTTATAAGGGATTAGACTTAAGAGTAAAAGTCCAGATAATTGAAGAATTATCAAAACATGTAAAAGTCTATATTTCTTCTGAAGATGAGTTACCGAAGGAGTTAATAAAATATCAAATTAAATTAGCTCCATATTTAATTCATGATTTTATGGCATTTGCATCATATTTTTTAGGCGAAAGTGGCACAATGACGACTGAAAGTGCTATATTAGGTGTGCCATCTATTCAGGTAAGTGCTCTCCCTTCTGGTACAATAGGAAGCCTAGAAGAATTAGAACATAAATATGGACTTGTGAAGATTTATGAAAACTTTGATAAAAAAATATTACAGGATATAATTAGATATTTAAACAAAAGGGATGCTAAAAAAGAATACTTAAAAAGAAGAAATCAAATGTTAAATGAAACCATAGATATTACAAATCACATGATTGATCTAGTTGATGAGATAATGGATAATTATGAAAATTAAACAAAAAAATAAATTATTAGTACTATCCCCACATACTGATGATGCTGAATTGGGAGCAGGTGGTACGATAATCAAATTGCTTGATAATGGATGGGATTTACGTTGGATTGTTTTTTCTAGTGCAGAAGAATCTGTGCCTGAGGGCTTTGATAAAGATTCTTTAAAGAATGAATTTTTAAGCGTAGCAAATGAATTGAATCTTGATGCTAATCAATATCAAATTCATAATTTTAAGGTAAGATATTTACATCAAAAAAGGCAAGAAGTCCTTCAATTATTATGTGATGAGCGTATTAAATATGATCCTGATTTAGTAATAGGGCCTTCTCAGAATGATGTGCACCAAGATCATCAAGTAGTATCAAATGAAATGATAAGAGCATTTAAAAATTCAACTAGTATTTTAGCCTATGAACTACCTTGGAATCAATTCAATTTTAATAGTCAGTATTTTGTAAGACTTTCTAAAAACAATATTCAAAAAAAAATA
>PBEX01000039.1 GCA_002718515.1 Phycisphaerae bacterium
CGCGAAGCACTTGACGCATTTCAGTTGTTGTGTGAAACGGAAGGCATTATTCCAGCTCTTGAATCATCGCACGCAGTTGCAGGTGCAATAAAAATGGCAAGCGAGATGTCAGCAGAGGAGCATTTGCTGATTAATGTCTCTGGCCGCGGTGATAAAGATGTCGAGGAAGTCAAACGCCTTCTAAACAAAAAGTAAGTTTGGAAAAGACTAAGGTGAACAGCACTTTGCAGGCACGCGTTTTGTGTCTGTGGCGTCACTTCTTGTTTCAAACCCAACCTTATTTTTTGGTGAAATGCTATCGACATTTTTGCATGTCGCTTTATGAAACTTTTCGCTTCGCTTTGATGCAATGAACAATGCGTCTTCAAGTGGAACAGTTTTAACTTCTACTTCTGGTTCAGGTTCTGGGGCAGTAAACTCAGGATATGGATGTGCCTTTACACATACGCCCTTGCCTTCTGAGGGAACGATGTCAATTGCAACTGGGTAATGGTCTGAAGCATAGCCAGATGGAATAGGGTCGTTACGCCAATCGTAATCTTCAGCTGAAGTGCCAAGAACAAATGCGCTTTTGGGTACAAACTCTCTATAGGCAGCGGGGTTGAGCAAGATAAAGTCAATGACTCTGTCGCTCGTATGCGTTTTGTAGAGCGGCGCATCTTCGTCGTACTGCACATTCGTACTTCGGTGCGCCATCGCGTCAATCATGCCGCCCTCTAGATAGACCTTGACAGATTTATCCCACGGTGCAGCATTGAAATCGCCAAGGACCATGATGTTTGCGTTCGGATTCTTGAACATCATCTCGCTAACTTTTTCCATTGTTTTGATGGCTTCATACTCTCTGTGCCAGTTTGTGCTCCGCCCTGCTTTGTGGTGCAACACGAAGAGTGTGAGTGTGTAGCCGTCTTCAGTTTGAAGCGTCACGCATAATGGAGAGCGCTGGTACTTGATTTCGTCCGTTCCTCTTGGTACTTCAGTCCAATTGGGACCAGCACGTTTCACATCGCTCAGTGATTCGTTTGGCCAATTGGTGGTGTGACAGATCGGAATTCTGCTCAGTACGCTCTGCTCAACGCCTCTGTAGTATCCAGCATCAAGTGAGGCGACATATTCATACCCCATTCCCTTTAGGAAGTTGTCGTTGAACCAATGTAATGCTTCAAGCGACTCAACTTCTTGAAGTGCAAGGATGTCGGCATCGACTTCCCTGATTGCTTTTGCGAGTTCCTTGCACCGAGCAATTGAAGTAGGCCCTGGATTATCTCCCATGTCATCAAACTCGCCTTCAAGCGTTGGATCATCCGTGTGATCAAACAAATTGAGCACGTTATACGTGCAGACGCGAATCGTGTTATCAATTCGGGGCTGCGCTTCCTTTAAGCCAAACTTATGGTGGTCAGATTGAGTGAGCGCAAGTAACAGTGCAAAACAACAGTGGAAGATCATAGGTGCGATGATACACCAAACAGATTCAATTAGTCGAGTTTTGCTTGCCTGTGGTCAGCAACAATTCTAGAAAGCGCGTTTGCTCTGAGAATGAGTAACGCTGTTTCAAGTTGTGGGTCGATGCCATCACTCAAGAGTTCATTGATGTCTGGTCGTTCGACTGTGTCGACAAGCAAGATGTCGGCGTCTGCTCGAAGTTTGTTTGATTGGCTGATCTGGCTTGGTGACATACGCACTTCAACATCAGGAACGACGCCCCAGTCAGTTGAGCCTTGACGTTTGTGGACGAGTCTGCCCGGTGTTTTGCCGCCATCTGGTGATGGGAGCCGGTAATACTGCGTAGTGAGTTTGACACTTGATTCTTTAGAGATTGGATGAACAGTCTGAACTGAACCCTTGCCCCAAGACCGTTGCCCGACAATGATGCCAGCATCATGTGCTTGAACGCAGCCAGCGACAATTTCGCTCGCTGAAGCAGAACCCTGATTAATCAAAATCACGACTGGCCAGTCAGCAAGGAATGCCCTGTTTGGCAACGCTCGCATGTTGAAAAGTTGTTTGCCGTCTGCTGTTTCACCGCTGACGATTGTTCCACTTTGCACAAAGAGGTTGGCAATTCTTCTGGCTGATGGGAGCAAGCCGCCTGGGTTATATCTCAAGTCAAGGATGAGGCCATTGGGCTGGCCGTCACTTTTAATCTCTTGGATTGCATCAAGAATGTCACCATACGATTCTTCTGAAAAGCTCGTGAGTTTGATGTAGCCAATGTTGTTGTCTTTATCAATCATCCAGTCCCACACTGGTTGCCCATCATCATCGAGTTCTTTCTTCCACCACCCTTGAACAGAGTGGAGTTTGATGGAATCTCTTGTGAATTGGAAATCGATTGGGTCATCATGATTGGGTCTTCGAACTGTGAGCGTGACGATGGTGCCCTTTGGTCCTGTGATTCGGTCGACTGCATCGTTGAGTGACCAACCACTTGCAGATTTGCCATTCACCTTCAGGATCACATCTTCTGGCTGAATGCCGCCGTAATAGGCTGGTGAGCCCTCGATGGGATTCACAATCATGATTTCACCATTTTCGTTTTCACGAATCTGGATGCCAACCCCGACAAATCGCCCTTCAGTTTGTTGTTCAAACCGTCGAGATTCGTCTGGCCAGATAATCGCGCTGTACTTATCAAGTTCTTTCATTGAACCATCACCGAATTCGCGAATGATGACACCAACTGGAAGTTCCATTGCATTGTCATTGATGAGTAGAAGTCGTTCTAGCGTTTGTATAAGGACTCGTTTGCCAGTAATATGTTTGAGGTATTGAGGAAGAGATTCAATTTCTTCATCGACGGCATCAATCCACATGTTCCGAAGCGACCTGTCATCAGCTTTATCAAATGTTTCAGCAATCACAGGCATCTCACCTAAGTTACGAATGGATTTCAATCCGCTTGTGATGAGTGCTTCCCATGAAACATGATTCATGTGTTCAGCAGTTGCAACATCGATTGCTCTGATAAGCATGGCAGGTTCAATGCCGTCGATGCGTTCTTCCCAGTTATCCCCTGCTTGTTCGTTGTATTCTTCAGGCAAATCGTCGCCAAGTAACTCGGCACGCTTTGCTTTGAGTTCATGAAGGTGCTTTGGAGCGTATTGCCGTAAGAGTGAAATCTCGAGTGTGATTTCTTCGAGGCGCTCATTCCAACGTTCATACAAATCTCGCCTTGCCGTGTCTTCGTAAAACGTACGAAGGTAGTACATCAAAGTTTGTGCTGTAAGTAGATTCCCCGACTTGACCAACCCATTGATTTCTTTTTTCGTTCGATTGACGACCGCTTGAATGTCTTCATCAAACATAACGGTGTCTAGATTTTTTGAAAGTGTTTGCGCTTCAACCGCTTTTTGCATCGCTTGAAGAATTTCCTCTTCTTCAAGGTGTGCCTTCATTTCAGTTAATGCTTCATCTCGATCAGAGATTGTTGATTGGACAGATTTCTCTTGGTGAGAGCGATAGGTCTGAATCTGTTCGCTAAGTGTTGACGCGAAATCTTGATCTGCATCGGGGACTTCGTTAAACAATCCGTCGACTGCATCCCAGTTTCCGTCAGAGGCAGCTTGCCAAACTTTGCTTGACCACTCAGCCGTTGAGACGCCCTGTCCAAATGCAATCTGGGCAGAAAGCAAGAGCATGAGTGTTGTGGTCAAGATTCGAGCATTGTGAAGCATAAACAAGTTCCTTCGTTTAAAGCGTCTGAGGGGTTGTGTATTGCAAAACATCGGCGTTTTGCACGCCCTTCTTCAGCATACTAGCAGTCATCTCTTACGAATATGGGCATTTGGGGGTTCATCATTCCTGCTCAGAAATGCGTTTCCCTGCCTCTTCCCAAGCATTTGGCTCATTGACCTTCAATCCAGTCTGTTGTTTGGGTGCCATGATTTTCGCCCTCGATCGCCTTGAAACCGCAACGATGACGAAAATTGCGACCAACCCAAAGACGAGGAGAAGTCCTGCGAGTACGGCTAACAATAGTATGAGATTCACTCGTTATCTCCTTTCACTGCTGATTGGCACAACGCCATTTCTTGTCGGGTTAACTCGCTGCTTTTCAGCGGTTCAGAGAGTTGTGACAATATCTCTAACGCTCGGTTTGGTTGCCCTGCCATCCGGTAGACCCTTGCTTGCATGAACCTTAGATTTTCGTCATTTGGTTTTTGTTTGCAACCATCATCTGCTCTAGCCCTTGCAAGTTCTACATTGCCAAGTGATGCTTCAATGAGTCCAGATGAGAGCAGCGTGTATGGCTCAGTGCTGTTCCGTTCCATGCTCTTGTTGATCCACGACTGAGCATCTTGCCACTCTTCTTCAAGCATCGCCATCTGAGCGAGAAAGAAAGACGCTCGTTCATCTGTCTCATCTGCTTCGTGGGCAATTTTGTAATACGACCTCGCCATTTCATCTTTTCCTAGCATGTGCGCGAGTTGCCCTGTTGAAAGCGAAAGCAAGGTTGGTTTTGATAGGAGCGTACATGCTGATTCAAATGCTTCAAGCGCGCGTTCTCTTTCGATTCTTGCGTTATCTGAAAGACCGTCTTGGTCAAACTGGTCAGCACTTGCAAGAAGGACAAGGCCGTGAGCCTCTTGAGATTCAGGGGAATCAGCGTCTTCTTTGACAAGCACGGAAGTGATGGCAAGCGCTTTGACGACTTGCCCTGAATCGAGATATTCCATCGCACTTTCGATTGACTTCGTTCGCTTCTCAACTGGGATGCCCTCGCTTTGAGGAGAAACCTCATTTGTGCAACTTTGAGCGAGTGCAACAACGCTTAGGGCGAGTATCATGCGTGCTATGAGTGAGCAAGTCATCGAGCGGGATTCCATCCCTAAATCATACGCCCCATCAGAGATTGAGGCGGGAATTATTGCAAAATGGNATGAAGCAAATATTGGTCATGCGGATCCTGCAAATGAAGCATCTCAGTTTTCTATCTTGATTCCACCGCCAAACGTGACTGCCCCACTTCACATTGGACACGCGCTAAACAGCACGCTTCAAGATGTGCTCATTCGGTGGCACCGAATGCGTGGGTTTAACACGCTTTGGATGCCAGGGACTGACCATGCTGGCATTGCAACGCAAACGGTCGTTGAAAAACGGTTGATGCAACAAGAAAACAAGAAGCGAACTGATTTTAAGCGAGGTGAGTTCGTAGGCAGAGTGCAAGAATGGAAAGACGAATACGAAGCGACCATCCTCCGACAGTTTAAATCGCTTGGCGCATCGTGTGATTGGGACCGAACGCGTTTTACGATGGACCCAGTTTGCACAGCGGCTGTCAGAGAAGCATTTTTCAAAATGTTTCAAGATGATTTGATTTATCGCGGNAAACGCCTAGTGAACTGGGACCCTGTCACACTCACTGCACTTGCAGATGATGAAGTTGAAATGAAGGAAGTTGCAGGTCACATGTATTACCTTCGCTATCCACTTGAAGATGGAAGCGGTCATGTGACGGTTGCAACAACAAGGCCAGAGACAATGCTTGGTGATACTGCAGTTGCAGTAAATCCCAATGACCCAAGAGCAGAAGTACTCCGCGGAAAATCAATCCGTTTGCCGATCGTAGGCAGAGTCATACCGATTGTTGAAGATGATTACGTTGTGATGCCGGGTGATGGAGATGATCCAAAGGCTGCATTTGCTACTGGTTTCTTAAAGGTGACACCTGCGCATGACCCAAATGACTGGGAGATTGGATTGCGTCATGACTTAGATGTCATTAATGTCATGGCAAGTGATGGCAGTATGAGTTCTGATTACGGTTGGGACGACTGCTCAGGTGAAGCAGAGCAGTTTGTTGGGCTTTCAAGAGAAGATGCTCGCACGGCAATCATTGATTGGTTTAAAGNCAGCGATCTACTTGAGGACATCAAATCTTATGACCACAGCGTTGGTCACAGTTACCGTAGTCATGTTCCGATTGAACCATACTTAAGCGACCAGTGGTANGTTCGCGTTACCGATGACAAACTTGGCGGNGAAGCNTTAAGNGCGCTTGCTGAAGAGCAGTATGAAGGTANGCCACCAAAGCGAGAAAGTGGTTCACTGACTGGAGATGGCGACTTACGCTTTACGCCANCCCGNTANGCNAANACATTCCAATCGTGGCATGANAACTTGCGNGATTGGTGTATNTCNAGACAACTNTGGTGGGGNCACCAGATTCCAATCTGGACGAAAGANATTGCCATTGATGCTGAAGTCGCGTTCCCCCACAAGGATGAGGAATCAACAGCATTCACTACGGAGCAAGACGAAGCAGCAGGCACGAACACGATGTATGTCTGTGTCCGCGGTGGTCATGATGATGTCGAACAAGCGCTGATCAATGACGGATTCATCCGAGATGAAGATGTGCTTGACACTTGGTTTAGTTCCGCGCTTTGGCCACTTTCAACAATGGGATGGCCGGCACCAGAACATTATCCTGATACTGAGGGCTTGCTTGAGAAGTTCAACCCAACGAGTGTGCTTGTCACTGGTCGAGACATCATTACGCTTTGGGTCAGTCGCATGACGATGCTCAATCGTTACTTCCAAAATGGCACGCTGCCCTTTAACAATGTGTTTATCAATCCGATGATTCAAGATGGCTTTGGTCAGCGCATGAGTAAATCGCTTGGCAATGGCGTTGATCCTCGCGACATTATTTCAACGCATGGCGCTGATGCTATGCGGTATGCGTTGACGCAACTTTCAACGGGCACCCAAGATGTTCGTTTGACAATCGATTTGATTTGTCCACATTCAGGCAAGACGTTTGAACCCGAATACGTGAAGTCGCAAACAGGCCACGAAGTAATGGCGCCAATTCAGACGAGTCCGTCTGATGAAACGAAGAAGATTTCAACGTTGTATGGTCTGCTCATTGGCGCTTCAGAAGATTCGGAAGAAACGCCACTTGCTGTCAACACATCCTCGAGATTTGATGTTGGTCGAAACTTTGCAAACAAGTTTTGGAACAGCGCTCGTTTCGCGATGTTGAATATTACATCTCCTGCTTCGAATGTCACTAACGCTGATTTGTTGCCGGTAGATGTTTGGATGCTCTCTAGAATTGTCAACGCGACAAAGAANCTTGATGAAGCGCTTGGCGATTATCAATTCAATGTCGCTGCTGAGACGCTTTACGATTTATTGTGGCGAGATTTTTGTGACTGGTACCTTGAAGCCATAAAGCCAACAATTAAAGAGAATGAATGCCAGCAGCGTACGCTTCTNACGGTTCTCAATGTCATTTGTAGATTACTACACCCTGTATGTCCGTTTGTCACAGAAGCCATGTGGAGTCATCTCTGCNAACTTGATGCAGGGTCAATCGAAGGGCTTGAGTTAGACGAAAGCAATGTCCTTGCACTTGCACATTGGCCAGTCGTAGATGACATCGAGTTAGATGNAGAGGTNATTGCGTCCTTTGAGGCAATGCAAGTGCTTGTCACTGCTATCCGCGGGGCTAGAGCGTCAAGTGGCGTGAAACCCAAACGCCGCATTGATGTCNCATTATCTAGCGATTTACATGCATTAGCAGTCAAGCACGATGTCACATTGCGTGCCCTTGCTGGAATCGACAATATTTACGAAGGTGACGACGTTAAAGAGGGCATGCCGATCCAGATTGAAGGACAAACGGTTTACCTTTCCAACATGTTTGACGCTGAAGAAGCGCATGCTCAGATGGCGAAACTCGATGAAGAGATTGCTTCGCTCGAAAAGAAGATTGCAGGCATGAAAAACAGATTAAGTAATGAGTCATATGTTAACAACGCACCTGAGCACATCGTTCAGGAATCACGAGACATGCTCAAGCAGGCAGAAGAAGAGTTAAAGAACGCTCTTGAAGCGAGAGCCTCNTGATTCGCGTACTNCTCATTGCGATCCTCACTGCAGTTTGCGGCAGTTGCCAAAAGCCTCAAGTTGACGCACCAACCGTGACTGTTTCGCCAGTCATCGATGATGACGTCCAATCCTCTAAAACGCCATGGACTTTTGAAGGCAATGAAGGCGTTCATATCCAGACGGAGTATTGGAATATCTACACAACAATGCAATATGAACACATTGTTGATTTGCTTCCTTCCTTTTACGAAGAGTTGGTAGACCACTACGCAACAGTCTTTGGTCAACTCCCNTACCCAAACAGACGCATGGANGTGTTTTTGTTTGCGACACAATCACAGTGGCGAATGAAGGTCGAAGACATGCTTGGCAGAGATGCCCAGCAGTGGTTTAGTCTTGGGCGTGGTGGGCTCACAATTGATGGCGTTGCAGTGCTCTATGACCTTGATCGTCGGGGCCGCTCAAGAACAACGCTCCGTATTGCTGCCCACGAAGGTTGGCATCAGTATGCCGAAGCCATTTTTCAATCTGAGTTGCCAACATGGCTTGATGAAGGCATTGGGACTTGGATGGAAGGATTTAGAATGCGAAACGGTTCAATTCAGTTTGAGNCTACGAGTAACTGGGATCGTTTAAGTTCACTTCGTAAACTTGTGAATGCAAAACGGCTGACGCCGTTAACTGAAGTCATGTCTAGTAATCCATCTGCACTATTGAGTGACAGTCGTTCTTCACTGCTTGGTTACTATGCACAGTTGTGGGGACTAACGAGTTTTCTCATAGAAGCTGAAGATGGTCAATACCGAGAAGAACTCTTAAGAATTTTTCACCAAGCATTAGATGGTACGCTAAAACGAAGAAGAGTTAGCCCAACCTATTGGCTTCAGTTTTTTACTGATGACGTCAATGTGTTTGAACAAAAATACAACGATTGGATTAAACAGTTTGTTAGACCAGGAAGTCCATGGCGCTCTTAGGGATTCTTTCTGATTCGCATGGCGAGCAGTTACGAACTCGCGCAGCGCTTCGACTGCTTCAATCACTAGGGTGCGAATTGATGATTCATCTGGGGGATGTTGAAACATGTGAAGTCATTGATGAATGTGCGGGCTTTCCGGTCAAACTTCTTTTTGGGAATTGCGATGTTGTGCATCGTCTCCATGATTATGCTGAGATGATTGATGTCGAAGTTGTGCATCCGTCGTATGTGTTTAAGAGTGGTGGCATCGGTTTCGCATGCCTTCATGGAGACGATTTTCAGTTGTATGAATCACTACTTGATGATGATGAGGTTGACGTGATTTTTCATGGACATTCCCATGAAACCCGCGATGAAATNGTCAAGAACACGCGTTGCATTAATCCGGGAGCACTCCACCGAGCAAAAAGTTACACTGTGGCTACGTTTGATACGCAATCGCAATTGGTTGCGTTTCACGAAGTCATAGGTGAACTTGATGGTTGAGATTAATAAAAACATAAACACAGAGTCAATGGAGATTCGCACTGCAAGTGCTAGCGACATTCCTACGCTTCGTGAATTGTTTGAACGAAGCCGTCTTGAAGGTCAGACTCGGGAGAATGATACGGGTGCTGATTTGGACCATCTNATCGAGGGTTACTTTGAATGTAAGGACAGTTGTTTTTGGGTGGCAGAAATCAATGAGACCATCGTTGGCATGATTGGGGTGCAGCGCATCGATGATGATGCGGNAGAGATGAGGCGNNTNNGNGTNCGNGANGAATTCAGNCGAAATGGCATCGGCACCCGGTTGATGGAACATGCCATTGCCTTTTGNAGGGAAAGAGAGTTTCTGAAGGTNGTCCTNGATGTTCGNATNGANCGNGTNTCNGCNATCTCGATGTTTGACACATTTGGGTTCNTGCATGGTCGTGAGCGTGAAATCAAGGGAAGAAAATTGAGAGATTTCTACTTAGATTTGTATACGGACACCACCGATACGCGTATAGATTGATANGAATCCCGNTTTTNNGTTTGAAACCCCCTATTTTNACACTATATTATTGAANTTATTCATATGAAACGAAGTTTAGCGAATCACAACAAAGGTTTTACGCTCATCGAGTTGCTCGTTGTCATGTCNATCATTGCATTGCTATTGAGCGTGCTNATGCCNGCNCTTGGCAGAGCAAGAGAGGCGGCACTTTTGCAAAAGGATGCNTCTCGNATACGNTCAATNCANTCTGGTTGGCTNACTTGGGCNGCTGGNAATGAGGGGCGATACCCNCAGCCGGGTCTTACGAACCGTTTGGCATTTCAGGGGCAAGAAATCAAAGGTCGNGGTGCTGAAGATAAAGTTGCGAATTCGACAGATAACGTCCATTCNCTGGCAATCATGGAAAACNTCTATAACGCAGATCGATTGATTTCTGACAGAGAACCAAACTATCAAGTGTTTGCGATGGACAACTATGATTACAACGCTCGGAATGTNCCAGAAGACACCTATTGGGATGACAATTTNCAAGTTGACTTGTCAGATGGNGGTGCNGGTTGCAACGTTTCATANGCNTCTATNCCNNTGATTGGTGAGCGAATGAACAAACAGTGGTCGAATCAGGGCTCTTCAGATTTTGCGGTTATGGCGAATCGCGGGCCGATGTTTGGCTCACTNGATAACTGGTCAATCACTTATGACATCTTTGGTGGTGGGCGAAGTTGGGCGGGCAATGTCTGTTGGAATGACAATCACATGACGTATGAAGAGACGTTGTACCCAGTTTCGAGTGTGTTAAAGACCTCTGATGGNTCTGTAAACGACAATTTGTTTAATATTGATTGCGTTACGGGAGTTTGTCATTTGTGGGGCAACGATACTTTGCTAGTATTAGTGAGTGAATTGCAAGAAGGCGGGGAACTGTATCCGTATCACTTGTTTCCAACAATGCAGTGGGATGATCAATAGGATGANTGTATGAGGATTAAAGCTAGTGTATGTACTGCCCTACTCGCTATGCTGCCTTGCACTTTTGCTGAAGCAGCTCCACGCAAGGTCATGGGTGAAAACTTTACAGCAACGTGGTGCGGCTATTGCCCCGATGTTGCATATGGTCTCATGTTGCTCATGGATGAATTCCCTGACTCAATGTTTTCGATGCAAATTCACGGTGGTGATGCATATGCGACAACTTGGGGAAATGTTCGTCAATCCTTTTACAGCGTNCCGGGTTATCCGACTGTTTGGATGAATGGCACATACAGTCAATCCGGTTCGTATGGCAGCCCAAGCGCAAACTACCAACAACTAAGAAACAGATACATCCAACTTGTGAACCAAGGCACTGACGTAACGATTGATGTTTGCGGCGAGCCAGTCAACAACAATACATACGACNTAGGTGCAACAATTGGTATTGAGTCAAATGGCACGAGTAAAAAGATGATTGTTCATTGCGCTCAAATTCTGAGATGGATTCCTTCTGGCGGTTATAACTACGGTTGTTTTATGAATGCAACCAACACGACGATTAATGTCAGTGCTGGCGAATTTGTCGATGTTGAGTTTACGATNACACTAAACAGTAGTTCTGCTTCGAACACTGAGGATGTCGTGTTCTTTGTCTGGACGCAGGAAGTTTCTGGCTCGGGGCCTGCAAGTATTCATCAGGTCGAACGGCACTTGTTCAATGAAAATGATTGCACAATTGATACTTTCACCGTTGGCCCAAGTGGTGATTTTTCAACCATCAGTGAAGCACTAGCAGTGTCGGGTTCAGGTGACACTGTGCTTGTTGAACCAGGAACGTACTATGAAAATATTGATTTTGAAGGTAACTCGGTTATGCTTCGAAGTACAGGTGGTCCGGAAGTGACCGTGATTGATGGTGGCGGGAATGCATCAGTCGTGCGAATGTATGACAACGCTCAGAGCAACACGGTTCTTGATGGGTTTACGATTACAAATGGTGTGTCCCCTGTTGGTGGTGGTTTGCACACTGATGGCAGTCCGCAAATCATGAATTGTGTATTCCTACACAATGAAGCAAAGATGGGNGGAGGCATTTTCAGTTTGAATAATGGAACTGTAGGACCAACAATCAGTAACACTTATTTTTGTGAAAACATGCCAGAAGATATACATGGCGAGTGGATTGATGGAGGCGGCAACGTCTTTGATGATGATTGCGCTGGACCAGTTTGCGATGCAGACGTAACAAGTGATGGCATGGTGAATGTGTCTGACCTTCTTTCGATCATCGCAGTGTTTGGCTCAGATGATCCAGATGCAGACGTCAATAGCGATGGAGTGGTTAATGTCACGGACCTCTTAATGGTGGTTTCCGATTGGGGCCCCTGCGAATAAACTCAGATTCAGTCAAATTTTCTATGCCCAGAAGTTTTTCGCCTTCTGGGCGTTTTTTCTCCCATAATCATAGGGTCTGGTCCCGTACCAGACCCTCAAGTAATCTTGCGTGGTTTTCTCAACCGCGCACTAAAAAAACCGAATCATCGATTCGGGTTTTTTAAAAGCGGGTGAAGGGGTTCGAACCCTCGACATTCAGCTTGGAAGGCTGACGCTCTACCAATTGAGCTACACCCGCAGAGCAAGTCATTGTAACAAAAAGTAGAATACTCCTCTCATGTCTGCAGGTTCCCACATTCAAGATTCCCAGAATAAGTTTTACTTAGAACCTGAGATTCCCATCTGCCAAGGCGATTTGCCTCTCGATTGGTATCTACCTGCATTTCAACCATACGCTGAAGAATACCTCGCCCTCCCCGATCGTACTCCCGAAACAGTTATGCCATGGTTAGATGGATACATCAAACCAGCCCTAGACCATTTTGGCGATTCGCTCCTCCTTCTTGCTCACTATTACATGGGAGGCGAAATCGTCAAAATCGTTGAACGTTATGGAGGCAAAGTCGCTGATAGTTACGCCCTTGCCTTGCAGGCAATAAACAACCCAGAGAAGAAAGTCATCGTTGAATCTGCGGTTCACTTTATGGCAGAGACGATCGCAACTCTCGCAAACGACGACCAAACGGTTTGGATTACGAACCCCAAAGCGGGCTGCACGATGGAGATGATGGCGAAGGATTGGATGGTCAATCCTATCGTTAGCCAACTCAAGGATCGGTACGGCAATGACCTGCTCGTGATTGCATACATGAATACCTCTGGAAGGCTCAAGGCAATTGCAGGTGAAACAGCGGGTGCAGTTTGCACAAGTTCAAATGCACCTCATATCGTGAACTGGGCTCGAAAACAAGGAAAGAAAATCCTCTTTATCCCTGATGAACATCTTGGTCGAAACACTGCAGTGCAAGTTGGAATGGATGTTTCAAAACTTGTTCAATTGCCGAATCCAATTCATGAAGGAATCGACTGGAATCCTGAAGACATCAATGGCATCGATGACGCAGAAATGCTCCTTTGGGGTGGATACTGCGGAGTGCATACGGTATTCACAAAAGAGCAAGTCAATTGGTGGAAAAACGAAGGATGGGACGTGCTTATTCATCCTGAATCACCACTTGAAGCGGTTCAATGTGCAGATGGTTTTGGAAGTACAGCGTATCTCTGGAATGCTGTCCTCGATGCACCGAGTGGGAGCAAGTTTGCAATAGGTACCGAAGGCCACTTTGTCAGAAATCTAAAAACACAAGCAGCACTAAAAGGAATCGAGGTCGAACATCTTGCTGAGGCGAAACTCGGACTTCAACAGATTGGTGGTTGTGGATGTGCGACGATGAGTCGCAATGACCCGCCTCACCTCGCGGGAATGCTTGATTTGCTGAGGAAGGGTGAAGCACCAGATGCAAATCATGTTCTCGCTGGTGACACTGTAGATGAACATACTGGGATGCGAAGTCGATTAGATGAACAAGATCGCGAACGACTGAAAGCAGATGCTAAACTTGCGCTTGAACGCATGATTGAGATAACGGAATCAGCAAAATGACGATTCAATGTGACAGGCATCTACTAGAGATTGATTTACGAAGTGTCCCTGCATACCGCTTTGATGTGGTGGTTGTCGGTGGCGGCGTTGCAGGAGATGCTGCTGCTTTAGCTGCGGCTAGTTATGGCAAATCTGTTGCAGTTGTCACTAAGTCTCATATTGACCACTCAAACACGCAGTGGGCTCAAGGCGGAATGGCTGCAGTTGTCGCAGAACAGGACACCTTCGATTCCCATATTCAAGACACAATTGAAGTTGGAGTTGGGCTTTGCGACCCTGAGGTTGTGAAGAAAGTTGTTGTGGGTGGACCTGAAGCAGTGCAGCGGTTACTTGCGCTCGGCGCGCAGTTTGACCATACACCATCGGGAATCCTTGATTGCTCACGCGAAGGCGGGCATTCATTTGCGAGAGTTGTCCATGCACACGGCGATGCGACTGGTCGCGAAATCCAGCGTGTCATGTCAACCGCAGTCGCAGAACATGAACTCATTACATTGTTTCCTCACACCTTTGCATTAGATGTCGTGACTGCTGATGGTGAAGCATATGGCGTAGTTGCTCGAGATGCTTCAGGTAACACTGTGCTCTTCTCCTCCAAAAATATCATCTTGGCAACCGGTGGCGGAGGTCAACTTTATCGTGAAACAACAAATCCAACGATAGCAACAGCTGACGGTGTTGCTATGGCATTTAGAGCTGGTGCAAAAATTCGTGATCCAGAATTTTTCCAGTTTCATCCAACGTGCTTGTACATTGCAGGTGCTGCTCGCGTGCTTATTAGTGAAATCTGTCGTGGGCATGGAGGCGTCTTGCGGAATCGGTTTGGGGAACGCTTTATGCCCGAAGCTCATAAGGATGCTGAATTAGCACCACGTGATGTTGTGAGCCGTGCAGTCTTTAGACAGATGATCGAAACGCATGACACCAATGTTTATCTCGATTTATCAAATGTCGATGCAGACCCACACGTTTTGTTCCCCGGCATCAGTAAGATGTGTGGGTTCTTTGGTATTGATATCGCCAAAGATTTTGTGCCAGTCCGGCCAGGTGCTCACTACATGATTGGTGGTATTCAAGTTGACTTGCAAGGACAAACTTCAATTCCAGGATTGTATGCAGTTGGTGAATGTGCAAGTAGCGGTTTGCATGGTGCAAACAGAATGGGGTCAAACTCACTGCTTGAAGGCATGGTTCTTGGCGAAGCAGCAGGGATTGCTGCTGGCTCGCGAGTGACTGTTGGTCATCGGCAACGACCTGAGAGAATTCTAAAGCGGACTGTTGACACGCCACCGCGAGGGATTGAACTCGGCATCTCGGATTTGATTTACTCTATGAAATCACTCATGTGGCGCCATGTCGGTCTTGAACGAGATGATGCCCTGCTCAAAGAAGCGTCAAATCACCTTTCATTCTGGTTTGACGCAGCAAGACGTCTTGCGCCAGCAGAGCCAAGAGCGTGGGAACTTGTGAACATGCTTACAGTGGCGAGCATGGCAACTGAGGGTGCTCTTTTGCGACAGGAATCACGAGGCGTTCACTTTAGAACTGACTACACATCCATTGGAGAGGCAGTCCACACACTCATTCAACCAACAATAGAAGACCACCACTGTGTCAGTGGTGTCATCCATCATCAATCGTGTGGATCCCCTGCAAACGAACTCGCTTAAAAGAGGTTTTGAAGGCCCTTACCAACCATAAGCCCAATGAAAAGCCCGCTCGTTGCGATTAACACCTTAATCAAGATGTCTTCGCGCCTTAACAGCCATTTATACTTGTCTTTCCATTGTTTTAAGTTCATGGTTCTCTTCCCAAATCGGCGCAAAAAACACCTCACTTCACTGCAGTACGGAAGAAATGGGTAAAAAGTTTAACTTTTTATTGAATTCGTTGAAGGGTTAGTTACATCCCCAGTCACCGATGACTTCAAGCAAGTCGATCACATCAACAGTACCGTCGGTGTTCACATCAGCCCCTTCGTTGTCAGTGCCCCAATAGGCAATGACTTCTAGGAGGTCTGCGACATCAACAAAATTGTCATCATTGACATCACCAACACACTCAGATGGGCAATCTGGAACATCTGCGAGATGCATCAATTCATTGACATCGCCAGGCTTAAAGATGCCAAGTTTTAACTCGCCATCGCTCGGGCCTTGGTCTGCAGTGAACCAGAACGTAAATGTACTACCCCACCGAATGGCGTTAGCCCATTCATTTGTATCGTAAGAGACTGTACTCCACTTGACAGCGCCTTCGCTATGTGACATATCCCAGTCAGTGCCATCAATGACTTCGCCGCTACCGTAATCAATATCATTAAAATTGATATCTGTGACTGTAACACAATCACCAACGGGCACTTCAAATGATTGAATTGACCGATCACTATTCATGTTATGTATTGCGTATACATATTTCCATGTACCATTGCCTAGGTCATGAACTCGTACCCCAACTTCAAGTAGCCCTTCATCAGGAACACGAAGTGGACGTAGGTCAACATCATTGTCAAAGAATTTCCATCCATGCATAGCAGAATCTTCAACTTGCGTTGAACTTAGGCCTACCGGGTACAAAGAGTCAGTAAATTTCATCCACTTGTAGGAGCAGTTATTGTCTTGATTGCCCCACTCCGCATCATCAGGAGTTACGTATTGGCATTCGACAAAATATTCTGCATCTGGATTCAAAGAAGGGTCAATGTCTTCAGTTTTCAAGTGTAACTTGCCACGCATGCCAGAGCTACCTGTTGGCGAAATTGTAAATGGATAATCGTAATAACCAGTGTGCGCATTGATTGCTGAACGTGGCGCAATTGCATCTGCATTTAACCCGGCCCAATATGTATCAGCGCAACCGATTCCAAGTGTTGAGCAAGGCGTAGATTGGCAATCACCACAACCCGGTTCACTAACAGCACAAAAAGAATGTTTAAGCCATGCCGTACCAATTTGTTCAAACACGCCATCCTTTAATCGATATGCAGTTTGGGCAATAACCGGAACACGATTCGTTCCGCCGTACCATTCAGCTTCAGCATCTCCGAAGTTACAAGATGTTGTGCCAAATGCAAAGCCCATCACGCCGTCTTCTTGACCATAAAGTGTCATATCAAACCCATCTCCGTAACCACCCACATACCAGCCCACTACATCTGGACCTCTTAGAGGCTCGTCGTCCCCACGAGTTTGATTTTTTGTTCCTGCTTCAAGCGTACCCATCACGATAAGTGCACTGATAGTCAAAGCGGGGATTGTAAAAATTTGTTTTTTCATTTTTGTCTCCAAAATGGGATAACCAATGAATATCAGAGCATGAAAATCAGGGAATTGCAACTTGAAAACCAAAACTTTTCGATGTTTGGTACGCTAACGAACATGATTATTGAGCGAATATTCGATCCAGATTTAGCCCATGCAGCATGGCTCATTGGTTGCCAAAGATCAAAACAGGCAATTGTCATTGATCCAGCCCGTGACATTGACAGGTACATCGATGTCGCTTCATCGAGGAAGTTAAAGATTGTAGCAGTCACTGAAACCCATATTCATGCAGATTTTTTGAGTGGTTCCGAATCACTTGCATGTGTCACAGGAGCAACATGTTACCTTTCAAAGGAAGGTGATGCTGATTGGCAATATGGTTGGGTAAGCCAGAGCGAAGCAGAATGCAAACTCGTTGGCGATGCTGATGAGATATGGGTTGGTGAAGTAAAGTTGCAAGTCGTCCACACGCCAGGTCATACTCCTGAACACATCTGTTTTCTTGTGTTTGATGCTGGAGAAGAAGACCCAATTGGCATGATCACAGGCGATTTTGTGTTTGTTGGTGATTTAGGAAGACCAGATTTGCTTGAGACGGCTGCAGGTATCGAAGGCTCAATGGAAACATCTGCAAGGCGGTTGCTTTCTTCAAGCGTTGCGTTCAATGCATTAGGCGACTTCGTGCAAGTGTGGCCAGCGCATGGTGCTGGGAGTTCATGTGGTAAAGCTTTAGGCGCTGTGCCTCAATCAACAGTCGGTTATGAGAAGCGAACCAATCCGGCGCTGCAACTCATTGAAGACGAACAAGCGTTTGTAACTTACATGCTTTCAGAACAAACCGAGCCACCCCGCTATTTTGCAAAGATGAAACAGTTGAATCGAGATGGGGTTCCGAGAATGGATTCTTTGCCGTCTCTTAATGAGATTGTTTGCCCAGAAGAATTGCAAAGAGCATCTGAATCAGCAACTGTTGTTGACACTCGACCTTGGAATGAAGTGAGAGATGGTCACATTCAAGGGACAATTTGGTCGCAAGCAAATGGAGACTTTCACAGATTTGCAGGTTCTTTTGTTGAACTTGACGAGCCAGTCATCCTGATTGCAACGAATGAGACAATCGACAGAGCACTTCGAAACGCAATTCGTATTGGCTTAGACAACCTCGTTGGGTTCGCAACGCCTGAGACGTTACTTCAAGTAAGTTGTTTACAGACAATGGATGAGTTAGATGCTCAAGGGCTCTCTGTTATGGAAGATGCAAATGTCATCGACTCCCGCAAACTTGCTGAGCATCATGATGGGTGCGTCGATGGTGCAATTCACTTTGCTCATACGCAAATCATGAATCATCTTGATGAAATCGATCAGGATGTGCCTTGGGTGATTCATTGTCAAGGTGGTAGTCGAAGCGCTGCGACATGTATGGCACTCAAGAAGCGAGGATTCCAAGTTGCGAATCTCGCAGGTGGTTACAGAAGCTGGAAAGCGTATACTGAAGCAAACGCAGTCAACTCATGATTGAGATTGATAAGCGAATTTGGATTCCAAAGAGAGAGCTTGAATTCAAATTCGGGACGAGTTCTGGGCCTGGTGGGCAGCATGTCAACAAAGTAGAAACAAAAGTAACGCTCCTCTTTCATGTTCAATCTTCGAGCGTGTTCTCGCCACAAGAGAAAGAGCTGTTGCACGAGCGACTATCCACCCGAATCAGTAAAAACGGTTATCTAAGGGTCTCGTCTTCTAAGTTTAGAAGTCAACAAGGCAATCGCGAAGCAGTGATTGAGCGATTTTGTAACCTTGTTCGCGACGCAATCAAACCAGTGAAGCAGCGGAAAAAAAGTCGAGTTTCAAAGAATCAGAAGCTGCAACGATTAAATGAAAAGAAAAAACGTGGCGAGCAAAAGCGTTTGCGGGCAAAATTGCAACCAGATGAGGGTTAATGCGAATTTATTGTTGTATCACAACTGTTCGTAAGGTATAGATTAGAGAAGAAACCAATGATTATTCCCCAAATCATCTCAACTTGGATTTGTGTTGCTCAGCCAACAGGATTGAATGTTCCTGAACTGGTCTATCCTGAGGGTTCAGAAACGCCTCGTTTTTTGACTAAAGAAGAGCAGCGTTTTATTCAAAGATACCCAATTCAAGCGCCGTTGAGGGGAAACGTAGAAGCGCCAACAGGCGACGTTCACTGTGTTGCTGAATATGAGCCAGCAGATGCAATCATGCTTGCTTGGGAAGGTTTCTCATCAATTGTTGCTGAAATGGCAGCAAACATCACAACAGTTGGTGAAGCGAAAGCAATCATTGTCGTTGATTCGACAAGCGAGCAATCAGCTGCGCTATCCCAAATCAATTCATATGGAGGCGATACAAGCAGAGTTGAGTTTGTCGTGCGCACAACCGATACGGTTTGGATACGGGATTATGGACCAAGGTATATTTATGAAAATGGATGCCGAGCGATCATTGACCATACGTACAACAGACCTCGTCCAAATGACAATGCGTTGAACAGTCATTTAGCCCCCCTCCTTGGCCATGGGTACTATGAGATTCCGCTGATACATGGTGGTGGCAACTTCCATTTAAATGCATACGATTATGGTTGGGCAACTGAATTGATTGTCGACGAAAATCCATCGCTCAATGAAACACAGATCCGAGATTACTGGAGTGAGTTTCAAAATCTAGATGTGACCATTACAGATGCATTTCCAACTTCAGTTGATTACACCCAACACATTGATATGTGGATGTGCTGGGCATCAGACACAACGTGCGTGATTAGCGATTGGCCGTACGATGTCAATTCAATTCAAGATCAGATTTGCGATGCGACTGCTTCTACCCTTGAGTTCCTCGGGTATACGGTAGTCCGCATTCCAGCGAGAAGTGAAAACTGGACACACTACACCTATGCAAACTCAGTCATTTGTAATGATTTAGTCTTAGTGCCAAGTTATTCCAACTCGCAAGTGTCACAACACAATCAAGAAGCGGTGTATGGATGGCAACAGGCATGCCCTGACAAGACCATCGTTTCGATTCCATGTGAAGACATCGTTGGTTCTGCTGGCGTGATGCACTGCATTTGTATGCATGTGCCAAAGCACAGTGGCGGTGCATTGCCAACTGCGTATCTCCAATATCCAAATGGAGGCGAAATCTTGATTGCGAATCAATCAGTCCAAATTAAGTGGCTTGCAGATGATGATGAAGGTATTGAGGAAGTGAATATTGAATACTCAGGTGACACAGGTTCGACTTGGGAGATGATTGCTCAGCAAATTCCGCACACAGGTTCGTACAACTGGACGGTGCCAGACCAAAACACAGCGTTTGGCTGGATTCGTGTCACTGCAATTGACGGCGATTCCATCGCAATGACAGATTATGGTGATTCTTTTTTTGAAATCATTGGCGGAACAGTGTTAGGCGACGTTACCGGTGACGGCCTCATCAATGTTACGGACATTTTGGTCGTGATGGCGAACTGGGGGCCGTGTGTTGGGAACTGTCCTACGGACCTCAATAATGACGGACAAACGAGCGTCTCTGACTTGCTGATTGTCATTTCAAACTGGTAATCGGACTCCTAATTACCTAATTTGAGGCATTGGTGCTTGAAAAACTGTAATTTCATAGCATCCAACCCCAAAAACACACGAATATTCTGTGGTAATTACCCCAATTCGTGATACCTTAAGGTATTCAACTCAAAGCTAGCAGGAGAGATTTAGATATGCAAAAAACCACTGTTTTATTAACAACCGCTATTGTTGCAACTACAACAATAGGCATGTTCTCATTAACTGGTCATGCTGATCGCAAAAATAGCGTTCAGAGACTTGGCCAGATAGGTCCAGACATTGTCCCATGGACGATTGCAGGCGAAAATAGTTTTGATATGGATTATGCAGGTACCTCAGATGGTATTGGCGGATATGCAATTGCAACACAATCCTGCAATTTTGGTGATGTTGTAGCTGACTGGATTTCAAATAGTAATCGAGTGCCCGTTATGCACTCAAATGCATACAGGCTTAAAGATGGCATTTTTGAACAAATTGGGATGCAGGCTTTTAGTAAACATGGCTTCTGCGCGGTTAGTGAGCCAGGATGCGGTGATTGCCAAGCAACACCATGTTCTAATCTTGGCATTGGTTGTGCTGATACATATTGGGCTGGTCTTAACTTAAATGGCGAAGTACCTCGAAGTGATGTAAATGCATATACAGGTGAATATACATATCCATTTACTGTAAATCCAACAGGACCTTCCTCTATCAGAGGCAACTTGCAGATTTTAAATAGTGATGTTGATCCAGCCCTTAACGCTGGAGCGCGTTATTTTGTTGAAGCACAGTATGTAACCCTAGACGATGCTCAGTGGGGCAACCAGATGAACAATACATCTTGGAGAGAAATTGTCTTTAACTCACCATCAAATCCTCAACCTATCGCAACTGGTCCATCAGCTACTAATGTAGGTGTACCAGCGATTTCAGCATGGGCTGAAATCGATCCCGATGTTGAACTGCAAACAATAGATACTCCTGGTGATGGACGTGTGCATATTGCAGTGAAAGTTACTAGCAACAATGATGGCACATATCATTATGAATATGCAATATATAACGAAAATTGCGACAGAAGCATTGGCTCATTTGCACTTCCAATTGGGGATGCTTCAGTAACTAATATTGGTTTTAAAGACGTCAACTACAATAGTGGTGAAATATATGATGGCACAGACTGGTCAGTAACAAATGAAAACGGAGAATTGGCTTGGTCTACAGTTTCATATGAGTCAAACCAAAATGCCAACGCGTTGCGCTTTGGTACTCTTTACAACTTTAGATTTGACTCTGCAAGCCCCCCTGCTAATGGTGATGCGATTTTAAGCTTCTTTAAGCCAGGTGGTGTTGGTGGTTTTAATGTTTCTATTACAGCTCCAGAAGGTTCTCAAATTGATCCATGTGAATTACCTCTTGCAGCGTGTCCTGCTGATGTCGATGGTAATTATGTTGTTGCTGTCGGTGATTTGTTAGCAGTAATAGCAGAATATGGCGCTTGTGGAGACGGTACATTTAGACCTGACGGCGATGTCAATGGTGATTGCTGTGTAAGTGTTTCAGATATCCTTGCGATAATTGCAGCCTGGGGTCAAGACTGCACGCCTGTTGGAGCTTGCTGCTTACCTCAAGGTGGATGTTCAGAGCAGGAAACTGAAGCTGATTGCATTAATGCAGGCGGCTCTTACAGTGGCAATGACAGTTCTTGTTCACAAGCTAATTGTCCTGAACTCGGTGCCTGTTGTTTCTCCGATGGAGAATGTGCAGATGCATTAGCTTCAGATTGTTCTGAGTTTGGCGGAACTTTCCAAGGCGAAGGCTCCTCTTGTAATGCAGTTGAATGCCCTGTGGCAGGAGCTGGCGACGAAGCAGCTAATGCAATGATTGCTTCCTATGGCGAAAATGCATTTGAGACAGAAACTGCAACGCCGAGCGACCCACAGCCAGATGACAGTCAATGCTCTGGAACATATCTCGATTGGGACAATTGCCAAGATATTTGGTTCATCTTTACGCCAAAACAAAGTGGTAATGTGAATTTCTCAACATGTGACTCATCAAGTTATGACACTTCCATGGTGCTTTATGAAGGTACCGCAGACAATCAAGTGACTTGCAATGGCGATGGAGATGGGGGAAATGGCTGTCAGCAGTATTATTCAGAATTCGACTATAACGTAGAAGCAGGCACTGCTTACTACATTCGAATTGGTGGCTGGCAAGGCGAAACTGGCTCTGGAACCCTTACAATTGATTAATTACATAATTAATCACAATTAATTTCTAACAACAGCAGGTTTTTTACCTGCTGCTGTTTTTTTACTTGACTTAGGCCCTGTTTTCAGACCATAATGATTTATTACTAAAAGAGGAGATGGATATGAAATCTACTATTTGCACACTATCGGTTCTTGGTTTTAGTGCTGTTGCGCTGGGACAAGAAATTGTTTTTGACCAAATCGGTCCAATGGATGGAACCGGAATTGGTACAAATATTACAGGCTGTCAATACTTTGAAGAGGCTTATGCCCAGTATTCAATTGCAACGATGGATAATGTTTCTTTTGATAACGCTATTGCTATTGGCTCTGTTGAAATGGTACTTAATGGCTGGAATGGATTTGTAGATCCATCTGGTGTTACGGCCTACCAATCAAACTTTTATTCAAGTGTCGAAGTAGCTGCAGTTAATCTTGTCGGTGATGTTTCATCATCAGATGCGGATGCAGCAGATACAACTACTTCACCTGATTGGGCAGGCGGTGGCTTTTTAGTAAGTGCCCCGTCAAATCATTCAGTTAACCCGGGTTCATATTATTTCTCAATGATTCCAACAAATGAGTTTGCTACTAATGGACAAACTGGTGTGGCCGACTCAAATATTGGCGATGGTGTTTATGGATGGCAAGCTAATCCTGGTGGTGGATTTGCAATGCCTGATAATTATCAAGAAACAACTAATGATGTTGCTCTCCGACTTTATGACAATTCCATCACTGACCCCTGCTCATTTCCTCTCCCAGAAGAATGCGTTGCAGACGTTGATGGCAATCTAGTCGTTTCTGTTTCAGACGTTCTCGCAATAATTGCAAATTGGGGTTCAACTGGTGATGGCACATTCAGACCTACTGGTGATATTGCACCAGCGCCAAATGGCGATTGCACAGTTGATGTGTCTGATCTTCTAGCTGTTATTGCTGGGTGGGGTCAAGATTGTAGACCTAAGGGTGCATGTTGCTATGAAAATGGTGACTGTATGGATGAGATGCTTGCAGAGGAATGCTCTGATGCTGGCGGCGTCTATCTTGGTGATGATTCATTATGTGCAGATAGCTCCTGTGGTGCTGGTGCATGCTGTATTGATGAGACACAATGTACAGATGGCTTGAGCGACTGGTATTGCGAAGTTCTTGGCGGTGTTTACCGCGGCACTGGAACTGATTGTACTACCGTTTCATGTGACTCAAGTTGTAAGGCAGTTGGTTGTCAAAGTCCTGATCAAGAAGGACATGGCTCAGGTGGTACTGTTGGTGCGACAAGTGACCTTAATCCATCAGCGGGTTACCAAGTCGCTGACACATTTAACCCAACGACTAGCGGTGCTGTTTCAAGTGTCTGCTGGTGGGGCTTCTACATTGATTTTGGTGGTCCAGCAGACTGCGGAATCGATGGTCCTGGAACAGGTGATAACTTTACAATTGAGTATTATGCTGACGATGCTGATGGTTATACCCCAGGCACATTGCTTGCTGGTCCTTTTAATGTTGTATCCAGCGTCGCCCCTACAGGTGACGTCATTCCTTCAGGCATTGGCGACTTGATTCAATATCAGTACACAGCTTCGCACGAACCAGTTAAAGTTCAAGCTGGCGAGTGTTACTGGATTTCAATTTACAACAACACAACTGAAAGTTGCTTCTGGCTATGGGAAACAGCGCCTCCAGGTGATGAACGATCCGCTCAGGACAATGGTGGTTGGGCCTCAGCTGATTATGATGTCGCATTCTGTGTAAACATTGATATCACGAGTGATGGTTGCGGTGCGTACACAGGCGCATGTTGTGTTGGCGATGATTGCCAAATAACAACCTTAAGCGAATGCTTGGCACTTGAAGGTGAATATAACGGTGACAACTTAAGTTGTGCAGATGTTAATGACTGCAATCCAATCCCAGGTGCTTGTTGCTTCGACGCTTCAAGTTGTTTGGACGGTCAGACGGACGCTGATTGTGTAGCATTCGGTGGCACATACATGGGTCCAAACACAGAATGTGATTCTGTTGACTGCGATATCCAGCCGCTTCCATACGATCAAATCGGCATGGCAGATGGTAGTGACTTGTCTACTAATATTACAGCGTGTCAAATATTTGAAGAATCATTCGCTCAATATGATGTTGCTACTTTAGATAGTTTCACATTTGAAGAAACAACTAACATTACATCAATTGAAACTGTTGTAAATGGTTGGAATGGTTATGTAGATATAAATGGAGTAACCAATTACACGATAAGTGTATATAGCACTCCTGATGCTGCTGGAGCAGATCTTGTAGGCGATGTTTATTCAATAGATATTGTTGAGCCTGAGCTACCTACATGGACTGGGGCAGGAACGTTAGTTAAATTCAACGTTTCAATTTCATTGCCTGCTGGCGACTATTGGTTTGCTGTTATTCCATGGAATGAGTTTGGAGTTAATGGTCAAACTGGCATAGCCTCTTCAACACTTGGTGATGGTTCAGCTTATCAAGCTAATCCAGGTGGAGGATTTGGCTTTGGTCCTACACAGGCCACAACTGAAGATGCAGCCTATCGTTTGTTAACCGATTAAGTTTTACTGCTTTTGAAATAGAAGAGTGCCCCTTTTGGGGCACTCTTTTTTATTCGCTTCGTTTGTAAACAATCTCAACGACTTTTGCGTCACTTGGATACATCGCAAGGTCATGAATCTCAAGAGTAAACTGATTCTCGTTTTGAATTGTGAATCTGTATAAGACTATTTTGTCATGTTCACCAGTCATCCATTCATCCATCGGTCCCCATAACGATAGAGTACGGTTTGATTGATCGAGTAGCCCTTCGGCGTATTTGATTGAAGTGCCAAGCGAATCGATAAAGGTGACAACATACTTCCGCTTGTAGTTGTCGTAACCAAGCGTTATTTTTCCGTCATAGGCTGAACCCATGATGGATCCACTGTAACTACCCTCTAGGAATCTGTCTCCTAAAATGAGTTTGTTGGATGCAGTTCCTGGAGTTGGTTTCATCTCATAAACAGACGTTTCAGTATTCCAATCACCAACGAAGTTCTTGAAATATGCATGATGCTTATCAGGTGTAGCCAAATACTCACCAAGTTGTTCCATTTTGGCAAGTTCTTCACCAGGTGAATCTTGCAATGCAGTCAATGAAAACAAACTAACAGAGCTGAGTGCAAGAACAACCAGAGAGCGATGTTTGGTTAGAATTGGCATGAATTACTCCTTATTGAAAAGTATGAGACATGGTACACTTTACGCCATGTTTAGTCGAAAAATCCCTCTTTTACTGGTTTCATTAATGATATCGCTCACTGGCTGTAGTGATGATCAGCCAAGTGAGACGTCAGTTGAACAAAAGCAATCAAGTGCAACTGAATCAACCCCTACGCCTCCTCCTGCTTCAAAGCCCGCTCAAACGACGACACGTGGTTCAGACATAACTTTTGAAGTCGAAGAGTTTGATTTTGGAACAATTTGGGATCATGAACCCATGACAGCGACTTATCCCTTTACCAATACTGGAACGCAAACGCTTGTGATTACCCGCATGAAGGCAGGCTGTGGATGTACGACGCCAGTCGCTGACAAAACTGTGATTCAACCGAGTGAACAAGGTGTCATCACAGTGACCTTTGATCCTAGAGGAAAAGCAAAAAAACAAGACAAGAAAGTCACTATTTACACGAACTCGCCAGTCACCCCTGAGGCTTCAGTATGGATCCGTTCTATTGTCAAGCCATTTGTTGAAGTGGATAACAAGTTTCTGAGTCTAGAAGAAATGACAATGGGTGAACCCGACTCCATTGAGTTTAACATTTACCCATCCGATTCGAATTACAAGATAGTTTCAATAAATGGCATGGGCAAGCATGGAATGTACGTCGCTGCAAAAGAGATTGAAGTTCCAGAGGGTGCGCCTCGACGAATTAGAATAGATATTGCTCCAAACAGACCATGGGGTGCTTTTCACAGTCAAATAGTTATCAATGGTGTTGGGAAAATGCCTGACGGTTCGGACACGAATCACTCGCTAACTATATTTGCAAACGGAAAAACATTCGGCAAGATAAGAGCAAGTAATCACATCCTCAGCATTGGGACTCTCCAGCCTGGAGCGGCTTACAACAAGCGAATAAAAGTCTTTAGAGATGATGGCAAACCATTTGAAATTTTGAATACATCTGTGACCCAGCCAACTGTTACCGGAATGAATGCAGTGGCAGTTCCTGAAGTAGATGGTTCTTACAGCGTCATAGTTTCTGGCACACTGCCGCAAGCACACACTGGCCCAATCAATGCCCAGATTGTCGTGCAGACCGATGTGCCAGGAGAAGAAGTTCTATCGTTCAGAGCTGCGGGCGTTGTGCCAAAAAGGAATTAAGTCCAAATGGATGACAAGTGGCACCATCGTTTCTTAGACTTAGCTGACTCAATTTCAAGCTGGAGCAAGGATCCTTCTAGAGGTGTTGGAGCAGTCATTGTCTCCCCAATGAGGCAAGTGCTTGCAACAGGATATAACGGATTGCCTCGCGGATTTGAAGATTCTGATGAAAGATTGCAGCGCCCAGCCAAATATGACCTCATTGTTCATGCAGAGATGAATGCTATTATTCAGTGTGCAAGACATGGCGTCTCGCCGGTTGGTGCAACCCTATACTCGTCTTTTAGCCCTTGCATACATTGCACACTAGCGATTGTTCAAGCAGGCATTTCAAGAGTCGTGACGCGAAACATTGCCGAAGGCGACGAGCACTGGAACGAGTCGATTCAAAAGAGTGTTTCAATGTTTGAAGAAGTTGGCGTTGAATACGTAGTCATGGAGCATGCATGTTAAAACTACTTTCTTTTGCAATCATTTTACTGGTTTCATTTGGGTGTCAGAAGAAGCAAAAAGTAGTTGAGAAAGTGAGTTACATGTATGAGGGCGATGTGTTTATGCCAATGGCATTGCCAACGCCAAACAGTGTAAGAACTGGAGCAGGTTCGCCTGGGCATGACTATTGGCAACAACGTGCTGACCATAACATCCAAGTCACTCTTGACACAGAAAAACAATTTGTTACTGCTTCTGAAGTCATTACATATACAAACAATTCGCCTGACACACTCAGGGAGATTTGGCTTCAACTTGAACAGAATATTCATCGCGAAGATAGCGTTCGAGTGCAAGAGTCTGGCTCATTGGGACAAGATGACTTTGAGGGCATCAAGATAAATAACCTTAAGGCAGATGGAATTCATGTCGATTGGCATGATTATGCAACACTCGCAATGGTTCAGTTGAACGAACCGCTGAACCCAAATGAGTCCGTGATACTGTCACTTGATTGGACATTTCCTTTCCCAACAATAAATGGCATTCGTATGGGCTATGACGATGCATACGAAGCTGGAGCTGTTTGGGAGTTTGCTCAGTGGTTTCCTACGCCGTGCGTGTATGACGATGTGTATGGCTGGAACAATTTGCCATACATTGGACGTGGTGAATTCTATACAAACTTTGGGGATTATTCAGTTGAAGTAACTGTGCCAAGAGATCACATTGTTGTTGCTTCAGGAGCTCTTCAAAATCCTGAGGAAGTCCTTACTAAAACGCAACATGAACGATTGCAAGAAGCAATGACGAGTGATAAGTTTGTTCAGATTCGAAATGCTGAAGAAGTTGGAAAAGAGGACAGTCGCCCACAAGGCGATGGAATGCTCACATGGAAGTTCAAGGCAAATGATATCCGAACTTTTGCCTTTGCAACGAGCGCGAGTTTCAAGTGGGATGCAACAAGCGTTGCCATTCAAGACCTTGATGGCTCGACCCGGCGAGTCCTCTGCATGGCTTGTTATCCAGAAGAAGTCTCAAGCTACTGGTACAACGCAGCTGACATGGTAAAGCATTCGATTCGGTATTACAGCGAATCACTCTATCCATATCCATGGGAACAAATGACAGTTGTTCGTGGAATAGAAGGCGGCATGGAGTACCCCCTACTTGTCTTTTGTCGAGGCAGAGATAGTCAAAGTCTTTTTAATGTTACTGACCATGAAGTTGGGCATGATTGGTTCCCAATGCTAGTTAATACGGATGAGCGTAGACATGCTTGGTTGGATGAGGGACTCAATACGTTTGTTAATCACTATTCACTTGAATCGTATTATGGTGAGGAGGAACACCGACCAGATGTTTCTAAGTACCGAGCGGAGCGGTACAAAGGTGATTTAAAAGCAATAAATACCCCACCCGACTTGCTTTATTCTCGCGGACATCTTAGTTATCGCAAGCCTGCTTATGGCCTTCGGTTACTTCGCGAGGAAATCATTGGCCCAGAGCGTTTTGATATAGCATTCAAAGAATATGTTCGCCGGTGGGCATTCAAATCGCCTCGTCCATCTGATTTTTATAGAACTATGGAAGATATGTCAGGAATGGATCTTCAATGGTTTTTTAAAGGGTTCTTTGAATCAACAATGCAATTAGACCAAGCTGTTATTGCAGTTGATCAGAAAAATGAAAATAATCAATGGCTAGCTAGCATCACTTTAGAAAACAAGGCAGATTGGGTATGCCCTGTTGCATTAACAATAACATGTGAAGATGGAAGTGTGTGGTCTAAGAATATCCCGGTCACTTTTTGGGCATGGTCTACTAGAAGAGATGTTGAATATTCATTTCCATCAAGAGTTAAAGAAGTAGAGATTGATTCTAGACAGGCGTTTCCAGATATTGACCGAACAAACAATCAATATGTTTTGGATTGAAATCTAATTAAAAAATACATTGGATAAATTGATCATGCTTAGATTATGGCTAGCTAGTTTTATTTTGATCTCATGCATATTTTTCAGTTATTCAAAATCCAATAAGCCAAATCTTGTTATGGGTACAACTATTTC
>PBEX01000040.1 GCA_002718515.1 Phycisphaerae bacterium
GAGGCCAACGAGGACAGGGTGTGTCGCGCCTGCAATGATTTGTTTAGCGCCTTCTCCCATCAGAAGGTTGGCGGCTTCACAAATCGTTCCTGCGGTTGAAATCATGTCGTCAACCATTAAGACGTTTTTGCCTTCAACTGAGCCAATGAGTCGTTTTGAAACAACTTCACTGCCAGAGTCTCTACGTTTGTCAATGATTGCGAGCGTTGAGTCCAAGAGCCCCGCGTACATGTTTGCAACTTTTACGTTTCCGACGTCTGGTGAAACGATGACCATGTTGTCACCATTCATTTCATTGTCTTGAGCGAAATGGTCGCAGAAGACTTTTGTTGCTGTAAGGTGGTCTACCGGGATGTCAAAGAAACCCTGAATCTGTGCAGCGTGCAAGTCCATGCAGAGGACTCGGTTTGCACCTGCCGCTGTGATGATATTCGCTGCAAGTTTTGCAGTGATTGGAACTCTGCCTTCATCTTTGCGGTCTTGTCTTGCGTAGCCAAAGTACGGTATGACTGCGGTGATTCGACCAGCGGAAGCGCGTCTAAGTGTGTCAATCCAAATCAAGAGTTCCATTAAATTGTCGTTCGCTGGTTTTGATGTTGATTGCACAATGAAGCAATCTCGGCCCCTGATGTCTTCGTCAATCTTGACAATGATTTCCCCATCGGGAAATTTACTGACTTCAGCAGCCCCAAGTGGTAACTCAAGGTGTTTGCACATCTCAACAGCGAGGTGTTCGCCGCCTGTTGCAGCAAAGATTTTTAATCGTCGATGGTCGTCGTGGCTCATATCTGCGTCTCCACATTTGTTTGTTTGGGAAGTGCTTCGCGAGTTCGTAAAATTGATTCAACTTCTGCAAGTTGTTCCGGAGTGTTGATGGAAAGTGTGTCCTCGGGTTCAACCGCGTTGACAATCTCAATGACGGCGTTTTGCTCTTTTAACATTCGAGGAACTTCTGTGAGGTAATACTCATTGGTCAACTCATTTGGTTCTAAGTCACGGAGGCAACTCCAAAGTGCTTTCGCGTTAAAAACAGCGTAGCTTGGGTAGACTTCATGAATCTCAAGTTGTTCTTGTGTTGCATTCTTGTGCTCAACAATTGCTTCAAAACGATTGTTTTCATCTCGGACAATTCTTCCATACCCAGTTGGGTCAGGAATAACACTTGTTGCAAGTGTTGCAAGTGCTTCAGAGGAACGGTGAAGTTCCATCATCGCATCAATTGTTGATGAGCGAAGGAGAGGGCCATCGCCACCGAGGACGAGCACGTCGCCTTCAAAGTCTTTGAGTGCGTCCTCGCAGACCATGACCGCATGACCTGTTCCGAGTTGTGGTTCCTGAATGACATATTCGCATTCTTGAATCATCTCTTTGACTTGTTCAGCACCGTGGCCAATGACAAGTACAACACGCTCACACCCAGCCCGTTTGACGGCATCAACAACCCAGCCGACCATCGGTTTACCTAGGACGGGGTGTAACACCTTTGGCAAATCGCTATTCATGCGAGTACCTTTGCCAGCAGCAAGAATGATTGCCGCAAGCGGTTTATGAGGTTGATTGTCAGACGATGTACTCATCTCTCATTCCTTAAAAGGAACTGGCCCGCCAAGACTTGAACTTGGAATGCCTGGATCAAAACCAGGTGTGTTACCGATTACACCACGGGCCAATTGTCTGCGAGATGCTACATTGAGCAGCTCGTTATTCCTCCAGCCTATTACACGTTGTGTCGAGAATAGACCTGCAAAATCGCGGGAGGGACAACAAGGTGAGCCCAACCGCGGCGAACCTTCCTAAGACTTAGAGCACTCATCGCCGCGATCAGTACCCCATGTGAAGCCAAGCATACGACTTGTCATCAACGGTCCTACCATTGGAAGGGTCAGGGATTGTACATTAGAGCGGTCTTACACGCTAGGGGAATGGGGGTTTTTTAGCCCTAGAATCGCTTTTTTGCGGCCCAAAGCCAATGTTTCTTCAAGTCTTTTCAGATTTGATTGTGAATCATCTCTCGGAGACTCATCATGCCACATATGGAGTGCTGTTGCTTTGAAATCGCCTCTTCTGAGTTTCCCGCCAGCAAACACTGCTCTAGCAGCAAGGTCTGAGTCTTCGTAGCCCCAGCCAGTAAACGATTCATCAAATCCGCCAATCTCAATGATGAGTGATTTGTCAATGATGAAGTTACACCCCCTGATTTTTTTCCATGATGCAGGAAGGAATGATCTAAGGATACCAAGTGGAATTGGAATGAGTGGCAGTAAGCGGTTGATGTGTCCTGAGATACGCAAGCCAGTGAACCTGTACCAAGCCCATTGATGTGGCTTGAGGTTATTGTCAAGCAAATGTTGAGAAATCGTTTGATCAAGTAACACTCTGCTGCATCCAACCACACTATTCTTAGTTGCAATGCCTTTAACATCCCTGATGTAGTGCCTTCTTGGAATGCAATCGCCGTCTAAGAATGCAAGCATGTCTCCACTTGCCTTTAGGATTGCCTTATTGAGAATGGCACTTTTTCTGAAGCCGTCGTCTTCTTGCCAGAGATGGATGCAGTGTAAGGTGTCTTTGAAAGATGCGATGAGGCGCTCTGTCTCATCGGTTGAACCATCATCAGCAATGATGAGTTCAAACGCCTGATCAGATTGTGATTGAAGCGCTTCGAGTACAAGTTTTAGTACATCAGGGCTGTTGTAGGTGCTGACGATAAGAGTTACTGAAGGCATGTCCGTGATTCATCCAAGAATTGAGAAGAGCGGTATCATCTCGTTGTACCTTACTAGAAATTCGTAACCCCTTATGTTCAATCAACTCATCCTTTTTCATAGACGACTTATATGGCTCGGTGTTTTTCTCTGCATCGTCATTGGCATTCTTGGAATGCAAGCATTTCGGTTAATGGTTATTGAGCATCAGGAGCGATTTCAAAAAGCCGAAAGCAGATTGCATACTGTTCAATATCTTCCAACATTTCGGGGTGCGATTAAAGACCGAAAGGGAAGGGTGATTGCGCAAGATGTTCCGTCCTATGCAGTGGCTGTCAGATGGGATTACATTACTGGCGACATTGCACAGGCGCAAGCGGTCAATGATGCGCGTGCTTCGGTTGGTCATCAGCGGTGGCTTTCATTATCGCCTGAAGCGCGCCAAAAACAGATTGACGCATTTCTCCCACCGGCGATACAAGAACTCGAATTGTTCTGGAACCGCGTAGCAGAGATTGGGCACATCACACGAGAAGCGCTTGAAGAACGACTGCAACTTATTCGCTTGTCAGTGACAAATCTTGCAGAGGTCGTTTGGGAGCGCCAAGAATCAGCGCATCAGAAGCGTTTTGGTGAGCGAGTTGAATTTGTTGCAAGACCGATTCGCGAACAGCGTACGAATCACGTCATTCTTTCAGATGTCAGTGATGAAATTGTGTTTGAGTTTAAAAAATTGCAAGATGAGATTCCAAATTCGATTGCAATTGAATATGACAGAACGCGAACATACCCATTGAGGACGCAACGAGTGCAATTGGATGGCGCGACATTTCCAACGCCGATCCGAACCTTTAGCAATCCCGTTGTTGAACTAACTTCAGTAGGCGAACTTCTCATTGGCGATGTCAGAGAAGATGTTTGGGAAGAGGACATTGACCGATTGCCGTTCTCGACCAAACAAGGAGTCAACTTACAAGGGTACAGGTCTGGAGATGAAGTTGGTAACCGCGGCATTGAAGCGGAACTTGAAACAACACTCCGTGGGCATAGAGGAAAAGTGACGCTCAATAAACAAGGCGAAGAGATTGAGCGAATTCTTCCGATTGGTGGTTCAGATGTGACCATTACAATTGACATGGAGTTGCAAGCGCGTGTAGAGTCGATTCTCTCTCAAGATTTAGAGTTCATGAATGTGCAGTCCTGGCATCGAAATGGCTTGCTTCCAGATGCGTTGCCTCTTCGTGGGGCTATTGTTGTGTTAGATGCTGAGACGAGCGAAGTGCTTGCGATGACGTCTTCGCCCGCACTTGATGATGAAGTTGATGCAGAGGGATATCCATGGCTGAACCGCGCTGCTGAAGGTCTGTATCCGCCCGGTTCAATTCTTAAGCCAGTTGTGTTTGTCGCAGCGGTCAGTGAAAGGGAAATGCAATCGAATGAAGCAATTGAATGCACAGGCCATTACTTTGATGGTGTTAAAGATGCGGCGCGGTGCTGGATTTATCGTGACCGGTTTAACTTTCAAACGCATGGACATCTTAAAGGACGTGAAGCACTTGCCCGTTCTTGCAACATCTTCTTTTATGAACTTGGGTCAAGGATGGGTTTTCATGATTTGCTTGATTGGTATAAGAAGTTTGGGTTGGGGCAACCGCTCAGTGAGCTTTTGACTTCAAATGAAGCGACTGGAACTTTTGGTCATCTTCCAAGTGAGCGTGATATCGCTCAACTCAAAGAGCGAGGCGCACTTACTTTTGAGACGGTGAGTGTAGCCATTGGGCAGGGCGCACTGACGTGGACCCCGCTGCACGCAGCAGCAGCATATGCAACACTTGCAAGAGGTGGCATTTGGAAAGCGCCGAAACTTACGAAGCAGAATGATGCCGGAGTTGACTTAGATCTCAATCAAGAGAGTGTGTCCATTGCGTTATCAGGGTTACAAGATGCGATTCAGAAAAGACATGGCACGGGTGCTATTCTCCGGCATTCAGCGACTTCAGATGAACCGATTTTCACAATAGATGGTGTGAAGTTGTGGGGAAAAACGGGCACAGCCGAAGCGCCTCCATTCTATATCGAAGGAGAAGAGCAACCCATTGTGGGTTTAGATCACTCGTGGTTCTTGGTCATGGCAGCACCTGCAGAAAGTCAAAGACCGACTGTTGTTGTCGCAGTGCTCGTTGAAAATGGAGGCAGTGGAGGTCGTGTTGCGGGACCAATAGCAAATCAAGTGCTGTATGCATTGCAACGAGAGGGATACTTCAACTGATGCCTCAGCGAAGTCATTTGCCAATCTTTTCACTTCATGCTGGATGGCTTGTTGTGTTTGCTGCAGCATTGCTCACTTGGCTTGGTGTTGAAACGATTGAGACAACAAGGCCAGCAACATCATCTCGGCAACTTATCCTAGCGATGGTGGGCTTGGTTGCAGCGTATTGTGTGTTGTTCATCCCAGTCAACCGTATGCGCCAAGCAAGTCCATGGTTTTTTGGGTTCGGTTTAGTTCTACTTGTTGTGCTGATCATTCCAGGCGTGCCTGATTTTTTAGTTCATCCGAGAAATGGTGCGAGGCGATGGATCAATGTCGTGGTGATGGACATGCAGCCCTCTGAACTGGTCAAAATTGGTTTTGTACTAGCACTCGCTTCTTATCTGAGATTCAAACAGCATTACAGGGAGATGAAAGGATTGTTGATCGTTCTTGCAATTGCAATCCCTCCGATGCTTCTCATTGTTGTCGAGCCAGATTTGGGGACAGCAATGCTCTTCCTTCCTGCGCTCATTGCTATGCTCGTTGCAGCTGGAGCAAAATTTAAACATCTCGTCATCATTGCTTGCATTGGGATCACTGCATCGCTTGCGATGTACCCACTACTTCGCCCGCACCAAAAGGACAGGATTCAAGCACTCATTGCCCAAATTGAGGGAGATGATCGTTTTGAACAATCAATTGGATACCAAGGTGCCCGTGCGATGACATTGATTGGCGCTGGCGGTATGACGGGTGTTTCAAAAGATAAAGCAGCCGAATTGCTCAAATCAAATCACTTGCCAGAAGAACACAACGACATGATTTTTGCAGTGATCTGTTTACGCTTCGGTTTAGTTGGAGCAATTGGAATGTGGGGTTTGTATCTGCTGTTTGCTGGTGGCGGGCTGATTGCTGCAGTTGCGTGCAGAGATCCATTTCCTCGGCTCGTTTCTGTTGGATTGACTGCGATGATCTTAGGTCAAATGGTGATTAACACTGCTATGACACTTGGCATTGCACCAATTACTGGCTTAACACTTCCATTTGTAAGTGCTGGTGGTTCAAGTTTAGTCGTGACATGGTGTATGGCGGGTATATTGTTTAACATTGCAAGGCACCGTGATCCTATGATGACGCGTGAAGGATTTAAGTTTAGTTAAGAGATGTGCTGTGAGTAGAGAGTTAAGTATTCCACAATCATTTATTGAAGAAGTTGCAGACCTTGGCATTGAGTTTGATGCGGGCGATGTTGAAGCGCTAGCAAGATATTTGTATTTGTTGTATGAAAAAAATCAGGTCATGAATCTGACCGCAGTAAAGCGTATTGAAGATGCGTGGGAACGACATCTATACGATTCACTGACGTTGTTGCCATTACTCTCGGAACTTCAGTGTGAACACGTCATCGATGTTGGCAGTGGAGGAGGTCTGCCTGGCATTCCACTCGCTATAACATTGCCTGACATGACATTTGTGCTTGTCGAAACGACAAAGAAGAAAGCGTTATTTTTACATGAAGTCGTCGAAGTACTTGGGCTCGATAATGTCACTGTACTTGCTGAACGTGCGGAACACCTATGCTCAGAAGACGGCGGGTTTAGAGCAAGTGCTGATGTCGTCATGTCACGAGCTTTAGGGGCGATGCCCACGTTATTGGAGTTGACGATTCCATTTCTCAAAGAGGGTGGGACTTTTCTCGCAATCAAGGGACAAAAGGCCGAAGAAGAAGTTGAGCAAGCGAGGAAGGCGGCGCACATTCTAGGATGTACATTTAACAACATGACCCGAACTAAAACGGGCACGATTGTGTCATATTCTAAAACCAAGAAAACGCCTAAGAAGTATCCACGTGTTGCGGGTGAGCCAAAACGATTGCCACTAGGTAGAGGTGGATAAGGTGACAGTTGTTGACAATATGTTTGTCGATGGTGGGGGTTTGTCTCAATGTTTGCAACACTGGGAGCCGCGGTCTCAACAACTTGAAATGGCTGGAGCAGTTCGAGAGACTTTTGGGCAACACTCGTCGCTTCTTGTTGAGGCCGGAACTGGGGTCGGTAAATCGATTGCTTATCTAGTTCCAGCAATCCGAAGAGCTGTGGAGTTTGGTGAAACAGTTGTGATTGCAACACACACAATCACGCTTCAAGAGCAACTCATTCATAAAGATATTCCAATTCTTCAAGATGCTTTTGACGAAACATTCTCGCCAGTACTTGTGAAGGGTCGAGCAAACTATGTTTCGCTCAGGCGCTTAGATAGAGCAGTTCAAAAACAATCCTCGCTCATCCATGACGCAGCAGGTCGCGACCAACTCAATGAACTCAGTCAATGGTCTGCAAGCACAAAGGATGGTTCTAAAGCATCACTTTCGGTTCTGCCAAGAGGTGATGTGTGGGAACTTGCAAGAAGTGAATCTTCTCGATGCCTCGGAAAGAAATGCCGAACTTATGACGCTTGCTTTTATCAAGCATCACGCAGGGCTATGGAACGGGGCAATGTGCTCATTTGTAATCATGCGCTTTTTTTCTCAGATATGGCACTGAGAATGAGGGGCGCTGGATTCTTGCCACGTTATGACCATGTCATTTTTGATGAAGCCCATGCAATCGAAGATGTTGCAGCAAATCATTTTGGAGCATCGCTTTCTGAGGCCCAGATTGACTATCTGCTAAAAAGTTTAGTGCCGACCTCAAGAAGGGCAGCATCTAAAGGATTTCTGTTTTCATTAAAGACGGCAAGTGATGCAACTGAATTGAGAAAGCAGTGTGTTGAACTAGTGCAGGCGTGCAGGAGTGCTTCAAGGCATTTCTTTGATGCAATGATTGATTGGAAGCAGGCCAACGCGCCACAAAACGGCCGGGTTCGGGAAAAGAACTTTATTCCAAATCTCATCAGCAAACCGCTTCTGAAGTTGTCGCATCACTTGAGCATACTCAAGGATTCAATCAGTGATGATGGTGAAGCGTTAGAAGCCCAGGCATTTGCACAACGTGCAAAAGAGTTATCAATGCTATCTGATCTTGTGATGGATCAGTCGATTGATGGTTGTGTGTATGCGATTGAAGGTGTGCCACCAAAAACTGTTAAAAATGGAGTGGTGAGACCTGTCCTAAAATGTTACGCCGTTGATGTCTCTGGCATTTTACGTGAGCATCTCTTTAATCATGAGGCATCCGTAGTCATGACATCAGCAACCCTTGCAACCGGTGGTGGTGATTTCTCATTAATCAAGAAACGACTAGGGTGCGATGATGCAACAGAGTTGCAGCTTGGGAGTCCATTCGATTATCCAAGACAAATGCGAGCGTGGGTTGATTCAGGGATTCCTGAACCATCAAACAGCGCTTATGTTGAAATGTTAGCAGACAGAGTAGTTGATATGGTTTCGCGGACGCACGGAGGTGCGTTTGTGCTCTTTACGAGTTTTAGGATGGTTGATGCTGTGGAATCACTCGCTCGAGAGCGCCTTGAAGACAGCGGATATGAACTCCTCGTCCATGGCAAAGAACAAACTCGGACGGCTTTGTTGAATTCATTTAAAGAAAATGAATCTGCAGTGCTCTTTGGCACAGCAAGTTTTTGGCAAGGCGTTGATGTTCGTGGTCACAATCTCAGAAATGTCATCATCACTCGACTGCCTTTTGATGTGCCTGATAAACCGCTTGTAGAGGCGAGACAAGAACTCATTACTGCTGAAGGAGGAAATCCATTTATGGAAGACCAATTGCCAAGGGCAGTCATTAAGTTTAGGCAGGGTATTGGCCGTTTGATTCGCTCAAGTGATGACAAAGGCGATGTGTCTGTGCTCGACTCGCGAATCGTACGCAAGTTCTACGGGCAAGCATTTTTAGCATCACTTCCAGAGGGCGTTGAAGTTGTCGATTTGGCAACAGAAGATTATTTTGATTGAACTATAGGTATGATGTACACCTCTTATGACAGTATTTAAAGCATATGACGTGAGGGCGCTCTATCCAGATCCGCTCAATGAATTCATCGCAAAGCGAATTGGTATGGGCACTGCAAAGTTGCTCATGGAGGAAAGTGGCCAGAGTGGGCCAATCGTTGTTGGACATGACATGCGGCCACATTCGCCATCGCTTGTTGCATCCCTTAAGGAAGGGATGCGTTCAGTCGGTGCTGATGTGATTGATGTCGGTCTTGTTGATACGCCATTTGTTGCATTCGCAGTGAATCATTTGAATGCGATTGGTGGTGTTCAAACCACAGCATCTCACAATCCAATCAATTACAACGGATTTAAAATTTGCAGGGCAAAAGCGAAGCCGGTTGGAAAGGGTTTGGGCTTAGAAAAGATTGAAGCATTTGTTTATGGTGATGAAGAGCCAGAAAGTGGGGTTGAAGGAAGTGAGCAACAAGTCGATTTATGGGATGCGTACCGCGAACATGTCTTTACGTATCTAGAGCCGAGATTACTCTCAGGCGAGCAAACGATTAAAGCGGCAGTCGATGCTTCTAACGGAATGGCTGGGACGATGGTGCCAAAACTCTTCAGGGATATACCTGGTGTTGAGATGGTAGAAATCAATTTTGAAAATGACAAAGGTGAATTTGTCCATGACCCCAACCCTCTTGTTGATGCGAATCTTGTCCAAACGCAAGAAGCGGTTATTGAACATGGATGTGATGTTGGTATTTGTTTTGACGGCGACGCTGACAGGTGCATGGTCGTTGATGAGAAGGGAAACATCGTGGGGTGCGATTTAGTCACAGCATGGCTTGCGCCGAAGTTCTTGCATCATGAAAACGATGGTGGCGCAATTGTCTATGACCTTCGCTCATCACTTGCGGTTGCTGATTCAGTGTCAGAAGCAAATGGCACGCCAGTCAAGAGTAGAGTTGGCCATGTCTTTATGAAGCAGGCGATGGCTGAACATGATGCGCCCTTTGGTGGAGAGTTGTCAGGTCACTTTTACTTCAGAGATAACTTCTATGCAGACAGCGGCGCAATGGCATTTGCATGTGTGCTGAGTGCTGTCGCGTGTCATGAGGGCACGATGAGCCAGCAAGTTGCGCCTTATACAACGTATGCGCAGAGTGGTGAAATCAATTTTGAAAATGATGACAAAGAGGGCGCTATGAACGCACTTGTCGACGCTTTCCCAGAGGGNGAAGTTGAGCGACTAGACGGCGTTACAGTTACGCTTCCAACTTGGTGGTGTAACGTCAGGGCAAGTAATACAGAGCCACTACTGCGATTAAATGTTGAAGCAAAAACGAAGGAAGAAGTTGATCAACGAGTTTCAGAAGTTGCCGCAATGCTCGGTAAACGAGTCGATCACTAGCACTTTGTTACTCGCCTGCGATTGTGCCGTCAGTTGGGCTTGATGCAGTTGCGTGCAGTTTTCGTGGGATTCTTCCACTTCTGAACCCGTAGTAACCAGCGTCACATGCAAGTTTCATCGCTTTTGCCATTTGGACAGGATTGTCCGCATGTGCAATGCCTGTATTGAGCAGGACGCCGTCTGCGCCAAGTTCCATTGCAATGGTGACATCTGATGGTGTTCCCACGCCAGCATCAACAATGACTGGATAGTTTGGGTCACCGCCGTGTGCTGGGCATTTGAGCAGTTCTAAGCACAACTTTATGGCTGAAGGATTCGCAATGCCTCTGCCAGAACCAATTGGAGATCCTGCAGGCATGACGCATGTCGCTCCAGCGTCTCTGATGCGAGCGGCCATGATCGGGTCGTCGCTTGAATAGCACATGACGGTAAAACCGTCTTTGACAAGTTCTTCACATGCTTCAAGCGTGCCAACAGGGTCTGGAAGCAGAGTTGTCTTATCTCCAAGGACTTCGAGTTTTACCCAAGCACTNCCAGCGTTTCCAATTTGTTCCAAAATGTCTCTTCCTAGTCTTGAAACTCGAACGGCATCTTCAGCAGAAAAACACCCAGCGGTGTTTGGAAGAATTGTGTACTTGTCGGTGTCGATGAAATCTAAGATTGAACGACCTTGGTCATCGACAAGTCGTTCTCTTCGAACAGCAACGGTGACGGCGCTGCACCCACTTTGCTCAATTGCATGCTCCATCATTTCGTAGTCAGGATATTTGCCTGTGCCCACAACAAGTCTGCTTGTCAGCGATATATCGCCAAGTTGTAGTGCTGGAATTGCTGTTTCTTGGATTGTTGTTGTCATCGCTTTATCCGCCTCCGACAAGTGACACGATTTCAATTGTGTCACCGTCCTTAATCGTTGTTGTTGCACGTTCTTTGAANGGTATCAGTGTCTTGTTAACCTCTACTGCGCAGAGTTGGTCTTTGAGACCTAAATGTTCAATGAGCGCTTCAAGTGAGTCGACGCTCAGTTGTTCATGTTGTTCTCCGTTGACAGTAATCACGTCTCTATTCTAACTTTGNTGTTCTACAGTAAGAACAGAATAGTGACCAAAATGAAAATTGGAACGAGTACTGGGATGCTGTACTTAAACATGAACCCAAAGAAAGAGGGCATTTTTACGCCTTCTTGTTCCGCAATTGCTTTCACCATAAAGTTTGGCCCATTGCCAATGTACGTCATTGCACCCATAAAGACGGAGCCCAAACTGATCGCAACGAGTAACGCAATTGGAACAGATCCATCGTTGACTTCCATGACTTGATCAGAAGGAAGAGATTGAGCAAGTTTGAAGAAGACGACATAGGTTGGCGCATTNTCTAAGAAACTAGACAGTGAGCCGGTTGCCCAGAAGTACTGCCATGGTTGGTTGAGTGTGGCAGTAATTGCTTCGCCACTTGCTCTTAAGATAGTCAATGGAACTTGCATCGCGATAAAGATGCCCGAGAACAACGCAGCAACTTCTAGAATTGCGCCATACGTAAAGTTATTCGCTGTTTTGATTGCTTTGCTTGTTGAAATAAGTGAAAGACCTACAAATGCGAGCATGACGAGTTCTCTCAAGTAGGGAAATGGTTTCCACTCAGTGAATGGCAATGTTTTGTTTGTGTCGATGATGGCAGCCGCAACAACAATGCCACCGATATATACAAAGTTGATCAGTCCACTAACNCGAATGGGCTGAACTTGCAAATCGTCTTTGAGATGTGACAAGTCGCCTTCTTTTCGCCAGAGAATAGAATCCCAGATGTAATAAACAACGAGCAAAATCCCGCATGTGGTTGCCCACATTGGCCAGAGGTTCAGTGTCCATAAGAAATCAACGCCGCGTAAGTAACCTAGGAAAAGTGGCGGGTCACCAATTGGAAGTAGCGTGCCACCGATGTTNCTCACNAGGAAAATGAAAATGACNACTGTATGAACAATGTGTTTTCTTTGNGAGTTTGTTTTTAGGATTGGNCGAATGAGNAGCATGCTNGCACCNGTTGTNCCNACAAAACTNGCAATNANTGANCCNACNGCNAGNAATGNNNTATTTGTNAGTGGNGTTGCTTCTAAATCNCCNGAGAGGTGAATNCCGCCNGCAATNACGTACAAACTAAANAGCANGATGATGAANGGGATGTAATCNTGCATGATTGCNTGGTTCAAACTTGGTCCAATGTCTTCCTTATGCGTGAGGAAGAGATATAAAATTGTTGCGCCAGCACACAACATTGCTACAAAGAAGCGGTTCGCGTTCGATTCCCACCATAAATGGGTTGCTGGAATGAGTGGCAATATTGCAATGGAGCCGAGGATGGCAAGGAATGGCAAGATGCCAATGCCCCAGTAGTGAGGCATGTGTGCAGCATGATGATGGTCACCATGGTCACCCATGAGCCACTGTGCCAAAAACGCTGCAATGACGCCAGCGATTGCAATTGAAAGAGCGACGAGTATTTTGTTTGGTTTAGGGATGTCGTGCATTTGAAAAGATGCACATGATATCGTATTCCGCTTATCTAGGCGGTTCCTTAAGAAGTACAGGGANCATCGAAACAAGCCAATTTGCAAACGCTGCTTTGCTTACACACGCTTCTGGTTTGAGAGTTTTTCCTGAGCGCATAAGCAANACGCCCTCTATGTCACTACTGTTCATAGTCTTGAGTGGATTGGCGACGATTGCGTCCACGGATTTACGTTCAAGTTTGTCTTGGGCAATCTCCATGAGACTTGATTTTGAAGCCAAAGAGAATGCGATGACTCTTTGAGAGTCTCTTTTTGATTGGGTTAAATCGGCAACGATGTCATCCGTTGAGACGAGTTCAAGGATCTGCCTCTCTGTTCGGCGTATCTTTGCATCTTGCGCTCCGCCAACGGGCGTGAAATCAGCAACTGCTGCAGCCATGATCAGTAGNTCTTGAGATGGCCAATACTCCTTACATTTAGCTGATAAATCTCTCGTNGAATCAAAGGAAACAGTTTTAATCCTTGGGTGTTTTTGCGGTGTTAGCGATTGCTTCCCGNGGAGCACAGTAACGCTGTGACCCGCTGAAGCGGCCGCTAAAGCGATCGCAGAGCCAAGGGTTCCNGACGACCAGTTTGAGAGNTATCTCACNGGGTCAATGGGTTCAATTGTTGCTCCCATCGTAAGNAGGATGTTGTANNGATGANTNATTCATGNTTAAAAAGGNGAAAAGTNGGCTTCAAGANTCNCTNNCGGATGATACTATGCGTTATACAGCGATTCATCGCTTCATTTCTTATGGCACGAAAATTACGTCGAAAAATAGGTGAGATTCTCATTGATCATGGTGCAATCTCTAAAGATAACCTGAAAACAGGGCTTGAGAAAGCATCTGGCACAGCGAAAAAGATNGGNGAAGTCCTNATNGAACTNGGNTANTGTGATGAANGCTGCNATNGTCAAAGGGNTAGCAGAGCAGTTTGGAATGCGGTTNATNTCNCTNGATGGNTCGGATGGCGAGCCNGATATGGCACTCATNCCNAANGATGTTGTNCANAANCACATNGTGATTCCACTTTCAAAAGAAGGCGGNAANTTGCAACTCATCATNCATGACCCACTCAATCTTGAANTNCTTGACNTNCTCCGCTTTNGGNTGAANTGTGAGATTGANCCAGTCCTNGCNACNAAGGCGTCNATNCANACNTNNATCAANAANGANACNGGTGGCGAAGGTANCAAACATTGCAGAA
>PBEX01000042.1 GCA_002718515.1 Phycisphaerae bacterium
ATTACAGCACCAATCCCTATCTCTTTTATTGTTGGCATATATTCTGTATTTACCACATGAATGATACTCTGTTTAACGCCAAGGTGTTTTGCGAGCATTCCAGCAATTAAATTGGTTTTTTCATTTTCAGTTACAGCGATAAAACTATCGACATCCTGTATGTTTTCAGATTTTAGGAATTCTCTATCACAGAATTTTCGTAACACGATGAACTCAGAAATCATGAGTTGAATCGCTCTGTCATAGTCGCCATTTTCGAACAACCGATACATTTCTGCTGTTGCGCAAAGGCAAGCGATTTCAACCATCTCAACATACGCAAAATCAAATGCGTGCAATCTGTCATCTACTCCGATTTCTGCGTAGACCCCAGCATCTCTGAAGTTTGCTGGAACGTGCTCACTGCCGTATGGCAATCCGATGATTGCACGTTTTGCGGCTTCTGCAAACGCAACTTCAATGTGTTCGTTTTGTTCTGCCCAAGTTGAGACTTCTTCCCACGAACTCATGCCAGGCCAAACAGTGTTCATGTTGAATGCGTCACTCATTGCCATGGGTGGAGGCGTAATCTCAATACACGCTTCAAAGAACTGTTTCCAAGAACTCGCGCCATCACTACTCGCTACTGAGGAGGATTGATTTAGTTCTTTAATGACGTCTTCACGAGGTCCAGCAAACACCATTGATGAACCAACCAGCAAGATGCAAAAACAGAGAATTGATTGTTTCGACTTCATAAATTCCTCTCAAATGAGACCATAAATGGTCCTAGGGTGTGCGAGTGTACCAAATGATGGGCACTCCCTGTTTTGTTTTCTCGGAATGCGATATCATGTCACATTCCTAGAGAAAGAAGGAGTCTATTCATGACAATCGTCGGTGTCCCTACTGAAGTCAAAAAAGATGAATATCGAGTTGGTTTACGCCCCGTTGGTGCTGAGATTCTCACCCAAGATGGGCACGATGTCTTCATTCAAGCAGGCGCTGGATTGGGGTGCGGATATGACGACGCGATGTACGAATCCGCTGGGGCAACAATCTTGCCAACCGCAGAAGATGTTTGGGCAGTTGCAGACATGATTGTGAAGGTCAAAGAACCTCAACCTCAAGAAGTCGCCCTGATTAAGAATGGCCAGACAGTCTTCACCTACTTCCATTTCGCAGCAGACAAAGACCTTACGCTCGGCTGTCTAGAGCGTGGTTGTATTTCAGTTGCTTACGAAACATTAACTGACGACCACGGCACATTACCCCTACTCACACCAATGAGTGAAATCGCAGGCAAACTATCAATTCAAGAAGGCGCAAAGTATTTGGAACGCCCACAAGGCGGCCGTGGCATTTTGCTTGGCGGCGTACCAGGCGTTGATGTTGGCCGAGTGCTTGTCCTTGGCGGTGGCGTTGTTGGAACATGCGCTGCACGCGTTGCAGCAGGCATGGGTGCTTACGTCGTCATCATGGACATAAACATTGACCGCATGAGACATCTCGACGAATGGATGCCATCAAACTGCCGGACAATCTTTTCAGACCCTGAAGCAATTCGCGAACATCTTGCGTGGACCGACTTAGTCATCGGCGCTGTGCTCATTCCCGGAGCGAAAGCACCGAGTTTAGTGAGCGAAACGGACCTCGATTATATGAACCCTGGTTCAGTGATTGTTGATGTCGCGATTGACCAAGGCGGTTGTGTGGAAACTGCAAAAGTCACTACACACTCCGATCCAATCTACACAGTCAAGGACGTCGTTCACTACTGCGTTGGCAACATGCCTGGCGCAGTTGCACGAACGTCAACGCAAGCATTGACAAATGCGACAATGCCATGGGTACGCAAACTTGCTTCATCAAGTGCAGACAAACTTGCAAGCGTTGACCATCACTTTGCAAACGCAATCAACACCAATAGAGGCACGCTGACAAACTTGCCAGTCGCTGAAGCCCACGACTTGCCGTTTGAGCCACTCACTGTCTAACTGTTTACAACCATGCAACGTTATTTTGACAACGCAGCAACTTCATTCCCTAAACCAGATGAAGTAGTCGAAGCAATGGTTTCGTACCAGAAACATTGCGGTGCAAGTCCTGGCCGAGGTGCATACAAGCAAGCGCAACTCGGCTCAGCAATACTTGATGAATGCAGAGAGGCCTTGTGTGAGTTAGTCCATGCTACCTCTTACGAGTGCATCTTCATGTGCAATTGCACCGATGCACTTAACCTTGCAATCTTTGGCATTGCGTCACACTGTTTAACGAACCAAGGACCATGCCATTTTGTAACAACTGCAATGGCTCACAACTCCGTGCTTAGACCCTTTCACATGTTGAAGGAGTATGACATCACATTCACGGTAGTTAAAGCAGATTCAGAAACTGGAATTGTCAATCCAGTTGATGTTCAAAACGCAATCACACAAGACACAAAACTTATTGCAGTTGCTCATGGTTCTAATGTCACTGGCACAGTACAAGACATCCATGCCATCGGTGCAGTCACTGGCGAGATTCCATTCTTAGTTGATGCAGCACAAACGATGGGACATGTCCCAATTGATGTGCAAGCAATGAACATCGACATGCTCGCATTTCCTGGGCACAAGGGATTACTCGGGCCACTTGGCACAGGCGGCCTGCTCATGAAGCATGGGTTAGAAAAGATTGTGAATCCTTCTCGGTATGGTGGAACTGGTAGCGAAAGCGAATTGCCGACGCAACCAACAACGCTTCCAGATTATTATGAATCTGGCTCGCACAACACCATTGGCATCGCAGGACTACTTGCTGGCGTGAGGTGGATTCAAGATCAGGGCTTAGCGTGCATACATGAGCACGAACTTGCATTATGCCAAGCTTTTATTGAAGGAATAAACACAATTGAAGGCGTTTCAATCATTGGACCTCAAGTCAGTAACAACCGATGCGCCGTGTTTAGTTTACAAACTGAGATTGACCCGCACCAGTTTGCGAACATGCTTGAAGAGGAATGCGGCGCATGTGTTCGTGCCGGATTGCATTGCGCACCATTTGCACATGAAACGATGGGCACGACCAATCGAGGGGGCACAGTTCGCATTTCATTTGGTCCATTTCACACAATTGAAGATGTCCAACAGTTAGTCGAAGGAATCAGTCGATGTACACAACAGGTATTGATATGAAATCACACATTGAATCTCGTATAAATCAAGCAAATGAAGTGGTCCAAGGACTTCAATCGCATGCTGATGACATCACTGAGATTTCACTTGCAATCATTCATTGCTTCGAGCAAGGCGGAACGCTCTTTGTTGCTGGCAACGGTGGTTCTGCTGCGCAGGCCAATCATCTTTGCGAAGAGCTAACAGGACGGTATCGTGAAACTCGCCCTGCACTGCCTGCACACTGCCTTTGCAGTGATGCGGTAGCCATGACTTGCATTGCAAACGATTTTGGTTGGGAACAAGTGTTTAGACGACAACTTGAAGCATTCGCAACATACATCATAGATGAACATGAAGAACAATCATGCAATGACTTGCTTCTCGTTCTCACTACCTCTGGAAACAGCGAAAACATTAACGAAGCACTCGATTTTGCAAACGACCTTGGCATGATGACGTTGGGGCTACTTGGCAGAGATGGCGGTGAATCAAAAAGCAAATGCACGCTCAATGTCACGCTCGATGCGAACGATAGCGCTGCCATCCAAGATGGACATCATGTCATCATTCATGCGATTTGTGAAGCAATTGAACAGTGGGTGCTTGAATCGATTGAGAACGATTAGCCCTCGCCGCCCCCACCCTCTCCTTCATCACCGATAGCACCATCGCGGGCGCCAGTAAATCTGTAAGGCGGAGGTAACTTGGAGCGCCAGTCATCATTGGCAGTAAATGCTCGCACATCTTCCCGCGCGCCTTCTTCAGCACTTTCAACCCAACCCTCTGGTCGGTTTGGATCAATCTGGTCAGGCCCACTTTGCCATTGCTCTTCAGTTCTGAGATACAGCGTGCGAGTTGGGAATGCAAATTCGACTTGCAATGACCCCGCTAGCCGGATGATGTCGAGGATGAGGCGGTGACGCTCACGCAGTTCCGTCTGCCAGTCAGGTGCTGCCCAAAAAACATACAACAAAACATTTAAACTAGAACTTCCAAACTCGGTCATCCACACCTGGTAATAATCTTTGCGTGTGTATGGATGGTCACGCAACAATTCGCGAACGCCTTCGCAAAAGGCCGCTATCTTTTCGGGCGGCGTGTTGTATGCAAGACCAACATGTTGTTTCCACCTGCGATAACGTCTTCGCGAGTAGTTGTCACACTTTGCAGTAATGAGAATTGAGTTTGGAATTGTCACAATCGAATCATAGAACGTGCGAATTCGAGTTGAACGAATGCCAACAAACTCAACTGTGCCTTCAATGCCATCTACAACAATCCAGTCGCCAATGCCAAACGGTTTATCAAGAATAACCGTGATCGAGCCAAAGAAGTTTTCGAGGGTATCTTTGGCAGCAAATGCAAACCCAAGCCCGCCGATTCCAAGACCAGCAATGATTGGCGCAAGTTGAATCGACAGACTTTCAGCAAGGTAGACAACACCAATGACAATGACGACAGCTTTAAGCGTCTTACTCAAAAGCGGAACGAGTAAATCATCGAGTTTGTTCTCAGACTGTCTCGCTTTCTGGTCAGCAACAAAGGAGATCAGGTCGGTGCCTCTGAAACCAAACCAAACACATGCAATTGTGATGTAGACATGGACGAGGGGTTCAAGAATTGAATGGACGCCAACTGGCAAACCAAGTGTTGGGAGTAAGAAAAGCCAAATGCCACCGCCTGCTGCAGCTCCGGCAGGTCTTGGAACGCGTTTGATGATCTTCGCAAGTTCTGGGTTTGACTCATCACCAAGGGAGAATGAACGAATCATCTTTCTTAAGAAAAATCGAACAATGAGATCAACAATGAACCCTATTGCAACAACAAGCACAAGTGCGACCCAGCGCCAATGCTCAATTCCAGCGAACTCTTGCAGGAACCATGTCGGGAGTTGAGACTCTACCCAGGCATGAAAATCAGAGGTTTGAGTCGCTGCCGTCACTGTCTTATTCAATACCATTGGGGTCCACATGGTGAGCATGCTATGCGAGAATCTGAACGCATGGGGCGTGTCTAACCCACTCAATTTGCCTAGATTTACACTTTTTAGGGCATGAACCGGAATAACCGGTATTTCTTGATTGAATCAACACTCATTTTAAGCATTGCCTTCAGCATGACCACAATTCAAGCCGAAAAAGTGTGAACCAGCCCACTTGATTAGGGCGTATTGAAACAGACCGATGAAAAGAGCACAACGAATCCAAACTCTCATGATGACTACGACGGTTGCCTGTTCAACTGCATACCTTGCAGGTGGCATCATCGAGATTAATGGCAGTGGCGAAGAGTCATTTTTACTCTATTCACAACCGCTTGGCGATATTTTTGGCTCCGATGAAGCTCCAGAGTTTTCAACGGACCTCCTCGCGCTTGTTCATGAAAAACTCATGAGTTTCGGCATCGACACTGATGGCAAGGTTACCATCATTCCTGTTGATACCGGTTATGGGTTGTCCCTATTGACACTTGTCGATAGTGAATCTGGAGCAGGTGACAACGGTGGCGCATCTTCGCTTGGACTCACAAGCACCGCACCAAACTCACTTGGATTCTTCATCAATGACATGGATCAAGATGATTGGCAGCTCATTTCATCCCCATGGCTTCCTTCACAAACACTTGGCGCGACCTTTATCTGGGAAGGACTCACGAGTGGCGATGGTTTTGCATGGACAGGTCTTAACATAGGGGATGCACTGTCATACTCTTTCGTTGAAATGGATGACGACAATGCAATCGATGCAGAAGCATTTCAGTTTGTTGGCGCTTCAAATGGCGGGCTAGATGTCATTTACTCTGATGGTTTCAAAAGCGATGGCACGAGCGTGTTTACCGCTACCGTTGTTCCAGCACCTCCTGCAGGATTGCTCATAACAGGACTACTTTTGGGATATCGCAGAAGAAGAACTGAATAGTCCCGCTCTACCCTGTAAACTCTACATATGACTGAACAAGAATCATCTGCTTCGCAGAGTGTTTCTATGCGTTTTGGCGCATGGCTTACGCAATTCATTGTCCCGCTTTGGGTGTTCTTTGGAGCATTTTCAAAGGCAAACGGTGCAACAGCAAAATCACTTCCCCGTTCGATTCTTGACGCTGGCGGAATCATCGGCATCAAGGACCATTACATTTGGCTCCTCGTTCTGCTCATCATCGAGTTTATCTTCGTTGGCGTCATGTTCTTTATGCCAAAACTTGCACGCAGTGCAGCAACGCTTCTGTTATCAACATTTTTGCTGGTGCTGCTTGTAGAAATGTTTGGCTATGGCAACTACGAAAGTTGTGGTTGCCTTGGAGAACATTCGCTTTCGCCCATGATGATGTTTGCAATTGATTTCCTTTTGCTCTTAGGGATCATCATCTTTAAGCCAAAGCCTATGACTTGTACGCTGACAAACTGCAAGATGGGTTTCGTTTCATTTGTCATTTTTATCGCCATCACAACTTGGTATTCGGCTGACCGGATTCTCACTGAGCGAAACTCTTCATCAGGCGAGGTCACAACCTTGAATTTGCCGAACTCGTGGTATCCACAAGACCTTGGTTCATGGGATGGCAAATCAGTTGATGACATCGAACTATTCTCTTGGGTCGAGTGGCCAGAAGACATCCGTGTTGGCAAACAATACGTCATCTTCTATGGCATGGCGTGTGACCACTGCGAAGAACTTTTGTACATGCATTTCGAGTTTGATGTTCAGTTTCCAACAACGCTCGTTGCAATTCCGGAATCGAAAGATGAGTTTAATGAAGATGGGGCGTTCGACAACCCCTGTTTCGACTGTATCAAAACGAGATTGCCACTCGGTGTCGATTGGATTATTGGCACACCAATGGTCATTGCATTGGAAGATGGCATCGTGAGATGCGCTATTGAAAGTGAAGAAAGTGAGTACCCAGCATGTCTGATTTGGTAACGAAGGAACAACTCGATGTTGTCTTACAACACATCGAAAGTGATATTGACAACGCAGTATCGCGCTTACAAACATTTCTAAATATCCCGAGCGTCAGCACAGATCCCGCATACAAGGATGATGTCAAACGTTGCGCTGAATGGATCACTGAAGATTTAAAATCAATTGGACTAGAAGCGACTTGCCACGAAACAGTCGGGCATCCAATGGTTGTTGCAACTGACGACTCCGCAGGACCAGATGCCCCGCGCGTGCTTTATTACGGACACTACGATGTTCAACCGCCGGAGCCCTTTGACGAATGGGAGAGTGAACCATTTGAAGCAACCTTGAAGGATAGTCCATACGGGAAAAAGATTGTTGCACGCGGTGCTGCGGACGACAAAGGCCAACTCATGACCTTCGTCGAAGCCATTCGTTCTTGGAAAAAAGTCCACGGTTCGCTTCCTGTAAGAGTTGTCATTTTGCTTGAAGGCGAAGAAGAGTCTGGAAGCGAATCGCTTGTGCCATTCCTCACCGAGCATAAGGAAGCACTGAAAGCAGATACGTGCATTGTTTGTGACACAAGCATGTGGGACATTGACACACCTGCAATCACAAGCCGATTGCGAGGCATTCTATACATCGAAGCAACGCTCAACGGACCATCCCATGACTTGCATAGTGGCGGTTATGGCGGCGCGCTCGTCAACCCTGCAAATGCGTTGACAAAAATCTTAGGTCAACTGCACGATGATGACGGTCGCATACAGATTGACGGGTTCTATGATGACGTAGAAGTTGTTGACGAAGAACAAGTCGAGCAATGGAACTCACTTGGTGATGCAGATGCAATTTTGCTTGAGTCGTCAGGTGCAAAGGCAACCTTTGGCGAAAAAGGATATTCAACACTTGAACGACTTTGGTCTAGACCAACATGCGATGTTAATGGACTGACTGCTGGTTACCAAGGTGAAGGCGCGAAAACTGTCATTGGGTGCAAAGCATCTGCAAAAATCAGTTGCCGCCTCGTTGCAAATCAAAATGCGGAGCAACTTCAAGAAGCATTGATTCGTTTCCTTGAGTCTAGAACACCCGCTGGCTGTTCGTGGGAGTTCAAAAAGTTTGGTTGCTCCCCTGCTATCTCTGTCCCAACATCATCGCAATGGCTCTCCAAAGCAAAAGATGCACTTACGGAAATCTTCCCGAACCCCGCAGTGCTGATTGGCACGGGCGGTTCAATTCCTGTTGTAGGCGAGTTCCAACATATTCTTGGCGTTGATGCAGTCCTCATTGGCTTCTCACTTGAAGATGACTTGATTCACGCTCCTAACGAGAAGTTTGAAGTGACTTCACTCCACCGCGGCATCCGTTCACATGCGGCAATTCTTCATGCCTATGGTTCATCGAGCGATTAGTTTTCTTTGCATCTTCTGGTGTGCAGTTGCTTCAGCCCAAAGCGTCTCGGTTGAGATTGACCAGTTTGGTGTTGGCAATCAATGGAGAGCAGGCGAAGTAACTTCAATTCAGGTAAGCCTCACAACTGATGGGAACGAGCCATTTGCAGCATGGGTTGAATGGAATGTTCCTGATGCAGATGGCGACCTCGTCGCTTGGGGAAGACAGATTACGATTACACCCGGTGCTCAAACAACAACTTGGCTCTACGCGCCCCTTCGGGCATGGGATGGCGATTCAACGACTTGGACATTGCGCGTTAAATCGTGGGACGGCGAGCCCCAAGAACTGTTAACGTCTCGCCAGTTCACACCTCAAGTGACAAGTGCGATTCAGTTGCCGCGAACAAGCGCGAATTTTGTTGTTTGCGGGACAAATAGAGTTGGGCTCCAACACTACCAACCACTCGTGCCACTAGATTACAAACATGAATCAGTCTTGATTGCCTCTGGCATCGCACCGAGTGACCTTCCAGACCAATGGATAGCGCTCCAATCGATTGATGCCCTCATTTGGTCAAACGCCCCCACTCAATTGTCGATGAAGCAAACAGAAGCCATTACAGAGTGGGTGTATCGCGGCGGTCACTTTATCGTCGTCTTGCCAAATGCAGGAGACCCATGGGCAATTGGCTCAGCGAGCCCTGTGCTTCCTGAACTCATGGCCAATGTAAGGACCACAAGGCGAAGTGTCCCTTTGATGATGCTCGACGGCTTGATAGGCACGCTTCAAGGCGCGCCCACAATTGACATCACCATTCAGTCGTTTGGCGATGAACGATCATTTAAAGATGCACATGAGATTCCTTTAATGACGCTCCCAAGTGGAGATGTCATCGCAATGCAACGGTCCTTTGGCTTCGGTGCAGTCACATTCATAGGCGTTGATATCGGAAGCGGCAGACTCGCTTCGCTTGGTCTTCCGGAAACTGATCATTTCTGGAATCGAATCTTTGGGAAGCGAGAAGATGCGCCATCGAGGTCAACCATTGATTTACTGCGAGAAGACGAGCGCCTTTCTCAGCACTACCCAATAGTGACGACGCTTTCACTCAGTACAATTGCCGCAACTTCGATTGCGATGTCAACGACAGCAGGCGGTCGGCTTGGGATCGTGCTCTTGTTGATTGCACTGTACTGGGTCATTGGTTGTCCGCTCGGTCATTACGGATTGAAACTCATCAACAAAAAACGGTGGTCGTGGATGGTCTTTTTAGGCGTCGCGACGCTCTTTACACTGTCAACACTCTTTTTTGCTTCAAACAAAAGCGAAGTTGAACATCCCATCAATCACTTTTCAGTCATCGACCACGTCTATGGAGTTGAAGGTCAGCGTGTGCAGGGTTGGTGTTCCGTATTCCTTCCAGAGTTTGGCGAAACGCCAATCACGCTGAATGGCGATTCGAAAAGCGTGCTCATGCCGTGGACGCCCCCCGATATCAGTATGACGCCATCATTTTTCGACAGAAGTGAGGTCACGGTAGACATCAGCAAACCACCACACTCATTTCTTCAACCTTCAAGAGCAACTACTGCAATGTTTGATTACAACTGGATTGGTGGAATCACACAAAAACCATTTAACACACTGCTGCGAACAAACCCACAAGATCCAATCGAAGTTTCACAAAAGCAAAACAACACACTCCAAAGACTCAGTGGGGAAATCACCAATCAATCTTCAATGCATTTGCATGATGTTACTGTCATCTGGGTGACTAATCAACAATTGCAACCTGCGCAAAAAGATGTTCAACAGGGAGAGACTATGCCTTGGCTGGACATCAATGAGTCAGGAAAGCCGCTCAATAAAGCTTATGCTTGGCGTGTATCAGAACTTCAAGCGAGTGACAGCCTAGACTTGCAAATGCTCCCCATCGAACAAGGCGCAGCTCTTGAAAGAGCGTTAAAAAGCAGGTACTTCAAGAACAAGTCACAGTATGAGACCTATCAAGACTTTGGCACTCGTAAGAAGCATTTAGAAATGCTCTCAATGTACTCGCACTTAGAACCGCAAAAATACCAACGAGTTCAAGGTTCAAAACAAAGCCCAACTTCACACAAAGTCCTTCGTGACAGCGGCAGGTCGATTGACTTTGGTGAGTGGTTTGGAAAACCGTGTATCATTGTGATTGGTTATTACTATGCCTGCCCGATTCCAGTCCCGCTTAGTGTTGATGGAGATGAATCACTTGAGAGTAGCGGCTTAACAATGATGAGATGGGTGTATCCACTGCCTTCAGTACAATGATGATTCAAACAACAAATCTCACAAAAAAATACGGCGAACTCATCGCCCTAGACAATCTCAATCTTGAGATTGAAGAGGGTGAATGCTACGGTTTCATTGGACCCAATGGTGCAGGCAAAACAACTACCATCAAAATTTTATCAACGCTTTTAAAACCTTCTTGGGGTGAAGCTCGCATTGATGGCAAAGTGATTGGTTATCAAAATGCAGACATCCGACCAATCATTGGCTACGTTCCTGATTTCATGGGCGCATATGACGACATGATTGTCAGTGAGTACCTCGATTTTTTCGCAACGTGTTATGGGCTTGGGGGTTCAAAACGTCGACAATCAGTGAAAGATGTGCTGGAGTTAACCGACTTAAACTATAAATCTGATGCGCAAGTTGCAAGCTTGAGTCGAGGCATGAGTCAGCGGTTGTCGATTGCTAGAGTATTGTTGCACGACCCAAAAGTGTTGTTGCTTGATGAACCCGCTTCAGGGTTAGACCCAAGAGCGAGAGTTGAGATTCGCGCTCTTTTAAAAGAACTTCACAATATGGGAAAAACGATTCTCATTAGTTCACACATTCTTCATGAGTTAGCGGAACTCTGTACAAGCGTCGGTATCGTGGAACAAGGAAAGTTGTTGTACTCGGGAAGAGTTGATGACATTCTCGCTCAAGCAAGCGTTGGCACTGTCATCCAGATTGAGTTGACGAATCGCCATGAAGAAGGCGCTCGTTTGTTACGCCAACTCGATGGAATCACGACTGTTGAAGTTGTTGAAGATCAAGGCACGACAAGAATTGACGTCACGATTGATTCCCAATCCCAGCTTGATTATGCTGAGTTGCCAAACCGCCTCATTGCTCAAGGATTCCGCTTGAAAGCGATGCAAGCAGAGCCAATCAATCTTGAAACTGCCTTTATGCGACTTACAAAAGGGCTTGTCAGTTAATCACCCTTAGAGCAAACACCCTCAGTACAATACTGAGGTCATGGCACAGACCCCAATCATCTTACTTGCTGACCGTTCTCAATCGCACATTGATGACATCGCTGCGACGCTTGAAAGTGGGCTTTCTGATTGTGTTCATTGGGTTGACGATATGAGCGATGCATCAATGGCTGTTGCAATTGGTGGTGATGGCACGCTTATTCGCCATGGCAGACAGTGCGCTCTAGCAAACGTTCCGCTTGTTGGGGTCAACTCTGGCCGACTTGGTTTTTTAGCAAAGTTTAATGCTTCGACGCTCATCGAACACCGAGAGGCAGTGTTCACGACTTCACCGAATACGATTCAATCGCTGCTCATCGAAGTCCAAGTGAATGATGAGCCGCCTCAAATCGCAATGAACGAGACCGTGATCGCAGCGGGACACCCCTTCCGCATTCTTGAACTCGGTGTTGCCATCAATGGCAACCCTGCACCGCACATACGTGCTGACGGCATCATTCTTTCAACCCCACTCGGGTCGACTGCACATAATGCTTCAGCAGGAGGGCCAATCGTGGACCCAGAGGCACATTCGATGGTGCTCACACCCCTAGCAGCGCATTCGCTTGCTGTGCGTCCAATCGTACTGCATGGCAATGTCGATGTCGACATCGAAATCCTTGAAGCAAACGAGGGCACATCGCTCATGATTGATGGTGCGGTACAATGCTCACTTCAGACAGGCACGCGTGTGCATGTCCGCCGCTCTTCACAAGCACTTTCAATTGTGCTTAACCCAACGTATACCTATTGGAATGCATTAGTTGACAAACTCCACTGGGCTGCATTGCCCGGATAGCTCACGATTATGATTGATATCAAAGCACTTCGCGAAGACCCTCAACGATTCATCGATGGCGCTAAAGCCAAAAACATCGCTGTGGATATCCCTGCCCTCATTGCAATTGATGAGGAACGCCGTTCGCTAAACAAAAACCGAGAAGACTTACGTGCCGAGCAAAAACGCATCTCAAAAGAGATTGGACCTCAAATTGGTCTACTCAAAGGCAAACTGAAAAATGCTTCAACTGAAGAACAAGAATCAATCAATCAAGAACTACACACACTTGAAGCAAAACCTGCAGCACTAAAAAAAGAGATCCAAGCAATAGATGATGCCATGGGTTCAATCGATGAAACGTGGCAAACCCTTCTCCTTCAAATTCCACAACCACCTGACAGCGATGTGCCAGTAGGCCAATCAGCAGATGACAATGTTGAACTACGCACATGGGCCCCAGATGGCTATGACGTATCAAAATCTTTTACAGACAACAAAGGTTTTGAACCAAAGGATCATCTCGCGCTTGTCAAAGAACTTGAACTTGCAGACTTTGAGCGTGGCGTCAAAATGTCTGGCACGCGTCACTATGTGCTCACGGGCAATGGCATGCTGTTGCAACAAGCAGTGCTCAGATTTGCGTTTGATTTAATCACGCAGAAGTATGACTTTTCGCCAATGTCCGTCCCTGTCATCCTCAGAGAAGAGTGCATGGTAGGCACAGGGTTCTTTCCATCAGGTAGAGAACAGGCATATCACATTGAAGAGTCAAATCGAGGCGCAGGTCACGACTTATTCCTCGCTGGCACTGGCGAAGTTGGATTGATGGGCATGTTTGGCGATGAAATCATCGACGCAAACAAACTCCCGATAAAGATGGCGACAGTTTCAACTTGTTTTAGGCGCGAGGCAGGCGCTGCTGGACGAGACACGGCTGGCTTGTACCGCATTCATCAATTTGAGAAGGTTGAACAAGTTGTGATTTGCAAAGCCGATGAACAAGAGAGCCGCATGTGGCACCAAACAATGATGGGTATTGTCGAAGACCTGCTTCAACAACTTGAATTGCCGTATCGATTGCTGCAATGTTGCACTGCAGATTTAGGTTCTAAGAACGCAGACATGATTGACATTGAATGTTGGATGCCCGGCAGAGGCCAGCTTGATCAAGATGGCAAACCAGAAGGTGCTTGGGGTGAAACTCACTCCGCATCGCGTTTGTATGATTATCAATGCAGACGGCTCAACATGCGATACCGAGACGAAGATGGAAACACTGTGTTTGCACACTCACTCAACAACACTGTGCTTGCAAGTCCTCGCATTTTGATTCCACTCTTAGAAATGCACCAACAACAAGACGGTAGCGTTCGCGTACCTGAATGCCTTCAGCCCTACATGAATGGCATGACGGTCATCGAACCACAGACGTGCCCTTCATCATGAATAAAGATGTCATCCCACACGAAGTTCGCAAAAACAAACTTGTCGCGAACGTCCGGAGGATGACGCAAGATGAAGATTGTGTCATCGCTGTCAGCGGTGGTGCTGATTCAATGGCGTTACTTGCACTTGCAACTGCAGCAGTGATGCAAGAGTCTGCTTCTTTTCAAGTGACTGTTGCGCATGTGCATCATGGATTACGAGCAGCATCTGATGACGAACTCAAACTTGTCGAAGACGTATGCAGGCGATTCAACATTCAGTTCTTATCTGCTCGGCTTCAAGTGACACAGAAAGATGGCTCACTTGCAAGCGGAGCAAGAGAAGCGAGATACGACGCGCTCGCAGAAATCGCTGAACAAGTTGGCGCGAAACGAGTGCTCACTGCACATCATGCGGATGACCAGCTTGAAACGATGCTCATGGCACTCTGTCGAGGCGGCGGACTCAATCAACTTGCGGGGATGGCAAAAGAAAGACCTCTTAATGAATCTGTCACGCTTGCTAGACCGCTTCTTGATGTTCGTAAAGAAACGCTAGTTGACATCTGCACAGCATGTTTGATTCCATGGTGTGAAGACCCTACAAACAAATCACTAGACACGCCTCGCGGCAAACTCAGGCAATCTGTCATTCCTACGCTGCGGGAACTCTACCCCTCTGCAGATAAACATGCGACGAATGCGTCAGTGTTACTTCATGGATTACTTCAAGAACGAGCTTCATTGATTCCACAGGGACTTGCGTGGGAGCGAGCAGAGTTGTCACAGTTTGAGCACGCGATTGTCTCAGAAGCAGTCCACTGCGCACTTGGGACCAATGCGACATTTGAGACTGTGCAATCCATTGCTGACGCTGTAAAAGATGATTCAACGCACGAACGTACATTTACATGTGCAAATGGATACATTGCAAAAGTGACTGCGCATACAGTCGAGGTGATTCACGCAAACTAAGTCAGTATGAAGCTGTATACTCACAGTCTATTCATAGTTTGCGGGGCCAGTCATGACAATTGCGCCGTCATCGTCATACTTGTAGAACAGTGTCCCCCCCTGACTTGAAACTCTCAGTGCCTGTGCACCCGAAGTTACAAACACCGCCGCGCCACCTGTTCCTGACGCAAGTGTTGGCCCAACGCCGCGTTCCCAAGAAGCAATCGTTGCGTGATGCTCGTCGTCTCGCCGAGCAAAGTGCACATTCATTCCCTCTTGAAATGAAGCATGTTCGCTTAGTTGCTCTCCAAGTGCAGCGCGAATCTCCATTGGATTTTCATCTACCCAAAGCACTGCGTTGGGATTGCCAAGATTGACGTAATCGCAATCAGGAGCATCTCCGGTAACTGAGCAATGTTCTTTTCCTTCTATGGGTTTTGGCAACAGCACACTCACTTCATTTCGTGAGAGGTCGACAACACACTCGCTCGTGCCCGCAAGCGTTTCAATACGAACCTGATTTCCTTCAACGAGCCGACTTCGCACAAAGTGGAGTGCGACACATCTCAAACCATTCCCGCACTGCTGAGCGATTGAACCATCTTTGTTGCAAATGTCCATCAGAACATCTGCACCGCTGGACTCAGAAAGCGTCAATACACCATCTAAGTGCTCATGTGACTTCATCAATGACATTGGGTCAGTTGAACCAAAGTGAAGGAGAAATCGGTTGCCCGCACCATGCATCACAACATCTTGGATGTTGACTTCGTTTGTCATTGCCTCAAGTTAAACGTTCCTAAGTCAACCACTATTCCGCCGTGACGATAATAGTCGACGTTCACTTCATCTTCATTTACAAATGTGATAACAACACAGTTTGCTCTTGTTGAGTCTGCATAATTCTTATCGCCTAGACCAGGGCCAGCGTGGTCACCGTTGCGATATTTTTGTGCGTGGTAGTGAAAATGAAACAAGGCGGTGTAACCTGCGTCGAACATTTGTTGTGATGCGTTGAATCGCCGGTCGTGATGTCTGATTTTTGGCTCAAACTCTAAAATCTCAAACCGCCCCTTTTTGTCGAGCGCGATGATACCGCCATATTCTGTAGTCTTGTCATTCACATCACGCACCCCATACTCAAGCAAATGTTTGCGAACTTGAGGGACTTGCAACGCCTTGTTCATCATCTGAATCGCCATGGCGTCGCCCCAAGTGAGTCTGCTTCGGTGCGTTCTGAACTGTTCACTCCGCTCATTGAACGTCCCCCCACCTTCAGTTTCGTAATAATGACGTGCCCCCTTCAACTGGTTTGCAATCGTGTTGAGAATCGCATCTGTTTCCATCGTCAAATATTCAGGTGCGTGCCTATGGACTGAAACAGCGACTGGCACATCTCTGAGTTCGAGCGAATGTCTGCGAGCATCGCTGAGTTGAGATAGGGCTACCCTTGCTTCGTCCCAAAATGATTGATACTCAGGCGACGCAAGTTTGCGAATCCAGATGACTTCTTCTCTTGTGTACGGCGCAATGCCTAACTCAACAAATGACTTTCTTAAATCTTGCAGATAGACATCATCTTCAGCAACGTTTGCATTTTGTAAAAGGGCAA
>PBEX01000043.1 GCA_002718515.1 Phycisphaerae bacterium
CCAAATGCATTATTGATTGAATCAGCAAACTCGCCACTCGGGGCATCACCGTTGCCTGGAGCCATCACCTTCCAAAACAGGGAGTGATTCCAGTGACCACCACCATTGTTCCGAACTGCGCCTCTCATCTTCTCGGGCAGAGCATCTAGATTCGAAATCAACTCACCGAGGGATTTGTCAGCGAATTCTGTGCCTTCGACCGCAGCATTTAATTTTGCAACATAGCCTGCATGATGTTTGTCATGATGGATTTCCATTGTGCGAGCATCAATATGAGGCTCTAGAGCATCAAAACTATAACCAAGTTCTGGAAGTGTAAATGTCATTGTGATCTCCTTTTCTTTCGGAACATTATAAATAACTTATGGCTGTTGAAGGCGATGTTGGCCCGCTTCTAAATCACCAAAATTAGTTCTACCGCCATCAATCCATTGAATTGTGACATTTAGAAGTTGACGCTCTTCCCCAAGTCCAATGTGAACTCTAGGATCATTAGCAGTCAAGTAACTATACGCCGTTTGAACAGATTTCGTAACTGTATGATCTCCAACCTCACATTGCACTATTGCACCAAGAGCAGGGGCTCCATTACTGTTAAGAACTTCCAACTGTGCGAATTGATGCGCATTGTCATGTACGTTCACAAGCAGTTGAGATTGTTCGTCTCTGTTGATGACATATACATCCATTTTCCCGTCGTTGTTAAAATCAGCAAACACAGCGCCCCTTGAAGTAGCAATATCTTTGACTGCATCATCATGAACAACTCGCCAGCCTGCCATTGAGCCCTTGAGCAAATGGTTCGGTTCAGCAAATGGGTCTTCACCATAGGGGGAACCAATCTGCTGGACTCTCCCATTTGCTTCAAACAAATCAAGGAAACCATCATTATCAAAATCGACAAGCCCAAGTCCAAACCGAGTCGCGTGTCTTGTTGAAGTACGAATGCCGTGCTTCGCAGTGACGTCTGTAAAGAACTCTCCATCATTACGGTATAGAGAATCAGACTCGCCAGTCAAGTTACAAACGATGATGTCAAAATCACCATCAAAATCAAAGTCGTCAGTTGTCACGCCCATGCCTGCTTTGGCAATCCCCTCATCGTCTAATGCACAACCACGAAGGGGAGCTACGTCGACAAAGGTAAAATCGCCTTTGTTCAACCATAACTGGTCGGGCATCCCATCATTTGCAACAAAAATGTCGACAAGCCCATCGCCAGTGTAATCTTGACAAAGCACACCAAGGCCAGTCCCAAAGCGAGAACCAAGACCAGCGCTTTCGCTGACATCAGTAAATGTTCCATCGCCGTTGTTTTGATAGAGGGTATCTCTCGCCGGAGCCATATAGTTCGTCGGTGAACAGTAATCTTGGAGTCCTTTTTCGTTGTAACACGTCAACTCTAAGCCGTAACTCCAAACAAGATAATTGATGACATACAAATCTAAATCACCATCTTGGTCAAAATCAGCAAATACAGTAGATGCACCCCAACCTTCATCTCCAACACCCGCGATTTCAGTCACATCGCTAAACGTGCCATCACCATTGTTTTTGAGTAGTACATTTGGGCCTACATTTGTGACATACAAATCAACAAAACCATCGTTGTTGTAATCGCCAGTTGCAACGCCCATACCGTAGCCAAGATCCCCAGTTCCGCTTGAATCCGTAACATCCGTAAACTTCGCATCATCGTTTCGATAGAGCTTGTTTGATAGTGTTGTATCTGTGCTGAGCGAGCCGCCCTGGACGATGTACAAATCCAAATCGCCATCCTTGTCGTAATCTAGAACAGCGCCTCCACCACCTATGATTTCAGGCATATTAAACTCACCTGAATCGCCACTAACCCATGGAATTGCAACGTGCATTTGTTCAGCTTCATCGACAAACCAACGCTTAGAATTCTCCGGAGATTTTGAAGTTTGCTCAACTGCTGGTTCAGAACAACCTACGATCAAAAGAATCAAAAGGCACTTGGTTCTATTCATTGCTTGATTCCTGACTGTATCACGACATTCATCGCACGTTGAATATGTGAGTCATTTGGATAGGTCTGTGTTGCATCTCTAAGTATGTTCATTGCTTGTTCTTGCTGACCCATTCTCGAGAGGGCTACTGCTTTTCCTCCAATACTCATCGTCTGTGATGGATTTGCTTGCAATACGATATCAAACTGCTGAATTGCTTCGGCATTCATACGCAAATCTAGATAAATCATTGCGAGCATTTGCCTGTCGCTTGGGTTATTCGTGCCGATTGACATCGCTTCTTCTAGTCGAGAACGTGCAAGATTAAAATCTTTTTTGATGAGTGCAATGCGACCTGCTGAAACATAAGCAGGCGCAAATGCCGGTTGAAGACGAATTGAAGTTAGCATTGATTCTTCTGCTTTATCGAGTGACTGCAATTGCATGAGTGCTAAACCAATCGAAAAATGTGAAGGCGCATGATTCGGCGAGTGTTTTAACCCTTTTCCAATGATGTTGATGGCTTCTTGAGGTTTGCCCATCTGTAAGTACACAGATCCTAAATTATTCGTCACCGTAACGTTTTCGGGATTGTCTTGGTGTAGTCTCTTTAGGTCGGCGAGTGCTCCATCAAGATTCCCAATATCAAGTTTATCTGTGGCGCGGTTGAGAGATGCAGCAAACCCTCTCTTCATCGCTTCTACATTATTCAGCCAGGCGTCATCCCAGTTAGGGGGACCGGGCATGGGCGCTTGGAGCAGGGGTATTGCAATGTCTACGTCACCTTTACGTTGAAGGGCTGTGCCTAGAAGGAATGTGATGTATGGATGTGAACCTCCACGCAACTGAATGTCCCTGAGCACATCAATTGCGCCATCGAAGTCGCCTTGAGCAATCAACACCCTTGCTTTTCCAACTAAAGCAGCAACAGCACTTGAGTCTTGGACGATTGCAAATTCGAATTTTTCCTTAGCCTGAGATAGTCTTCCCAAATCGAGAAGCCAAAATCCTTGTCGCCAAATGGCTGGGGTATAGGTAGAGATCTCATTACACAAAGCTATTGCTTTTTCGTAATTTCCAGTGTCAGCAGATACTAGGGCTTGTAAATACGTCGTCTCTGAAGTAGGCTGCAACTGATTTGCATAACCGTAGGCGATAACAGCCTGTTCATCTAAGCCATGAGCATGAAGAAGCTTTCCAAAATTTTGCCATGATTGCATTGAAGAAGGTGAAGAGGCGACGGCCAATTGAGCATTTTCAATGACGTTCGCAGCTTCCGGATCAAGAATATCTCTGTTTACTTCAACATGTGGCGGTTGCGCAACTTCAGTAGAACAGCTTGCTAAGAACAAACAACATGTAACAATGATTCGATTATGCATCATGAGATTCAACCAACACTTCAGTCCCACACTCTGGGCAAGTTTCAGAATCTGATTTCGTCAAATCATAATGACAGGATGCACAATTTGGTGATTCAAAGTTAATTTGCATAAACAGATCGCAATAGGGGCAATGGTTCTTTCCCTGACTTAATCCAATCGCGTGACTGCAACGGGGGCAAGAAACTTCAAAGATAAAAGACTTGCTAGCCTTAGGAATCATGTAAACCTGAATTGATTGCCAAACGAGCGTTCCTAAGATACCCGCTGTTGCAAGAATGCCAAATCCTGCAGCAAACCTTTGTTGCCATTCTTCAATGTCTTGATTCGTCGAGCTTAGATAGACCACGATCGCAATAAACCCGAAAGCAATCACAATGAGCCCAGTAGTTACAAATTCTAAAACTTTAGTTTGATACTTCTTAAGTCTAAAAAATAGTACATTGGGAAGGCTCAATGACGCTGCAATCCAAGATGTGAACAAAGCGATCTTCCAGTGCAAATGAGACGGTAGCTGATTCCCAATGTAGAAGTGCGCAATAGCCTCAGTAGAGACAAACGCTATAAGTAGGGGAGTTATCCCAAAAACAATCAAACTCTTATTGTTGAGCAGGCACATCACTGCAAACATTGAGCCGAAGATTGCAATTGGAGTCGTATAGTTAGCGCTCGGTGCAAAACGATGTGGGTTTGAGAAGACATCGATAATCCACCAAATGGTTAAAAAGCACCAAACAATCACTAGAATTCGACCAGCAAACTTCGATCTTTCTATACCCATCAGGCAAGACCCAATAAGCAGAGGTGTCGATGAGGCAAGAACCATTAAGCCGGACAGTGCAAAGACATCTTCATCACCCCTGAACAGATAGCACCAGATTGCAGTGAAGAAAAAGAAGTAGACAAGGTATGTCAAAATCGAAATGCAAGTTGAAACTGGTTTTGTTGAATCTCTATCGGAGTATCGTATTGATAAGAGAAGCAGTCCTGTAGCAGCCGCAGTTAAGAGTGAAGTCCCAATAAGGCGACCAATGACATCATTGTCAACACCGATAAACAGGGCGGCAATACCTGCAATAGCGGCAATACCCAGAGAGCAATAGAGAACTTTTAGGACAATGTGCTTGTATGCCATGAACTCGCACTATACGGGATTTTACTCATCAATACAGATGGATAAATCGTAACTTTCAGTGAGCCACACGTCATTTGCAAATCGTGAAGAGAGTGAGTCGCCAGTTGGCGAGTTCATGGCATCATTGCAATTGTTAAATAGTGCCAAAAATTCAAGTGTCTTTCTCCAACAAGATATTGTACTCTTAGAGTTAGAAGAATCAATCATAAAACAAAGAAACAGCCCCCAAGCAAGTGCTTGGGGGCTGCGTTGAATAACGTTTATTGAATTGTCAATTATTCAAGACAATGTGAAACACCGAATGCTTCAGCAATCCAGCCAGTACCATCATTGGCCATACTTGAACCTTCGTCTGCACTCATCCATAGGAACCAGCATTCGCCTTCGCCTGTGGATTCTGATGCTACACCAATATATGCAGCACCAGCAACAGCAACGTCAAAGTTGTACTCAACGAGTGGGTAAAGGTCAGCATACAGATCACCTGTTTCTACGCCATTGTTAGCGAGACCCATTTGCTCTTCGATGACATTCATGTCAGCGTCGTAGAGTGTAACTACGAAACTACCAACTGAACCGGAGCAAGCGCCCCAACCACCGTTGAATGCTAGTTCAACACCCCAAACTGTAAGTGTTGAGCCTGAACCACCTTCGAGATCAGCTGCACGCAAGAAGCCTGCACCTGTATCGGATGTACCAGCAGTCCAAGCACCTTCAACTGGAGTAGGACCATAGCCAGAGCCATCACAAGTGATGAGAACTGGGCAGGTCACGTCTGCACATGTACCTGAAGAGTTCCAGCTACCACCCATTGCTGCACAGTCATCTGCAGTAGCGTCAGAACATGAACCATCTGCCATGCAGCAAGCTGCTTCAGCATCACCACCAACGTAGCTAATAGTCAATGTACCTGAGCCAGTAGCAGCTTGCCAACCGCCGAGACGGATGTAATAGCTAGTACCTGCAGTTACTGGGTAATCAGCAATACGTGAGTAGTATAATTGGCAACCATCGAGACCTGTACCGTCACCGTTACATGCGACTTGGTTATCACATGAACCTTCGTAAAGGACCATGGATGTGTCGTATGAAGCAGCGTCGCAAGTATCAAATGATGCTACACCATCTGCATCTGGAGTCCAAACGAACCAAACGTCCTGGCTTGAAGTCCAGTCGAGGTATGTGCCTGCACATTGTGAATCATCTGGTTCAGGTGTTGAAGGAGTTGCAAGACTAGTATCAAATGCTTGTGAACCTACAGTAGCAACTAGAGCGTCTTCACACTCATCGCCACCAGCAGCGTCACATACACCGTCGGCACACATCGCGTTAGGGAAGTGTAAACCGCCGAATGCATCACATTGTTCACTATCAAGGTTATCTAGACATTCGCCTGCGCCGAAGCAGCATGCACCAGGAGCTGGTGGTGGGACGATGTTAATGTTTAGAGTACCAGGACCTGAAACGTCATTGTAAGCACCAATTCGGATGTAGTATGTTTCACCAGCAGTTGCTGATAGAACTAGCGCGGAGTAATAAGTTTGACATCCGTCAAGACCTTCACCGTCACCATTACATGCGACTTGATTTGAACAATTGCCTTCGTAGATAACAATTGAAGTGTCAAATGATGCCGCATCGCAAGTATCGATAGCGTAATCATCTGTTTCAGAAGCTGTCCACATGAGCCATACGTCTTTAGTTGGTTCTGTCCAACCAAACACAGCAGCATCTTCAGCACATTCTGGAAGATCTGCACCAGCAGTCATGTTAGTAGTGTCAAACGCATTTGCGCCATCCACTACTTCAATAGCTACTTCGCAAGTATCTCCAGGTTCAATAGCAGCACAGTCAGTAGTAGCACATGCTGTGCCATCACCTTTGTACGTACCACCAAAACCAGCACAAGCAGCAGCAGTTACGTCAGTACATTTTGATGCACTGATGCAGCATGCACCTGCAGTACATGAACCTGATGAACAATCAGAGTTGTCACCGAAGTACTCACCACCACCAGCAGCACAATCGTCTGCTGAGACAGTGTCACATGTACCGTCACCGAAGCAGCAGCCTCCGTATACGGTACAGTCAGCACCCCATTGACCGATGACTTCTAAGATGTCAGCGACATCTACAGTACAGTCACCATTTGGCATTGGTGCACAGTCGCCAGTTGGGCGGTATGTACCATCACCAGTTTGACCCCATGAAGCAATAACTTCAAGGACGTCGGATACAGCAACACTACCGTCACCGTCTACGTCTGCATTACATACAGCTGGTAGAGCGCCGGTACATGGATCAGCTGGCGCACCACTATTTACGCGGTATGCAGCTTCACTTGCTTCTTGTACACAGAAACCAAAGCCACCACCTGGGTTAGCTTGGATGTCTGGTGAACCGCCACCAATGAGTGAGTCAGCAATACCTGTCTGACCACCGGTGCCGAATTCGTTTGATGGAATAACACCGAACATTTGAGGTCCAGCTACAGAAGCAAGTTCTGTATCCATACTAATTAAAAAGTTAGCGCCCATCCAGTCTGCACTAATCGTAGCGTCAGCTGCATCTACAAAGTCAGATGCAATATCGCCCGTAAGACTAGCACACGCTGCGTCGGCACTACTGTATAGGTTGGGTGAATAGCCAGTGATTGAAGATGGATCAACAAATCCATTCCAACCGCCTAAGACCATTTCAACCATGTTAATGTTTCCACCGTCTCCGAGGAAATCACTAGCACAGACGACATCGTACTGGTCGAAAGAGGCTTCAAAATCCTGGCATGCCTGGATATTTGTGCCAATTCCTGAACCATCCATGTCGCCGATTTGGTCCATCAAAACATCAGCAGCTGCGATGCCAGATAGACCCAAAATACATATACATGATGTTAAATTTCTCATAGAACTTATCCCCTCCTAGAGGATTTTGTGAACGTTCACGAAAAAGAATTCTTAGTCAAAAAAACTAAGAAACGATAAGGGTACCAAGTTCGGGTTTGATTCACGCTTATGTATAAACAAGCGTTCGTCGCATCCTTCTCTCGACCTTCTCCTACCTTAATTGTTACGGTGCCAAAGGGGACGAAAGCAGTGTAACAACGTTAACAAGTAGCAGAACATGACACTCTTAAACTCAGTCGTCTGGCAAACGTTGGGGAACATCTTGTTGCCAATAGACATACATCGCTAAATGTCACGCCTCTAATGTGCCCTAATTCATGAACCATGTCAAGCAATTCATCATTAAAAAGACAAAAAACAGACTTATTGGAACAATTATTCTAACTGACTCGATTAAAGGTGGTTAAGTACCTTAAGTGAACTATCGGGGGCTCAAAACAACGAGTCCCGTGTTTCTTTCAAAGAAATGAGGAAAAAATGTCAAAGTGGGTAATAAAAACCGCCCCTGAGGGCGGTTTTAGTTCAAGTTAAGTAAACAAATTGAGACAAATGTTACTCAGACCATGTTCCTATTGGGAATGGGACTTTCGCTGAGTCGTTCGTTGTCGCACCATCAAGGGCATTGATACCACTGAAGGACCAACTACTCAAATCGAACTCAACACCATCTGGGCCAGTTCCATTGACGCGGTATGTCCAACCATCCATGTATTCCCATGGCTGGCCTGTGCCATCCATGTTGATATCACCAAATGTATCAATCACATTTCCATTCTCAAACAGTTCAATTGCATCATCACCATTGTTGTTTGCTACTGAATGAACAAAATCTGGAGCGAAACCGAAGAACGCAATAAAATCATCTGCGTTGTTTGCTACATATAAATATGTACCTGCACTTACAGACATTGCATCAAATGTAAACTCTTCGCCATCGCTGCCACCACCATTGTTTGCGGAACCCAAACCAAAGAGACTTAAGTCAGCAATGTCTGATGAAACATAGACCTCGATTGCCTTAGGCGAACCGCCTGGAAGAGGACCATCGACAATGCCAGTGATTCGCATGAATCCACTCACGACTTCACACTCATCTGGTATGCCGTTGCCATCTGAATCTTCAGAGGTGCCATTTAAGATGTCACAGTCATCTGGTACGCCGTTCGTGTTGCAATCTGATTCGCACTCATCAGGAATGCCATTACCATTGCAATCCAACGATGTGCCATATTCAATGTCACAAACGTCACCGAATCCGTTGCCGTTACAATCAAGTTGGTCTGGATTTGGCAAATCACAGTTGTCTTGCGAATCTGGAATGCCATCGCCATCAGCATCTTCAATTGCATTTGAACTAAAGATGACATTATCGATATAGATTGCTTCGTTACCAGAGTTTGAGTCGAGTGCAACTCTTAAAGTTGCTTCTGAGTAACCAGTTAAATCTTTGATTAGATTGAACCATGCGCCTTCAGAGTCTAAGTCATTAATGTCTGTTCCAGTTGTATCCAATATGGAAAGTACTTCGCCACCATCAACAACAACATCAATCACGATGACGTCGTCTAATTCCCATCCTGTTGATTGAATAAAGATATCAAGGGACACATTCCAATTGCCATTGCCTGATGCTTGGTCGAATACAACTTGCATCAAACCATCGCAGTCACTGAGTTCATAACCTTGGACACCATCTGGGAATTCGCCAACAGTACCCGTATAGGAAGTCGTTCCTACATAGTCGCCATCAGTTAGACCAACACTATCTCGGGTGTTAAAGTAATAAGCACTAAATCCCATTTCAGCACCAGCTGATTCCCAAGCAACCATAGACTGACCTTCATTGTTTAGAAGTTCATGGTCAACTAAAGGATCACCAGTATCTACATATTGTTCGCCGTCAAGTGGCTCTTCAAAACTTGTGTACTGAAGATTGCCTTCTTCGCATTCATCAGGAACACCATTTTCATTGGAGTCTTCAGAGTCTCCGCCTGAGATATCACAAGCATCCACAACACCATTTTCATTACAGTCTTCTTCACACATATCAGGGACGCCATTACCATCGCAGTCAGGCATTCCGTCAGCAATATCGCATTCGTCTGCAATTCCATTACCGTTACAGTCTGTTTCACACTCGTCTGGTAATTGATTGAAATTACAGTCGAATGAGAATCCATCTGCAATATCACATGGGTCACCTGTGCCATTGCCATTACAGTCTTCTTGACCAGGGTTATATAGATAACAGTTATCGACAAGGTCAAAAACACCATCCTCATCAAAATCTGTTTCATCGCACAAGTTGTCTGTGCCTGGAGTATCCATTGCAAGATTGCCAAAGACGCCAAGATTCCATGACCCTGCATCAGGACATCTAAAGACGTGAGCAGGCGGGTAGATGCCAACTGGACCAAGCAAATTGTCAGTATAAAGAAGGTCAACAATCTCTCCGTCGTAACCAACTTCGACAAATCCTATCTCATCAATTGTTTCTTTCCAATATTGAGCGTCTAACACGCCATCATCTTCAACATCTAAATCTTGTTGTAATTCAGCAGTTAAACCAGTCACGAGGAAGTGTGAAACGTTATCTGTATTTTCAAGTGAAAAACCATCGACAATAAAGTCTGGTGTGCTAATGAGCATATCGCCTTTGCCAATTGAACAGTAGCCATCTTCACCAATAACTGCACCAGTCAAGTCAACTATTGTTTCAAGCACACCCGAGCCGCCAGCACCATCACCTATCACAATGTAAAAATACCCATCAAGTGGTGTTCCTGCAGGACCTACTAATTCAACATATTCATCATTGTCAACGCCAGACTGATCGATTCTAACTTCGTTAATACCAATGTCGTCTATGCCACCACCATCGCATTCATTACCCCAAGCAGCGATCACTGCAAGTATGTCTGCTACATCAACACAACAATCACCATTTGGCATTGGAGCGACATCTCCAGTTGGCCTAAAAGTGCCATCGCCACATAAGCCCCATGCTGCAATCACTTCAAGAATATCTGAAACAGCTACAACATTATCACCATCAATATCAGTAGCACAATCATCCAGGGGATCATCGCATGGATCTGGAATTACCGCTTCTCCAAGTTCAATTGATTGAACAATATGCATGCCAGGATATCCAAGTTGGGATGGATTAGTCCAGTTACCAATACCACATTGACCACCTGTTGTTCTAAGCCATGAAGCAGATGCTTCACCAAAATTGTTACTGCCTATTTCATGTGTACCAGGAAACGACTCTGGAACAACAATTTCAACAAAAATGAGTGAATCTGAATCTAAATTAATTGCAGTATCAAACATCGCAGTGAGTGATTGTGGACTTGATGAACTATTTACATTGACAACGCTTGATGATAAGTAAAATAAATCGCTACCATCGTTAAGTGGTCCAGCGTTGCCATCTAAATCCATGTAAACATTTACAGTACAAGTGGAAGCCACACTACTAGAGGCCATTGCAAAATGCACGCAATTCACTGACCACGCTTGCCCTGCAGTGCTTCCTAATCCCAAATCATAACTTCGGCCGTATCGATGCTCAGGAGTACCTGAACCATCAAAACAACTTATAGCGTTACCTTGAATAACTGTTTCAGGGTCATTATTTTCAGACACAAGGGTATTTGAAACATCACACAGATCTACAAATGCTGATTGAGCTGTTGACAGTATTTTGTTATGCGTTTGCAATTTTGGCTTGTCAGCATAAGTACTTCCAGCAAGCAGTAAAATGCCAGCTAAAACTGAGATCTGACTTTGTGGTGAATTCATTGAAAAACTCCTATTTCTCTCTCTTCTGTACGAACAATTATGATTTGTTCGTCAACAGATTTCATCCAATATATTTAAACATCGTAGACGAATGGAGTTAAAACGCAAACAATATTTTTGAAAATCATAAAGAACAAGAAATCGTTGATAAAATAGCGAACTCTCAGTTTGCCGGAGTGGCGGAATTGGCAGACGCGCCGGATTCAAAATCCGGTTCCCGTTAAGGGAGTATGGGTTCGAGTCCCATCTCCGGTATTGCACTGAGAAGGGTCTATCTAACATGCATAAACAACCATCAATAGGCGTCATAATTCCAGCAGCTGGCTCAAGCACTCGATTTGGTCAAAAAGACAAGCTTGCTGAGGATATTGGTGGAAGACCATTACTGATACGCACGGTCGAGTTTTTTACAAAGTGTGAAGCCGTTCGCGATATCGTTGTTGCTGGTCCTCCTGAACATTTTGATGATTTCAAAGAAAAGTTTGCACCGACCCTTTCATTTCATGGTGTAAGAATTGTAGAAGGTGATGCACAATCACGGGCATTAAGTGTTTTAAACGCACTTTCAGCAATGTCGCCAGACGTAACACATATCGCAGTTCATGATGCAGCAAGACCTGCAGTCAATACTGAACTTTTTGAAAGGCTTATTCTTGCAAGTAGAGAGTGCCTTGCTGTTGTTCCTGCGATTCCGCTCAATGACACCGTAAAGCGTGCTGATGCAAGCAATGTAACTGTAAGCGATGACGATGCAATTGCGGATTCAATCCTTGGCGATGATACAAAACAAACTGTAGATACTCATAGAGTGACTGAGACAGTCGACCGAGAAGGATTGTTTGCCATCCAAACTCCACAACTCTTTGAAGCCGATTTGTTGAGAAGGGCATATCAGCAGGATTCCTTAGATGAGTGCACCGATGATGCCTCAGTCGTCGAGAAACTTGGAGAACCTGTTTATCTCGTTGAGGGAGATAGCCGAAATATCAAGGTAACACGTTTCCAAGACCTTAAACTCATCAAAGCGATTATGGGCATTCGAGAACCGTCCGAACGCTCCGCTCATAAACGGTTCTAATAAAAGCATTTATGATCAACGATTCAGTCACCATCATCCTTCCGACATACAAGGAAGTCGATAGCCTTCCATCAATCATTGATGGTATTGAGAAGGTCAAACTAGAATCAATTACAGATTTAAAGCTCATCATTGTTGACGATGATTCGCAAGATGGAACAATCGATTGCATTGCAAAACTCAACAAGCCATGGGTCATGCTCATCACGAGGACTGAAGACCGAGGGCTCTCGAGTGCTGTCATCCATGGACTAGGTCAATGCGATAGTACATATTGCATCATCATGGATGCTGATGGCTCACATCCTCCAGACACAATTCCGTCGATGCTTGAAGCGCTGAAACAAGGCGCTGATTTTGTCGTTGGCTCACGATACATCCAAGGCGGCTCTACTCAAGACGGATGGGGCGTTTTACGCTGGGTAAATTCTAAGATAGCCACAATCATGGCAAGACCGTTTACAAAAGTCAAAGACCCAATGAGCGGGTTCTTAGGTTTTAAACACGACACTTACAAGCAAGCAGATGAACTTAATCCAATTGGCTACAAGATTGGTCTTGAGTTGATCGTTAAATGTGGTTGCACGAATGTCGTTGAAGTTCCCATTCATTTTAAAACTCGCAAGTTTGGCCATAGCAAACTGACACTCAAAGTTCAGTGGGAATACTTCCACCATGTATTGAGACTTGTCCGCTATACACACCCTAAACTTGTTAGTTTCTGTTCATTTGCAACTGTAGGATTAAGCGGTGCCGCACTCTATGTTCTACTCTTGTCGATCACAACACAACTCATTGCTTCGAAGCAAATCGCAATCATTGCAGCCATCTGGCTCACCATGACTTGGAACTTTTACTGGGATCGCCGACTTGCATTTTGGAGTGCCCGCAATAGACCAATCGTGATGCAGTACTTGGGATTCGTTGCAGTGTGCGCAATTCCGGTCATCGTGAATTTTTACTTAACCAATTCACTCTCTGAGGAAAACGCCATTGAATATGCTGGTTTTATTGGCGTTGTCGTGGGCTCTGCTGTGGGAATCATTTTTAACTTTTTGATGAGCAAGTTTTTCGTTTTCGGGAAGTAGATTTCTTGGCTTTCACAATGCCTTTAAGCGCTTTACCTGTAAAGCTGCTCTTGTGATCTGCAACTTCTTCTGGCGTGCCCACACAAACAACTTTACCTCCGCCATCGCCACCTTCAGGGCCCAAATCAATCACCCAGTCTGCGTTCTTGATGATGTCAAGGTTGTGCTCGATGATGACAACAGTATTGCCCGCATCAACGAGGCGATGTAACACCAACAACAGTTTGTCAATGTCAGCAAAATGTAACCCTGTCGTTGGTTCATCGAGCACATACAGTGTTTGTTTTCTAGATTGCACACCGAGCTCACTTGCAAGTTTTACCCGCTGAGCTTCACCTCCAGACAACGTAGTCGATGGTTGACCAAGAGTTAGATAAGAAAGTCCCACATCTTTCAAGCAATCAAGCATGCGAGCAATCTTCGGATGACTTGCAAAAATCTCACATGCGTCCTCAATGGTTGCATTTAGAATGTCACTGATGGTGTACCCTCGCCATTTCACTTCCAAGGTTTCACTGTTGTAACGAGCGCCATCACACTCTTCACAGGTGACATAAGTGTCAGGAAGGAAATGCATTTCGATTCGTTTAACGCCTTGACCCTGACACGATTCACACCGTCCACCTTTTACGTTAAAACTAAACCTGCCAGGCTTATACCCACGAATCTTGGCTTCGCGGGTCTGGGTAAAGAGTGCTCTGATGTGATCGAAAATCCCAGTGTAAGTTGCAGGGTTTGAACGAGGCGTTCTTCCGATAGGAGACTGGTCGACTTCAATGAGTCTGTCGATGTGTTCTATGCCTTTGACTGACGCACAAAGTGAGCTGTCAATTGTTTCACCTTTCATCACACGCGTCACTTGCTTAAGCAAGACTTGATTCACAAGTGAAGATTTGCCGCTCCCTGAAACACCTGTAATGCAAGTTAACACATTCAAAGGCAATTCAACATCTACTTGCTTTAAGTTATTCTGAATTGCTTTTGAGATTGAGATTGCATCAACGAACGAAACGCCTCTTCGTTTATCTGGAGACGGAATTGTTAACGACCCATTTAAATACTTGCTTGTCAACGATTGTTTGTGCTTTAAGATCTTAGCAAGTGAACCTTGGCAAACAATGTTTCCGCCATGTAAACCCGCATGCGGTCCAACATCAACAATATGATCTGCACTTCTAATGATTTCTTCATCATGTTCAACA
>PBEX01000006.1 GCA_002718515.1 Phycisphaerae bacterium
GATTTGTTAGCATAAATGGTAAGGAAATGAGTTAAAATATTTTCAGTTTTTGTTACCATAATTCTCTGTTTTATAATTTTCATTTTTGTTACCATTTTAGGTGTCATATTTTTTTATTTATTTTTATTTTTGTTACCATGTTTTGTAAAGTACATTTGTAAGTACAGATGTAACGTACAAAATCTCCCAATTTATATTTTATTTGTGTCAAAAATATTTTATATTTGTCACCAATTATGCTGTAAATTATTATAAATTATCTTCATTATTTGTATTTTTGCTGTAACTATTATTACTCTTACGATAAGATGATTTTTTTGTCTTATTTTTTGATCTATTATTACCATATTTGGTATTATATTTTACACTATTCTTATTATTTTCAAAATCATTTTTAGGATCTAAAAAATCGTATATTTTTGCCAATTTTTCTTCCTGATCTTTATATTTTTTTTTATTTCTTTTCTTTTCAAATTTTTTTTTTATTATAAAATCTTCAAAACTATTATATTTTGAAATATCTGCATTTGTCAAAGTATTATCACTACTATTTCTATTTTTTATTGATCTTAATATTAATTCATTCATCTTAGGTCCCAAATTTAAAACATGTTCATATATATCTCTTGTTGATTTATCTAACGAATAATTTGAATTATTATTAATTTCTTCTTCAAAATTACGATGTATATGATGTAATAATAATGATTTAGAATTCTCTCCCCTTGATAAATAATTTCCATATAATTTGGAAAAATATTGATCTAATTCTTGATTTGATTGTATTTTATCTAATATTGCTTGTAAAGTAAGAGTCATTATACCCCTATCTCCTTCGCGAATATCTCTTATCTTTTCATTTAATTTTAATCTTTTTTCATTTATCTCTTTTAATTTATCTTTATATTTCTCTAATGAGGATAATGATTCGTATACTAATATCTCTTTTCTTAATCTATATAAATCATTTCCAGAAGATAATAATCTTTTTATTGCATTATCATACCCTATCATATATTTTGATAAAATTAAAAATATAACTATTTCAAAAAACATTGCTTCTTCATAAATATATTTTTTTTTCATATTATGTTTTCTTTTATATTCTCTTGAAAGTTCTAAATAATTATCTATAAAAAAATCCATTAATTTTTTTAATAGTTCATTAATACTTTCATCCTTTTTATTATCAATTTCTTTTACCTTTATACTTTTAATATATTCTAATGTTTTATCCAATTTTTTTATTTCTTTTACGTGTTTTTCTATTTCCTTTTTTTCATTTATTTTTTTAATTAAATCTTCTTTTAATTTTATTATTTCTTTATTTATTCCATTAGATATATTTATTAAATCTTCCATTTTTACATCATTTCTATTTAAACTGTGATTCGCAATCTTTGTTACTATTAATTTATTTGGTCTATTTGATTTTTTTGTTTTATTTTGTTTTGATTTTCTATAATATTTTGTTGACATAATTGATTTCTATACTAAACTAATATATAATGATATTTTATTATTTGAAGATTTATTATTTTTTTATATTTTTATGATAAAAAAAAGTCTCAAAATGACACCATAATAGCTGCGGAACAGATTAGTTTATTTAGTGATTTTTATTTTCTCACTCATTTTTAGAATAAAATTTAAAAAACGTCCAGCTATGCTGGAATTGGACGAAGTCCATAGTTTTTTAAATTGATATAAGGCTTGTAATTCAACATTTGTTCAACTTCAAAAAATAATATAAATAGTGCATTATTATTATATAAATAATATATATACACTTATATTGTATAATGGCTTCTATGGTAACTACAACTCCCGAATCTTCTTCTGTACCAAAAATTGGTATGATTGATCCTGCTGACTTTGATAAGGCTGTTAGTATGATGCGTGCTTTCTTTACATCAAAGGGATTTGTAGAGGTTCATACACAAACTCGTCTTAGTATTCTTGCTGCATGTGAGGACCCTAAAACTATCTCTACTTATGATTATGCTGGTCAGGTATGGCCGCTTCCACAAACTGGTCAAATGTGGCTAGAGTATGAGATGCTTACTAATCCTGATCGTGCTCCTGGATACTTTTGTGTAAGTACCAGTTACCGTAATGAGCCAGACCCTGTTCCTGGGCGTCACGATAAGATTTTCCCCATGTTTGAGTTTGAACTTAAGGGTGGAATGGAGGATCTTATCCATCTTGAGCGTGAACTTCTTGAACATCTTGGATTTAAGACTCCAAAGGGTGATGTAGACTACCCTCGTGGAAAATATGTTGATGTTGCTGAGGGTTATGGTGTTACTGAACTAGAGAATGAACATGAGGAGCAACTTGAAAAGGACCATGGTTCTGTGTTTTTCCTTACTGATTTCCCTAATTACACTTCCCCTTTCTGGAACATGAAGCAGAGTGATGAAGTTGACAATGAAGCAAAGAAGGTTGATGTTATTATTCATGGTATTGAGACGATTGGTAGTGCCGAGCGTTCTTGTGATCCGGAGGAGATGAAGCGTCAATTCTACACTATTAGTGATGGAGGTTACTCTGATATTCTTTTCAGCAAGTTCTCCAAGGCCCGAGTTGAGGCAGAGCTTAATGAGTTCATTGGACACAAGTTCTTCAAGCGTTCTGGTGGTGGTATTGGAGTAACTCGCATGATACGTGCTTTGAAGCTTAGTGGACTTATCTAAATAAACATAAATAATTAAATGTTATAAAAATTATATTAAATATTTTATTATTGAATATAATTTAAAAAACTTCTTCGTATTGATTTGTAAATAAAATAAATTCCTAGATCTTATAATCAACCTACAAATTATAATTTTATTATAAAAATTATCAAACACAAATTATAAATAAACAACAAGACAAGACAAATATGATTTCATTATATAAGATATTAGTTGGATTTATTGTTTTTGTAAATTCTTTAGCATTAAACCAACTTTCATTTAGTGGTGGTGGTTCTTTTGGTGCTGTTGAAATAGGGATTGTGTTGTTTTATTTGTCTGATCATATTTATTTTTTGGAAACTATTTAATAAAATTCAATTGTTTTATTCAGTATTTATTAAATTTTTTATGAATTAGTTTTTAGTGTGCTCCCCCCCCCTATTCTTTTTTTTTAATTTGTGTTCGTACCCCCTAATTATGGTAAGAAAAAGAATAAAAAGAATATAAAAAAAGAGTATTGATTATGGTAAGGTTTTTTATCATTCTAAAAAAAAGAATAACAAAAAACAATAAAAAAGAATAAAAATGAAATGGAAAGGAATTAAAAAAAGAATAACTATTTTTATTTAAAGAATTTTTTTATATATTTATAATATAGATATGCCTGAATACACATGTAAACAGTGTAATTTTAGTACAAAATTACGTTCAAATTATTTGAGACATTTAGAAACAAATAAACATTTAAAAAGAATAAAAGCACAAACAATTGAAGTCAAGAAAAACACAGTAAACTACGTATCTGACAACAAAAAACAACACGATTCTATGGACCTTACCATAATGGAACAAAACATGATGGGAATAAGCGAAGAACAATACTATTGTGGTTTCATTTGTAAGTACTGTTGTAGACATTTTTCATCAAGACAATCAAGAAATAGACATCAATCGAAATTCTGTAAACATAATGATCGGGTAAAATATGAAAAACTAGCTGGATTATTAAATAAAAAAGAACAACAGATGAATGAAGACAAAGAAGAATTTTACAAAGATAAAATTGATAAATTAGAAAAACAAATAGAAAAATTAATGGATCATTTAAAAATACAAAATGTAAATAATGGTGTTCAAATACAAGGTGATCAAAATAATACTGTTAATCTTCAACTATTGAATTATAATCAAACTGATTATGAATTTCTTAATGATAAAGATTTCATTAAATGCATTCAACAAACGAATCATTGTGTAAAGGCACTTATTGAAAAGGTACATTTTAATAAAAATAAACCAGAAAATATGAATATATATATTTCATGTATTAAAGGAAAATTTGTAATGGTTTATAGAGATAATAAATGGCAAATTCGGGATAGAAAACAACAAATTGATGATTTATATGAATCAAATGAAATTATGTTGGAAAACTGGTATGAAGAATATAATGATAAATATCCTGAAATTATTAAATCATTCACTCGTTACTTAAAAAATAAAGATGAAGATGATGATTTTATTAATAACGTTAAAAATGAAATTCTGTTGATGCTATATAATAAAAGAGACCTGGTACTTATTGAACCACATAATGAAGAAATTTAAATGAATATTTTTTTTATATGACAACAAGACAAGACAAATATAATAAATAATATAATATTAAAAATATGATATATTATATTATTTATATAATGAATAATAATGCAGAAGTATTGCCTATAGCCTATGAAGTAGATGAAGAAAAGGTAAATAATGATACAATTGCTACTATATATGTAAATTATGAACCAAATATAGAACCATTCCAATTAGTTGAAACAAATCATATACCTTTAAGAAGAACTACTAATCAATATTATAATACTCAAATTTTTGATACAAAATTTAAAGTATTATTTATTAAACATCTTATACAAGTTATTATTGCTATTTTAATATTTATTTTATTATTTTATGTTGTATTTGGTTATATTAATTAATTACTACACCAATATAAGGTAGATTTCTATAATGGTTTGCTGAGTCCATACCATATCCAATTACATATTTATCTGGACAATCAAATCCAGTATAATCAATACTAACATTACGTACACGTCTTTCCTTTTTATCAAGTAGACAACATGATTTCAATGATTTTGGAAATCGGCCCTTAATAATATCCTTAATCTCATAAAGTGTATTACCTGTATCAACAATATCATCTACAATAATTACATTCTTTCCTTGTACGTCACATGTAATATCCTGCTTAATTGTTACAACTCCGCTAGATGTTTCACTATCTCCATACGAACTAACTACCATGAATTCAATACGAACATTGTTTTTAATATATCTTACTAAATCAGCTGTGAAAATAAACCCACCTTTCAATAGACAAATAACAATAATATTATCTTCATTCTTATAATCTTCTGTAATTTGATTACCAATAGATATAATTCTCTTCTGGATTTGGTCGTTTGTAAATAGCTTATCAATGTTTAGAGATGTCATCTTTTTTATTGTATATGATATACGTCAATGATGTATATCATATATTACAATAAATCTTTAATCCATTTTTTTTTTAATTATTTATCAAATCTTTGTACTTAGGAGGTATATATCTATCCCATTCGTTATTTGAAACATTAGATGGTGAACTAATTATTTTGGGTTGTTCTTGCATAGGAATATAATTATTAGGGGTTTCACTACGTGGTCCAACATTTTCAACATGTATATTTACATTTTCATTTGAAATTTTTACCTTCTTGGTTACATTTTTATTACGAGTTTTTTGTTGGGAATGCTTTTTCTTATATGACATATTCATATTTTTAGGTTTTCTGCAATAACCTGTTTTATGATGTCTTACCTTACCATCTTTGCAAGGTGTCTTCTTGTCATATGATTTTTTAGCATATTCTTCCTTTCTGCAATAACCAGTCTTTTCACTTCTAACCATACCAGGTGGGCAAGGGTTTTTCATTCTCTTAGCAATATTTCTCTTACTCATTAATTGTGGGCGTTTGGTAGATTTTCTTGTTTTGTTTTTTACAATACCGAATCCTTGTTCATTCCATTCATTATTATTAATATTATTAGGACTTAATCCTTTACTTCCATTACGAATAAATAAATTAGGATCATTCATGTTTATATTTTTCATTGAACGAATCTCAGGAGTATAATTATTTAATGCTTTTTGTAATCTTTCTTTTTCTTGATTTCTAATGTTTGTTTTTTTTTGAGGACTAACGCTTTTTTTAGTTTTATTTGTTTTTCTTTTATTCATTGCCTTTACAACATCAACTAATGGTATGTTATCAAAATAACTATTATTTGAATTATAACTTCTTATTTCATTAGAACGAGTATTTTTTTTAGGACTAACGCTTTTTTTAGTTTTATTGTTTCTAGACTTAGGTAATACAATATCACTTATTTTTGCAGGGCTCATTTTTTTCTTAAAAAATTCATCACACATTGGTAATACAACATCATTTAACTGTGCACGGGTCATATTTTTCTTAAGAAATGTAAAACACATTTTCTTAGCAGTGTCTTTAGGTACAGTATCTAAAACATTCTGTTTTTTTGATGATCTTAAATCGCTTTCCATTGATTTTGCGATTTTCTTTAATTGATCAACTAATTCAACCTTTCTTTGATAAGAATCCATTTATAATATATATATAAATATTTTAAATTATTTTAATTTTTGCTATATATTCTGGTATATTTATAGGAAATATATTATTAAAAATATAATCAGTTTTAATTGCATCTACATTAATTTTAATCCTATTATTTGTTTTTGTATAATTTATAATATTCATTGATGACTTATTAAATTTTTTTAGATCATCCATAAAATTATTTATTGTTTTTTTATTAGTTTCTAGTCCTTGCAACTTGTTAAATCCTTCATGATACATCTCTTCTTGTGTATAACCACAAATCTCTTCCCATTTTTTACTAACACAAATTATCTTATTTTTATCATTTAAAATATAATAAGCATTTTCATTATCATTCATTATTGAAGTACATAAATCATTAAAATTCTCTTCTTTATTATCATCTTTTATAAAATGATCAAAATCATCTAATAATGTAATACGTCTATCACGTTTCATATATATTATAATTGATTGTAGTATAATATATATTTATTTTATTAAATTATTATACAATAATAACCAAACATTTATTTCTTTCTATTTTTCTTACCTTTCTTCTTCTTAAATTGTTTAACTATTTTATTAAATTCTTTATTGGTCATTCTATTTCTCATACCAGAGCCTTGTGCATTACATGAATTCAAAATCTTTCTTAGTAATTTTCCTGTAGAATCAATGTTATTTATTGTTTGTTTAATATATTTGGAATGAGACTCACATGGTATTCCATTTGCAATAATAACATCGGTAAAGAAATTTTCTGTAAATACGTGATAATAAGTATACATTTCAACCTTTGTCTTGTCTTGTGACATTTTCATTAAAGAAGATGGAACATATTTATTCATATGAGGAATATAAATGCTGTGGTTATGGGTTAAGTAAAGATCTTCATTGCAAGTAAATCTTTCGCTTAATTTTGATCCCTTTGGTACAACATATGGGAATTCAACACCATCATATTTCTTTGTAAATTTCTTTACTTCTTTACATTCTAATTCCTTACCTGAATCATCTATTAAAATATCTTCACCAGCAACTAATTCCTGAATTAATTTATATCCAGATGTTGTTAATATCTTAGTACCCTTTAAGAAACAAGGCATAAACACATAAGGGCGTGTATAACTTTCTCCACCTCCATCGCCATCCCCCCCACTTTCTCCGCCTGAGGCATCATTACCAGAAGCTTCTGTAGGTATGACAACTTCATTCACTTCGTGAATGGAAATATTTGACAAATCTGCGGCAGCTAATACATAATTATAGTTAGATGATGTATCAAGATATGCAGCAGCAGTTGATGAAGAACGGAAAGTAACAAATGTATAATCATATGTAGGATTTGTTTCAGCAATCTCTAACATAGAACGATCAACACCGGAATTATCCTGACAGAAGGATATTACGTGATCTGAGAATTCATCAATAGTCATAGATGCATCATTATATGTCTTCATTTCATCAAATTTCCAACCACGATAGGTTGAACCACCAATATTAATACTTAATCCAATACTATTGTTCCATGATAAATCATTGTCATCAAACCATGTTTCAAATGCTGAATTATTAACAGTTGAGTCATTAACCGCACCACCAGTAATACCACATCTGTAATATTTCTTACTTGTAGTGTTAGGAGGGTCATATGTCATTGTTGCACTACCGAACATAATTGTATAATTATCAACCATAAGTGTATCACTATTATCATCATCTGCGTCATATGTTCCTAAAGAAGTACCATCCTTTGTAACAGAGAAAACATCGGCTTGTGTTTGAGTTATTTTTAATAATGCGCCATTAATTAATTCAACTTCTATATAGTCATTAACAGTTGACAATGGAATATAAACAGCCTCATCTGTATAACTAGTTGTTAAATCAGTAAATTCTACCTTTTGATTTGAATTGGCAATAACCAAATCTGTAACGTTTTCTAATAATGTACTAACCTTTGATTTAAGTGGAATCTTTTCTTTGTCAAATTTCGCCCGTTTATTCGTAGCATTTTCAAAAACTTGTTCAATCATAACATTGAATATCTTTCTGTTCATTGTTTTCTTTACGAATGTAGGTAAGGTAGATCTTTGACTGAGACCTTTACTATCAATTTCTGTTGACTTACTAATAAATACATTAATCTCATTTGTTGATAATAAATCACTAGATGCAATCGTGTTATCATTGCTGAATAATGTAGTAAGTTCTGCTGTTGTCTTTTTACGAATAACCTCAGCGTTAATATTAAATATAAAAGTATTAGAAGCAGAACTATTTTTATTTCCAGCTAGATCTTCTATTTTATTTTGACCAACACTTATTTGAATTTCTCTATCAGTAGTCCAATCGTTTGTTGTGGCATTTACTGTATAATATGAACCAGAACCACTTAAATCGCTTAATATACAGTTCTTTGTACTAAAATTATTTAATGATAAACTATTAATATTCTCATTAGCAATTACTTTAATTAATACGTTTGAAACATCATTACTTGTTGTACCATTATGCGCAATTTCATTACTAGATATTTCTATAGTAGGTACATCCGTGTCATAATTCCATATAAATAGATTAGAGGAAGCATCATTATAGTTATTTGCAACATCATAAATACCATTTATAGGAATAATAGCACTTATTTGTCCGGTTGTTATACCGTTTGGTTCTAATTTTGTACTATATTCACGACCACTACCCCTGAATAAGCTCATTGTAGCATTTGTAAGATTAATACTAGTGTCAAGTAATGTGACATCTTCACTAGCTGAAATATCAATAAATATAAATGACTTATTGTAGTAATCTCCACTACTAATCGTTGAACTAGTAATTTCAATAGTTGGTTTAGTATTATCATATGTCCAAGAAAATGTATTGGAATCAAGATTAAGATCACTATTATTACTCAAACTCATAACACCTCCTGCTGGTATATAAACACTACTTTCTACATTAGCATTATCGCTTGTAAAATTAAATACCCAATTGTTACTATCTATATTTGATAAATTAGAAATAGTACCATTTGTTGCACTAATATCATCAACTGTAAATCCTGTTATTTCTAGATTAGTATATACATTAATACTAATGTCGTTAAATTTATAATAATTATTGTTAGAAATATCACTTGATGTTAATTCTAATGTTACCGCATTTCCTGTATAAGTCCAAGTATATGTATTTGAAGCAGAACTATTAGTATTACCTGCAATATCTGTTATTGTACCAATAGGTACAACAACGCTAGAAACACTATTGGAAACCTTTGGTTTTAATTGTGCTCTATAATATTGACCGGACCCTGAAAATTCTCCAATTGATCCGTTTGTAACATTAATATCATCAATAGTGAAATCACTTACATTTTCACTTAATACAAATGATAGATCAATATATTGAGAATCACTTGACGAACCACTTGTTATATTACTAGATATTTCAACAGTGGGAGCTGTATTATCATAATACCATGTATAGCTTACATCATTACTTGCAAGATTTCCTACAGTATCTGTATAACTACCGGCATCTATATTTGCTACGATTGTACCTGTTGATGAAGGTGTAAATCTTGCTGAATATTCTGTACCACTTCCATCAAAATTACTAATACTTGAATCTCCTAATAAACGAATAGTATCTTGAGAAAAATTTGTTGTTGTTTTACTAGTAGTAAATTTCAAATCAACAAAACTAGTATTAGATGTAACATTATTCAATTGTGTTAGTCCGGTAATTATAGTACTTGGTAATGTATTATCATATGACCAATTAAATGTTAAATTATTACCTGATAATTGTTTTGATAATGTTCGGGAAGTAGTAATATTTTGTGTATTTGAAAATTCAATAATAATATCATTTACTTCTGTTGTTTCAAACTCAGCTGAATAATTTATACCATCTCCCTTGAATGATTTAAAGTTACAATTAGATGTACTAATAATACTTGATGTAAGATTGAATACACTTTCAGATAATACAAAATTTATTAAAACAATACTATTATTCGTTGTTCCGTTGTTTGTAACTTGTGGTGAAGATATAGAAGTAATTGTAAGTGGTTCTGCATCAAAAATCCATTTAAATACATCTGTAGCATCATTACCATTACCAACTGAGTCTGTTATACTACTAGCAGGCAAAAATATACTTGTTTCAATATTAGAATTTGTAGCTAATAAATTAAATGAAAAAGTAGTAGAATTTACAAATGTGAAATCTTCAATTGTACCATTTACCAAAGAAATATCGCTAGCTGTTATATTAAGTGATGTATCATTTAATGTAATTAGTTCCATAGATATTGTTTGACTATCATAATAAGAACCATTATTTACATTATTTGTTGTAGTTATTAAAGATAACCTAGGGTTAATTCTATCACAAGTCCAGAAAAAACTTTCACTTTCTAAGTTATCAAAACCAGCATTATCAGTATAAGAATTAGTATTTATATCAACCTTTATTTCTCCACCACTAGAAATATTAGGTTTTAATGTTCCAATATATCTTAAGCCATTATTAGAAATGTCCAAACTAGTATTATCTATAAATCCACCTATAATATTTAAATCAGTCTTATCAAAACCAACAATAGGTTCGCTCGCATCAAAATATATTGTGATACTTTCATCATTTGTTATATCACCACTAGAAATATCAGGACTATTTATTGTGATTATAGGCGGACTACTATCATATATCCAATTATATACTGTAGATTCTATATTATCATTACCTGCTAAATCATTCACCACATTCGCTGGAATGAAAAATGTTGTATTAACTCCTTCAAATAATGTTTCAACCGCAACAGTAAATTTATTACTATTTATAGAATTTTGTACAAAAGTTTCAGGAACAATTTCAATATTTGTAAATGATAAATCATCTTCGGTCAATGCACTTTGTAATGTATCATTGGATTCAATAGAGAAATATAATATTTTTTGCGACGATTTACCATCTAGATTAGATGATAAATAAATTTCAGTATCATCTGTTGAAGGGTCAGGTATATTCTGTACATTGAAGAAAACCGCTGTGGTATCAAATGTCCATTCAAATATGGAAGAAGCAGTATTAGTATTTCCTCCTGCATCCATACATACTCCTTCGGGTAATTGTATAGATACTTGATTATTATTAATTGGTTGAGCAATAACACGGAATGTTCTTAAATCTAATTGTCTTTTTCCACCTAATACACAATTTGTATGAATGATTTTATCAAAATCAAATGTTGTAATATCTTCACTTGCCTCAAAGAAAAGTGTTACATACAAATCATTACTTGATGAACCACTTGCAATACTACTTGAAATATCCATAGAAGGTCTACTTATATCATAATTAATTAAAAACCCACCAGTAGGCTGTGATGCTGCATTAGGATTATTATTATTTGCATCATTACAAGTACCTTGTTGAATATTTAATGATAATTGACCAGATGTAATATTAGGGGTAAATGTTGACTTAAATATATTATTATCGTGTTCTACTAATGAGTCAATTGTTCCTCCTGAAATATCAATATCAGATAATGTAAAATTTTTAATTTTTGTAGAAAATGCAAAATTAATATTAAAGAAACTTAGATTAGAGTATGAACCACTCGTTACATCATCACATGTAATAGTAACAAAGGGTTCTGTGTTATTAAATATCCATGTAAATGTACTAGATGCAAAATTCGCTGTACCATATTGATCAACAAATGAACCAGCAGGTATAGATATATTACAATCAACGTTCTGTAAATTAGGTGTAAATGTAAATTCATAAAAATTATCAGATACTTCTGAAAAGTTAGAAACATAACCATTGGTAACAGAAATATGTGACTGTAATAAGGTAACAACATCTCCCGTAATTTCAACATTAAATGAAATATCCTCCAAAGAAGATATAGCACCATTTGGAATAGTTGGACATGTTAAATCAACAGTAGGATTAATACCCTTAAATGTCCAGGAAAAGGTATTTGATGCATTTGTATTCACATTACCGTACTCATCATATATAACATCCTCTTCAATAGAAACACTAGATTGTAGATTTTTTGCTTTTGGTATTAGATAAGTAACAAACTCTATACCAGGACTGGTTCCAGTTAAAGTATTTAATGTTGCATTTGATACAGTTAAGTATTCGCGTATTTCTTCAATATTTACTGGTTTATTTGTACTTATAATTAAACTAATATTTTCATCAGTAGATGAACTGTTATTATTAATTGAATTACTATATATTTCAATAGTAACCGGTTGTGTATTTCTAATCCATACAAATTCATTAGTAGCTGTATTGAATTGATTTGAAATATTCTTATATTTACCAGGATTTAATATAAAATAAATACTAGCATCTTGGGCTGCATTTAATGTACAAGTATATGATGAACCATTTCCTGAAAAATCTGTTATGGTATAATTATTATTATTTGGTTCTGTTGTAATGTCAGTTACATCAAAATCATAAAGAGTAAGGCCATTCTTTTCCTTCAAAATTAAGTCAATACTATTATCATTTGTTGTCTTTCCACTAGCAATTGTTGTACTAGTTATTTCTATTTCTGGTATATTATTGAGATAATAATATGTAAAATTATAAGATTCATTGTTATAAGTATTTAAATTATTATAGAATGTATCTTTTGGAATACTAATAGTAATTGTTTGTGATGTAGAATCAGTTGTTTTTTCAATATCTATATAATACTGATTTGCTGCTTCACTAACAAAATTATTTAATAATCCATTACCACTAGAAATAATTTTCGTCATGGTATCTTCGTGTAATGTTACATCTTGAGTAAAATCAAGATATAAACGTATGGTATCTTTTGACGTATAACCATTATTAGAAACATCATTACTATATAGATTAGAAATCTTAGGACTAATATTAACATATGTCCATGAGAATGGATTACTTACTAGACAAGTATTTCCTGCTGCATCTTGTACAGTTGTATTTTCTGGTAAAAATATATTAACCAAACCACCTGATGGGTCACTTCTAACATCCATACTATAAGATGTACCTGAACCAGTAAAACTATTTGATATAATGCTAGAGTTTGTATAAGAAATATCACTAGCTGTAAATGATACAGGTGCTTCGTTGAATGTAAAATTAATAGAAATATCTTGTATATTTGTAGTTGAACTGTTGGTAATTGTAGAAGAGCCTATTGTTAATATAGGACCATCAAAATCAGGAGTCCAAGTAAATGTACTATCGGCTGCTGTAGAAAAAAGAGTAGTGTTACGAGCATCTTTAAATAAACCATCAGCAACGGATATAGATATTGTATCATTATTTCCTGTAGGTGTTAACCATAGTCTTAATGTTCCATAATTATACCCATATTTCCATTGCCGCCATGTTTTATTTGCAATATTATTTCTTTGAGTAAGTGTACAATTTACTGTTGTAATTTTAGTTAAATCAATACCATTTTGATGATGAACTTTTTTAGAACTAACAAAATCAACCCAAAAAGAAGTATCATTTGTTGCTGAACCACTATAAATTCTTGTCGTACCATCTTCTTTATATGCTTCAATTGATACTTTAGGTGCTGTTACATCCTTTATAATAGTAAATGTTTGACTTGAAACATCATTAACATTTCCTAATTCATCCTGTATAGAATTGGGTGGTATATATACAGTATATTTATAGTAATTTGATTGTAATGTTGCATTATGAAGAGGTCTTAATAATAATTGATAACGATATCGTTTTAATGATAAATTTGTTTGATCATATAATGGACCTTGTTGCATGTCAATTTCATTACCATTTATATCAACATTATCTATTATTGAAAAAGAACCAGCTGTTATAACGGATATTGGTTTATTAAATTCAACAAAAACTCTTAGCTTATTTTGTGGACCCCAACGCCATGGTATATTTGTTCCTGCATTATTTATAATACCCATGGTATGCCACATTTTAGTAATAACAGGTGGTTCTCTATCTGATTTCCAAATAAATTCATCACTTTTATAATTATAATTTCCAGCATCATCCTGTACTTTATTTAAATCAATAAAAATAGTAATTTGTAAATTAGCAGATTCACTAGATGAAGGATACAGATCAGCTGTATATTTTAAATCATTAACCTTTATAAAATTATTTATGTAACCATTTACAACTGTTACTTTATCGGCTATGAAATTCGTTAATGGTTTAGTTGTTGTAAATGTTATATCCGTTTTTGATAAATTATTAATATCTCCATTACTCATAGAATTACTTGATAATATTATATTTGGCCTTACTGAATCATAATACCAAACATAATTATTAGATGATTGCGTATTTGTAAAACTATAACTATCTTCAAATGAATTTTCACCAATATTTAATGTAACAACCTGTGGTTTATAACCTTCTATTTGCGGTATTGTAATACTATCTTCGGTCCAAGTCCAATTACTAATTTTTGTAACTTCGGTTGATGTTATAGATTGGAATGCAGGACGTAATGTAGCTGTATAATAAATTTCACCATCAACTTTTTCAAAGTTGGTTAAAGTACCATTAGTACATGTTATATCATCTACAGTAAAGTTACTAATATCTTCATTTGGTGTAAATCTAATAGTTGCAGAATTATAATTGTATGTACCTTCATTTGAAATATCACTACTTGATATAACAATACTTGGTCTGGATTTATTCCATTTCCATGTAAAAATATTAGATGGATTATTACCTATATTATTTGAATCACTTACAGTACCAGCAGTAATTTTTAATGTGTTTGTATCATATGGATTATTCGCGGTAAATGTTACATGATAGTCATCAAAAACGGTTCTAAAATCACTTAAAACGCCACCACTAACATCTAAATGACTTTGTAATAATGTAATATCAGTATCACTTATTTTAATAATTGCATTAATAGAAATATCTTGTGATTCAAAATTAAGATCAATATCCGTACTGTTAATTGATACAATAGGTGCATTACCACTATATTTCCAATAATAAATATTAGATGCAATATTATTTGTATTATTTGTTAAATCTGTAACACTGTATGCATTAATTTTAATAGAAGATGTCAATAAATTAGATAAAGGAAATAATTTAATTTTATAATTTTGATTGGTATTATCACCTTCTAAGTCAATAACTGATCCATTTACAACAGTAAAATCATCCAGTTCTAATGTTTGTAATTGTTTTGTTGAATATATACTATATTGTATAAATGGATCATCTGTACTACTACCAGAAGCAATAGAAGAAGATAAAGTAAGTTTTGGTTTAGTTGTATCTACATTCCATATAAATGTATTAGATGGATATGTATTATAGTTACCTAAAATATCTTGAACAGTATTTTCAACAACAGAAATAGTAACAGTTGAAGAATTAATAGAATCATTTGGATATAATCTCATAGAATAATTATTAGTATTTGTTATATTAGAAAATCTAGCAATATATCCACCTGTTACAGTTATATTTGAAGTTGTAAATGATTTTAATTCTTCACTAATTTCAATTTCAATATTAATATAATCATTATAGTAATAATCATTATTGGAAATATCACTTGATTTTATATTTAATGTTGGAACAACACCGTCATAATTCCATATAAATGAATTAGAAGGTGATGTATTTATATTTCCTCCCAAATCCATAATTGTACTTTTATTAAGCATTATAGTAATTTGTGATACAGATGCTTTTATGGATGGTACAAGATTAGCAACATATTTACTGAAATCAATTGTACCATCGTCGTTTGTTGCTTGTTCAAGACCAACTAAAGTACCATTCTCTATTGTAAAATAAGAAGATTCTAATGTTCTAATATCTTCACTAGCTTGAAAAATCATATTTAATGAACCACTATTGGAATATCCATTATTACTCATATCTTCACAAATAATTTCTAATGTAGGGGCTAGAGTATCTATTGTATAATTGAATGTAGTAGAATTTTCATTTGTAGGATATGGATTTGAAGAACTAGCAATAATACCAGGGGGTATAGTAACACTTACAACTGTTGTACCAGTTTCACTAGTTGTATCTAATACACCATTGGCTCTAACTAAACCCATAGACCCTCCTGGAAAATTAGGTTTACCAAACACAACATTTGTACCAATAATATTACCAAGATTAAGATTTGTTCTATTTCTATCATAACGACTTACAAAATAAACAGAAATGTCTAATGTTTTTACTTGATTTGTATAATATTCAATAACTTCATTGGAATCTTTATCATTATATCTATGTTTATAAACAGTTGGGTCAAGAATCTCAAATAAACTAACTTCAGGAGGTGGTAAAATGTCAAAAATAGAATTAATAGTTGTAACATTAGAAATAGGACCTCTAGATTGTTCAGTTATAGCGTTTGCTATATTTGAAATACTAACATATTGAGGTCTCAATCTTGTATGTTTTACTTTAAATCTTATTCTATAGACTTTAAAATTATAAAAAAAATAATTTCCATCGGCGTCTACATGATGTATATCTGTAATCATTGGATAATTTTCAGGATCATCTAATGCTAATGATAATAAAACATAAACATTCTTTACCCAAGTTCGTCTTTGACGACATATTCTTTTCCACCGTCCATTTTTAGATGCATAATTTGCAGGAGTTTTACTAATGTAGTTTCCATCACGGGAAATAACACTTAATGCAAGATGAGAATTAGTAATAGTTGTTCCATCTTCTCTTTTAAATGTGATATTAAACATATTAGATGTTAGTGATACAGGTTTATGAGTTTTAGGAAAAATAATATCTGTAGAATTCCAACCACTTAAAAAATAACCATTATGTTCATAACCAGAACCAACCAAATATATTTGTGGGTCAAAAGCATCTGTATTCGGTGCAGTCGCAGCAAAACTTGTTGAAACATTTGATAGAGAAGTTAATGTCCCTGTAAATTTTTGTAATTCACTATTATATGTTAATGTTACAGGATACCCTTTGGGTTGTGGTATCATTAAATTATTACTATTATCATACTTACATAAAACATGTGATTCTGTTGGATCTAAGTCTGGTAAATCTAATGTTAATACAATTGGTCCTGAAGAAACATCATATACTTTATTACCCGATGAATCGTCTGCTTCAACCGTTAAAACATTTGTTAATTCTGGATTAGTTGCAAGAAAATTCGTTAAAGCATCAGTATCGGGTAAAGATGTAGAAAATCCGGAAATATCGTCATTTTTAACAACAGTTTTTACTTCTTGTGAAAATGTAACAGCTCCTAACGATACAGATAATGTTTGGGTAGGTTCTACTGTATAACCGGCATTTTCAAAATCACTATCATCAAAATTTGCACCAACTAAGTCTTCTGGAGAAAACGCACTATCTAAATCAGTAAGCCCTAGACCTGCGCTTTTTAAATCACCTGCTGGAATTGCAGCATCTTTCAAGTCTGTTACAGCAAAACCAGCGCTTACTAAGTCACTTGGACTATATGCAGCATCTTTTAATGTAGTTGCATCTATTCCTGAATCTTTTAAATCAGTTGCTGATACATTTGCATCTTTAAATTGCGAATAATCAACAGTTGCATTATTAGAAGCATCGCCACTAGAAATATCTCCTAATAAATCATTTACACTAATTCCTTTTGTAAGTAAATCACTTACACTAGTACTACCTAATAAATCTAATGCTGTTACATTGTTACTTGGATCACTTACTAATGAAGATAAATCATTTGATGCACTTACAATATCACCTAGACCGAAACCAGAATCTAATAAGTCACTCTCACTGGTTCCGCCTGTTAATAATGTATCAGCACCAACTCCTAAATTTTTTAGTTCACTTGTATTTAAACCACTATCACCTACTAATTCTTGAGGTGTTAATTCAAGTTTTATAATATCTGTATCACTAACACCTAATGAAGTAAGAGATTGGTTACTTGCTGTAGGATCTTTCTTTAATTTTATAATAAAACCATTAATATCATTTGTTGAATCGTTTGAACCAATTAACAAACGATTACCTTGTGAACTTGAAGACATAATAGAACCAAAATGAGATGTATTTGTAAATGAAAAACCAGAACCTAGTAAATTATTTGAAGAATTATCTATTGTTTCATAAAAGTTACCGCTTAATTCTTCATATTTATTCCAATTATTACTATTATCTTGATAATATCCATAGAATACACCGTTTTCGTTATCATTATTATCAAATTCACTAATAAAGAATGCATCACCATTTGAATTCATTTTTACAATATTATTATAACGGCTTGATGATAAATCAAAAAAATCAAGAGATGAACCACCTATTAAACTCCATGATGTTGTATTACTATCATATGAATAAGGGTATAATGCACCTTCTATTGGTTCAGAAATAACAATACGGTCTCCATTTAAATTTAAACTTATAGAATCGCCAAATAATCCTGAATCATTAGAAGAAGTTAATGTTGAGCGTAATGTATAATTATAACCAGAATCTACGTCATAAATTTTTACTGTACCATTATTATTATCATTCACTGATTGGTAAGTATTACCATTTGTATCACTTATAGCAAATATTGTTCCTACTTTATTAGTAACAACATTGCGAATTGTGTTTTCATTTGTTATTCCACTAATATTATTAATTGTAAACTTATTATCATATGAATGTGTAGTATTATTAAATGCATAATAATGTAAATTTCCTTGATCGTTTGAATCATTTACATAAATTAATAAGTTATCTCCTTTAAAATCAAAGACATAATTACCTGACGATGATGTAGAATATTCAATATTTTCTAATGTTTGAATTTTTTCCCAAACCATGGTTTTTATATTTATTTCAAAAATATCAATATGAAATGTTCCCATATTATGTGCGACAACGCGATTACCACCTTTATTTGCATTAAAACCTATTTTTACATTTTCGGTAGTTTTTACAACTTTACCATCTTTTGTAGCACCACTTGTATAATTTGCTCCATATTTCTGCCATACTTCATCAGTATTATTATAATTATAACATGTTATTGATGATTTATTATCAATAAACACACGCTGGCCGTTTGAAGTAATCATAGATATACTTCTATTATATATTGTTTATAGAATATATACTAATAAAATACCTAATATGTTGAAGCTTGTAAAAGATAGAAATCTAGAGATACTATATCATCATTCACTTGTTCATATTTTCCTGTAATAGTATCTTCGCATAAATCACTGTATGTAAATTTATTTTCTAAACCAAAGTTTCCTGATAAATCATTTCCATAAGAAAATATTGAAACGTTACCATTTTGTGTAAAATCACTATTTACAACTAAAGTTATTTCATTTTTATAGAAATTGTAATTATTTCCATCACTTGCTGTGAAATTACCACATAAATCTTCACTATTTCCTGTATAATCAATGTGTTCTGTTAATCCATTATTCATTATTGCAATAGGATAATTATCACATATATCTGTTATTGTATATATACCATCATGTAATCCAAAAGATCTGTTTGAATTTAATACTGTATTAGAATTAAATGTATACAAATATGAACCACTGTTATCAATTAAGTTCATTTTAGTTGTATTTGTTAAACATTCAATTGCTTTATTTGTTACACCGTCATTGCAGAAATCAGTATATATAATGGCATTATCTATTCCTCCTAAGTACCCTTTATCTAAAAAGTGGAAATTCAATTCTCCAAAGTCTCCTAAAACATTTAATACAACCTTTCCATGATAATAGTCATATATTGCATCACCTCCTGGATCTGATTTTCTCGTTTTATTTGATTCATTTCCACTATATGTTACTAATGTTTTTACAGAATTATTTAAAAATGCTATAGGTGTTTCTTGTGGAATATTAAAAATATAATTACCTAAATATACACCATAATTACGCTTAGAATCAAATGTTACTAATGATGAATCTAAAATAATTTTAGAAGTATCATTTGTAGCATAAGATACATCATTTGTACCAGAATTTGATAAACAATAAGTATGCATTTTATGTTTATTTATGAAAGTACATAAATCACTATATACAAATAATTCTTCACCGTTATTATATGATAGATCTGTATAACTGTATAATGGTAAGTAACCATCAAATTTATTTTTCACTGTGATATTAATTTCATTGGTATAGAAATTATAATTATTACCATCAGGTGCTGCGAAATTGCCACATAAATCTATAGAATCTCCACTTATTATTACATTGTTTGATACATCATTATTTAAAAATGTTACTGCTTGAGATGCTGGAATATTTTTAATACTATAACTCCCTTCGGTTAATCCAAATTTCTTATAACTATTATATATACCTCCATTAAAAACGAAATTACCCTCATAAATATTCATAGATGTTTCAAGAGTTAGACACTCAACTACGTAACCAATTGTTTCACAGAAATCAGTAAATTTAAAAATATCCTGACTTCCTGCATAATAACCATTTGCACTATATGCGCTTAGTGTACCAAAATCACCGGTTACTTCTATATCAATATTACCATAATAGAAGTCATAATTCGTAGTACTATCTGGTCCAACCGCAGTTACTTTATTGGTTGATTTACCTGTATATGTTATTAAATTAGACACATCAACATTAAGTAATGCAATAGGATCACTAATAGGAACATCTACCAATCTATAATTTCCTACATGCATTCCCATAGTTTTATAGTCATAATATTCACTTGAATTATTAAATGTATAATTGAAACTACTATCTGGATTTGTTGCAGGATTATTATACATTTTAATGGTACTATCACTATTTACACAAATTGTATAACTTAGATCTGTATAACCACTAATATCATTATCATAACATATCATATTTTCTGTACCAGCATAACCATGTGGATAAGAATATAATGATAAAAATGTCTCAGGAACTTCAGTAGTAATTGTATCAAGAGGTTCAAATACATATATTGTTAATGTTCCATAATAAAAATTATAGAAAGAATCATTTACTTCATAATTACCACATAAGTCAGTACCAGTATATACTATTTTGTTTTCATAACCCTTATTAAGTAATGCAATAGGATCGCTGCTAGGAATATCTGTTATTGTATATGTTCCAACAAAAAACGCTGGTTTTTCAAATTCATTATAAATACTGTTACCAGTTAATAATAATCGTTTTCTATTATCTTCTGTGAAAGAGATAGTAGTTGGAATAGCTGTTGTAAAGAAACCATATGCTATACTATCACAATTTGTAGAATATCTTAAAATATCTTCACCACCCATATAACCATGATTGTAACAATAAATAGATGCCGACGAGAAATTTCCCTTTACTACTATTTTAATAGTTCCGGTATAGAATTTATAAGATACACCACTTACATCAGCAGTACCATGTAAATTATCACCATAATATGTTATAGCATTTGAAATATCATTATTCAATATTGCCATAGGATGTGATGTTGAAATATCATTTAAGTAATATGTACCAACGTATAATCCAAATTTATCAGTAGATGAATAAGTTGTTTCCCCATTCAATAAATAATATCCATTATTAACTGTTACAGAACTACTAAGATCTAAACATTGTGTATATATTGATTCACTCGTTAAACATTCACTACTATATATAAGTCTATCTTTTGTATTAAACGTTCCAGTTGATGCAAAGTCAAATAATAATGCACTATCCAAATAACTAACATCTGTTGTAACATGTAAAAATACATCACCGTAATAATAGTCATATGATACATCAACATCATCTATTTCTTTTTCATAATTAACCATATCATTATCAACACTTGATAAGAATATATCACCTGAATTAATGTTAGTATTGATTAAACGCATACCAAATTCTTCTGGTACATCTGCAAATTTATATAAACCAATATTAAAACCATAAATCTTCTTTATATCAAATGAAGATGCACCATTAAACATAAAATTAACAATATTATTTATATTAAAAGATTCAATAGATGTATTATAATTTAAACATTCTATTTGAGGTGTTAGATTTTCTTCACTACCTTCATAATCACAATAATCATTATAATATAAAGTTATGTTACTAGTTGCGGTACTTCCAGTTCTCTTCATATATAATTTGAGGTCGGTATCAAAGTTACCTAATATACCTAATGTTACTGTTCCACTATAAAAATCAACGGAACTAGAATCAATTGTTAATATAGTCTTATTGAATTCTAATCCATGATAATATATTACAGAGTCACTATTATCACTAACAAATGCTATAGGATTATCTTCTGGAACATCCTTAAATTGATAATATCCTTTGTAAACTGCTAATTTCTTTGAATTTGTATTAAAATCATAATTATTTACAAAAATATTATTATTAGACAATTCAATAGAGGAATTAGTTCTTAAACAAGTATAATAATAATCATCTGTTGAACATGTGCTATCAAACAATAGTTTTCCTTCTTCATACATACTTGTGGAATAAGTTGTTGAAAATGATAGATTTGAAACGTTTGGTGGTATAGCACTAATATCTAAGCGAACATAACCACTATAATAATTATATACTTTACCATCATTTGAATTACGTTTTTTCATCATAAGCTTTTCACCAGTATAAGACACATAATCTTGTACGTTTCCATTTATAATTGCTAAAGGATATTGATCTGGTATGTTTGTAATCAAATAATTACCAATATCAATACCATAATGAAGTGTGGAATCATAACTTGTATTTGTACCATAATTTAATACTATTTTTTGCTGCCCTGCATCATTAAATAATATACGATAAGCCGAACTGGTTTGTAAACATTGTTTATTTATAACTACTTCTTCTACAACACGTTGTTCTACAGTATTAGCATCATAATCGCAAATTGCTGAATATTTAAATAGATTTTCTCCTCCCATATAACCATGGTTATAACAATATATTGATAAGAAAGAAGAGAAAGTACCGGTTACATTTAAAGTTACGGTGCCTGTATAAAAATTATATCTAAAACCATCTACTTCTTTAATATCATATAATGTATTTCCTGTATATGTTACAACATTGGATATATCTTTATTCAAAAATGCTATAGGATGATCGCTTGGTACATTATTAATCGTATATGTTCTAGTATAAAGACCAAATTTTCTTTCAGCATCATATTCGGTTTCACCATTAAATAAATATTTATTACCATTGGAAATTACAACACTAGTATTAGTTGTTGTATCTAAACAATCAATGTAATAACCTGGGCTATCTTCACTACATGTTGATGAATATTTTATTACATTTTCTCCACCCATATAACCATGATTGTAGCAATATAATGATAAAGTACCACTAAAACTATCTATAATTGTGATATCCATATTTCCTGTATAAAATGAATACGATACGTCATTTATTTCCTTAGTACCATATAAATCTTCTCCACCATAAATAAACACATTTGACACATCATTGTTTAATATAGCCATAGGATGAGCAACTGGTATATTACGTATTTCATAATTTCCCATAAATACACCATATTTACGTGTTGAATCATATGTAGATAATCCATTTAATACATATTTATTACCTTCATTGTTTACAATATTTATAACATTTGTAATATCCAAACAAACAAGATTTTCTGTTACGGTTTCCGTTGTATCTGTAACTATTTTTTTAAGATTTGACGGATTACAAGTTTCACTATACATAAGCTTTGAAAATTTATTATCAATACCTGATGCATCTAGATGCTCAAAAATAAGAATATCATTGAAAGAAGATTCAACAGTAACTGTTATAGTTCCACTATAATAATTATACGAATTTGCTGGGTCATATACACTAGTCTTTGTATTAACTAATGTTGTACCTGTATAAGAAATAGCATTAGAAACATTATGATTTAATAATGCGATTGCATCACTTGCATCAACTGTAATATTATAAGAACCATCGTAAACGGAATATACTTTCAATTCTTCAAATGAAACATCATTATTGAATAAAGGAACACTTTCACCTGAAGGACCTGTTGTAATTACAGTAGCTGAAGCATCATTAATCAAACATTCGCTATAATATGTGTGTACTGTTTTCATTACATTGGTATTATCATATTCAACTGTTGTCATAGATAAATCTGCTGTATCACTTCCATCATAAATTGTAAAGTCAGTAGTATTAGGGTCATCTGCGGGACCTAAGAAATTGATTTCAAAAATTCCAACATATGTACCTTGAGGATTATTAGCATCTGCATTGAAAGTAGCATTTGTATTATCCCATTCAACCACAACAGTAGATTTATCTGTATCCAATAATTGAACTTTGGCAATAGATTTTCCACCATATCCTGAATAATAATCATAGTTTGCTGATAAGTGACGAAGATGTATGACAGCGCGCTGAAAGTCTTTTACATCGTATGTTTCAGATAGCGTTATCAAGAATCGCGTCCATCCATTAGGCCCATGTCCATGTGCAATATTATTATCTGTACCGTTCTTTACTATCGTACCATCTATTCCTTTTGATGCGGCACCCGAATTATGTGCACTTCCAGTTGTTGTATCTATATTTGTTTTTGTCCAAACTGCAGTAGCACTGTTTGAACTCAATGCAACATTGGTTCCATCCACATAACATTCTATTTCACGAAAAACCATAGTTATATATGTTGTATCTGCGATAATATAAATATATTTGAATTGTCCTTTGGCAACCTGTTCACCCTGTGTTAAAATATATGTATTTGGAATAGTAAATGAAGCATCTACGCCACTTGAATCAACATAATTATATACCGATGGTAACAAATTACTACTAAAATCTTTACCTTGTTCCATAACATTGAAATTATGTTCACTCATTCCTGTTAAAATTCCATCACCACCTAAATATCCATTATTATAACTACAAATACTGAATGATATATCATCCAAACCAGTAAGAGATTTAACCTGCATTGTTAAAGAATCATAGTAGAATGAATATGAATTACCATCAGGTCCGGTGAAATCTCCTTTCTTTTCTTGTCCAGTATATTCAATAATATTTTCAATACCATTATTCATTACTGCCATAGCATAATTTTCAGGAATGTCTGTAAAAACATATGTACCAATGTGTACGCCATATTTTTTACCATCTGTATATAAATTTCTACTATTTAATGAATACTTATAATCACCATTATCATCTTGTAAGATTGATACCTTTGTAATTTGGTCTAATATATCTACATCAAATTGTGATTCTGTTTCAGTCGTTTGGATCATATAGGCAGGACCTATTTGTATTCCTCCGTTGTACGTAGAATACATACTTATTCCAGAAATATCACCAAAGCTAGTGTCATATACATTTAATTTCACATCACCATAATAGAAGTTATATGCTGTTTGTTTATAATATGAAACATTTCCTGAAGCATCTGCGCTAGATATATCATATACATCATTACTACTTACTTCTACAGTGTAATTTCCTGATACTAATTTACTAGATTCACCTGTAAGAGTAATCTCATCTGTTAATCCATTATTCAATATAGTAATTGGATACCAAGGAGGTATTTGATTAAATGAGTATTGAAATCCTTTCTTTACATTGAATACTTGATTTGAATAAAATGTTTCTACTATTTCACCACTACTATCTAATTGTGGTTTGATAGTTGGTATATCAAAACGAGGTGATAAATCATATACATCACTTTCTACAGTTGTTGTTGTATTCTCAATAGAAGAAATAAGACGATAAAACCATGATGGTAATGCATCTCCAGCTGTTGTTTTATAACTTGAATTTGTACCATCTAATAACGCACCACCATTATTGCTTCTAGCTCCTGTTGTTCCAGCATTAGGCAATGATACCGTATTTTCTCCTTGTTTCCAAAAACCAAAACGACATGAGACATTTCCTGTACCAGTATTATTATTATTATGTCTCCAGTAAATTAATACTGAATATGGTTTATTTGCCTCAAAAGTATATGAACCATTTGTTTGAGAAGTGTTACTTTGTGTAATTTCCAAAATTTTTGTAATATTAGCATCAGGATAATTTGTTTCTACATCATTCATGAAATCACTTATAGTATATGGACCTACACCATCTGTAACACGAGTACCAGTCCACGGTGAACTACTTGTACCGAAAGTTATAGTATCATCATGATAAGCTATTTTATCATCCCATGCATAATTTCCTTCAAGAATATACATAGAGCAAAAATTATCATTAGTTGTACGCATCGCAAAATTCCATGTTCCTGCTTCACTTGTACTAAGATAAGCAAAAGAATTAACAAAATAAGAATATTGTTTACCACCAGTACCTGTGTGATGAGAAGTTAAATGACTACCTACTGAAGTATCTTCTACATTTAAAGTAGTTGTGTTGCGATACGTAATTGTCATAGCATGTCCTGCCGTACCAGGTGTATAATTTTTACTAGGTACTATTTCTGTACCTCGTTTCTTTATAAATTTCATATTATAATCATAATTATCACTATCAGGTACAACAAATGACGTATCTGCATCAACAACCACCGCACAACTAGCATCATATATCATTTTGTTTGTTGTGTATAAGTCTTCACCAGATACAGTGTAAAACGTAAATTCGTTAGATGCAGAAATATCATCATTAAATGTAATAAACAACGGGCCTGAATATAAATCATATGATACATCACTAATATCGATCTGACCCTGTTTATTTTCTGTATAACCAATATAACTTATATCTGTCTGATTTTCGCTTCCCACAAATGCTAAAGGATAATTTGTAGACGCATCTATTACATAAGTTTGGTTTTTTGCCATACCGAAATCAATTCCTTGTTCATATACTTGAGTATTTATTGTTGGATGTAAATCTAATACTGTGTATGAGCCAAAAGTCTCAATACTTTCAGGAATATCAAGAGTTAGACAAAGTTTGGTATTGGATACTGATACACCTTCTCGTACAATAACTACTCCACCTGATATATTTTTTGAAATTGTAATTTTCGTACCAAAATTATAAGAAATATCAGCACTCGTATCATATACCATCATATTTAAAGAAATATCTTCAGTATTATTACCCACATTCAAATACATATTTCCATAGTAAAAATCATAGCTGACATCACTAAAAGAATATGTGGTCATACTCGCATCAGTACCGGTAATTTGAACAAAACTAGTATCTACTTCGTTAATATTTAATTTATATTTTTCTGGAATATTCTTAATCTCATATATACCATTATTAATAACTTCAAAAGTATCTGCAAAATTACCAGATAACTCATTGATTTCATTTAATCGTACATACACTTCACTGGAAGATATTGGATAAATTACAAAAAAAGATGAATATGGTAATGTATTGGAAGAGGATAAAGATGTATTAGACGAAAAGAATTTAGGATTAAATGATACATCATAAACATCAATAAAACTAGAATCAAAAGTATTATATACATATGCTTTAAATTTACTGTATCCATACCTTGAAGCCGTAAATTCTAAATCGCCATAATAAAAATCATAATTTACACTATTTAATTGTTGTGTTATTTTTTTACTTTGATCACCGCTAATATCAATGCCTGAAGAATCACTTTCCGTTATTGATAATGGATATTTATCCGTAATATTTTTTATTTTATAATTACCGGGTTGAGTTATTTCAAATATATCTAAAATATTTCCACTAAGTTCATTTTGTTGTGTAAAATAGGGTACAATACCATTTGTTTCGTCTTGATAAAGATTTAAAAATACTTCATTATTAAGAGTTTTTGTTGTAGAAGTTGATGTATCAACTGTGAATCCGTCATATGTTATTTCTGAATCAAAAAATAATTTATTTTCTGTACCCAAATAACTACCCCCATAACCTGTTGTGTACAAGCTTACAGGATCAAACGAAGCATCAACTTGAATAAAAACATCTCCACTATAATATTTGTACCCAGATACATCAGTTTCCTCGGTCGTACCAAAGTATAAAATCTTATCGGTTTGTCCAGAATTAAGCACAGCCAAAGGAGATGATGATGGTACATCTTTTATTTTATAAATACCAATATTCATACCATAACAAATATCTATTTCATACGATGCATCAGCGTAAAGAGGATTATATATATAATTACTGCTAGCATCTGTTTCCAAAACAAAATTATTATTTAATGGTAAATTATTACTAAATCCTTCAATCATATCAGTAAGTGCATTTAATCCATCAATACCAATATATTCATGATTATTTGCTCCAAATGAAACATCAGTAACTATGTCACTTCCTGAACTACCTAAATAAGCGGTTCCTGGGTTAGATCTTTTTTGTGTTGTATTAGTACTTCTTGTACCCAACGTTTTTTGATTATTATATCCCCAGGTATATAATGTTCCATCCTCATTGATGAAGGTTTGTACATTACCTGCATTAAAAAAAGCTATTGCATTTTTATTACCTATTTTTGAATTAACATCAACAGATTGTAAATAACGATTATCAGAACCTCTTAAGTTTCTGTTTTGATTATGACCACCATCACCTGACACATAATAAGTTCCAGGTGCATCCGTAAAATTTACCCAAAGAGTTTGAGTACCAATTGCTAAATGACGAACAGTCTTTGATGTAAAACTTGTATAGTTATGTATTAAGTTCATCTTAGTGAAAGCACCACGATTTGTAGTATTTTGTGCAAGAGGTGTCTGGAAGTTATCACCACATGTATAAATTTTTCCCAAATTTGTTACACAACATGAAATTGAAGGTCCATTTACAACATCTACAACATGTTCATTAGATGCTAATGCATCATCAAACAACACAAGACCCATGTTTACTCTTGTTCTATTTGAACCGTTTCGTCCTGTAGGATCACCGTGAGTACTTTGTTTCGCTATACCAAATGAATATAACTTATTTGCATCAGTCAAAACCATAGCTGAAGCTCTTCCTGCTGTAAGTTTAATAGGCTTTTCACCAGCACTTTCATATAATTGGGTTGTTCCAGTCTCCATATATTTAATGTAATAATTGATTGAAGATACACCATCCAACACAGGATTATCACCTAATACTCTTGCATTTTGCCAAGTTTTTAATCCACAAAGATATATATCACCATCATCAAACAATATGTAATTAACTTCTTGACCTCCAGATATACATTTTATTTTTTTTGTATCAAACACATCAGTTATAATAGTACCATCCGTGTCCTTAAATTTAACAAGTGTTGGAAACTTAATTCTATCTCCTGACATTTTTATATTGGCCGGCAATGTATTTGAATCTCCTATACCCAGATTTCCTCCGCCACTATAGCTATCTCCACCAAATGAATACAATTTATTTTTTGATGTTAAAAATGTAATACCATCTCCATTGCTATTTTTAATTATTTGCATCATTTGTATAATTTTTTCACCTTCTTCTAAAACCTTAAAACTACTACCATAATTAGTACCACCTGAGCTATATAAATCTGCTTTTACAAAATAATTCCTGGGTGATCCATCAAACCCATTAGAATCATAACTAGTACCATAACCTCTACCATTCATATATATAGATTGAAGATCAGACGATACAAATGTCATTGTAACACTACCTTTCATACCTAACACTATCTCTAAGCTTTGTATTTTTTCTGTGAAGTAAATCCGTATCATATTTACATCAACATTCTCTGATTCTAAAACCCAGTCACCGTCAAACATAATATGACCTGTATTGTCATCACTTGAACGAATATTTAACGTTGTTAATTCTGTTTCTAATTTATTAAGAACATATTTCCAATTTTCATCACTATAAATCTTACACATAAGAAGATCCAAATTTTCAACACCTAATTCATTTTGTAGAGTTAAAACAAAATTTTTAAATATACTCCATGTATCTAATTCCGGGTCATTTAATGATACGTCTATTAACTGATGTACATTTTCAGTATTAAATAATGAGTATGTTTCAGAATCTTCTATAAAATCTTGAAAAATTGAGACATTCTTTAAAACAACGTTAGAATCACTTGCCAAATTTTTAATTACTGTAATTACCCGGTCATATGATTCATCATTATCAATTGGATTAAACGGAATTATTAAAGTATTTGGTGTTAAAGTTTTTTGAACATCATATATTTTATTATTTTCAGGAGTATCATCCAATGTTATATCATACAATACAAAATTATGTATTTTATTCTTTTCAATATAAAGTGAAATATCTTCTATATTATTAGTTTCATCACATAAATACCATGAAATGTTATGTTTATATTCATTATAATAATAGCATTTTTCACCATTTTCGTAATAAATATTATTATATATTTTTGTATTATATGTGTTATCTTTATCAAAAAATATAATATTATTGCTATTATCAAGCTGTATAAATGATGAATAATAAAACGCTACTTTATTTTGATATGTCGCATTTTCACTTAATTTTGTATAAATGATATCCAAACTTTGATTATAATTTTGATTCATGTTAAAAATTTCAAAATAAATTTTATTTATATAATTAAAATTGGTGTTAATTAATGTTACCAAACTAGATAAAGTATTGTCACCTAAATCATCTTGAGAATCACTAACATCTAATGAAATAGATGTAAGATTATTACTTAATTTAATTTCTCTACTAGGTACTGAAATATTATTCCAATAAGGTGGTAAATAAACACCTAATCTCATTTCAATATTTTCTTTTATACCTTCAATTGTTTGAATATTTCCACTTTCATCCATACTAGTTGTAAAAGTTTTATAATAATCTCCCACATAACTAGTTATCATTCTGGTAACCTTTAATCCAAGACTTTGTTGTGTTTCATTGTCCGTCAAGAAAATAACACAAGTGTTTGATGCTTGATATAACTGTTTTAATAATTTAGAAAAATCATCTTCTTGGTATTCAATTATGAGAGGAATCAATAATACAGTAACAAAATTATTATATGGACTAGGTTGATTTAATTTCAATTTAGTTGGTTCAAAATTTAATGAAAATAATGAAGAAGAATTAAGTAGGTTTAGATTATTATCATTCATTACAAAATATGTATTAAAAATGTGTTCAATAACTCCGTTATCTGTTTTAAATAATGAATTTAAATCATATATCCAATTAGAAGATTTAGACAAAGAAGTTGTTTTATTTACAATATCTATTGCATTATCAATCGAATAATATATTGAATCATCCAATTCTTTAAAATCATTTGAAATAAACCCTAGTTTAACAGATGATCCAGAAATGTCATCATTAGTTAATAAATTATCATATATGTTATTCCATGGTTTATAATAAAATAATTGATTTATATCAAAAAAATCAATATTAGTTATTGATGAAAAATTTTCAATACAATAGATAATAAATGTTTTTATAGTATTCCATGATTCATAGTTATTGTCATAATCATAAGGACTATATAATATTTTCTTTCCTTCTGTTTTATAATAATTCATATAAACATCCGTTTTTTCAATGTTTGAATTAAAAAACATTATATTATTTAGGTCTAAATCATCTCCTAATACTTGTCTTTCTGTATATAATTCCTGAACTTGAGTTGTTAATCCTACAAAATTTGAAGATTCAAAATTTGTCTCCATTATTAGACAATTATCATTTTTTAGCGAATGAATAATGTCCTTGATACTTTGAGATAAATTATCGTCTAATATAAGTAAAGAAACATACATTATATATTATTTGACAATAATATATTAATAATTAATAATATTTTATTATTTTATATATTTTTTATCTTCTCTTTTATTTTTATAATTTCATAAAAAATATTATTTTATATCTTCTCAAATTTTTTATTATTTATATATATAAAATAAACAACAATGAGCAACGTTGGACTTCAATATTCTGATTTAAGTGGTGGTGCTGGAACTGTCACATCTTACCAAGATGCTGAAACTGGTTCAGGAAGAAATATGATATATTATTTCAAACCTACAACTGGTGGACAAGAGGGTTATGTTTTTGAGATGGGAAATTTAGACGTTTCATACGCAACTTCAATTGACCCAAGTTTTGCAGAATTAATCTCTGATCTTTCCGGAGGATTTGATGCACAAGCAACTTTAGAGTTCGATGTATCTCTTTCTCTTTTCCAGGGATTATTCTCTGTACAAATTGATTCTAGTGATGTGAATGATACAGCTAGTGAAGATGTCCTCTTCCGTGTTAATACTGCTGGTAACGATGATTACAATGATTTATCAGGTGTACCAGATGGTTCATACAATGAGAAAATTACTGTGGGTACTTTCTTCCAAGACATTTCTTACTCTGAGGCAGTTGTGAAGTCTGGCATGGTTAACTCATACTACAGTCAACAACAAGTTAAGTATGACTTTGTACGTCACTTGGCTAAGACTATTACTGGTGGTTATTCTTCAACTGATATTTTCACTAATGAGGCTGCTCTAGTAAATGGTGTAGCCGGATTAGATGTATCTTTTGGAACTGGATTAAATAGTATAATTTCATCAGCTGCAGCGGATGGTACTCATAATATTGGTACTTTAGGTTCTTATGGTGGTAGCTACTCTAACATGTACAGAGCAGCACATCATCTTTACAACTTAAATCTCCAAGATGATACTGATATGACTAACACTAATTCTCGTGTATATCGTTTCTTAGAGGATATTTCTTGGGCAAATACTGTGACACAGACTACAACTAACGGTGAAATAAACGTAGGACCTATCAATATTCCTCTTCGTTTCTTCCCTGGCGACCGCATCGCTGTTAAGATAACTTATGCTCCTGCAAGTGCTACATTCTCTGGTAATAACGTATCTTTAACTGAGAGATCCTATAAGGTATTCTTTAGACTTGTAGAGTAAATATAATAAGATTAACATATATTGAATAAATTAAATAATTTAATAGCAAAATATATTTGTTATTAAATTATTTTTATGAATAATTAGCTTATAATATTATATAATTAATATTCATTGAACTATTATAGATGACTACGATTAATGATTATGATTACATATTAATCAATACAGAATTTAATGATAATAGTAATAATATCATTTACGAAAATGTAGTATTATATGATTCTAGATTATTAGAATATCAAGAAGAATTATTATTTTGTTTAACAGAAAATACATTGATTGTAAATTTTGATTTTTACAATGATACATATGATATTATTCAAAATAAATTATTAGAAGTATCAAAAATAAATAATATATCATTGAAAAACATATCATTGTTTCAACACAATGAAGATGAAATAAATTATTATTTTATAAATAACACTGAACATATATTAGAAGATGTTTTAATTCAAGACCCATCTTTAAATTCATGGGATTCATTTAAATCATTCTATTTATTTTTAAATGATGAGTTAGGAATTATAAATTTTGATATGTTACAATGTAAAATATATAGCAATAATGATTGGAATACTGTATTTAATTATTTAGAAATTAATCATTTTAATACAAATATTCGTTCAAGTGATGATAATACAGGACATGTTATGTTTGATGGTGATTGGGTTTTAGAATCATCCACTCCTAATACCGAATTAATTGACTTATATTTTAATGAACGAATCACAGATATTGACATTATATTAGGAGTTGATACTGCAAATAAAACAAACGTATTTATATCTAAAGACCAACTAAGTTTGTATATTGCCGGTACTAGTTATAATGATGCATTTACTGGATTTACTACAAAAAAATACTTTGTAAAAGTACTGTTATATAATAATAGTAATACTAATTTAAATGTATTAAATGAAAATGAAAAGATTTTGCATGTAACATGTCACAATACTAATTATTTTTTTACAACAAGTGATAATAGAGGTTTTGTATTTGGTACAAACACAAAAAGAATGTTAGGAATTAATAATACAAATGAATCATATGTTCAAGTATATCCAACAGAAATTATGTTTGACGAAGCTAACGTATTATCTAATAAAAAAATAAAGCAAATTACATGTAGTTTAGTTGCATATCTTATTTTATTTTATGATGGTACAATTTATGCTGCTGGTAAAAATGAGAAAAGAGAACTAGGCTCAGTTCCATCAGAGGATTCATATAATAATACATTCAAAGAATTAACATCGTTTACATATCAAAATACAGATGAATATGCTATTCGTATCTCGTCAGGAGAATATTATACAGTAGTAATATCTAATTATGGAAATGTTTATAGTTGTGGCACAAACGATAATGGAAGAACTGCCAAGAGTACAAATAACGGTAATTCATATTTCGGGTTATGTACGTATAATAATGCTTTATTAGAAAATGAAACACCGACAAATATTTTTACACAAAAACAATCATTTTTTGTATTAACAAATCAAAATAATATTTATTCATCTGGGTCTAATGATAAGGGTCAATTAGGTATAGGAAATACTACAAATAAAAATAAATTATTTAGAGTTTCATTACCTTCAAGTATAACCAGTATTAAAAAGTTATTTGTGTGTTTTAAATCATCTTTTATTAGGGATCAAGATGATGATTATTACTCATTAGGACAAGGAGCTAAATATTTAACATTAATGAATAATACAAATAATAGAACATCTTGGGTAACAACAAATAAAAATATTTATAGTTTATTAAATAATTCACATGCTGCATATATACAAGGTAGATCTCAAAATGCAACAGCTATAAATGAAAATGGTGAAGTTTTTTCATGGGGTTATTCTGGTACACAAAAAGTAATGGGTGCAAATTTAAATAATAATGTTACAAAATCATCTCCTGTTAGAACATATATATCATCAACTAGTAATAGTAGTAATTACTTTACTGATGCATTATATGGAGTAGAACATTCTCAAGGATTAACGGATGATGAATTAGATCAATTAAATAATTATACAGGTACAGATACAGATACAGAAAATTATGTATTTAATTATGATACATCATTTAATACAACAACAGATAACAGCGGAAATATTGTATTTCATATAGAAACTGATACATCATATAATAGTGAAGTTAATTTTGTATTATCAAGAGGTGTTTATAAAATAACTGATATTTCTAATACAACACCAATTGCATTATTAAATAAAGATGTATCAAACATATATTATGACGGTACAGAGTTAGTTTCAACTACGAATGATCCTTCAGGAAATCAATATAAATTTTATGGTGGAACATTATTTATTTATGTTGAGGGAGATTTCAGTGGAAATATTAGTTTATATTCAACAGATGCTAGTCATGGATATATGGGCACACAAAATAAGATATTATATAGTGATTCATCAACATTGTTGAATGAAGTATTAAATACAACAACATCTTATACAATAAGTGATATATCTAATGATACAACAATTGATATAACATATGATTTCAGTAATAATCTATCATTAGGTATTCCTGATGTTAATTCTATTATATATACTAATTCATCATATAACATAACAACACCTGGTTATTTTAATATATATTACGAATTACCTAGGTATTATTTTACTGTAACAAGTAATGTACTTGATAATTTATATATAAATGGTGAAACAAATTATTCTATTACTCATAACGCTGTAACATATTATAAAAATAGTGTAAATTTTCGTGTTAAAGGAGATTTATCTATGAATATACATTTACTTATTTATGACACCATAACCGAAACAGATTTAAGTTATACTAATTTTATATATTATGATGAAAATTGTGAAACTACAACAAAAACAACATTAATAAATAATATTGTTTATTATGCAGGATATAAAAATTTTACATATCAGCCATATGATTATACAATTAGTGGCAATGAAATTATGTATACAATTAGTGCTGAATTATTATATGGTAATGCAAAAACACATTCTTCTATGAATGAAAAAAATACAGATTTACATTATAATACAGGTGACAATTATGGGTATAATGCTTCATCATTTATACATGTATTAGTTGATAAAACAACTAGTAATATTTTTAATTTGTCAGATAATACGGCTGGTACATTTATTATTGATAATGGTAGTTATTCTTTTGATGTATCTACAAATTCTTATGCATATTGGTCAGCAAATCAAGATTTTTTTGCTGAAATAGGTAAAATAGGTAATACAGAAAGTCATGTTTTTCGTAAAAATAATGTGCCATATTTTAATTCAAATTATACATTAAATTGGTTTTCAGGAGGTTCAACAAGTATATATAGTGATCATTTTGCTTTATGTCATGATTATCCATTAACAGAAGATTCGGTAATATTTCCAGTTCATTATATATGGAATGGTAATAATCACAGTACATCCAAAGCTGGTTTTGTTACATTTTATTCACATAATACAACCCATATAACATCTACATCGTTAAGACACTATGATTGGAATGAAAAATTAAAATCTACGTCATTGAAAAATAATACAAATGTATATTTATATAAATTATATTTTGATTCATATACACTTGCATTTCCAACGTATAATACTATACCATTTACAATTATAGAGGATAGATTTATAACCATAAAAGGGTTTGATTTAATTGATTTTGATAGTGATTTTGATTCATCAAATTATACAGAAGATATATATGGTATACAAACTAATATTACATATAAAATAAATATACCATCGGGTAAATCATTATCTGTATATAGTGACATTGATATAAGTTATCTTAATTATGGTGGTATAAACCCTTCTACATCTACTATAACAATCAATAATGAAATATTAAATTTATACGACACTATTTTATATTTAAAAGTTTCACCTGATATATCAAGTAATGCAAATATACAATTTTATGATCAATCATCAAATTTATTAACACATTATGATATTTTAATTAATAGTGATTATGATGAAATTACGGTTGATTCATCAACAAATATAACATATGATTTATCTGTTAATGCTTCTATAGAATTTAATTATTATGAAGATACCTCATATGGACTTATACCGTATATTTTAGATAATAGTTATAATATAACTAATAATATAGTTTACTCAAAAAATGTATTTAATGTTAATGTAAGCAACTCATACACAATATCAAACATTCCTAGTTTGTATCCAATTACTATATTAAATGGTGGTAACGTTAATAATATAAATATAACAGGAGATTCATCAAAATCATCTACATTAGATATTAGTAATATTACATATACATTTTATTATGGTGATGTTAGCATAAATGTTTATGATGAAAACTATACTAACGTAGGTGATACACATATGTTATATTCTTCATTTAATGGTGGTGTTGAAATAGGTAATATTTATATTGAAGATGCTAGTTTTCAACCTATTACTGATTCATCACAAAATAATGTAAATACTAGTAATTATCTTTTATCTGTTCCTTCTTTTACAGGTCATGATGACGTCAGTGCTGTATCTATGATAGATGTATCAACTAGTTTATTTAATTATATGTACAGCGTTGAATTAGATGTATCCAATATTGAATTAATAGACTCAAGTATGACAAATTTAAAATTTTCGATTAATCCTCCATTAACAGATATATCTCATCTTAACGTAACAAGTGGAAAATTATTTGAGGATATTTCATTTTCATATTCCAGTGTAAAATCAGGATATGCAAGTGGGTCATATATTGATCAACGAATCTTCAAAGATGTTATTAGAAAAATATCAAACGAATATACTGGTTCAACATCAACAGCTGATATGTTTACAAATGAAAGTCAAATGGTAGAATATGTACAAGCAACTGATGTTAGTTTATGTAGTAATTTTAATGATATAATAACAAATATTTCATCTCAGGGTTTTAAAACTATCACAGAATATCAACAATTAACAAATAATAATGGCAAGAAATTTTATGGAATGGCTCATACATTACTTGCTTTTATTTTGGATGCATCAGGTGATTTTCCTGCACCATATAATACATTAAAAACAAATATTGAAAATAGTTATTCAAATAATAATAACACTTTACCTATTAGGGTTCCGTATCATTTTTCACAGGGACAATTTATAACAGTTCGTATGACATATAAGCCCGAAGAAAATGTTAATTTTCAGTTTTCACCAATTAATTATAAATGTTTTATACGATTAGTATAATATAAATAACATTATACGAATAAACATATAAATAATTAGATTAATTATAAATTATATAATAATAGTTTTATAATTAATTTTAATGACAGATTCATTTCAATTATGGGAATTAGATGTTCCAGATGATATTATAGAAGAGGCTAAGAGAGAAATTGATATTATATATTATTATAAATCTCATATTAACATGCATGATAAATATTACATTAACATGCATGATAAATATTATTTATCATTAGATTTAAAAAAAGATAAATTAATTAATATTGAATATATAGTAAATAAATTATCAAACTATCATATAAAAAAAAATAATTTTAAAAATTGTGAAATAGAATTTTGGGTTAAAGACGGATCTAATACCAATCAATTACACATGGATTGTGACGAAAATATTAGAATAAATAAAAAAAAATATATACACCCATCTATTAGTTGTGTTTATTATTTAAATGATTCTTCATGTCCTTTTATAATAACAAACATGAAAGAAGATAATAAAAAATATAAAAATTATAGTAATAAAGATTATATTTTATGTTTTCCAAAAAAAAATACAAGCGTTACTTTTGAACCGGACAATTTTCATGGAGTTCTATCAAAAAATAATAAATCTGATAAAAGATATATTATAGCTTTAAATATATGGGAAAATTATATACCAAATGCTAAAAAAGTACCATCCGTGTTTGAAGAACATGAAATAAATGAATATAAAATACAAAAAAAGTCAACATGTCAATATTGTGATTTTAATATAAAAAAGTATACAATAAATCCTGAATTATTGTACTTAAATAAAAAATCATATTTTTCTAATTATTTTTTTAATTTATTATTGGATAATATAAAAAATACAGACGACGATTTTAATAAAATTAAAATATTTGAACATTTATTAAATAATGTAAATAAACAAAGAAAATCACATATTTTATACATTTCATATAAAAATGAAAATATTATTTATAATATTAATTATAATAACATAAACAATACTAATTATAATGAAACACAAATAAAAAATGATTTAATTTATCATATTAGTCATAATAAAAATATACAACAACATAAAATAAAAAAAATTTTACACTTTAAAAATAATATTAATAATCCATTATTATTAATAAATATTAATAAACATGATTTAATGTTTAAAAAATATAATGAAAAAAATATATTTTTATATTTTCCTAAAAAAAATGATATTTTATTGTTAACTGATAATTTTTTAATTTATTATGATTATTGTAAACAAGATATTAGTAATGATATTATTATTATAGAAAAAGAAGATATTAATAATATAGATATAGATAATTATAAAGATATTAGTAATAATGTAACATTAAATTTAATTGAACCACGTAATTATGATACAAATAATAGAAAAATTAATACATATGATTTTTTTAATAATGTTATTAATAATAATGAATTGTACAGCTATAATAATGATATAAATAAATTAATAAATAATATAAAAAAACAATATACAAATCCTCACTTTATTGATATTATTTATGAAAAAACAAATGTAAATCATCATGAAAATGAATATAATATAAATGATGAACTAATTAAAGATAATTTAAGATTAGAACAAGATATAGTTAATCTACATAATAATAATTATTCTAAAAGAATAAATCGTTTTTATCAACGTAAAGTAGTTGAAAAATTTATTCCCAGACAATTATGTAAAATGTTAATAGATGAAAGTGAAAAATATGCGAATACAAACGGCGGGTGGCGTAAAATTAGACATCAAAATAATTATACTACAGATCTTGTAGTAAAAGATATAGAAACTATTAAAAATATTGTTTATAGTTTATCAAATAGTGTATACGATATAGCTTTTGAACATTATCAAATATCCAAAGATTCATATAAGATAGATGTAAATGATATGTTTATGGTAAAATACGAATATAAAGAAGGTTGTCAAAACTGTTTGGAACCACATATTGATGGTTCTATATTAAGTTTTCAAATATTATTAAATGATGATTTTGAAGGAGGTGGTACATATTTTAACGATGGTATAATTTATAAACCAAAAACAGGAGGTCTTTGTATACATACTGGTAAGGTATATCATTCTGGTATACCAATTACACGAGGAACCCGATATTTATTAGTTTGTTTTTTTAATTTTAATAAAAAGTAAAAAGTTATTAATGATTTAAATATTAATTAAATAATATCAATAATGGAATTAATATTTTTTAATAAACGTTATAATAAAGAATTTTGCGAATTGGTTATAAACTTAATAAATAATAATAAATATAATTCTATTAAAAATCATTATAAATCATGTGATATTATTGAATTAAAATTTATTGAAAATATTTCAAAAAATATATCATTTTTTGATATATACAACTCTATAAAAGATGATATGATAAATAACCTTCAAAATATTATAGATATACAAAATAATAAAATAGACAATGAAAGAGAAAATACAAATAGTATATTAAATAATATTTTTAATAAGAATTTTCATGTAATAAATTATACTATTGAAAAATATTCAAAAAATAATTCTATTTTCAATAGACACCATGAAGATAATTTTATAATTCATGAAAATAATCCACATAGAAATTTATATACATTTATTTATTTTTTAAATACATCTCAAGAAGATGAAGTGATTGTTTATTTTTTTAATGAAAAAAAAGTATTTAATCCAGAACAGGGTTATTGTTTACTTATTCCTAGTAATTATCTTTATTCATTTGAAATACCAATACCAAAAAACGATATTTATATTATTCATTCTAATATTATTGTAAATTGCCAATAAGGTAATTATTTAAACATAATAATCATTTAAATTAATTTTTCTATCAATATAAAAGTCATTATTTCTTTTATTTTGTATACCATCTTTCCTAACCTCTGGAATAAATAATTGTTTATAATATTTATAAAAAGACAAATTATTTGGATTGTCTATAATTCTTATATAATTAAAAAATAAGTCAAGTGATAAATTTTTTTCAATAAAATATTCAATACCTAATTTTAATACATATCTTCTAAATTTTTTACTGCATATATAGCTATATGCTCCATAATATAATATATTATCATTATCAGGCAATGGTTGATAAATATTATCTGGTATTATATTATTTATATTATTATATAAAACATTTTCATTGTTTTGACAACCAAGATATATAAAGTCTTTGTTTTTTAAGTATTTGTTTGATATATAATTATGTTTTGAATAATCCAATAATGAATATACATCATCTTCAAATATACTTACTTGATCTAATTCTGGATGATTTTTTTCAATATATTCATATAACTTAATTGTACTAGTAATAATTGATAATGCTTTTTGTGTACAATTCTCGCGTTTTACATTAAATAAATTATCATATTCTGTTGCCTGTTTATTTATTTTATATTTTATAAAATCATTATCAAAATACATGGTTATGTATTCTTCATAAGCATTAAATACTTCGGTTTCATTATAATGTGTTGCATCAAAAAATTGATAATCTTTATTATTTATATATTTCATTTGCCTTAACATATTTAATTTCATATTATTTGTAGTTCGTTCATTTAAATGAATAATGAATGATTTTGGAATTTTAAAATTAATATCGGGACGATTTCTTAATTTTTCCATAATTTTAAAACGATGTTCAATTTTCGTTTCATTCATTTTATAAAATGAATTATCATATAACAAAGAATTATCTTTATTGTAATTATACAATATTTCTGGTATTTGTATAATTTCATCCGCTTTACATAAATCAGTTATCGTGAACATTTCAGCAATATCTGTACAACAATCTAACCATTCTTTATTATATTTTAAATATTCTTCTGGTATATTTTTAAATAATAAAGAATAACCCGATTTTAAATGACAAAATGCATATTTACTATCGTACTTATAATCTTTATTTTTTATAATATTTATACTATATTTTTGTTTTGATTCGCCATTTTTTTTACCATTTTCTATAATATTAAAGTTTGATGTTACAATTTTATAACCCTTATTATAATAACGATTTAATATCATCAATGCATCATTTGTAGATAACCAATCATCTCCATCTAATATACAAACTATTTCGTTATCCTTTGTCATTTGATACGCATGATACTTACTATAAGATTGCTTCATATTCCTCTCATTTACAACATATTTTACTTTATTTTCTATACCAAATTGTTTTACTATTCTTTTAAATACCATATCAGTATTATCGGTTGATGCGTCATTTACATAAATAATTCTCCATTTCTTATAAGTTTGATTTACAATACTTGTAATATTTTTAAAGACATTTTTTTCATTATTATATGATGTTACAATAAATACAAAATCATAATTATAATTTGATATCATATCACTATTAATTATTCTTTTTATGTTTTGTACTTTTACTCTATTATTCATTTAATAAATAAGATATTAAAATATAAAAACTATAACACAAATCTATTTAGATTCTTATGACTTCAAAATATATTTTAAAAAGTGAAAAGGCTATTGAATTTTATAATAAAAATCCACATATTGATTTTGACAATATTAATGATTTATTTGTTGATATGATACAAAAACTAACTTCTACTGTTCAAAGTACTATCAGTGTAAATGAATTAAAAGTACTTCTTAGAAATATTAGTCTTAATGTGAAATCAATTGATGATACAATTACATCAAACAATCAAATTTCTAAAATGACATATGATATTATTAATAATCAAAAAGAATTCTATGTTAATGAAATAAAAAATATTATTGAAAATAAAGATGAAAATAATTCTATGTTAACACTTATTAACGAAACAAATAAAGCTCTATTAGATAAAACGATGTATACTCTTATGGAACAATATCCTAAACTAAATGAAAGTATGACTAAGGATCTAAAGCAATTATTATATTTACAACAAAATGAAATTATTAAAGAGAATCAAAGAATATTTGTAGAAATATTAGACAGACAAGACAAGACAAATGATAATTCTATGATGGAAAAAATAATTCAAGATAGTTATCAAGGAATGTATAACAAAATTCATGAAACAATGAATAATTATTATGATAAAATTAGCGAAACAAATCATTCTTTTCAAACGATTGGAAAGGATTTCCAGAGTTTTCTTGAAAAACAAAAAAATTCTACATTAAAAGGAAAAGAAAGTGAGGAAAAACTAGAGAATTGTCTTGTTACTGCATTTTCACATGCTGAAATTATTAACCAAAGTGGAAAACCACAGTCATGCGATTATCTTATGATTCGTAATGAAAAACCTGATATTTTATTTGAAAACAAAGACTATGCAAATAATGTTCCAAATGAAGAAATTAAGAAATTTATTCGCGATATAGAATACCAAAAAAAGCATGGAATTCTATTGTCACAACATAGTGGTGTCACACAAAAGTTTGATTATCAAATTGACATTCATGATGGAAATATTATGGTATATGTTCATTTTGTAAAATACGATGAAAGTAAAATTAGAGTTGCTGTAAATATTATTGATCATCTTCATAATATTATTGAAACTAGTATGGGGGATACCAAAGGTATGCATATTTCAATGGAAGATTTAGGAGAAATAAATAAAGAATATCTTACTTTTATCGGGCAGAAAAAATCATTGATTGAAATTACTAAGAAAATGCACACAGATCAATTGAAAGCGATAGAACATTTTGAAATGCCTAAATTAACAGCATTATTGAATTCCAAATTTACAAATGTTGAACAACTAACATATAAGTGTGAAATTTGTGGAAAATATAGTGCAAAAAATAAGCGTGCTCTTACAACACATCAAAATAAATGCAGAAAAAAGATGATGAAGTTACAAAAGATGAAACTTAATGAAGAAAATATTGAAGATCTTAATAATCTAATAGATGATGATAATGTACAAAGCAACGAATCGTCCGGTGATGAACTGTAAAATATTTTATAAATATATTTAAAATAATTATTATATATTTATAAACAGAATAATGAATTCATCAACACAATCTATTATTGATAATCTTAAAAAAAATAACATTATTCAAGAAGGTGAATTTACTTTAAAATCGGGACAAAAATCTAATATTTATATTGACCTTAGAAAAGTCATTAGTTTTCCCCATATCCATGAACAAGTATGTAAAGAATTAGTAAATAAAATCAATCCTGATTTGAAAATTGATTTAATATGTGGTACTCCATATGGTGCTGTTCCATATGCTTCTTATATTTCAATTAGCGAGAAAATTCCTATGATTTTTATGCGAAAGGAAGTAAAGAGTCATGGTACAAAACGATTAATAGAGGGAAACTATCAGGAAAACATGAATGTTCTTCTTATTGAAGATGTGACTACAACGGGGGGTAGTGTGGCCGAAGCCACCAGTAAATTAGAAGACCATGGATTGAATGTTGTTCAAATTATTACAATTGTATCACGTTGCCCTTTAATGAATATGAATGTTAATAATATTCCTGTTAACTATTTAATTCATATGAATGATATTATTCCAAATTATACAAGACAAGACATAAATCAAATTATTCAAAAGAAGAAAAGTCGTATTTGTTTAGCGGCGGATGTTGATACAATGAACGAATTGGTTAAATTAATTCATAAAGTAGGAAATGATATTTGTGTTTTGAAATTACATAGCGATATTATAACTGATTTCTTTATTAATTTCAAAGAAAATTGTAAGAAATTAAAAACATTGAAACAAATATATGATTTTAAAATTTGGGAAGATAGGAAATTGGCCGATATTGGTAGTGTTATGCAAAAACAAATAAATATTATTAAAGAATGGGCCGATATTGTTTCCATGCATCCTATTGCTGGTTATGATTCTGTAAAAAACATCCAAGGTATTGATATTATTTTTATTGTTGAACTTTCTACAAAGGGTACTCTAACTAATAATAATTATCGTCTTGATGTTTTATACATTGCTGAAAGAATTAAAAATGTAATAGGTATTGTATGTCAACATAAATTCAGCGATAAACTTATGCATTTTGTTCCTGGTATTTCACTGGTTGATAAAAAGGATAATATGGGACAACAATATAATGACCCAAAAGATAGGAATTTTGCTGATGTATTTGTTGTAGGAAGAGGTATATATAAGGCAGACGATCCAAAGGTAGCTGTAAATAAATATAAGAAATTAACTTTCCATGAATAATTATTTGTCTTGTCTTGTTGTTTTATTAAAAATTAATAAAATAAAAATATTGGAATATATTTATTTTATTTTATGTATTTTGTATAATTATTTATACATTTAAGTCCATTACATAGCGTAATGCAAAAGTGAATACCACAGCATGAAGAAGAAGTCCTGCCATAGTTGGGCATCCAGCCTTATTTGCAACTTTGAAAAGAAGCTTGCCAACAATGCGGTTTACGAGCTTGTAAGTCGTAGGGTGTACAACAACAAGGAAGATAATAGTGGTGATTAAAGTGTACTTCCACTTTTGTGCACCAGATACGTGCTTAGGGCAGTTCTCACAGCTGCACTCACCCTCTGCCTTCTTCTCCTCACCTTCCTTAGGTGCTGCGGTCTCCTCAACAACAACTTCTTCGGTCTCTTTTACCATGTGGGTCTCAACGGTTTCAGGATAAAGTTCCATTTTTGTATATATTTTAACTATAGAAAAAAGATTATTCGTCTTTTTTAAAAATAGGTGTTAGTTTTTCATAATTATATTTTGTCATAAATAGATTCTCCTTTTTATAACCATCCTCTAATAAAGAACGCAATACTTTACCAGATCTTCTTCCACTTTGACAATAGATAAGAACTTTTGATGATTTAGTTATTCCCTTTTTACTTAATTCAACTGACGGATGCTCTTCTAATAATAATTTATAATCTATATTAATAGAATTTGGAACATGTCCTAAAGTATACTCCTCGTTACTACGAACATCCAATATATAATCAAAATCATCCTTTTTCTTTTCAATATCATCAAGAGATAATATAACTTCTTTTCCGTAATCCGCTACTAATATATAATATTGTTGAAGATCCTCAAACCATGAAAGGTTTATTAACATTAAAATTGTTATAATAGTTAAAACACTTAAGCTAATTTTATAATGCCATAACATGCCTAGAACAAACTCATTATAATTATTTAAGTTTTGCTTTAAATCCATAATCAAAATATATGTCTAATATTATATAATATTTATATTAAATTATTGTTTTTATGTTAAATCGTAGTCGTTTATTACGTGCTCAAGAACCATATGATTATAAAAAATCTGTATTCATGCGAAATCTTAAAACAAAAAGCAAGAACATTAAAGATAATCGCGTGATATTATTTATGAAACATAAATATTTGAAAAAAATAGTAAATGCATTTCAAATATCTGTTATTTTTGCATCTACTATTGTAACTTTTTTTGAATCTATTCAAAATAATATTCGTTTAGGAGAAACGGAAATAAAAATTTTAGCGATTTGTTTATCTACTTATATTGCTATTTTTACTGCTATTTATAAGTTCATTAAAATAGATGACAAAAAGGAAGAAATATATAAATTACTTCAAACATTCAATGATATTGAAAATGTTATTATGAATAAAATAGAAAAAATTAGTTTACTCCAAGATCGCTTTCAAGATGAAATGAAAATTAACATGCGTTCTCCATATATTTTAAACCCAGTGTATAATAAAATTAGTGAGGAAGAAGATGAAGATGACGACCATCATAATAACAATAATAATAACAATAACAATAATAATAATAATAATAATAATATTAACAATAATAACAATTTTTCTGATATGTCGGGAGGTAATCCCACAAGCATTAAAACAACCCAACCTACTATTGATGAAGAAGAAAACGAAGAGGATGACGAAGAAGATGATAAAGAAGAAACAGAACACTTATATAGCAAAGACGATAAAATAACAACAAAAAAATTAGATAGAAATTGTGTTTCTATTGATATGGATAATGTTTATAAAAATAATACTATGGAAATAAAACCTTTATCTAAAAGTAAATATCCGGCTTCTCCTACAAGACTAGATGATTTGCAAAATCATGTTTGCGAACCTTCTTCTCCAAAATATTATACAAGACAAGACAAAAATAAAAAGTTGTATATTGATTTAAATGAAAATGAAAATTACAAGGTTTATGTAAAATTATTAAAGAAATATGAAGCAGAATTCCAAGAAATTGTACGTGATTATGAAAATGCAAGTGTTGATAAGCGAATTTTGACTGCAAATACGTTTTTTGATACGTTACTTTCGTATAATGAAATCATTTACTATAAGGGAAAAATTGTAGAATCATTATTATTGGAAAATATGCATAAGAAAAACAGAGATTTAATTGAATTGCCATTAGAAACTTTAGAGCAATATAAGCATGAAATGAGACAACTAAGAATGCAACATCATAGATCTGGAATAAGTGATGATGATAGACACGAAATAGAAGAGAGGATAGAAGAGATTATGCAAAATACTCGCCGTTTAATGCATGATGATAACGATCAAACATATGAAAACAATTTTTTCAATAATTTATGTTTATTCTTTTCTAATTTATGTCGTTTTTGTTTAATTATGAAGTTATACTTTAGTCTAAGTTCAAGAACTCGTAAAATACGTAGACATCAAAAAGACATCAAGGGTATGTATGATATGGAATCTTATGATTCCCAATTTATGGATAATATGGAAAAAAGCCCATCTTGTTGTAAGAAATATTTTAGCGATTGTTGTTGTTAAAAGAATATGTTTAAGACATTGTCTTTCATAAAAAATAAATAATTTATAATATTAATATAATATATAAATTATTTATTATGTCTTACAGAACCCAAAAGCAACGCCAGCAAAAGAAGCAGAGGCAACAACAAAAGCAGCAGAAGCAGCAGCGCAAGACTCAAAAGCAGCAGCAACAACAAAAGCGCCAGCAGCAGCAAAAGAAGCAGCAACAACAACAAAAGAAACAGCAACAACAACAAAAGAAGCAGCAACGTAAGACCCAAAA
>PBEX01000003.1 GCA_002718515.1 Phycisphaerae bacterium
GCAAGAGCAGTCATGTTAGACGCTGCAATGCGAGCATCTGCGCGGGCGTCTGCACGGGCGTCTGTGTAATACAGATTCGCTGCACCCTCTGCCACATCATCACTATCAAGCACCACCACACCTGTGGCACCGTTCACGCTATCAACTGGCGCAGATGCTGCTGCCTCTGCTCGCCAGCCACCTGCAGCATGATCATAGGTCAGTACATAGTTATCGATCCCAGCGCCCGCTGTGTAGCTGACATCAGCAAGAGCGGTCATGTTAGATGCTGCAATGCGAGCATCTGCGCGGGCGTCTGCACGGGCGTCTGTGTAATACAGATTCGCTGCACCCTCTGCCACATCATCAGAATCGAGCACCACCACACCTGTGGCACCGTTTACGCTATCAACTGGCGCAGATGTTGCCACCTCTGCACGCCAGCCACCTGCAGCATGATCATAGGTCAGTACATAGTTATCAATCGCAACGCCTGCTGTGTAGCTGACATCAGCAAGAGCGGTCATGTTAGATGCTGCAATGCGAGCATCTGCGCGGGCGTCTGCACGGGCGTCTGTGTAGTAGAGGTTGACTGCTCCCTCTGCCACATCATCCGAATCGAGCACCACCACACCTGTGGCACCGTTGACGCTGCTGACTGCGTCTGTATTGTCGATTTTATTAATTTTTGCGGGGTCTATTACCCCACCCATATCATCATTCACAATGAGATGATCGCCAATAGACCAATTGACCCCAAACTGAGTGCCCGCTACATCAATGACATAAAAATCACCTTTGAGCGCATTGGTGAGCCCAGGGGTGCCAGCGGTCGCATTAAACGAGCCCTTGTAGGTGAGCTGCCCCGTGAGAGCTGTATTCTCCCATTTTCCTGTACCGCTGTTGTACTGCAGGATCTGGCCATTTGCGAGCGCTGCTAGTGTGACATCAGAGAGCCCGCTGAGCGCAGTTGCGCCACCACCACCACCACCACCAGAAATCATCAATGTCATTTTAAGTGCTCCTTAAACAGTGGGATCAGAGAGGCCGAAGAGGAAGATCAACTCATCACCAGCAGCCGCTTTTTTATAAGCAATGGTTGTGATCACATCACCAGAGGTGGCAGCAATCGGCAGAGCAATGGCTGCAGTAGATGGGATCTCAATCTCTGCAGCCACAGGATCAGCAGCTCCACCCCGGGCTCTGAGCTTGAGATAGGCGCTGCCAGTGGTGGAAGTGTTGCGCACACCTATGCTGATAAACTGCAGCCCTGCAGGCATAGCTGCCCCAGTTTTGCTGTCTTGCACATCAGTGCTAACAACATCAGTCCAATCTGTAGAGGCATTGGTGCTGGTGTCGATTGAGCCGATATACCCAGCGCTTTGCTGGGGTGGCGTTTTATTCACTCTCATTGCTGCTCCCTCTGCTGTGTGAATTTGTGCTCTGCCGCATTGCCTCCCACCAGCAACCCCAGCGCAGTCTGAATTGAGAGGAGCACCTCAGTGCTGGCAGCTCCCATCAGGGCTAGAGTAGAGGTGGCGATCACTGAGACTAGATAGGCAGCCATTTTACGGCCTCCAACAACCTCAAGCCAAATCTTGCTCTTGCGGTCTGTAGACTGCTGCGATTGAGGAGAGAGCGCGCTCTCTGGTGCCAACACCTTCTCTATATTTTCCGTCTGGCCCGTAGGCTCTGGCGTTGCCTTCAAAGGTGGAGAATTTGCCATCTCCTGCGAGCTCTTTACAGAGGGTGATGTGCTGCCCATATGGTTTTTTCTCCCTATCTGCCTCAGTGGCTGAATCATTGAATACTACCACGATATCACCCGGGCGCAGACTGCTGGGCTCAACCCTGCGCGCCTGCCAATCTCGCCAGAGCCGATAGGTAGAGGGCAGAGTTTTTTTGCGAATCTGAGGGAGCAGAGAGGCCCAGCACTGAGCAGCAAATGCCCCGCACCAGGCAAACTGCCCATTTTTTGTGTAGGGCTTTTCCCAGCTCCACTGTAGCCCCTCATCACCTCTGATGTAGACACCAATGCGATCACTGCGCCCACCTAACCCGGGCTCTGTCACATTGAGTTTAAACTCTGACTGCGCGCGCTCGATTGCTACAGCTGCCGCCAGCTTGATCTCAGAGGTGAGCGCGCTCTCTCCCATGCGCCCCTCACCTGCGGGAAGATCGAGCGCCATGGCTGCAACCTCTCTGCGCAGGTGCCTGATGCGATCAGCCTGCTCATCTGCTCCGCTCTGGAGCTCCAGCAGCTGCGCCTCTAGCTGGCGCGCTCTTTCAATTAGATCTTTATTTGAAGGTCTACCCATTAGAGTAACTCCTGCCCATCAGTTGCTGCAGTGCCCAGCGTGCCCGCTGCGTCTGCTAGATATGCCCGCGCCCTGTGAGAGGCGGGGGCTGTGTCATATGCTGTGGATTCTATGTGGCCCACTGCACTGGCTATACCGTGGGCTGCGCTAAATTTTATTTCATTCCCGCTGATGCTGGCGATCGTGAGTGTGGTGGCTGAATCCTCATCACCCGGGGGGATGTAATCCACCACATCACCCACCGCGAAAAACTCAACATCCAGACGAGTAGCCCCCGTGGGGGATTGACCGCGCCCATAGGTCAGGCTGCTAACTTCAATGGTAGTAGCATTGATGATACCAGCAACCTCTGCTGCCACATTCCACCCAGCTGCGCTGAAATTATAATGCAGCAGCTCAACATCCACCCCCTCACCTGTGATGCTCTGGCGCACACTCTGCACCATACCCACCCCAGAGCTCACCCCGTAGCTATCGCCATAGCCACGCAGATGGGGGGAGCTCACATCAATATAGGTGCCCACCTCTAGCAGATGCCCCAAATGGAAACCGACAGTGCCCCGCCAGAGGCGCACGGGATCAGAGCCAATCCTAAAAATACGAGTGAACACGGGGCGCAGCGCTGAGTAGATATCTGCAGTATTTTGCCCCAGCTCTTCTGCCGTGGCTCCGTATAGATGCAGATCTAGAGAGAGGCGCTCCTGCGAGTAGGCATTGATCGCCCGCTCATTGTTGATCGTCACCTCACCTCTAAACTCTGCCTCATCCTCATCATAATCATATGCGACCTGCAGCTGATTTACTGTGGCCTCAAACACACCCCAGCTAGGTGGTGGATCTGCGAGCCAATCCCCTGCGCTGATCGTTTGGCGCACCCGGGTGGCAACCTCCATCCCCACAGGCACTAGCGCCAGCTTAAGGCGTGCGCCTGCTGTGCTGGTGCGACGCAGCACCATGGCTGCGCCTATCGAGCGCAACACGCTTTCAAAGATCTGCCTGATCTCTACATCATCACCCGCCAGGCTAAATGTCATGTTGCTGATGCGGGTGGAGCTGCCTAATGAGAGAAACGAATCCTCATCAATAAATGTGCTGCTGATGTTGAGGCCCACCCCAGTGGTATCGTAAGTGCCATTCACGCCACCACCACCACCGCTCTGCAGTAGCGTGAGCAAAACCTCACCCGGGCTGGCATCCTCGAATCTGACAGAGCTGCTGATGATGGCCCTGCCTTCTGTGCCTCTGCTGGCCCAATCGACCACTGGTTCCATTCTAGTGCGCTGGCGTCTCGTCAGATGCAGACGGTAGCCCACTGTAGAGCCATCATAGACCACTGCAGTTTGATGGGTGCAGCGCACATACTGAGTGATCTCTTCATCTCTCCTGCGATTATAGGATCTAATAGATATAAAATAGGTCTGTGCGCCTGCAGCTGATGGGATGCCTGCTATTTGCTCGGAGATGAGCAGGAGACGCTCAGAGGGTTGCCACCACCCCAGCGCATAATCTCTGAACCTGTAGCTCTGGCGTGAGAGCTCCTGCTGTCTCCACTCCCGTGGGTAGAGGCGCGCCTGGTTGATTGCTCGATCATCAGGCCAGAGGCGAGGGTAGCCAGTTGCGCCAGAGGTGGCAGGATCAATAGGCACCACCATTTGACGCTGCGCGGGGGCTGGGGGCTGGGGTCCATTCGACCCATAAAACTGGGGTAGCTGATCACCTAGCCACGCTCCCCAGTGACTATAGGTGTAAACCGCTGCGCGCAGGGGGGCATCAATATGTGGGGTGAGATCCCAATAGAGCTCTCCCTGCGCCTCACGCAGCGCCCATTTTAGAAAGCCTCCATTTAGCCCAGTTTGATCTGCTGGGCTGGCTGCATTGTAGCCCGCTATAAAATCGTTAGGCCACAGCATCACCCCCTCACTCACCACATACCTATGCAGCTCAATGATGGGGGTGAGGTAGGCGTGCTGATAAGGGTCAAAATCGAGCCCGTGCAGATTGATGCTCGTCACATATCCATCAAGATTCACGCCTGTAAAATGGTATGCAGTTGCATGAAATGTTGTAATGGCAGAGCTGCCAGAGGCTAGCCTATGCCTGAGCCTAAAATGCCCCAATCTGGGGTGCTCAACATAGGTGCTCCCATCTGCCCTCTGTAGGGTAATATCAAATAAGTCATCATGATCATGGCCACCACAGATGACGTTGTTATTTGCGCCATTAGTGAGCCATGTTTCAACCCCCTCACCTGTGAGAGAGGGCATATCTTGAGGGTTAAAACCACCCCAGCCAACTGCGCAGCCAAACTCAAACGTGTCTCCTATACCCTGCTCGAAATCGTGATACCCCTGCAGCAGTGTGGTCTGCCTACTCACCCCACCTGTTAGCCCCTCATCTACCATGGCAGTGAGAGGCACCACCTCTAAAGTAACTGCCACCCCATCTTCTACAGCTGGCGTGCTATCGAGGAAGCCACGCATCAGCTCTACCCAATCCCCCCAGCTCCCATCACTGCGCCCTGAGCTCACCCAGATTGATGCCCTGCGCCCACGCCAATAGACTACCTGATCTGTGAGCTCTGGCTGATTCGCGCCAGCTAGGCCCAGCTGATGGTCTTGCACTGGAGTCTCACCAATACCCCGCTGATCGAGCGTGATAGATGGGGTGCCCCCGCCAGTGGTGGCTGAGACTCTGAATGTCTCAGCATCTATATGGCAGAGGTCTCCTGCAGAGTAGACCGCTGTGAGGTCTCTATCTGTGTTTACTGTGATGGGGGTGCTATCTGTGTGGCTGATGGGCTCCAGCAGAAACGCATGAGAGACGCTGGTAGCCCGGGGCCCCAACCGAGAGAACACAGTACCTGGCTCTGATGCGCCTCCTCTGCGATCAACAGCTAGAGAGACTGTGATAGGTTGATAATCTGCCACCCCACCCACGGGCTCTAGCTGTGCACCATAATCTGATACAGAGATAATGCTGCTTAAAAATGTGCGGGATACGCCAGCCAGATCAGAGCCAATGGCAGCAACAGAGGTGAGGCCTGTAGAGCTCCCTGAGTAATAAACCTCTGGGAGGCCTGCGAGCACCAGAGCGAATCTTCGACGCTGATTTTGATCAGTCAGACTCACGCCAAACTCTCCTCATACAGCTCGAATATATCCACAGCCTCTATATTGATGTCTGCGCAGGTGAAACGCACCATCAAATTTTCACCCCTCTGGGGGGCTGGGATAACTAGCGGTCTAGGATCATCAACCCCACCACTAGCAGGCTGAATCTGTGCGCCTGTGGTGATCACCTGCACCGGGTAGCTAATCACCGCACCTTGCTCAATTGTGGGGGTGATTCGATTATTTACAGTATCCCATCTCACCCCATTATCTATCAGGGTGTGAGCCCCTCCTGATGTGTTGAGCTTAAAGAGCTCCACAGTGAGAGAGGGGGTAGTTCCTGATGCCTGCACCATTAAAAATAAAAATAGATAACGCCCGATAGGTGAGCTGAGAAATGGCACTTCTAGCGTCTCAGTGCTGGGTGGGTTGATCAGGAATGGTGTAAAAATATCTGTATCATCCACCACATCAGCAAAGTTTGCCTGCCCTCTGGTGAAATTTGCATGAATCACCCTGCGTGATCTGCCTGCCCCCAGATGATTCACTAGATCAATCATCTGCGCCATAGTTCCCCCCATCACTGGGGCGTCTACCATACATGCCCGGGGTGATGGGGTTGCTGCCTCAAATGCGTTGATCAATGCCATTATGGCCCCCAGACAATCATAGACCAGATAGGTGATGCAGGTGCTCTCTGGGCAGACTCAGCGGGCTGAGTAGGGCCATCACGCAGCAGCTCTAGATCTGCAGCGGGTGGGCGCTCTGTGACTCTATCTGGCTCATCAGTGGTGAGCGTCTGCCATGCAGGGACAACCTGAGCAGCTGGCACAGTGTTGCGCTGGTCTCTCCAGATTATATCTCTATCGTGCCCATTGCCGTGGGTGGCTGCATAAATGTGCGCTTCATACTCATGCTCACGAGCTCTCGATCCTCCCCATTTTCTAGAGAGCGCACTCTTAGAGCTGAAATCGCCCGGGAGTAGTGTTTTAGGCGCAGTGACCGGCGCAACATTCTGCAGGCCACTCCAGGCAAAAAATACCCGAGGTCTCTTAGCCAGCTCTCTCAGAGTATTGGTGAGAGCTACACCCCGGGCAGATGAGAGAGGGTTATCTGCTGCGCTGCGATTGGCCCCCATGGGGGTGATGTTAGAGCCGCTGTGTTTACTGCTCACCACCCCAGCTGCCAGAGGGCTGGTGAGGGGCTGCCATTGTAGTGATAGATAGCTGATCGTGGTGGTGCCCCCTGTGGCATCAGCGGTAGCTGTGATCTCTAAATAGGTGCCAGCCTGCGCACCCACAGACAGTGTGGCCTCATACCACCTAGAAGTAGAGGTGAGGTTTATTGTGCTGGTGTTGTTATTGGTGAGCTCTTCTAGCGTGATGCTGCCTGCATTGCTGCTGTTGTCCGCCTTAACGTGAATGAGCAGAGTGCTGTGGGCATTGGATGGCACAGGGATGCGCCACCGAGCATTTGGAGCTGTTGGGGTGCCAGTCACAGCAAACACCCCATCTGGCCAGCCCTGTGAGACCACAGGCGAGCACCCCAGCTGCGCATGGGTATAATTCACCATATTGCTCAGATTGCTAATAGTGCTTGACTGAATGATCTGGCCAGACACCACAGCATCAGGGGAGGGGATGAGGCCAGAGCCGCTGGCAGGTGCAGAGAATGTGTTAGCCATCAGCTCACCTCATCATGCTCGATTGTGAGAGAGAGAGGCACCCTGCGCCTCAATCGCCCGGGATAATTTAGATTAAAGCGTGCCTCAATCAGTCTGCCAATATATCTGCCCCGCTCTGGCTGGATGCTGTAGAGGTCTGAATATTTATTATCTCGATAAACGCCGCCTATCTCCTGCATGGGTGCGCTATGACGCCTTGAATCTCCCCACTCTCCCACATAGGTGAGGGGACGCCCGGGGCCTGTGTATCGAATAAACCGATCACCCCAATGCTGATATAGGTCTCTGCTGTCTGCCTCTGCGTCTAGGTAGAAGCTCACATCACTGCTGGTGTAGGTGGCTAGCTGATTGGAAACCATCCCCCCGCCTAGCAGACGCCGCGCAGTGGCCATTGAATCTGTGCTCAACTGGTGGCGCTCTACAGGCCGGGTGGGCAGCAGCATCATGGAACACGGGAATGATGCGCGCAGCCTGCTGTAGATGCTCGATCCACCCAACGCAGTGGGGCTCTCATTACCTGTAAACCCTAGCAGGTTGCGCAGTTTGTCACTCTGCCACGTTAGGGGCAGGGTAGATGTGGGGTAACTCAATACTGCGTGCCCCTCCTCATCAATCAGCCACCGCACTGAGTTGAGCCCTGATAGACCCATCAGTGTGGTGTCAGTATGAGAGAGTGAGAGAGTTGAGTTTGCAGCATCTGCATCACTGCCCCCGGGGTCTCTAATCAACACCCGAACATCTTGATATTCGCCATCTATGATGACTGTAAACGCAGCACCAGCAGATGGGGTGATCGTGAATGAGGTAGGCCCCTGTACCCTACCTCTCAGCCAATCGTTGGGCAGCGTTGCAATCTCATTTGCCCCAGAGGTCACAGAACTCACTGTGCCAGAACCGAGGCCTAGATAATCAGTACCCGCTGTATGAGCCACATCAAATGAGGCCACAGATGAAGTGAGTGTGATTTTATCTGCATCACTGATCGCTACACTCCACCCCCCCGCTGTGGGTGAGCCTCCTGCTGTGGCGTAATATTCAATCGTATCTGAGAGACTCTGAGTTGATGAGTAGCCATTTAGGAAATGAACCACATCCAGATAGACCACATTTGCCATAGTGATTTTGATGAATGTGGTGCCTCGATTGTAGAGGTTAACCTCACTGAGATCTCTTAGATCACACTCTGTGAGTAGGGCGAAATTTGGTGCGCTGTCTGAGCTGGGCATCTTATTGCCTCCTCAATCTAACCGCACCCCTGCGCGGGCTGTTGATTGTTCTTACCACCCTATCAGCAAATGCTCTCTCTGCTGCTGCCTGTGTGTCATAAATCACAGCATTACCCATATTCACATTTATGGTGATGGGGGCTCTCTCATCATCTGCCCCGCTCATCCCTCGGGGTGCCCGCTGTGGAGCTCCAGAGGGTGAGCTGCCCCCGCGCCCCCCTCCTGCACCTGAGCTCTCTGGTGGTGCTAGCCCGTGCCCAATCGAGCCAGCCACAGCTGCAGCGGTCCCAAATGCGAGAGCAGATTTAAAATGAAGTCCAGCATTAGGCAGCCCAAACGCTAGAGCCATCAAGCCCCGGCCTGTGCTCATCAGAGATTCTACTGTTGCCTGAATTGCTATCGCTGTGAGCGCCTCACCAATAGCAACCTTCATGCTCTCCCCCATGAATTTGGCTGATACTGCAGAGGTGAGTAGGCTCTGGCCAAATTGCTCCATTGAATTGAGGATAGGGCTATAATCCTGCTCATTCATTGCAGCGATCTCTGCGTTTAATTCGCGTTGTAGATCTGCAAATTGCTCTGTTAGAGTTGCCAACTGCCCCAGCATCCTCTGCTGTTCTGCTGCCCGCTCACGCTGAATGTTGAGCAGCTCTCTTTCTCTGTTTAATTCTGCGATCTGACGTTGCGCATCTGACTGTGCCAACTGTTGGGCTGTGTTATGGCGCAGCTCAATTAAGGCTATACGCTGGCGCTCACCATCCAGATAGAGGCGGATTCTGGCCTCCTCTAATCGGGCAGCCTCTTGAATCTCTGCCCGCTCCTGCGCCTCTCTTTGCTGCTGGGCCTGTGCTCTCATCTGTCTGCGCTGGGCTGCTGCTGCCCTGCGCAGTGCCTGCCGTCGTTTTAGGGCAGACTCAACAATCAAGGTCTCAGTCATTTGTCTATCAGCAGCCAGCACAGCCATTTCATCACTGCGCCTTTTCTCTAGTGCTTCCCTCTGAGCCTCATATTCAAAATCTGTGATTGAACGTAGCTCTATCTGTCGTAGAAGAGCTGCTTTTTCAGTTTCAAAAACAGTCTGGATCCGCTCTAACTGAGTGCGCTCTAGCTCCCTCACCTGAGTGATGCGCCGCCTCTCTTGCATTTGTATCTGCTGCTCCTGAAATGCCAGAGAGCTAGTAGTAGCCTAGAGCGTTTCTAGTCTCGTCCTAATGGTGAGAGCGCCAAGCTCTTTGATAGCATTTGCATTTTCCTGTATTAGTCTAGCTCTCTCACGCTCTGCTGCCTCCATTGCAGAGCGCCCCTGCGTCTCAATGTACCTCTCAACTTGATTGGTATAATTTCGGCGCGCCTCTGCTGCCTCTCTGATCATTGGCAACAACTCTGCTTCTATTCTGGCAGAGCGCTGGGCTGCCCGATTGTATCGCACCTGAGCTTCGTGACTAAGCCTCCTAACCTCTAGATCCTCCATCTGTGCGCGTCTACTGGCTGTGAGTTGTTTATTGTGCTGTAAGCGCAATCTAATTGTGAGGCGCTGAGATTCTGCTGCATTTTTTGCTAACTGTAGCTCTGCTGCTGCGTGCGCCTGCTCCTTTTGAGCAATCTGCAAGCGCTTGCCGATCACCCCATTACCCTCACGCAGGAGCTGTACATATTCTGTCTGCATTTGGGCAGCAGTGGCCAGCTGCATCAGATTCTCATGCTCTGCTGCAGTCAGCTGGATATTCGCATCTGCTAACTGCTCTAGCGCTGTGGTGAACTCTGCTGCACCTTTTCTTAGTGCCTCTAATCGCTCATCTACATCATGGGTGCTGTCGATATAGCGTTTGACGGCAAACACTACCCCAAAAAATGCCCCGGCAATCGCAGCGATCGGCCCCACCATTGCCAGAAACCCTGCGCCAGCTGCAGAGGAGGCAGCAGTCATGCTGGTAATCCCAGAGGTGAGCATCCCCACGCTAGAGGCTACACCACCCAGTGATGAGGTCACTTTATTAGAGCTAGACTGCAGAGCAGAGCCCATCTGGGTGAATCCACCCGCTGCACTCTCAGCGCCTCGATTGATGGCATTGAGGGCCTTCTCAACCCCAGCCGCGCCATCTAGCTGCACTCTTACCTTAACGTCTGTTGCTGCCATGGGGGGCTGCCTCCTCTGCTGCGCGTTGTCTCATTCTAGCCTGCGCCAGTTGATTTTGCGCTGATAGCTCTGCAAATAGATCGAGCACAGCGCAGCTGGGGGCCTCAAATAGATCAGAGAGAGAGCAGAGGCCTGCCTGCTGGCGCTGGTACGCCTGCAGCAGTGGTGCCAGTCTGTTGCTATTTGCCACAGGGCATGAGCGCACCCTCTGTTCTCCCCAGCCCCCATCACAATCTGGGGCAATTCGATAGCCCATCACATAGCGCCCCTGCTCATCAGAGCGCGCCCATGGAAGGCCCTCTAGAAATGGGCCGCCACAATTACCCCTGCGAGCTCGCAGCCCAGGGGTGGATGTGCATTGTTCACAATTCCAAGATCGGGAGCCAGCGTGCTGCAGCCACACACTGGCCCACGCTGCTATTTTCCCTCTGGGGGTAGGGTGCTGAGCGCTTGAATGTGAGCCACTAACTCCGAGCAGAGCAGCTGCCTGTGATGATCTGGCCTGATTAAATCAATGAGCCCCATAGGATCACCATCATGCCCCACAATCCTCACTAGCCCAGCCCGCAGCATCTCTCTATAGACCCGGGCTAGGTATCCCTCATAAGAACCGAGCGCCTCACGCTCATCATCTGGCAATTGATGCTGCCAGCGTGCGCGCCCATCAGGATCATCAGGCTGTGCCAGCCATAGCTGTCGCCCCAGCTCACTGCGCCGATAAACCCCAGCTGCCACCTCTGCCGCCTCACGCTGCGAGGGGGTGAGCGCTCGCACCACAAAACGGGTAGCCCCCTCAGTTTGTAGGAGGCCCTCATCTCTGGTGCGCAGGTAGCTCGCCTTATCCTCATCACTACCCTGCACAGCAGGATCAACTGTAGAGATGATCTCAATCTCCTGCGCGGCATCAGTGGCAAAAACAAACATCCTAGATCCCCAGTGCTAACCTGAATGGGCTGTTAGCTGCATCAGTGCTGCCACCATCACCACCGAACCTAGATGCAGAATAGGTGAGGCGCTGCTGCACAATCTCACCATCAATCTGCCGAATCTGCGGATCAACTGTGAGGTAAGCGCCTGGCATATTCAGCGCCATGCCCTGCCCAGCGCCCACAGGGCCAGAGCCGATCAGCAGAGAGCGGATCACTCCATCTCTGAAATCGTTGGCAATCGCAGTGTTTGGGGTGTCCACAGTGATGTTGCACTCTACCACCACATCAGACACTTCCATATCACTCATGCCAATGAGAGAGCTGGAGCTCCCCACGGGGGTGAGTGTATTGGTGACGGTGAGATCAAACTCACTCACAGCGAGATCAATCTTATCGAGCTCATCACCTGTGGGGCCTGCAACTGTGGTGCGGCTAGTGCTCGCAGTTGAGGAGAGGCGCAGGAAGCAACTGCGGAAATGGGGTGTGCTGCCTGTGAGGGTGGTGGGCTCAATTGGGCCACTGGCAGAGCCATGATCATCATAGATGTGAGCAGCCTGAAAAACGAAATCGCCCATCAGACGCCCGCCATCAATGGTGATGTTGAGGCTCTCTAGCTTGCATCCAAATGCATAAGAGCGCACCCCCACCCCATCCACCCTGAAAGCAACAGAGCTGTTAACGCTGCCGCTATTGGTGCCCCGGGCAACAAACCAGGTCTCTAGGAGGCGCACCACATCTGGTGCAGTAGTGTTAAGAGCTCTGCTAAGTTCTGGGCTGTAGCCAATATCACCTGAACCCCCAGCATTGACGCTTGTGACATGCGCATATTCTGCGCGCCCATCAAGCTCAATCCCAATCAAACCACCTAATTTAAATGAGGCAGCTGCTGTGGGGGTAAATCGATTATCACTTGCGGGGGCTGTGACAGTATCAGAGGCAGCGCCCGGGATAGTGCGTGAGAATCCAGCACCCAGCAGGAGGCCCAGCGCTGTGGCGTCATAATTCGCAGCGCTGCTGCCCAGTGTGGTGAAATCGCAGCGCACGCTCAGTGAGCCCGTGCGCCTCTGCTGGCGAGTGCCTCCCACGCTGGTGGTGTCGAGCTCTGGCGGCAGCCCATGCGGGCCATCTCTTGCCTCAGTGCGCTCAGACACTGGGGGCTCACCTGGCACCACAATGGGATCACGCTCGCAGGGGATGCTGATAAATGTGAGGCCAGAGGGGCTGGGTACCCCATCAGTGCCTAGAGAGCCAAATGAGCTCTCACCTACAATTGAGAGAGATCTGTGAGTTACTGCCATTTCTAGGCCTCCTGATAGAGCAGATCAAATGGTACAGAGAGCAGATAGGCAAGAGGGTTGCCATCCTGCCCCAGCACAGGGGTGGTGAGGGGCTCACCTGTGATCAGTGAGGTGATGCCTGTAGTGGGTAGAGCATAGGCAGGATCGCGCAGGCTGTTCACAATCTGTGATGCATCCTCACCCATTATGCGCTCCTGTAGCCCAATATCACGGGGCACATCATAGCGAACCCTCACCTCAATTGTGGCCCGCTTGCGCCCTGTGATACCTGCCTGCCCATCATCATGGGCTGGGGTTGTGATGCGCATCTCAAATAGTCTGAGAGTATTGGGGCGCCTATCTGTGAGTAGCTCCTGCCCACCCGCAGCATCTACGCACACAAAACCCTGCGTTGAATCGGTTTTAGGTGTAAGCGCCTCTAACCTACCAATGAGCAGATCAAGCGCTGCAGATATGCCCTGACTCATCGGCGCAACTTCTTTCTAATTCGAGCAGCCACAGCTGCAGTGAGCATCCTCACATCATCAGGGCTGAGCCCGATAAATGGGCGCCTAGCATTAACCTCATAACCATAGCCCCGCACTGCACCTGTGAGGCCTATGATATATCCGGTCCTAGTGGCCTGCAGGGGTTGAATGTTATTCACCAGCGCCCCACTGAGGGTGAGGTCTACCTCTGCTGTTTGATTGGAGCCCCCAGCCACCCGCCTGCGTGAGAGCCTCTTATATTCAGCATACCCCCCAGCATAATAAACACTTTTGCCACCTCTAGCCCTGCGCCCCCCTTTAGGTTTTAACCTCGCACCCTTCTTAGGCACATAGATGGGTTTTGTGCTGTAGCTGAGAAATGGGCGGCCTCTCGAATCTAGCCCCCGATAGATGCGCCTCTTGATCAGGGCTACCGTATCCAGAGCAGTGGCCTGAGAGTCTGCAGCTGTCCAGATTGCTGGCAGGGTGAATGTGGTGAATTTCACTCTGGTGGGCATCAGTGCTGCATCCCGCGCCATCGGGGGAATTGCTGAGCGATCACTCGCTCCCCCTCAGTTGGCTCGATTGATGGGAGAGAGAACACCCCGCGCACATCAGTGGGGCTGCCACCTGCCCTGCGCACATCAATCTCATTTGCATCAATCAGCCCGTCATCATCAGTATCGAGCACCAATTGTTTGAGAGCGCGCTCTAACAGATCTGCTGCGCGCTCCCCAGCCCGATCAGCTAGATCAGATTGAGCGCTCATCTCATAGATCAGCTGAGCTGCTAGGTATCTATGAGCGGGGGCAAAAACATGAGGGTTAAAAATATCGTCTTCAGTTTGTTCAGGGCCTATGTGCTCTCTGATGCGCAGCGCCAGCTCTTCAAGCGCTGCCTCTATCTGCGGCTCAAGATCCTGTTGCCTGCGGGGTATCATATCCCCCAGCTGTGGCATCTGGGCAATCAGTGAGCTAGAGCGCACCCCTGTGGCGAATGGGTGCCGCACAATCTGCACTGTACCCTGCGCACCTGTTGGCTCATTGGTGGGGGTGGCTGTGGCTGTGTAACTGATGCGCCAAGCCAGCACGCCCCTGGTGCCAGTGTGAGCAGCTGGGATTGTGTAGGTGTAACCAGCCCACCTGAGCTCTGCTGATGCAGTAAGTGACAGCCCCCGGGGCAACACATCAGCTAGGATCGCAGTGGTGCCCTCTAGGCGATCAACTGTCACAGAGAAAATGCCATCACCCGCAGTAATGAGAAACGCTCTGCCAGTGGTGGGGCCGATCAGATACTGGCTATCATCACCCGCAGTGAGCGTGAGGGTGCGCCTATCACCATCTAGAGCGGTGACAGTGCGCGCAGCTCTCACAGCGCTCATGCTGGCAGGTGCCTGCACTGTGCCCGCTGGCGTAGTGTAGCCAATAGTCGGCGCAGCCTGCAGAGGGCTGGGTGCGTCCCAGTAGAGGGCATAGTCTAAACTCTGAGTTGCTTTCATCGCTCTGCCTTTGCTCTCTGGTTAGCCCGCCTCACATCAGCATTGGTGCCCTTATCGAGCCCAGCGCTTTCAATCAGCTCCTCAGATACTGGTGCCCAGCTGTGCCTGCAATTGTAGCCCCCACCCCTCACCAGAGGTGGCTCTATCTGCGAATTGCGCAGCGCCTGCACCTGCGTCTGAGTGAACGTTTTGCCCACTAGCTCTCTGCAAAATGCCCGGGTGATGCCATCCAATGGCCCCACATAGAGATAGTGATTTATCCCTGCAGCCTCTGCAGCCACAGCAGTGAGCTCACGCCCAAATGAGGCAATTTTAGTGCGCGCCTCAGTGATCTGCCTGCCCTCTGCAGAGCGCAGCGCAGCATCCAGAGAGCCGATCACCTCAGCAGGATCAGCAGTAAACACAGCGCCTGCTAGTGCATCACGCACTGCTCTCTGGGTGTCTGGGATGATCACATCATCAATGATGCCAGAGAGGGTGTCATCAGCCAGCGCCTGCCCTACTCCCTCAATAGCGTTCACATCAAAACCAATATCTGAGGCCAGCAAGAGCTGCTCTACATTTGAAAGGGTGTCTCGCTCTGCCTCAGTAATATCGAGCACCAGATCTGCAAGGCCTGCCTCTAGCAGCCACTCATCCAGATCGGTGCGCCTCATGTTGCGCAATGATTGCAGGTCTCCGCTATCAGCGGCACCCCGCACTGCATCACTGATTGCGCTCTTTGCAGCTCGCAGAGAGCGCCTCAATTTTCTATCAAGGTCTGCCTCTAGGCGCAGCTGCGCCCGGGTAGCCCTCAATATATCCCGCTGTCTGGCTGTGTTTGCCTCTTTTATTTGAGAGGCTAGATCAGCCAGAGCGCGATCATCACCGGACTCAGCCAGATGATGATGTTGTGAGCACAGCGGGCAGCCCACAGTCGTGCCTTATGCTAGGCAGTTGGTGATGAGTCGCCTCCGGGTCTCATCAATCAACTTGAACTGTTGAACGTGCTCCCCGTAGACATTTTTGCGCACCATATCAAGATCATCATACTCACCAGCGATATAATCTTGGAAACGCAGATCAACAGCGCAGAGTGGCATCACCTTGACGTTTCCGCTGCGGCCTACCTGTGGATCTCCACCCCGCATGAGATAGAGGCCAATGGTCTCAGCTTCCCAGATCTGCGCCTCACTAGAGGTGGCCCCAGCTACTGCAGTCTCACGACGCGCAGCACCTACCAAGATGTTGGGGATCCCAAGCTGATCACGGAGCACCTCAAGGATCACATCATTTTGCAGCAGGCGATTACCAGAGGCCACGCCACCAGCACCCGTGGTGATGTAGCCACGCATCTCAGGATTTCGTCCCAGAGCTCTGAATACATCATAACCAAGGATCATGGTGTCAGGCATGATCCCATGATTGGCTGCGCGCAGAGTATCAATCTCTTGAGAGATGAAGGTGAGGGGCTCACCCCCTGCTGCGTTGAATTTGGTGGCAGGGGTGGTGTTAGCGATAGACCCCGTATCAAAGAGCACATCTGCTGCTCTCTTCTCTTCAGCCAGCAAGAGAGCACGCTTCACCCGTCGAGCGCTGCGCATCTGCTCCTGCATTGGATACTGGCTATCTGCGATATCCTCCATAGGGATGGAATCACAGAAAGAGTAGATCTCGCATTTGTAGGTAGTGCTTGATCGGGTGAAATGAGAGAGCGCCTGCCGTGCTGCACCAGGCGCACGCTGGGGGTCTGCCCCTGCCTCACCCATAAACGCTCGACTCTCCTCAATGAGGATTGTCCCGCTGCGATCCTGCACCTGAATGGGCTCAAATGCCCGGTGCGCGATCAGCTGGCTATCACTGGGAATTGCCTCATTAACAACATCCCGCAGGATTTCGTTAACTGGATGAATACTACTATATCCGCCGCTTGCCATTGATTAAGCCCCCTGCTCTGATGCGCCATCAAAGATGATAAAAACTTCTTCATCATCAGCGGTGGTGGTGTGGTTAATATTGGGGATCCAAGATCCAACGCTGTACTGGCCAGCGCCTGCTGCGAAATCAACGACCTTACCCGCAGCGCTGACCATTAAGAGCCCCTGCTCTGTGAGATCTGCCCCGGCAATCGCCTTAGTAAGCCCACGCACGCAGACCTCAACAACCTCACCCGCTGCCGCAGGGCGCTGGGCAATGCCGCAGGCAATCTCCCCCAGTGTATCGCATGGGGTGACTTTGCCGTTAGCATCAAACTTGACTGCCTGCAGGGCAGTGATAGTGGCAGCAGCCACCCGCGAAATGATCGTGCTGTTGTTAGCGCTCATCATTAACCCCCAAACGCGCTCTTGATAAGAGCGGGCTCATCTCGATTGAGGCGCTCATAAGCCTCAGAGAAAGTGATAGATTCAGAGCTGGCGAGCTCACGCGCACGCTGCAAAACAGTGGCCTGAGTGATCTCTTCCCCGCTGGCACCGTGGCCAATCTCTGAAAGAGAAACCGCGTGCTCTGCGGGGCGCTCCTCAAACATGTTGAGAAATGTAGGATCCCCTGACTCTGCCAAAACCCATGCGCGCTCTGCAATGGTGCGCTCTGCTGGAGTAATCCGCCCACTGCGAAGAAGAGCACCAATCGTTGCCTCACGGCGGCCAGTGGCCTCTTTCTCTGCGAGCGCCTGCACCTGCTCAGTGAGCGCCTGAATCTGGGCAGCCTGTGCGCTGTTGGCCTGCGTGAGCTGCTCTGACATGCGCTTATATTCGCCCAAGTTCTCTTTCTCCTCATCATCAGAGCTGACCTCTGCCATCTCCTCTGACTCCTCCTCTTTCTCTTCAGCCATCTCCTCACGGGATGCCTTCAAACGATTCTCAAGCTCACGCACCAACGCATCCTTTTGCTTTAGGAGCGCCTTAGCCTGATCGAGATCACTGATCGCCTCAATCTCTGCTGCATCCATCAGATTCATCTCCTCTGATAGTGTGACCCTCTCAAGCGCAGACGCTGCCTGCTGAGGGCGGGGGGTGAGGGTGACAGCTAGCAATTGAGCAGAGCCGGTCTTTTTACCGCTCTCTCTGGCGTAGACATCACCCAGAAAAAACTCTGGGGAGCTCCAGAGGGTGCCGCCAGCAGCAGCCACTACCTCAGCTCCCCGCTGATTGTAGACGGGCACAGCGATCAGCTGCCGCCCATCTTCTGAGAGCCGCAGCTCTGCAATCTCACCCAGTGCGCCACTCTCCTCTGGGGTGCTCTGCCCCCCGGGGGCGCTCTGGTGATTCCAATCAATGATCACAGGATCAGAGCGCTTGCGAGCATCAAAGACCCGCTTGATCTCAGCTAGGTGCTCTGGGGTTACATCACAAATGAGATCACCTGAAAGGCGTGATGAGACCTTACCAGCGCTGAGGGTGATAAATGGGCGGCCCATCGTCTGGCCATCATCTACCACCACCACTAACCCATCTACCTCTGCTAGCGCTATCTCACCAAACGCTGCTCGATAGGTGGGGCGCTCTGTGAGCTTCTGATCTGCTGCATCCATTTGTCTCACCAATTTCCTTACCCATGCATATCCTGCATCACCACCCCAACC